>NZ_JAMDGW010000026.1:0-47377 GCF_028656995.1 Pseudomonas sp. TNT2022 ID642 | reverse complement strand
CCCTCCACTCAGCCTTCCGACGTCGCCCGTGGATCAAGATCAAAAGCAGGCGAGCTGACACTCGGCCTATTGAGTGGTTAAGGGCCAAGCGGTGTTCGGCTGTTGATTTATGTTGTGGCTACCCCAGCCCTCTCCCGAGGGAGAGGGAGCCGATTTGTGGGCCTTTCAGAATCTGAGTTCGACTCGGTATCGCACGTCGGCGTACCTTGCCCAAACACCTCGGTCAGTCACCTCTCTCTGGGAAGGAGAAGAGCCGATTTGTGTGCTTTTCAGCGCTGGAGTTCAACGCGGTATCGCACGTCGGCGTATCTTGCCCAAACACCTCGGTTAGTCCCCTCTCCCTCTGGGAGAGGGTTAGGGTGAGGGGCGATTCTGCTGGCACGATCAAGAACTGGAAGCGCTCACTGTCCGGCATTTCTCGTGCGTAAACATGATTTTGTGAGCGCGTGTAAATTACACAACCCGTTACGCCACCGGGCCTACAACACCTTGCGCCGTTACCTACGCATACGCCAGAATCCGCCGGCTTACACGACCATGCGCGGGCTATATCGTTTGCCTGCCACTGCCCATCAGTGGTCGGGTTTAGTAGCCCGTATGGTTTTAGTAAGTGCATAGGTCCCATAAAGTCAGGCGCATCTGCCTGTACTCAATGGTGGCTGTGCTCAGGGCGCTTTCGAGCGCGCCGGTCTTGCTAATTCCTCCGGTCTACTAACCTGCGCACAGCCGCCACCCTTCTTTAGTAGAGAACGGTCGCGGCCCTTGTTCAGGAATTAGATATTTATGTTCAAAGCCACGCCAAACCCTCCGGGCATCGACCCAACCCCTCACGACCCAGCGCTGGAGTCTCAAAAGACAAAAGAAGCGACTGATCGCGCCCTCGACTACTACCTCCGACCAGAAGCCCTGGGGGCTCCACCAAGCTCGCCCAAGTTTCGCCCGGTCTATCTCGTCGACCCTACACTGGACGACGAAACCCTGCTGGTCGAGGCGAGCGAGTCGCTTTCATACGCCCACGCCATGGCCGGTAACATCGCCAACTCAATAGGCGGCCCGGAGCGCAAACCGCTGCTGGCGCTGCAACAGGTGATCATGTTGAACGAGCTGTTGGTCAATCGGCTGCTGGATAAGCTGAAGTTGCCTCAGTAATTTCGCTGGCTGTTATGACCTCATCGCGAGCAGGCTCACTCCTACATTGGATCTGCGGTGATCACTGATTGAGTGCCCGACAACGATCCCCTGTAGGAGTGAGCCTGCTCGCGATGGCGGCCTAAGAGCCGACCAACCTCTAACTGATTGCATCCGGTCCAAATGTGGGAGCGAGCTTGCTCGCGAAAGCGGTCTGACAGACACCATCAAAAGAACAGGGCATTTGCGGACTTCTCTGTCGGTAAACGCAGTCCTGTAAGCACGTTTAAATCACACAACCCGTTACGCCGCAGGGCCTACAACACCTTGCGCCGTTACCTACGCGTACGCCAGAATCCGCCGTCTTACACGGCTATGGGCCGGGCTATATCGTTTCCTTGTCACCGCAAAACAGTGATCGGGATTGGTAGCCCGTCTGTAATAGCTGTGTGGCAACACCTTATGGAGCTTCTATCTTGAGGCTCTGCTTTATGGTGGTCATGCGTGGGGTTCATCCGTGAGCGCCGGGTTCCTATTGCAGTCGGTCTACCAACCCGCGTATGGCCGCCACCCACTCGTTTGGTAGCGACGGTGACTGCTCCTTAAAGCTGCGGTAGGAGTTTCATCCAAATTCAAAGTTACGCCCAACCCACCGCCAGTAAGCACACTGTTATCGAACGCGTTCTGCCCATCGTGCGCGATTTTCGGCACATCAAACAGTATCCGTGAATGTCTCAAAATATTGTTTGGCTTTCAGATCATTTCTTCTTAAATTGAAAGTTCCTTTGGGCTTTATTTCTTCGGGCGTTTCGTCGGGGTTTGTTTTTGTGAATGTTGCTTCGAACTTACCTTCAGCAGTCCCTTTTACAGGGTCCAGCTTAATACTCAGTGTCGCAGCATCCGCCTGGATAACTCGCCAGCCTTTCAACGCACCCTTTTTTACTGAATGCCTGTGGTCAAAGTACAAGCCGTTTGCAAGTGTATAGGTGCCTTCCAGGATATCCTCATTGATATACGGCACTCGGAGCATAAAACCAAAATAGTTCACTGAATCAACCGAACCCACGGAACCATAAATTATCCATGAAAGGTTAGTTGAGGTGCTTGATTTGTAAAATGATGTTCTTTGGGCTTTGGTTGATAAAGAATCGATCTCCCACTGAAAGTCGTCGTCCTCTGCTTCGAAGTTATCTATCTGAGAGGCGTTATTTTCATTATAAAAATCGCTGTAGCTCACGATGAAATCCTTCTGTCTCGTAGGGGAATCCCGTCGATTGACCGAGCGGTATTTCATAGATATTCAGTTATTAATGTTCTGTCTACTGTCAGAGTTGTCAGCTAGACTTTATTCGCGGAATGTGCTTCGGCGCTGTTTTTGGGGTTTGCCTTTATTTCAGGTATTAAAAACCGGAAGCTTTCGCCGTCCGGGCTTTCAGAATTAAAAGGTCGCAGCCTGCGGCAGCTCCTACACAATGGCTTTTTAGAAGCTGTGGCAGGCTGCGATTTTTTTGATTTACTTTGTAATGGGTAGCCTGCCAGTGATCACAATTTCATCGAACACTTTCTGCCCATCACGCGCGGCTTGCCGAACATCAAGGAATGTCAGTTCATCACAAACTTTCTGTTTTGCGGGTTTTCGGGCGGACGTTGTATTCATGCTGGCCGGTATGTGTGATTGAGTAGCGACCGGCAAACGATAGAAACTGGCCTCAACAAGCACCAGTCGGCGCATTCTGTCGCAATTGTAGGCAATGTCTGCATTACTTGAGTGAGATCGTTCCCGGTAGTGATAGCGCTCATCGCGAGCGGGGAGCACGCTGAATGGCTAAGTGCTCTGAGGGTGATTTTCAGTCAGCTCTATTGCCACTCCGTATTTTTTCTTCAAACCAGCATCATGAGTGACAATTATTAAGCAGGGTATGTTGGCGGCGAGCCACTCAATGATTTTGTAAGCCGTTGTATCATCAAGTGAAGAGGTCGGTTCATCTAATATCAATGTATGTTTATCTCTTAGAATCGCTCGGCCAATTGCAATTCGTTGTTTTTCTCCCCCGCTGAGTTCGCTATTCGCGGCGCCTATTACGGTAGCCAATAATCCCTCTATTTCAGAGTTGT
The DNA here is from genome assembly GCF_028656995.1 of Pseudomonas sp. TNT2022 ID642. NCBI lineage: Bacteria > Pseudomonadati > Pseudomonadota > Gammaproteobacteria > Pseudomonadales > Pseudomonadaceae > Pseudomonas > Pseudomonas sp. TNT2022 ID642. Next base: position 44,134 of record NZ_JAMDGW010000026.1, on the reverse strand, counting down.
CTTTTGAAAGTCCCAGAAGTTCAATGACCCATCTTAGTTTTTGCGGTGAAACATTTTTCGATCCATAAAGCAGGTTGTCTTCAAAGGTGCCAGCGATGAGTATAGGTTGCTGTGGTGCGACGGAAACCTCAGAGAGTATGAATTCACTCATTGTTTCGTTTATCAAGTGCCCTCTGTAATGTACTGCTCCCGTATAATTTTCTTCGAGGCCTAATAGAGTATTGATGAGTGTCGTTTTTCCTGCGCCAGAACTCCCCGCTATAATGTTTACGCCTCGTTTAAATTGATAGTTGATTCTGGAAAATATAACGTTATTGTCTTTGGTGAGTGATAGTTCTCTAAGAACAAAACCTTGTTCGGTCTGAGAGGTGTTCGGGTAATATGAGTTGTTGATTTTTTCTTCGATGTATTTAACGCCGTCATCCAGGGAAACAAGGTTTCCCTGAAGATTTATCAGTGTTCCAGCCAATAGATGTAACTGCATCGTGAACATTGTGATGTAGCCAGTGATCATGATGAAATCACCTGAAGTAAATATTGAATGATAATTAACTCCTGACAAAATCACGAAAAAAGCCAGCACGGTTCCAATTGCTAATCCTTGAGCGGCAATACGTGTACCCATATGAAGGTTGGCTTTTCTGATTGTCTTGACATAGTTGTCAAAAAAGCTTTTGCCCGCATGGCATTCCTTAAGTTGCGTACTGTTAAGCTTTATGTCGTAAGTGCGGCCAAGTCTTTCGACGGTATAGCTGGATAATTTGGCGTCTGCCTCAAATAATTCCCGATGAATGCTGGAGCTGGACCTGGCAACATAAATCGATATGCATATCAGTACTATGGAGGAGAGAAGGAACAAGATTGCGTAGGCATGGCCCATGATCGCGTACAGTACACTTATCGCAATGATGATTTCCACAGTAATAGGGGTGATTGTCCAGAATACGCCTATAGTTATCATGCTGAAACTGCTAGCGGATCTGTTTATGTCAGCTACAACAAATCCGGGGTCCAGGTTTTTTTGTTTTTTATATGGGTACTTAAAGATCCTGTTAATGATTGTTTCGTAGATTGTAGTGTCGCACTTTGCGAGTATCCACGCTGATAAAATTCCACGTATATTCGACAGAACCTGAGAAAGAGTCCATATGGCCGAATAAGATGCCGCAAAAAACAGAAACTGTGTTTGCATGCTATTTGATTCGTGAATGGAGTTGGCAGCATTTCTCAATATAACCGGGAGGAGGGAGTTCAGGGCGCTGCATAGGAGAAATATTGCTGATATTCCGATAAAGCTGGCTGTAAACCAGCGATAATTTTTTGAGATTATTTTAAAGATTTTTATGTATTGATACAGCCAATTCATTTTTGAGCAGCCTTATATTGTCAGTATTTTAGGTAGCTTGCGTGATAGGTGTGGATCATCGGCAATGACTTCTCCATTTATTTCGATCCACGCGTGCGAAAGGAAGTCATATAATTGAACGCCAATAAAGAAGTCACACTTTTTATTGTTTCTCATGGCGTGTTTGAAGAGACAGATAGAAGACTCAAGGCACTTGACCTTAAAAGGCAATACAAGTGAAGCGATGCGAACGCCTTGCGCGTAGCTTTCAATACTTTCGTGCCAAGCCGATACAGGGTTTCCTGATAGAGCTTTTTTTGAGGCTCTCATGCTATTCAGGCAGGTTTCCAGGCCACCGAGTGCGATTGTTACCTTTAAAATCAGGAGGTCCAGGCATGCCCGCATTGTCGGTAGCAATTTAACGGGTTGACGAGGGTTTTGCCTTTTTATTCTCCACGTATAGTTATCAATACCTTCGTAGTCATCATTCGCTTTTGTTAGAGGGTTGGAGTTGTGAATCGAATCAGTGATTATGTTTAGAGAGGAGAGCTCGTGTCGAATTTCGTTGTATTCGTTGCAGTCCCTGTCGCCTTTAATCAGTATCGTAGTTTGTGATTCGTTAAAAATTAAGTAGGTGTCGAGCTTTTCATCAAGGATGACAAGTTGGTTGTCTATCAAGATGGCGTGTGCGTGAGGCTGAAAAGTAAATTCCATTTTCCCTTTTCTCCTTTAAATATTTTTAATTAAGGACGCGCATATGATTTTCAGCAAATTTTTTTCGACACCTCCAAATCCCATTGCTGAGCGATTTATAGAGTTTTCAATGTTGGGCATGTTAATTATGTTTTCTTGGGTCATCCAACTGCTGCGGAGCTTTTTTATAATGTCTTTTTTATGGAGTTTTAATGCTTTTTGGTAGGCGCCTGTTATATGCCCCTTGTCACGTCGAAGTAGTATGTTTGGGTGTTTTTTTCTGAAGGCTCGCTTTATTGGTAGTCTGGTTTCACTTTCGTTGAACATGCTGTATGGGTTTTGTGTGAGTGCATATTCAATGATTTTTTGGCTTGTGAATGGAAAAATTATGTTGTTGAACTTGTTAAGGGTCGAACTTGTCGAGTTCTGGAAAATGGCCTGTGTTATAGCTTGTACATGTTCCTCGGCTAGGCTCTTAGGTTTTTCTGCACCCCTTCGCGGCAAGAACTGCGAGTTAAAAAAATACCTTAACTGGTCAGTCTCGTTGTTTCGTTGTCGCCTGTTTTGAGTAAGGGTTTGGTAGAGGTTTGATCCTGTCAGTTTGGAGATCGTTGCAGCTATATTAAATCCCTTGAAAAATCTCTTTTCTCTAATTAAATGTTGGAATGCAACGGAGGGTACGGGGTCTAAGAATAAGTGATCGCCTCCATGTCCATCCAGTACAATGAATTCGTGTCCTAGTTGGGATAAGATAAAGTCTCTTTCTCTTTTGAATACCTGCTCAGAAGCCATGCTGGAGTTGATACAGAAGTGATCAGTCGGATTCACTTCCTGAAAGAAGTCTTCTGGTTCGAGCTTGAACAATATGTGGTTTATGTCAAGTGTATTGCATAAGGCGGTGGCTGTATTTCTATCATTATTTGCACTGCATTTTTCGTCGAACCAAGTGATGGCGGTAACGTGATCTTTTCCAGCGACTTCAATCGCTGCAAGTAGTAAGCACGTTGAATCGACACCTCCCGAGAAACGCACTACAAGCTCTCCATCTTTGTTTTTATTATGTTCTTCGGCGATGTAATCAATTATCAATTCAAAAGGGTCTTGGTTTGCGAATGGATATTGGCCTTGAAGGTGGGTGAGGTTGGTCTCAATAATGCTGGTCTTTAGTTTGGTATCGTACGTGTATGTGTGTGAGGGCGGGAGCAATATGACCCCCTGCCAATAAGTGGACGTTGAGGCAGGTTCGTCTTGGGTGAGTTGGCGAATTATTTGATACCTGTCCGGTTCTTTGTTGAATAAGGGGGGCTCGAATTTACCACTCATAATGCTGCCGATATTACTGTTGATTACTATCAACTTGCAGGATGACAAAGGATTTACGTGCACTATTTTTTCTGCGGTGGGTTTTTGTTGTGTTGAATTAGGGTTGTGCGTTTGATAGCGCTTTCCTTTGTTGTTCATGGCCACTCCTTGGCTTTATGTGAGCTGGACCGATTATTGAGCGCCCTGTAGGGGCGCTCAATAATGACGTTTAGGAATTACCTCGGGCTTGGAATTCTAGGGCCGCCGCAATCTGGCCGAAAAATGAAGTATTTGCCTTCCAGGACGCAGCCTCCACCATAGCCATTTATCGTTGGGGTCGCTTTGAATATCAAAGGGCGGCTTGTTTTATCGTGAGTGACGTATTTTTTCTTTTGAACATGATCCAATCCTCTTTTTTAAGTTTAATGCCTGAATAAGTTGTGGGGGATTGTTGAGATTTGCGTATTGAGTAACGGAGTAGATTAAAAAAGTTCTATAGAACAGGCATTCCTCTGAGGAAGCCTTTTCTCCAAATCGTTTCGCGTTTTTTTGTAACAAGGTCACGATAGAGTCCGTGCGCCAGGCGTACAAGCCAGCGGATTCTGTCGTTGATGTAGGCAATGGCGAGAGGGTCTGTAGGCTTTAGGTGGTGCTGCAATGTATGCTTTAAACGCATCTTGGGTTGATCTTAAACGCCTTCCGCGAAGTGACGTGATCGTCGAGGTTCCTGCATGGCCAGCGCTTGTTGCGAAAGCGGCCTGCCCAACAACGTCCATTTCATACAGGCAACAAAAAACCCGGAAGCTCTCGCCATCCGGGTTTTTTGTTATCGCCAGTTCAATCAGCGGTTAAACCGCTCCACCAACGAGTACTGCGTATTCGCCGTCTTCGTCAGCTCTTCACTCAGCAACGCCGAGTTATGCGCCTGCTCCGACGTCTGATCCGCCAACTCCGAAATATTGCTGATGTTGCGGCTGATCTCTTCAGCCACCGCACTTTGCTCTTCCGTCGCCGCAGCAATCTGCGTGGTCATGTCGGTGATATTAGCCACCGCTTCACTGATCCCGACCAACGCCTGATCCGCTTCCAGCACCCGCGCTACACCTTCTTCAGCCTGACGATGCCCGGCTTCCATGGTCTGCACGGCACTCGAAGCCGTCTGCTGCAACTTGGCGATCAGGGCGTGAATCTGCCCGGTCGATTCGCTGGTGCGTTGCGCCAATTGGCGAACTTCATCGGCCACTACCGCGAAACCACGGCCCATCTCACCGGCACGTGCCGCTTCGATCGCAGCGTTCAGTGCCAGCAGGTTGGTCTGGTCGGCGATGCCTTTGATCACGTCGACCACGCCGCCGATTTCGTCGCTGTCCTTGGCCAATTGGGTCACGGTCAGGCCGGTTTCCCCTACAACCACCGACAAGCGCTGAATGGCTTCGCGGGTTTCCCCGGCGATGTCACGGCCGCGACCGGTCAGGCGATTGGCTTCCTGAGTGGCGTCGGCGGTGCGCTGCACGTGGCTCGCTACTTCCTGAGTAGTGGCGGCCATTTGGTTGACGGCGGTGGCGACCTGTTCGGTTTCCACGCGTTGACGTTCCAGACCGGTGGAGCTGTTGTGCGCCAGGGCGTCGGACTGCTTGGCCTGATCGGTCAGGTGTTCGGCGGTGTCCTGCAGACGGGTCAGGCAGGTTTTCAGGCGAGCTTCCTGGCTGAGGATCGACATTTCCAGACGCGCCTGGGCGCCACGGCTGTCGGTGTACATCTGCGCGATCAGCGGGTCGGAGGTGGTCTGCTCGGCCAGGCGCAGCAGGCGTTTGAGCCCGCGTTGCTGCCATTGCAGGCCCATCAGGCCCAGCGGCACCGACAGACCGGCGGCGAGGGCGAAGCCCCACTGCGAGTTCAGGGTCGCGCCGATCACGAAGCTCAGTTGGCTGACCAGAATGAACGGCAGCCAGTCTTGCAGCACCGGCAGCCATTTGTCGCTGGAAGGGATCGCCGACTTGCCTTGGTTGATGCGTTGGTAGAGCGCTTCGGCGCGGCGGATCTGTTCGGCGGTGGGTTTGATCCGCACCGACTCGTAACCGACCACCTGATTGCCGTCGAACACCGGTGTGACATAGGCGTTAACCCAGTAATGGTCACCGGTCTTGCAGCGATTCTTGACAATGCCCATCCATGGCAAGCCTTGTTTCAATGTGCCCCACATGTGCGAAAACACCGCCGCCGGGACGTCGGGGTGACGGACCAGGTTGTGCGGCGCACGGATCAGTTCCTCACGCGAAAACCCGCTGATCTCGACGAAAGCGTCGTTGCAGTAGGTGATCACGCCCTTGGCGTCGGTTGTGGAAATCAACCGCTGCTGAGCCGGGAAAGTCCGTTCGCGTTGTGTAATGGGCTGGTTGTTACGCATGGTTTTTCAATCCGCAAGGCTTTGAAAGGTTGTCGGCGGTGACAGCTTTTTATTGAAATTTTTTTTCAATAATCAGCACAGCGTCGCAAAACGGCGCTTGCTTCAGCCGGCGAGCATCGGATAGGTGAACAAACTGAAGTGCAGCAGGTTCAGGCCGAAATGCGTGGCGATTGCCGCGCCGAGCCCGCCAAAACGGTAGGCCAGACCATAGCCGACCCCCGCCAGACCCGCCAGCAACACCCAGGTCCAGCCCGCGCCGGCATGCACCAGACCAAACAGCAGCGAGGCCAGCAGCAGGGCGAGATTTTCACCGTAAGGCAGGTGTTTGAAGCGCTGGCTGAGGCCGCCCTGTATATAGCCGCGAAACAGCGCTTCCTCGACCAAAGTCACCAGCAGCAGGTTGTTCAACACCCACAACCACGCCACATCCGGCCATTTCGGTGCCCAAGCGATCACGCCCAGCAACAGCGCGCCGCCGAGGGCGAGAATCGCGCTCAAGGTCAGGGCGAGGGCGGTGGCGTACACGCTGAGGCGCAACGAACGTCGCCCGACAATCCATGGGCAAACCAGCAACAGCCAGAAGCCAACCAGCGGTTTATCAAGATTCAGGTACATCGCGAACGGCACGGCGTTGTCTGTGAAGCGTTGCGGATCAATGGCGCGACCGTTGGCGAAGCCCGGCAGCCAGTGCAGAGCCAGCGCCAAGGCCAGCACGATGAACAGGCCATGGCCGAGAAAACGTGCGACCGGCACCTGTTGCTGGCGCACCGCAAAGCCTGCGAACACCAGCAATCCAACGGAAATCAAAGCCAGCCAGCCGAGGTGGCCGTAGCTTAGCGCCCATCCGTAACCGAGGCTGAGAAGCGCCAGATAGAGCCATGGCAAAGCCTTCATCGAAAGTCCCTGTGCAAATTTGTGGAAGGGCTTTCTACACGGGTGGGGGCGCGGGGACAAGTGAGGATGAAGGGGGAAACCGGGGCAGCACACAAACCTATGGTCAACCCCTTTACCTGTGGGAGCTGGCTTGCCAGCGATGAGGCCTGTTCAGCCGACATCTTCATTGACTGGTCCACCGCTATCGCTGGCAAGCCAGCTCCCACAGGGTTTTGTGTTTGCCTGGGAATCAGTGCAAGTTGAGTTTCGCTGCCGCGCGCTCGGTGATTTCCGTGCGCAGCTTCAGCGATGGCGCGGCGCGCAATCGTGCTTCATCGACAATCGCACTCGGCGCAGTCTCCGGGCTGCCCGCGTTGAACGGCGGTGCCGGGGCATACTCCAATTGCAACTGAATCAGTTGCGCCGCGTCGGCCCCCACCAACTCTTCCGCCAGCACCAAGGCAAAATCGATCCCCGCTGTGATCCCGCCACCGGTAAACAGATTGCCGTCACGCACCACCCGATCCTTCACCGCGATCGCGCCCAGCGTCGGCAGCAGATCGTGATACGCCCAATGCGTGGTCGCGCGTTTGCCTTGCAGCAGGCCAGCCGCGCCGAGCACCAGCGAACCGGTGCACACTGAGGTCACATACTTCGCCTGAAGGGCCTGGCGTTTGATGAAGTCCAGTGTTTGCGCGTCTTCCATCAACGGCCCGACACCGCCGCCGCCGGGAATGCAGATCACATCCAGACACGGGCAATCCTCGAACGTGGTGGTCGGTTTAAGCAGCAGGCCGGTGCTGGCGGTGACCGGCATCAGATCCTTCCAGATCAGATGCACCTGCACGCCCGGCAGCGAGGCGAGCACGTCGTACGGCCCGGTCAGGTCGAGTTGCTGAACCTGTGGAAACAACAGAAAGCCGATCTGCAACGTCATCGTTCTTGCTCCATGAAAAGAGGTGGACGGCTTCACTGTAGGCGCGTAGGTTCTGGCGCATACGCCAATAACCCCACGAATTACGCCAAATGCCCAAAGCCATCCACGTACTCGCGTTTGCCAACATGCAGATCCTCGACGTCACCGGGCCGTTGCAGGTGTTCGCCTCGGCCAACGATATTGCCCGTCAGCGCGGCTTGCCGATCCCGTACGCGCCGAGCGTGATTGCCAGCGGCGGCGGGGCGGTGATGTCGTCGGCGGGTCTGGCGGTGTTGGCCGAGCCGTTGCCTGAAGCGCCCAGCGATACGTTGATCATCGCCGGTGGTTGGGGCATTTATCCTGCCGCTGAAGATGTGCTTTTGGTCGATTGGGTACGCGAACACGCCGCCAAATGTCGACGCGTGGCCTCGGTGTGCACAGGCGCTTTTTTGCTGGCGGCCAGTGGCTGGCTCGACGGTCGCCGAGTCGTCACCCACTGGACCCGCTGCGAACAATTGGCGCAGCAGCATCCGAAACTGCAAGTCGAGTCCAATCCGATTTTCATCAACGACGGCCCGGTATGGACCTCTGCGGGGGTGACCGCTGGCATCGATCTGGCACTGGCGATGGTTGAAGAGGATCTGGGCAGCGACATCGCCCTGGACGTCGCCCGCCATCTGGTGGTGTTCCTCAAACGCCCGGGCGGGCAATCGCAATTCAGCGTGACTTTGTCGTTGCAGAATCAGGGCAATCGGTTTGATGAGTTGCACGCATGGATCGCCGAAAACCTCACCTGCGATCTTGGCGTGCTGACCCTGGCCGAGCAGGCGGGCATGAGCGAACGCAGCTTCGTCCGCCACTACCGCGCCGACACCGGCCAGACCCCGGCGCGGGCGATTGAACTGATCCGTGTTGAAACGGCGCGGCGACTGTTAAGCGACACCGGCTTGCCGGTCAAACGGATCGCGGCCAATTGCGGGTTTGGCAGTGAAGAAACGTTGCGGCGCAGTTTCCTGCGCGCTATTGGCGTAACGCCGCAGGCTTATCGGGAGCGGTTTTCGGTCAGCGCTGCAGTCGATCCCTAATGCCTAGAGGGTTCTCCTGGAGTCAGGCCTCGGCTTCCGCTACTTGATTGAAGTATTTCGTCCGGTCCGGGGTAAACGTCACCACCATCTTCGTCCGCGAACAGGTCAGCGAACGCTCCTGACTCAAATCAATATCCAGATCCTCGCCGCGCAGCCCTTGCCACTGCGCCAGATACTTCAGCGAGCCGTACTTTTCGAGCTTCTTCAGGCTACGGCTCACGCCACCTTTCCAGCCGAGTACCGGCAATTCGCCGTCGCGGCATTGTTGGGCGAGATTGGGAAAACGCGCGGCGCGCTGGCGGCCGACTTCCCAGCATTTGATCAGGCCTTGGTCGGCGGCTTCCCAGAGTTGGGTGCGGGTCAGGCCCGTGCGAAGAGGGGCGTCGATGTTGCGCTGGACGTGCTGGGACATTCTGGTTCCTTGAATTCGGGTTTTGTTGGACAGCTCCGCTGTGCCCGTTGCGGTGGATGGTAGGGGCGGATGTAACCGCTGGCAACAAGGTATTTCGGGGTGTAAGTGCAAGTTACGAGGGGAGCTTGGCGTGGTGTTTGTGAGTTTTTTGCGGGCATTGATTTACACAAAGTGTCGCCGCAGGTAACCGCTGCAAGGCCCAGCGCCGAAATTCGGCGCTGGTTGATGTGTGTGGTGTGTAGGCCGGCTTCCCACAAGAGGCGTTTAAAGTGCGATATGTCTGACAGACGCTGACGAAGAACCGGACGAGTTCAAGGCTGCCACTCACTCTTTTCCCCGCTCAAGCGTCGATCCAGAAAACTCGCCGCGCTGATCAGCGCCAGATGCGTCAGTGCTTGCGGCGTATTGCCCAGATGCCGGCCATGGCTGTCGAATTCCTCGGCATACAACCCCAGCGGATTGGCATAACGCAGCAATTGCTCAAACTCCAAATGAGCTTTTTCCACTTGCCCGGCGCGGGCCAGGCATTCGACGTACCAGAACGAGCACGCGGCGAAGGCGCCTTCGGTGCCAGCCAGGCCATCGATATTGCTGTCGTCATTGCGATAGCGATACACCATGCCATCGCGCACTAACGTCTTTTCGATGGCTTCGAGGGTCGACAACCAGCGCGGATCCTTGGCGCTGACGAAGCGCACCAACGGCATCAACAGCATCGAGCCATCCAGCGCCGTGCCACCCTTGTACTGCACGAAATGCCCGCGCTCTTCATTCCAGAAGTTGTCCCAGATATCGGCATATATCGCTTGCCGGGTCTGATCCCATTGCGCAAACGGTGCCGGCAGCGAACGTTTCGACGCCAAACGAATCGCCCGGTCCAGCGCTACCCAGCACATCAGCCGCGAGTGCAGAAAGTGATGCTGCTCACCGCGCATTTCCCAAATGCCGACATCCGTGGTCTGCCACGTCTCACAAACTTGATCGACGACTTCACGCACATGTTTCCAGCCTTCGTGGGAAATCGCGTCGCCGTATTTGTTGACCAGATACACCGCGTCCATCAGCTCGCCGAAGATGTCGAGCTGGATCTGGTCGTACGCGCCATTGCCGATGCGCACCGGTTTCGCGCCGCCGTGTCCCGACAGGTGATCAAGTTCGGTTTCCGGCAATTCCTGTTGTCCGTCGATGGCGTACAGAATATTCAGTTTCACCGGTTGCCCGTGGCAATCGCTGACCCGTCCGCGCAACCAGCCCATGTAGGCGTTGGCTTCGCCGACAAAACCCAGGCGCATGAACGCGTACACCGTGAACGAGGCATCGCGGATCCACGTGTAGCGGTAATCCCAGTTGCGTTCGCCGCCCGGCGTTTCCGGCAGACCGAAGGTGGCGGCGGCGAGAATCGCGCCGTGTTTGCGCGAGGTCAGCAGCTTGAGCGCGAGGGCCGAACGGTTGACCATTTCCCGCCAGCGGCCGCGGTAAATCGACTGACCAATCCAGTCGCGCCAGAACTTCAGGGTGCGTTCCATGCACAAGTGTCCGGCGCCTTCGGCGAATCGTGGATCATCGGTCGCCCCGAGCATGAACGCCGCCGTTTCATCTTGCTTGAGGGTGAATTGCGCCACCGCCGCTTGCGCGTCGATCTGCATCGGCTGGTCCGAAGCCAGGCGCAGTGACGGTTGGCCAGCAGCGCTGAACGTCACGTCTTGTTGATCCATCTCGGCTCGGGTGTCGGCTCGGGCGTAGTCGTGGCGCACGGCGCAGCGCATTGTGAAAGTCGCTTCGCCGCTGACCACGCGCACCCGCCGCATCAGCAGCGGCAGGGCATCGTCACTGTCTCCGATGGGCAGCAGATCGGTGACTTCGACCACGGCGCGCTCACTCAGCCAGCGGGTTTGCAGAACATTGGTGTCCGGCAGATAGATCTGCTCGCGGCGCGCGTCGGGCAAGTCCGGCGCCAACTGGAAAATCCCCGCGTCGGGGGTATCCAGCAACGAACAGAAAATCGACGGACTGTCGAACTCCGGCCAGCAGAAAAAATCCACGCTGCCACGGTCGTTGACCAGTGCCGCACTGCGCATGTCGCCGATGATGCCATGGGCGTCGATCGGGCTTTGTCGTTCCAGGTGATGCTCAGCCATTGCCGCGAAACTCCGGATAGAGGCTCATGCCGCCGTCGATGAACAGGGTGGTGCCAACGATGTAATCGGAGGCGTCGGAGGCGAGAAAGACCACCGCGTTGGCGACGTCTTCAGCATCGCCGATGCGTCCGTAGGGAATCAGATCAAGCAGCTTTTCAGCGGCCGCGCCTTCGGTGGCGTCTTTATTGATCGCCGTGCGAATCGCCCCGGGCGCGATGCCGTTGATGCGGATGCGTTGATGGCTGACTTCCTGCGCGAGGGTCTGCATCAACTGATCGACGCCGCCCTTGGACGCGGCGTAATTGACGTGGCCGGCCCAGGGAATGCGCTGGTGCACCGAGCTCATGTGAATGATTTTGCCGGCGGCGCGCGAAACGCCTTCACGAATGCCCTGGCGATTGAATATGCGCAGGGCAGCGCGGGCGCAGAGGAACTGCCCGGTGAGGTTGACGCCGATGACTGCGTTCCAGTCGTCCAGCGACATATCCACAGCAGCGGCGTCTTTTTGCATACCCGAGTTGGCCACCAGAATATCCAGTGAGCCGAAGGCATCGATAGCCGCAGCGAACAGCCGTTCAACCTCGTCTTCCTTTGATACGTCGGCGCGGATGGCGATGGCCTGGCCACCGTCAGCGATGATCTGCCGGGCCAATGCTTCGGCGGGTTCTGCCTGGCGGTTGTAGTTGATGACCACTGCGGCGCCGGCAGCAGCGAGGGCTGTGGCGGCAGCGTGACCGATGCCGGAGCTGGCGCCGGTGATCAGGGCTACTTGTCGGGCGAGGGAGATTTGCATGCTGGGTCGCGCCTTGAGTGAGGGCTTATTTAGCTGACCGGTAACAAACAGTGAGAGTTCATTCGGCAGAAAGGGCAGTGGTGTTTTCGCCGACGCTTTCGCGAGCAGGCTCGCTCTCACACTGGATCGGCGTCGTACACAAATCCTCCTGTGGGAGCGAGCCTGCTCGCGAGGGGGCCTTCACATTCCACCAACAATTCCTCGCTTCCCCGACACCCGACCCTATGGCAACTTGGCGGCCCTTGATGAGACGGCAACCCATGGCAAACCCCTACCGCGAATTGTTCAACGCCCCCGGCGCACGAAATTTTGTGCTGGCCGGGATGATCGCGCGCATGCCGATTTCCATGACCGGTATCGGTGTGATCACCATGCTTTCTCAGTTGAAGGGTGGCTATGCGTTGGCCGGTGCGGTGGCGGCGATGTTTGCCTTGGCCACGGCGTTTTGCGCGCCACAGGTGTCGCGTCTGGTTGACCGTTATGGCCAGCGAAAAATTCTCCCGATATCGGCATTGCTCGGCGGCGGGGCACTGTTGATGTTGCTGCTCTGCACCCGCTTGCAGGCGCCGACCTGGACGCTGTTCATTTTCGCCGCGCTGGCCGGGTGCATGCCGAGCATGTCGGCGATGGTGCGGGCGCGCTGGACGGAAATCTATCGCGGCCAACCGCAACTACAGACTGCGTATGCGCTGGAGTCGGTGCTCGATGAGGTCTGCTTTATTGTCGGTGCGCCACTGTCAGTCGGATTGTGCGTGACGCTGTTTCCCGAAGCCGGGCCGTTGGCGGGACTGTTGATGCTGGCAATCGGCGTTACAGCGTTTGTCGCCCAGCGCAGCACCGAGCCAACGGTGCATCCGCATGAGGAACACCATCAAGGCTCGATCATTCGCTCCACGGACATGCGACTGCTACTGCTGTTGATGACGGCCATGGGCGTCATCGTCGGCGTCATCGATGTGGTCAGCGTCGCGTTCGCCCAGCAACAGGGGCAGCCCGCGGCGGCAAGTATCGTGTTGTCGGTTTATGGTATTGGCTCATTTCTGTCCGGTATCGCCTTCGGCGCCATGCGCTCGAAACTGCCGTTGCCGCAACTGTTTTTGTACGGCGGCGTGGCGACAGCGGTGACGACGTTGCCGCTGTTGCTGGCGAGCAATATTTTCGGCTTGTCGGTGGCCGTGTTCGTCGCCGGGTTGTTCTTCTCGCCGACGCTAATTGTGGCGATGGCGTTGATCGAACGCATTGTGCCGCCGGCCAAGCTCACCGAAGGCCTGACCTGGCTGGTGACCGGTTTGAGTATCGGCGTGGCGATGGGTGCTGCTGGCGCTGGCGCGCTGGTGGATGCCTTCGGCGCGCGCAGCGGGTTCTGGCTGGCGATTGTGGCCGGAGCGGTGGTGCTGGGCTCGGCGATACAAAGCTACCGCCATCTCAAGTAGGAGCTGCGGCACGCTGCGATCTTTTGATCTTGATCGTTAAAGTCAAAAGATCGCAGCCTCGTTTCACTCGACAGCTCCTACAAAGCGGAGGTGGCAACTGTTTACCAGCCCCGTCCCGAATTCACCCAGAAATTCACCGACAGTGAAGTCGACACCGACTCCACCTGATGGAACCAGCCCTCCGGTAGGAACAGCAGATCCCCAGCCTCCAGCGTTACGCGCAGGAACGTCACGTCCCGAGCGGCGGGGAAGCGCTCGTAGTCCGGCGCATCCGGGTTGAAATCGCAACCATCCAGACCGCCCTTGGGCGCCGTCGACCAGGTGCCCAAGGCTTCACGATGATGCGGTGCGGCAAGGGTGAATTTCTTCTGCCCCCAGACCTGCGCGAAGAGGTTGTCGGTGTCGTCACGATGCAACGGCGTCAATGTGCCTTTCGGCCCGATCCAGATACGCGGCGGAATGAATAACGAGGCGTCGAAGTAGGCCGGGTATTTGATCTGTTGCATCAGCTGCGCCGGCAGGATGTTGTTGCCCATGTAGGCGGGTGGTTCGCCATTCGCACCTTTGGCCGCCGGTTTGTCCAGCGAGGCGATGAAGTCGGCCATCGACGTGGAGCGAAAATCACGCTCGGTGGAGAAGGTCTTCTTCACGTAGTCGCCATGGCGGGTGATGCCTTGCAGCTCGGCGAAATGCACCAGCGATTCCTCACGGCTGAGCTTGAACAGGGGCCAGTCCTGCAGCGCATTGCTGATCACTACGGGAATGCCATTGGGCAGATAGCGGCTTTTGAACTCGGTGACCGACAGTTCGCTGCGCGCAAGGCGTTCGATGCTGCTTTGGGTCGGCAGGCTGGCGGTGAGTTTTTCACTGAAGCGCGGCGGGGTCGGGTAACGCTTGTTCATGTCGACTTTTTCCGCCACGACGCGGCCGTGCATCGCATGTTCGATGATCTGCGGCAGCATCGTCGCCAGGCCCATGTTGCCGCCGATCTTCAGGCGCCCGCTGGCGAACAGCTCTTCGACGTTGGCCATGCCGCTCATGATCCCGAGGAAATCGCGCTCGGCGACTTCAATGGTCACGTCCGGGCTGGCGTGGCGTCCGGGCACGGTGCGGCTGCTGGCCTTGACCTCGGACCAGTAGGCCTGCTGCGGACCAAACACGAATTGAAAAACGCCTTCGATGCCGACGGCGCCGGCATTGGCGAACAGTTTGCCCAAAATGCTCTGCAGGTCCACGGTGATCCCTCATTATTGGTTTTGGCCTGAACAGTTAACGAGCGCCTGTTGGGGGAATTTACCGGTTGCTGACTAATTTGCCCGACGCGGGATCCGTCTCTCTCTACAGATGAATTTTTCGAGGAAAGCGTGGTGACCAAGCTGACCCTGCTGTGCCTGCCGTATTCCGGCGCCAGTGCCATGGTCTACAGCCGCTGGCGGCCGAAACTGCCGCAATGGCTGCACTTGCAACCGGTTGAGCTGCCGGGGCGCGGTGCACGCTTTGGTGAGCCGCTGCACACCGATATGCGTGGGCTGGCGATGCAACTGGCCAAGGAACTGCGCCCGACACTCAAGACGCCTTATGCGCTGTTCGGCCATAGTCTGGGTGCATTGCTGGCCTGCGAAATGGCGCATGCCTTGCGTGCGCTGGGTTGTCCGGAGCCGGTGGCGATGTTCGCTTCCGGCACCGCGGCGCCGACCATGCGGGCCGATTACGATCGCGGCTTCGCCGACCCCAAGACTGACGCCGAGTTGATCGAGCAGTTGCGTACACTCAATGGCACCAGCGAAGAAGTGCTGGCCAACGAAGAGCTGATGAGCCTGACCCTGCCAATCCTGCGCGCGGATTTTCAGCTGTGTGGCAAGTTCGAACCGCTGGCGCGACCGCTGCTCAACTGCCCGGTGCATGTGCTCGGCGGCAAGGCTGACCGCGCTACCACCGAGCAATTGATCGGCTGGAGCAAGGAGACCCGCGGCAGTTTCTCGGTGGATATGCTCGCGGGCGGGCACTTCTTTATTCATGAGCATGAAGCGAAGGTATTGAAGGTGATCAAGGATCAGCTCGATGTACACCATCGCCGGCATGCTATGGCCGCCACCGCCTGAACTTCCCCTCACGCAGCTCTCTCCCGTAGGAGCTGCGGCACGCTGCGATCTTTTGATCTTGTCTTTGAAAAGCAGAATCAAAAGATCGCAGCCTCGTTTCACTCGTCAGCTCCTACAGGGTTTTGGTTGGCGGCAGAATCACTGTCTGCCTCCCGCCTGACAGTTATTCTCATTCGCTAATTTTTCCGGTCTGCATTCGTTTTATAGGGATGACGTGCCTTTGTGCTTCCTGCCTACTGATCCGGATGCTGAGAAATGAATGCTGAAGACTCCTTGAAACTTGCTCGCCGGTTTATCGGGTTGCCCCTGGAAAAGCGCCAGATGTTCCTCGCGGCCCTGCAAAAGGAGGGTGTGGATTTCGCCCGGTTTCCGATCCCGGCCGGGATCGAAGCCGAGGATCGCCAAGCGCTGTCCTACGCGCAGCGACGCATGTGGTTTCTCTGGCAACTCGATCCGCACAGCGGCGCCTATAACCTGCCGGGCGCGGTGCGCCTGAGCGGTCGCCTGAACCTCGGCGCGCTGGAGCAAGCTTTCGCCAGCCTGGTCGAGCGTCACGAAACCCTGCGCACGGTGTTCCAGCGCCAAGCGGACGACAACTTGCTGCAAGTGCCGGCCAGTGCGCCGTTGCTGATCAAGCATGAAGACTTCAGTGCGCTGCCGGCCCTCGAGCGTGAGCAGGCCGTGGTCCGCGCCGCTGAGCTGCAATCGGTATTGCCGTTCGATCTGGCCGTCGGCCCGTTGCTGCGGGTGACCTTGCTCAAGCTCGCCGAGCAGGAACATGTCCTGCTGCTGACCCTGCATCACATCGTTTCCGATGGCTGGTCGATGAACGTGCTGATCGACGAGTTCATTCGTTGCTATGACGCTTTCGACGCCGGCCAGCCACCACAGCTGTCCGCGTTGCCGATCCAGTACAGCGACTATGCGTTGTGGCAGCGCCGTTGGCTGGAGGCGGGCGAACAGGCGCGCCAGCTCGATTACTGGCAAGCACAACTGGGCGACGAACACCCGGTGCTGGAGCTGCCGCTGGATCATGCCCGCCCGGCGATGCCGAGCTATCGCGGCACCCGTTACGAATTCGCCATTGATGAGCAACTGGACGAGCAGCTGCGCAACACCGCGCAGCAGCATCAGGTCACCCTGTTCATGTTGTTGCTCGGTGCCTTCAACGCGCTACTGCATCGCTATACCGGTCAGACCGACATCCGTGTCGGCGTGCCGATTGCCAACCGTAACCGTGGCGAAATCGAAGGGCTGATCGGTTTCTTCGTCAACACTCAGGTGCTGCGCACCCAACTGGACGGTCAGACGCGGGTCGACGATCTGCTGCGCGCGATCAAGGAAACCGCGCTCGGCGCTCAGGCGCATCAGGATCTGCCGTTCGAGCAACTGGTCGAAGCGCTGAAACTGGAGCGTAGCCTCAGTCACACGCCACTGTTCCAGGTGATGTACAACCATCAGCCGCAAGTGGCCGATATCGCCAGCCTCAGCACGGCGTCCGGCCTGGTGCTCGACAGCCTCGACTGGCAGAGCCGCACCACCCAGTTCGACCTGACCCTCGATACCTACGAGAAGGGCGGAAAACTGCATGCCGCACTGACTTACGCCAGCGACTTGTTCGAGGCTTCAACCATCGAGCGCATGGCGCGCCACTGGTTGCGCTTGCTCTCGGCCATGGTCGCCGATCCGGCGCAACGCGTCGGCGAGTTGCCGCTGCTGGAAGCCGAGGAACAGCACACGCTGGTGCACGACTGGAACAACGTCCACGCGGTTTATCCGACCGAAACACCGATCCATCAACTGATCGAAGCGCAGGTCGCGCGCACGCCGAATGCGCCGGCGCTGCTGTTCGGCGAGCAGACCCTGAGCTACGCCGAACTGGATGCCCGCGCCAACCGCCTCGCGCATTTGCTGCGTGAGCAAGGCGTGCGGGCCGACAGTCTGGTCGGTGTGTGCGCCCTGCGTTCGGTGGAAATGGTCGTCGCGCTGCTGGCGATTCTCAAGGCTGGCGGCGCCTACGTGCCACTCGATCCGGAGTACCCGCAGGAACGTCTGGCCTACATGATCGAGGACAGCGGCATCACCTTGCTGCTGACTCAGGATGCTTTGCGGGCATCGCTGCCGACTGACGGCGTGCAGGTCATCACGCTGGATCAGCCGGACCTGCTCGACAGCTATAGCGACAGCCGCCCGGACGTCAGCGTCGATTCGCTGAACCTGGCTTATGTGATTTACACCTCGGGTTCCACTGGTAAACCCAAAGGCGCTGGCAACAGTCACGCCGCGCTGGTCAACCGTTTGTGCTGGATGCAAGAAGCCTACGGCCTCGACGCCAGCGATTCGGTGTTGCAGAAAACCCCGTTCAGTTTCGACGTGTCGGTCTGGGAGTTTTTCTGGCCGCTGCTGACCGGCGCGCGTCTGGTGGTTGCTGCGCCAGGTGCGCACCGCGATCCGTTGCAACTGATCGACGTCATCAACCGCCACGGCATCAGCACGCTGCACTTTGTGCCGTCGATGTTGCAGGCGTTCATTCACGAGGCGGGCGTTGAAAGCTGCGTCGGCCTCAAGCGCATCGTCTGCAGCGGTGAAGCGCTGCCACTGGACGCGCAACTGCAAGTCTTCGCCAAACTGCCGAATGCCGGCCTCTACAACCTCTACGGCCCGACCGAAGCGGCGATCGACGTGACCCACTGGACGTGTGTTGACGAAGGCGCCGACAGCGTGCCGATCGGCCGGCCGATCGCCAACCTGCGCACCCATGTGCTTGATGCCGAGCTGCTGCCGGTACCGAGTGGCGTGGCCGGCGAACTGTACCTGGGCGGCGCCGGGCTGGCGCGCAGTTATCACCAGCGTCCGGCGCTGACTGCCGAGCGGTTTGTGCCGTGCCCGTTCCACGCCGGCGCGCGCCTGTACCGCACCGGAGACCGTGTGCGTCAGCGCGCCGACGGCGTGATCGAATACCTCGGTCGTCTCGACCATCAAGTGAAACTGCGCGGTCTGCGCATCGAATTGGGCGAAATCGAAACCCGCCTGATGCAGCATCCGCTGGTGCGCGAAGCGGTGGTGTTGGTGCAGGGCGGCAAGCACTTGGTGGCTTATCTGGTGCTGGAAAATGCCCAGGCGGACGAGCAGTGGCAGCAGGACGTCAAGGCGTGGCTGCTCGGCAGCCTGCCGGAATTCATGGTGCCGACTTACCTGATCACGCTGAGCAAACTGCCGGTCACCGCCAACGGCAAACTCGATCGCAAAGCCTTGCCGCAACCGGATGCCGCGCCACAGCAAGCGTTCGTCGCGCCGCAGGATGCGCTGCAAAAAGCCTTGGCGGCGATCTGGGAAGACGTGCTCGGCCTTGAGCGCGTCGGTCTCGAAGACAACTTCTTCGAACTGGGCGGCGACTCGATCATCTCGATTCAAGTGGTCAGCCGTGCGCGGCAGGCCGGGATTCGTCTCAGCCCGCGCGACCTGTTCCAGTACCAGACCGTGCGCAGCCTCGCGCTGGTTGCCACGCTGGATAATCAGACCTCGGTAGACCAAGGGCCGGTGACCGGCGTCGCCGCGCTCGGGCCGATCCAACAGCATTTCTTCAGCCGCGCGATGCCACTGCGTGAACACTGGAACCAGTCGCTGCTGCTGACCCCGCGCGACACCTTGAATGCGCAGTGGCTGGATGCCGCGCTGACGCAGGTGATCAATCATCACGACGCCTTGCGCCTGCGCTTTGTCGAAAGCGCCGACGGTTGGCAGCAAAGCCATGGCTCGCTGGTGGACAGCGCTGACCTTTGGCTGCGTGATGCCGCGTCCGCTGAACAATTGCAGGTTCTGTGCAACGAAGCCCAGCGCAGCCTCGACCTGCAGAACGGTCCGCTGCTGCGTGCACTGCTGGTGACGATGGCCGATGGCACGCAGCGCCTGGCGTTGATCATTCACCATTTGGCAGTTGACGGTGTTTCCTGGCGGGTGCTGCTGGAAGATGTTCAGCAGGCTTACGAGCAATTGGCGGCGGGCGGCGGCATTCAGTTGCCGGCCAAGACCACTGCCTTCCAGAACTGGACCGCGCGCCTCGAAAGCGCCGCTGCACGCTTCGATGAACAACTGGATTACTGGAAAACCCAGCATCAAGCTGCGCAGGATCTGCCGTGCGAACGTCCCGATGGCAGCCTGCAAAACCTGCACGGCGAAAAAATCGAATGGCGCCTCGACGCCGAGCGCACTCGCCAGTTGCTGCAACAGGCACCGGCGGCGTATCGCACGCAGGTCAACGATCTGTTGCTGACCGCATTGGCCCGCACCATCAGCCGCTGGAGCCAGCAGCCCGGCACGTTGATCGAACTGGAAGGGCATGGCCGCGAAGACCTGTTCGATGACATCGACCTGACCCGCACCGTTGGCTGGTTCACCAGTCTGTTCGCGGTCAAGCTGACGGCTAGCGACGATCTCGACGGTTCGATCAAGGCGATCAAGGAGCAACTGCGCGCGGTGCCGGACAAAGGTCTGGGCTACGGCGTGCTGCGTTATCTGGCGGCACCGGCGGTGCGCGCCGAACTGGAGCAGTTGGCGCCGCCACGGATTACCTTCAACTACCTCGGTCAGTTCGACCGCCAGTTCGACGAAGCCGCGCTGTTCGTACCGTCCGCCGAAACCAGCGGTGTCGCGCAGGATCCGGCCGCGCCTCTGGCCAACTGGCTGACCGTGGAAGGTCAGGTGTATGGCGGTGAACTGGCGATGAGCTGGGGTTTCAGCCGCGAAATGTTCGACAGCACTACCGTGCAGAAACTGGTGGATCAGTACGCCAGCGAACTGCATGCGCTGATCGAGCATTGCTGCACGTTGCAAGCCGCGCAAGCGACGCCTTCGGACTTCCCGCTGGCGCGCGTGACGCAAGCGCAACTGGATGCGCTGCCGGTGCCGGCAGGTCAGCTCGACGATGTTTATGCACTGTCGCCGATGCAGCAGGGCTTGCTGTTCCACACCCTTTACGAGCAAGCGGCGGGTGAGTACATCAACCAGTTGCGCGTTGACGTACAAGGTCTCGATCCCGAGCGGTTCCGCGCTGCGTGGCAGGCCACCGTCGATGCGCAGGACATTCTGCGCAGCGGTTTTGTCTGGCAGGGCGAGCTGGCGCAGCCGCTGCAGATCGTCCACAAGCAGGTGCAACTGCCGTTCAGCACGCTGGACTGGCGCGATCGCGACGATCAGCCCGCAGCGCTCGCGGCCTTGGCCGATGCCGAGCGTCAGCAGGGTTTCGATCTGAGCTGTGCGCCACTGCTGCGACTGGTTCTGGTGCAGACCGGCGCCGAACAATGGCATTTGATTTACACCCATCACCACATCCTCATGGACGGCTGGAGCAACTCGCAGTTGCTCGGCGAAGTCTTGCAGCGCTACAACGGTCGCACGCCGCTGAATGGCGGCGGGCGTTATCGCGATTACATTGCCTGGCTGCAACGCCAGGACGGCCAACTGAGTGAGGATTTCTGGAACGGCCAATTGGCCGCCCTGCAAGAGCCGACGCGACTGGCGCGCGCGGCTACCGCTGGCGAGAACCAGAGCGGCCACGGCGATCATTACCTGACACTGGATGTGCAGCGCACCCAGGCGCTGGAAACCTTTGCCCGCCAGCAAAAAGTTACCGTCAACACCTTGGTGCAAGCAGCATGGTTGCTGTTGCTGCAACGCTACACCGGCCACGAAGCCGTGGCGTTCGGTGCGACCGTGGCCGGGCGGCCGGCGGATCTGCCGGGCATCGAGCAGCAGGTCGGTCTGTTCATCAACACCTTGCCGGTGATCGGCACGCCGCGTCCGGATCAAAGCGTTGGCAGCTGGCTGCAAGCGGTACAGGCGCAAAACCTCAGCCTGCGCGACTTTGAACACACGCCGCTGGCTGATATCCAGCGTTGGGCCGGGCAGGGCGGTGAAGCGCTGTTCGACAATATTCTGGTGTTCGAGAACTACCCGATTGCCCAGGCGCTGAGTCAGGCCGGACAAGGACTGACATTCGGCGAGGTCGGCAACCTCGAGCAGACGCACTATGCGCTGAGCGTGGCCGTTACGCTCGGCCAGCAACTGGCGTTGCACTACAGCTTTGATCGCGGCCAGTTTGCCGGCGATGTCATCGCCGGCATCAGTGCGCACCTGCTGCAATTGCTTGAGCAGTTCGCCGTGTCCGCCGAACGCAACCTCGGTGAAATCGCCTTGGCAGATGCTCAAGAGCAGGCGCGCCAGCAAGCCGAAAACCAGCCGCAGCCGTACCCGCTCGACATCGGCGTGCATCAGCGCATTGCCGCGCTGGCCGCAGAAAATCCGCAACGCACGGCGGTGATCTTCAACGGTCAGCGTTTCAGCTACGGCGAGATCGATCAGCGCGCCAACCAACTGGCACACGCGCTCATCGCCCGTGGCGTCGGCGCGGAAACCCGCGTTGGCGTAGCCCTGCCGCGCAGTGAGTCGGTGATCGTCGCGCTGCTGGCCGTGCTCAAGGCCGGCGGCGCCTATGTGCCGCTGGACACCAGCTACCCACGCGAACGTCTGGCTTATCTGATCGAAGACTCCGGGCTGGCGCTGCTGATCAGCGACTCGTCGGTGTCGGCGCAATTGCCGGTCGATGAATCGGTGCCGTTGCTGGAACTGGATCGTCTCGATTTGCGCGAGTTACCGATCAAGGCACCACAGGTGCAGCTCGATCCGCACAACCTCGCCTATGTGATCTACACCTCCGGTTCCACCGGCAATCCAAAAGGCGTCAGCGTCGCCCACGGCCCGCTGGCCATGCACTGCCAAGCCATCGGCCAACGCTATGAAATGCGTGACAGCGACTGTGAATTCCACTTCATGTCGTTCGCCTTCGACGGTGCCCACGAGCGCTGGCTGACCAGCCTGACCCACGGCGCGTCGCTGCTGATTCGCGACGACAGCTTGTGGACGCCGGAGCAGACCTACAACGCGATGATCGAACACGGCGTGACCGTGGTCGCCTTCCCGCCGGTGTACCTGCAACAGCTGGCCGAACACGCCGAGCGTGTCGGCAATCCGCCGAAAGTACGCATCTATTGCTTCGGCGGTGATGCGGTGCCCAACGCCAGTTTCGAGCGCGTTAAGCGTGCGCTCGATCCGGACTACATCATCAACGGCTACGGCCCGACCGAAACCGTGGTCACGCCGCTGATCTGGAAGGCCGGGCGCGAAGTGCCGTGTGGCGCTGCGTATGCGCCAATCGGCAGCCGCATTGGTGACCGTAGCGCTTATGTGCTCGACGCCGATCTGAACCTGCTGCCGCAAGGCATGGCCGGTGAGTTGTACCTTGGAGGTACAGGGCTGGCGCGGGGTTATCTGAACCGTCCGGGGCTGACCGCCGAGCGCTTTGTCGCTGACCCGTTCAGCACCACCGGCGGTTTGCTTTATCGCACTGGCGACCTGGTGCGTCAGCGCGCCGATGGTACGTTCGACTACCTGGATCGCATCGACAATCAGGTGAAGATTCGCGGTTTCCGCATTGAGCTGGGCGAAGTCGAGGCAGCCCTGCAAGCGCTCGACGGCGTGCGCGAAGCGGTGGTCGTGGCGCAGGAAGGCAGCGCCGGCAGTGGCAAGCGTCTGGTGGCGTATGTGGTGGGCGATTCCAGCCGTGCCGACTTCACCGACGATCTGCGTGCGCAACTCAAGGCGACGTTGCCGGGGCACATGGTGCCGGCGTATGTCTTGCGCCTGGAGCGCATGCCGCTGACACCGAACGGCAAACTCGATCGCAAGAACCTGCCGAAACCGGACGTCAGCCAACTGCAACAAACTTACGTTGCACCGCAAACGGCGCTGGAGCAGCAACTGGCAACGATCTGGCAAGACGTGCTCAAGCTTGAGCAGGTCGGTATCAGCGACAACTTCTTCGAGCTGGGCGGTGACTCGATCATCTCGATTCAAGTGGTCAGCCGCGCGCGGCAGGCCGGGATTCGCTTTACACCCAAAGACCTGTTCCAGCACCAGACTATTGCCGCGTTGGCAGCAGTGGCGCAGACCGGTGAAGCGCTGCAACTGATCGATCAGCAACCGGTCACCGGCAGTACGGCGCTGCTGCCGATCCATCAGGAGTTCTTCGCGCAGGCGATTCCCGATCGTCATCACTGGAACCAGTCAGTGATGCTCAAACCCAATCAACCCCTGAATGCTCACGTGCTCGAGCAGGCGCTGGATGCCTTGGTGCTGCATCACGACAGCTTGCGTCTGGAGTTTGCCGAGCAGGCTGAGCGTTGGGTCGCGCAATATCGCGACGTTGCCACGCAAGCCGGCGAGACCATCCTCTGGCAAGTAGAGGTCGCTGACCTCGCGGCGCTGGAGGCCCTGGGTGAAAAGGCCCAGCGCAGTCTGCAATTGAGCGGCGGCTCGCTGATTCGCGCGGTGTTGGCGAATCTGGCTGACGGTACGCAACGCCTGTTGCTGATCGTGCATCACTTGGTGGTCGACGGCGTGTCGTGGCGGATCCTGTTCGAAGACCTGCAAAACGCTTATCGGCAGATTCTCGCGGGTAACCCCGTGCAATTGCCGGCCAAGACCAGCGCAGTCAAAGCCTGGGCAGCAGCATTGCAGGACTATGCGGCAACCCCGGCGCTGCAAGCCGAACTGGGCTTCTGGCAGCAGCAGTTGCAGGGCGCTTCGGCTGCCTTGCCTTACGACCATCCGCATGGCGGGCAGCAACACGATCAGGCGCTGACGATCCGCAGCAAACTGGACAAAGCCCTGACCCGTCAACTCTTGCAGGATGCGCCACAGGCTTATCGCACGCAGGTCAACGATCTGCTCCTGACCGCATTGGCGCGAGTGATGGTGCGCTGGACCGGTGCTGATAACGCGTTGGTCTTGCTCGAAGGCCACGGTCGCGAAGACCTCTTCGACAGCATTGACCTGACCCGCAGCGTCGGCTGGTTCACCAGTGTGTTCCCGGCGCGACTGTCGCCGGTGGCTGAACTCGGCGCATCGCTCAAGCAAGTCAAGGAGCAACTGCGGGCGATTCCGCACAAGGGCATCGGCTTCGGTGTGCTGGCGCATCTGGGCGATGAGCAGTCTCGCAAGGCATTGCAAGGCTTGCCGGCACCGCGCCTGACGTTCAACTATCTGGGCCAGTTCGACGGCAGTTTCGATGCGGCCGACCAAGCCTTGTTCGCACCGACCAGCGAAGCCGGCGGTGCCGAAGTCAATATGCAAGGGCCGCTGGGCAATCCGCTGGCGCTGAACGGCAAAGTCTTCGGCGGAGAACTGGACCTGAGCTGGACCTACAGCGGCGCCATGTTCGACGCGGCGACCATTCAGCGTCTGGCCGATGACTACGTGCAAGAGCTGACCGCGCTGATCGGCCATTGCTGCGACACCGGCAACCGTGGCGTGACGCCGTCGGACTTCCCGCTGGCGCACCTGTCGCAAGCGCAACTGGATGCGCTGGTGCTGGAGCCGCAAGGCATCGATGACATCTATCCGCTGTCGCCGATGCAGCAGGGCATGCTGTTCCACACCTTGCTCGAACACGGCAATGGCGACTACATCAACCAGATGCGCCTCGACGTCGATGGCGTCGACCCGCAGCGTTTCCGCGCGGCCTGGCAAGCAGTGGTGGATGCGCACGATATCCTGCGCAGTGGTTTCTTCTGGCAGGGCGACTTGCCGCAACCGGTGCAAGTGGTGCAGCGCCAGGTCGAGGTGCCGTTCAGCGTACTCGACTGGAACGGCAAGGCTAATCTGGATTCGGCGTTGCAAACCCTGGCTGATGAGGAGCGCGCACTGGGCCTGGATCTCAACAGTGCGCCGTTATTGCGCCTGGTGCTGGTGCGCACGGCGACCGACCGTCATCACCTGATCTACACCAACCATCACATCCTGATGGATGGCTGGAGCAGCGCGCAGTTGCTCGGCGAAGTGCTGCAGCATTATCGCGGCGAAGCGGTGCCGCGTCCGGCGGGTCGCTATCGCGACTACATCGGCTGGCTGCAGCGTCAGGATGCGGCGGCTGCCGAGAATTACTGGCTGGCAACGCTGGGCAATCTGCAAGAGCCGACGCGTCTGGCCAACGCCATCGCGCGGCCAATCGACGCTTTGCCAAGTGTCGGTTATGGCGACCATTACCAAGTGCTGGACGCCGACCTGAGCGTGCGTCTGGGTGAATTTGCCCGTGCCTCGAAAGTCACCGTCAACACGCTGGTGCAAGCTGCGTGGCTGTTGCTGTTGCAGCGTTACACCGGCAAGGACTGTGTGGCATTCGGTGCGACCGTGGCCGGGCGTCCGGCGGATCTGCCGGGGGCTGAAGAACAGATCGGTCTGTTCATCAACACCTTGCCAGTGGTGGCCGCGCCGCAAACGCAGCAGAGTCTGGCCAGTTGGCTGCAAGCCGTGCAGGCGCAGAACCTCGCGTCCCGTGAGTTCGAACACACGCCACTGGCGGACATTCAGCGCTGGGCCGGGCAGGGCGGTGATGCGCTGTTCGACAGCCTGATGGTGTTCGAGAACTATCCGATTGGCGAAGCGCTGGAGCGTGGCGCGCCGCAGGGGTTGCGTTTCGGCGCGGTGGTCAATCAGGAGCAGACCAACTATCCGTTGACCTTGCTGGTGAGCATGGGCGCGCAACTGTCGGTGCATTTCAGCTATCAGCGCGACAGCTTCGCCCCGGCCAGCGTGGCGCAGTTGGGTGCGCATTTGCAGCGCTTGCTCAGCCAGATGACCGGCGCGGGCGAATGCTTGCTCAGCGAGTTGAACCTGATCGACAACGGCCCGAGTGTCGACACTGATTTCGTCACCGAGCTGTGCATTCATCAAGGCATTGCCCGCCAAGTGGCAGCAACTCCGGATGCGCTGGCGGTGACCTTCGCCGATACGCGACTGACCTACGCCGAACTGGACGCGCGAGCCAACCGTCTCGCGCACAAACTGATCGCGTTGGGTGTCGGCCCGGAAGTGCGGGTGGGCGTGGCGATGCCGCGTTCCGAACAGTTGCTGATTGCCTTGCTGGCGGTGCTCAAATCCGGTGGCGCGTATGTGCCGCTGGACCCGGATTACCCGGCTGATCGCGTTGCCTACATGCTCGAAGACAGCCGTGCGCGGGTGCTGCTCACTGAGCAGGCCGTTGCCGCAACCCTGAGCGTGCCGGGCGATACGCAAGTGCTGCTGATGGATCAGGTGTCATTGAGCGGATATTCAACGGTTGCACCTCAAACCACGGTGCAGCCGGACAACCTCGCCTATGTGATCTATACATCGGGTTCCACCGGCAAACCGAAAGGCGTGGCCATCGCCCATCGCAACGTCATGGCGCTGATCGACTGGTCGGCCAAGGTCTACAGCCGTGACGATATTCAAGGCGTGCTGGCGTCGACTTCGGTGTGCTTCGACCTGTCGGTGTGGGAGCTGTTTGTCACATTGGCCAACGGCGGTTCGCTGATCATTGCGCGTAACGCTTTGGAGTTGCCGCAGTTGCCGGCTCGCGATCAGGTACGCCTGATCAACACCGTGCCGTCGGCCATTGCTGCACTACAACGCGCCGGGCAGATTCCTGCGAGCGTGCGCATCATCAATCTGGCTGGTGAACCACTCAAGCAAGGCCTGGTCGACGCGTTGTATCAGCAGCCAACCGTAGAGCATGTCTACGACCTCTATGGCCCGTCGGAAGACACCACCTATTCGACCTGGACTCGCCGCACCGCCGGTGGCCAGCCGCGTATCGGTCGTGCTCTCGAGCACAGCGTCAGTCATTTGCTTGACGCCGATCTGCAAGCGGTGCCGCAAGGGATTTCCGCCGAGCTGTACCTGTCCGGCGCCGGTATCACTCGTGGTTATCTGGGCCGTGCGGCGATGACTGCCGAGCGCTTCGTGCCGAACCCGTTCGTCGGCAATGGCGAGCGCATGTACCGCACCGGCGACCTGATTCGTGAGCGCGAAGAGGGTGAGCTGGAGTACATGGGCCGGATCGACCATCAGGTGAAAATTCGTGGATTCCGCATCGAACTGGGGGAGATCGAGGCGCGATTGCTCGCTCAACCGGCAGTCACCGAAGCGGCGGTGCTTGCCGTTGAAGGCGAGGGCGGTGCGCAACTGGTGGCCTATGTGGTCGCCCCGCAACTGGATCTGTACGACGGCGAAGCCCAGCGGCAACTGCGCGACGGACTAAAGACTGGCCTCAAGTCTTCGTTACCTGACTACATGATTCCCGCGCACCTGCTGTTCCTTGAGCAGTTGCCACTGACCCCCAACGGCAAACTCGACCGCAAGGCCCTGCCTGCGGTGGATGCCAGCCAGATGCAGGCCGCGTACGTCGCGCCGCAGAGTGAGCTTGAGCAGCAGGTCGCGGTGATCTGGCAGCAAGTGCTCGAGGTTGAACGCATCGGTCTGAACGATCACTTCTTCGAACTGGGCGGGCACTCGCTGCTGGCGGTCAACGTGGTGTCGCGCATGGCCCTTGAACTGGGCCTGACGCTGACCCCGCAACTGTTATTCCAGCACCCCGTCCTGAGTGACTTCGTCGCTCGACTCGATACAGGAGGCGGGGCAATCAACGAACAGAAACTGAGCAAGCTGGAAGCCCTGCTTGACGATATGGAGGAAGTCTGATGGACAAGAGTGTTGCTTTGAGGGTAGCCAAGCGCTTTATCACTCTGCCGCTGGACAAACGTAAGCTGTACCTGGAAAAGATGCTCGAAGAGGGCGTCTCTCCGGCCAACCTGCCGATCCCGGAAACACGCTCCGGGTTCGCCGCCATTCCTCTGTCGTACGCTCAGGAACGTCAACTGTTCCTCTGGCAAATGGACCCGCACAGCACCGCGTATCACATTCCCAGCGCCTTGCGCCTCAAGGGCGCGCTGGACGTGGCGGCGCTGGAACGCAGCTTCAATGCCGTGGCCGCGCGCCATGAGAGTTTGCGCACCACATTTGCCGAGCACGGTGAAACCTTCTGCCAGGTGATTCACCCGCAGTTGCCGCTGAGCATCTCCCTGACACCGTTGCCGGCCGGCCTCGACGCCGCTGGCGCAGAGGCGGCGATCAAGACGTTCGTCGAAAGCGAAACCGCGCGCCCGTTCAATCTGCAACAAGGCCCGCTGCTGCGCGTGGCATTGCTCAAAGTTGCCGATGACGATCATGTGCTGGTGCTGGTCCAGCACCACATCATCTCCGATGGCTGGTCGATCAAAGTGCTGGTCAACGAGTTGATCCAGCATTACGCCGCCGACACCGCCGGGCAGCCACTGACATTGCCGGAACTGGACGTGCAATACGCCGACTACGCGATCTGGCAGCGCCACTGGCTGGAAGCGGGCGAGCGTGAGCGGCAACTGGCTTACTGGATCAAGACGCTGGACGGCGAGCAGCCGGTGCTGGAATTGCCGATCGATTTTCCGCGTCCGGCGGTGCAAAGCCTGCGCGGTGCACGTCTGCAACTGGACCTGCCAGTCGCCCTCGGCGATGCGCTCAAACAACTGGCCCAGCGCGAAGGCGCCAGCCTGTTCATGGTGTTGCTGGCGTCGTTCCAGGCCTTGCTGCATCGCTACAGCGGTCAGGCGCAGATTCGCGTCGGCGTGCCGACCGCCAACCGCAACCGGGTCGAAACTGAAGGCCTGATCGGCTTCTTCGTCAACACCCAGGTACTCAATGCCGAGGTCAACGGCCAGTTGCCGTTCAACCAACTGCTGGCGCAGGTCAAGCAAGCGGCGATGGCCGCGCAGGCGCATCAGGATCTGCCGTTCGAGCAGTTGATCGAAGCGCTGCAACCGGAACGCAGCCTGAGCCACAGCCCGGTGTTCCAGGTGATGTTCAACCATCAGACCAGTCGTGATCAGGGGCGTGGCGCGGTACAACTGCCGCAGCTGAGCGTCGAGGATGTGCAGTGGGAAGGGCGCACCGCGCAGTTCGACCTGACCCTCAATACCTATGAATCGAATGACGGTTTCGCCGCCGAACTGACCTACGCCACCGATCTGTTCAAGCCGCAAACGGTCGAGCGTCTGGCGCGTCACTGGCAGAACCTGTTGCAGGGGATCATCGCCGCGCCAACCCAGCGGGTCGGTGAACTGCCGCTGCTGGACAGCGCTGAACACGGCGTGTTGTTGCAGGACTGGTTGCGCGTGGCGGATCACAGCGCCCAGGCCGACTGCGTGCAGCAGGACTTTGCCTTGCAGGCGCAGCAAAACCCGCAAGCCACGGCGCTGATCATCGGCGACGACGTACTGACGTATGGCGAACTGGATGCCCGGGCCAATCAACTGGCGCATCACCTGATCAAGGCCGGCGTCGGCCCGGATCAATTGGTCGGCATCGCGGTGGAGCGCAGCGTCGAAATGATCGTCGGCCTGCTGGCGATCCTCAAGGCTGGCGGCGCGTATGTGCCGCTGGATCCGGCGTATCCCGAGGATCGTCTGGCCTACATGATCGAGGACAGCGGTCTGCAATTGCTGCTGACACAGGCGCATTTGCAGGCGCAGTTGCCGATCCCGGCGGGTGTGCAAACCCTGTTGCTCGATCAGCCCGGTGACTGGTTGGCGACTTATCCACAGACCGCGCCGAGCGTCGCCGTCAATGGCGAGCATCTGGCGTACACGATCTACACCTCCGGGTCCACCGGTAAACCGAAAGGCGTGATGGTGCGCCACGCGGCGCTGCGCAACTTTGTCGCGAGCATGATCAAGCAGCCGGGGATTGCCGCTGCGGATCGCATGCTGTCGCTGACCACGTTCTCCTTCGATATTTTCGGCCTGGAAATCTACGGCCCGCTGCTGGCTGGCGCCTGCGTGGTGCTGACCGGCAAGGACGTGCATCAGGATCCGCAAGCAGTGCTCGAACTGATCGAGCGCCACGCCGTCAGCATGTTGCAAGCCACGCCATCGACCTGGCGCATGCTGCTCGACAACGAGAACGCCACGATTCTTAAAGGCCGCACATTCCTCTGCGGCGGTGAAGCACTGCCGCAGGAACTGGCCCAGCGCATGCTGGCGCTGACGCCGAGCGTGTGGAACCTCTATGGCCCGACCGAAACGACGATCTGGTCGGCGCAACATGCGCTGAGCGCGGACAATAGCCGTCCATTCCTTGGCACGCCGATCGACAACACCGCGCTGTACATTCTCGGCAGTGACCTTGAGCTGAATCCGCTCGGCGCACCGGGTGAATTGCTGATTGGCGGTGAAGGTCTGGCGCGCGGTTACTTCCAGCGCCCGAGCCTGACCGCCGAACGTTTTGTACCGGACCCGTTCTCGCCAACCGGCGCGCGTCTGTACCGCACCGGCGACCTGACCCGTTATCGCGCAGAAGGCGTGATCGAATACATCGGGCGCATCGACCACCAGGTAAAAATCCGTGGTTTCCGTATCGAGCTTGGCGAAATCGAAGCGCGTTTGCTTGCGTTGGACAGCGTGCGTGAAACCGTCGTCGTCGCGCAGGACGGCCCGACCGGCCCGCAACTGGTCGGCTATGTGGTGCCATCCGCGAGCACGATTGATGAAGTCGAACTGCGCGCTGAATTGAAAGCCAGCCTCAAGGCCGAACTGCCGGAATACATGGTGCCGGCGCACCTGTTGTTCCTCGCGCAACTGCCGCTGACCCCGAACGGCAAAGTCGACCGCAAAGCCTTGCCGGCGCCAGACGCCAGCCAATTGCAATCGACTTATGTTGCACCACAAACCGCGACCCAACATACCGTCGCCGAGATCTGGCAAGCGGTGCTCAAGCTTGAACGTGTCGGCCTGAGTGACAACTTCTTCGAGCTTGGCGGCCATTCCTTGCTGGTGACCCAAGTGGTCTCCCGTGTGCGTCAGGCGCTGAACGTTCAAGTGCCGCTGCGCACGCTGTTCGAACACAGCACGCTGGAAGATTTCGTTGCTGCTTTGGGTGTCGATCAGGCCACTCAGGAACCGGCGATTGTCGCGCTGCCGCGTACGCAACCGATGGCACTTTCCTATGCGCAGGAGCGCCAGTGGTTCCTCTGGCAGCTGGAACCGACCAGCAGCGCTTACCACGTTCCGGCGGCGCTGCGTCTGCGCGGTGAACTGGATCTGTCGGCGTTGCAGCACAGCTTCAATGCGCTGATCGCGCGCCACGAATCCCTGCGCACCTGCTTCGTCGAACAGCAGGGCCAGACCCTGCAAGTGATCCAGGCGCAAGGCACGCTGGATCTGCAAGTGCAGGACGTGGCGGGGCTGGACGACGCAGCGCTGCAAGCGCTGGTCGCCGCAGAAACCCTGCACCTGTTCAACCTGCAGCAAGGCCCGCTGCTGCGGGTGAAACTGCTGCGTCTGGCTGCCGATGATCATGCGCTGGTGATCACCTTGCACCACATCGTCTCTGACGGATGGTCGATGAACATCATGGTCGATGAACTGGTGGCGCTCTATGCCGCGTACAGCCAGGGCCAGACCGCGACATTGCCGGCGTTGCCGGTGCAATACGCCGACTATGCCGTATGGCAGAAACAGTGGATGGACGCTGGTGAACGCGAGCGTCAGTTGAGCTACTGGACCGCGCAACTCGGCGATGGCGATCAACCGTTGCTGGAGCTGCCGACCGACCGTCCGCGTCCGCCTGAGCAAAGCTATCGCGGCGCGCGTCGCGACATACCGCTGAGCCTCGAACTGGCCGCCGCCCTCAAGCAAGTCGCGCAGCGTGAAAACGTCACCCTGTTCGCGCTGTTGCTGGCGTCGTTCCAGACCTTGCTGCACCGCTACAGCGGTCAGGCCGACATCCGTGTCGGCGTGCCGGTGGCCAACCGTAACCGCGTCGAGACCGAAGGGCTGATCGGCTTCTTCGTCAACACGCAGGTGCTCAAGGCCGAGTTCGACAGCCAGCAGACGTTCCGCAGCCTGTTGCAACAAGTGAAGAACACCGTGCTCGGCGCTCAGGCCCACCAGGATCTGCCGTTCGAGCAACTGGTCGATGCGCTGCAACCGGAACGCAGCCTCAGCCACAGCCCGCTGTTCCAGGTGATGCACAACCACCAGAGCCAGGCGCGTCAGGCGCAGGGCGCCACACGCTTGCCGCAACTGCACATCGAAGGCTTGCCTTGGGCGTCGAACACCGCGCAGTTCGACCTGACCCTGAACACCTTTGAATCGACCGATAACGTCTGGGCCGAGCTGACCTACGCCACCGACCTGTTCGACCTCGAGACCATCGAGCGCCTGTCGCAACACTGGACGAATCTGCTGCACGGCATCATCGCCGACAGCGGCCAGCGCATTGCCGAACTGCCGCTGCACGATGCCGCCGAACGCGCGGCGACGCTGTTGCAATGGAACCCGGCCGTGGCCGATTTTCCCAACGAGCAGTGCCTGCATCACTTGATCGAAGCCCAGGCCGCCCGTGCCCCGCAAGCCGTTGCCGTGACGTATGCCGAGCAATCCTTGAGCTACGGTGAACTGAATAGCCGCGCCAATCAGTTGGCCCACAAGCTGATCGCCCGTGGTGTCGGCCCGGACGTGCGCGTCGGCCTCGCAGTGGAGCGCAGCCTCGACATGCTGGTCGGCCTGCTGGCGATTCTCAAGGCTGGCGGTGCGTATGTGCCGCTGGACCCAAGCTACCCGGAAGAGCGTCTGGCCTACATGATCGGCGACAGCGGCATCGGACTGCTGTTGACCCAAAGCCATCTGCTCGGTCGTCTGCCGGTGCCGGATTCGGTGCGCAGCCTGATGCTCGATCAGGATCGCGAAGACCTCGAAGGTTACAGCGACAGCAATCCGCACGTGCGCATGAGCGCCGACAACCTGGCGTACGTGATCTACACCTCGGGCTCGACCGGTCAGCCCAAGGGCACCTTGCTCGCCCATCGCAATGTGCTGCGCCTGTTCGAAGCCACCGAGGCCTGGTTCGATTTTGGCCCTGAGGATGTCTGGAGCCTGTTCCATTCCTACGCCTTCGACTTCTCCGTGTGGGAGATTTTCGGTGCGCTGCTGTACGGCGGCAAACTGGTGGTGGTGCCTTACGAGGTCAGCCGTGCGCCGGAAGATTTCTTCGCTTTGCTTTGTCGCGAAGGCATCACTGTGCTCAACCAGACACCCTCGGCGTTCAAGCAACTGATGCAAGTGGCGTGCGCCCCGGAACACGCCGCGCAACAACTGGCGCTGCGTTACGTGGTGTTCGGTGGTGAAGCGCTGGAAGTGAAGAGCCTGCGCCCGTGGTTCGAGCGTTTCGGCGATCAGGCACCGCAACTGATCAACATGTACGGCATCACTGAAACCACCGTGCACGTGACGTACCGGCCGTTGTCGATGGCCGATTTGCAGCGTGACGCCAGCAGCCCGATCGGCGAGCCGATTGCCGACCTGTCGTGGTACTTGCTCGACGGCGATCTGAACCCGGTGGCCAAAGGTTGCATCGGTGAGCTGTACGTCGGTCGCGCCGGTCTGGCGCGCGGTTATCTGAACCGTGCCGACCTGACCACGCTGCGTTTCATTCCCGATCCGTTTGCCGCTGACGGCGGCCGTCTGTACCGCACCGGCGACCTGGCGCGTTATCGCGCTGACGGCGTGATCGAATACATCGGGCGGATCGACCATCAGGTGAAGATTCGCGGTTTCCGTATCGAACTCGGTGAGGTCGAAGCGCAACTGCTCGATCAGGCTGCCGTACGCCAAGCCGTGGTGCTGGCGCAGCCGGGTCTCAGCGGCCAACAACTGGTTGCCTGGCTGGTGCCGAGCGATGCCACGCTGCTCGACGCCAGCCCAGCGGAACAGGCGCAGTGGCGCGACCGCGTGCGTGCCGAACTCAAGGAAAACCTGCCGGATCACATGATCCCGGCGCACCTGTTGCTGCTCGCGCAATTGCCGCTGACCGCCAACGGCAAACTCAACCGCAGCGCGTTGCCGTCGCCGGATGCCAGTCAGGCGCAGCAGGCCTATCAGGCACCGCAAAGCGAGCTGGAGCAGCGTTTGGCGGCAATCTGGCAAGACGTGCTGAAGCTGCCGCAAGTCGGCCTCAACGATAACTTCTTCGAACTGGGCGGCGACTCGATCATCTCGATTCAAGTGGTCAGCCGCGCACGGCAGGCCGGCATTCGCCTCAATCCCAAAGACTTGTTCCAGCACCAGACCATTCAGCGTCTGGCCCTGGTCGCGCAGTTGGGCGATGACGTATCGAGCATCGACCAACAAGCGGTGACCGGCGCGGCGTTGCTGCTGCCGATCCAGCAGCAGTTTTTCGAAGACGACATCCCTGAGCGTCAGCACTGGAACCAGTCGGTGCTGCTCAAGCCGCGTCAGCCGCTGGACGCGGAGAAAATCGAGCAAGTCTTGCGCGCGCTGGTCGCGCATCACGATGCCTTGCGCCTGAGCTTCACTCAGCACAACGGCGTGTGGCAGGCCGAGCACCGCGCGGTTGAAGATCAGCCGCACAACCTGCTGTGGCAGGAAGATGTCGCCGATGCGGCTGCGCTGGAAGCCTTGGGCAACCGCGCGCAACGCAGCCTCGATTTGCAGAACGGGCCGCTGTTGCGCGCCGTGTTGGCGAATCTGGCCGATGGCACGCAGCGCTTGCAGTTGGTGATTCATCACCTGGCCGTCGACGGTGTGTCGTGGCGGATTCTGCTGGAAGACCTGCAAAACGCTTATCAGCAATTGCTCGATGCGCAGCCGCTGAGCCTGCCGTCGAAAACCAGCGCCTTCAAGGACTGGAGCGAGCACTTGCAGCGCTACGCCAACAGCGCGGCGTTGCAGCAGGAGCTGGCTTACTGGCAGGCGTGCCTGAGCGATGTCGGCAGCGATCTGCCGTGCAAGCGCATGGACGCCGGTCAGCAGAACAGACTGGCGCAGACGGTACAGACCAAGCTTGGCGCGGAGTTGACCCGGCAACTGCTGCAAGAAGCGCCGGCGGCGTATCGCACTCAGGTCAACGACCTGTTGCTGACCGCACTGGCGCGGGTGATCGGGCGTTGGAGCGGGCAGCCATCGACGCTGATTCAGCTCGAAGGTCATGGTCGTGAAGAGCTGTTCGACGGTGTCGATCTGACCCGCACCGTGGGCTGGTTCACCAGTCTGTTCCCGGTGCGTCTGACCCCTGCGGCTACGCCGGGCGAGTCGATCAAGCAGATCAAGGAACAACTGCGCTCGATCCCCGACAAAGGCATCGGTTTCGGCGCACTGCGTCACCTTGGCGATGCTCAGGCACAACAGAGCCTGCGCGCCTTGCCGACGCCGCGCATCACCTTCAACTACCTCGGCCAGTTCGACGGCAGTTTCGAGGGCGATGACGGCGCGCTGTTTGCACCGGCGCCGGACAATGCCGGTCTCGACCAGAGTCCGGACGCGCCAATGGGCAACTGGCTGACCCTCAACGGTCAGGTGTATGGCGGCGAATTGCGCGTGGGCTGGACCTTCAGCAGCGAGCGTTTCGACAACGCCGTGATCGAAGCACTGGCGGCGGATTACGCCGAAGAACTGGCCGCTTTGATCGACCATTGCCTGACCCCGGGCGTCGAAGGCTTGACGCCGTCGGACTTCCCTTTGGCGGCGCTGACCCAGGCACAACTCGACGGCTTGCCTTTGCCGGCCCAGCAGATTGCCGATGTCTATCCGCTGTCGGCGATGCAGCAGGGCATGCTGTTCCACAGCCTCTACGAACAGGCCACCGGTGATTACATCAACCAGGTCCGGCTCGACGTCGAAGGCCTCGACCCGCAGCGCTTCCAGCAGGCCTGGCAAGCGGCGGTAGACAACCACGACATCCTGCGCACCAGTTTCGTCTGGCAAGGTGAACTGGCGCGTCCGGTGCAAGTGGTACACAAGCAACTGGACATGCCGTTCAGTGTGCTTGACTGGCGTGAGCGCAGCGATTGCCTGGGCGAGTTGAACGCGCTGGCCGCCGCCGAGCAGGCACAAGGTTTCGACCTGAGCCAGGGGCCGCTGCTGCGTATGGTCGTGGTGCGCCTCGACGATCAGCGCTGCCATTTGATCTACACCAACCATCACATTCTGATGGATGGCTGGAGCAATTCGCAGTTGCTCGGTGAAGTCCTGCAGCGCTACAGCGGCATCGCCCAGCCAACGCAGGCCGGGCGCTACCGCGATTACATCGAGTGGTTGCAGCGTCAGGACGTGCAGGCCAGCGAACATTACTGGACCGCGCAACTGGCTGATCTGGAAGCGCCAACCCTGTTGGCGCAGGCACTTCAGGCGCAGCGTGGCGACGCCCCGCGAGACGGCCACGGCGAACATTTCTGTGTGCTCGACGCGGCGCAAACGCGGCTGTTGGGCGAGTTCGCCCGGCAGCAGAAAGTCACCCTGAATACGCTGATTCAAGCGGCCTGGTTGCTGCTGTTGCAGCGCTTGACCGGTCAGCAAAGCGTGGCGTTCGGCGCTACGGTGGCGGGGCGTCCGACAGAACTCAAAGGCGTCGAGCAGCAGATCGGTCTGTTCATCAACACCTTGCCGGTGATCGCCAGCCCACGTTCGCAATCGAGCGTAGGCGATTGGTTGCAGAGCGTGCAGGCGCAAAACCTGACGCTGCGTGAGCATGAACACACGCCGTTGTTCGACATTCAGCGTTGGGCGGCGCGCAACGGTGAAGCGCTGTTCGACAACATTCTGGTGTTCGAGAACTACCCGGTGTCCGAGGCGCTGGCGCAGGGCGCGCCGCAGGAATTGCGTTTCGGCGAGATCAACAACCATGAACAGACCAACTATCCGCTGACGCTGCTGGTGCATTTGAGCGACGAGTTGTCGATGCACTTCAGCTACCAGTGCGACAGCTTTGCTGCGCACAGCGTTGTGCAGTTGAGCGAATACTTGCAGCGCCTGCTCGGGCAAATGAGCGAGTCGGGCGAACGTACCCTCAGCGAGTTGAACCTGATCGATAACGGCCCAAGTGCCGAGACCGATTTCGTCACCGAGCTGTGCATTCATCAGGGCATTGCCCGTCAGGTGGCGGCGACGCCGGATGCGTTGGCGGTGACCTTCGCCGATACGCAACTGACCTACGCCGAGCTGGATGCGCAGTCCAACCGTCTCGCGCACAAACTGATCGAACTGGGTGTCGGCCCGGAAGTGCGCGTGGGCGTGGCGATGCCGCGTTCCGAGCAATTGTTGATTGCCTTGCTGGCGGTGCTCAAGGCCGGTGGCGCGTATGTGCCGCTGGACCCGGATTACCCGGCCGATCGCGTTGCCTACATGCTCGAAGACAGCTGTGCGCGGGTGCTGCTCACCGAGCAAGCGGTCGCTGCGACGCTGAGCGTGCCGGGCGATACGCAAGTGCTGCTGATGGATCAGGTTTCGCTGAACGCTTATCCGGCTAGCGCACCTCAGACATCGGTCACACCGGACAACCTCGCCTACGTGATCTACACCTCCGGTTCCACTGGCAAACCGAAAGGCGTGGCGATTGCCCATCGCAACGTCATGGCGCTGATCGACTGGTCGGCCAAGGTTTACAGTCGCGACGATATTCAAGGCGTGCTGGCGTCAACTTCGGTGTGCTTCGACCTGTCGGTGTGGGAGCTGTTTGTCACATTGGCCAACGGCGGTTCGCTGATCATTGCGCGTAACGCTTTGGAGTTGCCGCAGTTGCCGGCTCGCGATCAGGTACGCCTGATCAACACCGTGCCGTCGGCCATTGCTGCACTGCAACGCGCCGGGCAGATTCCGCCGAGTGTGCGCATCATCAATCTCGCTGGGGAACCACTCAAGCAAGGCCTGGTCGACGCGCTGTATCAACAACCCACCGTTGAGCATGTCTACGATCTGTACGGCCCGTCGGAAGACACCACCTATTCGACCTGGACTCGCCGCACCGCCGGTGGCCAGCCGCGCATCGGTCGTGTTCTCGAGCACAGCGCCAGCCATTTGCTCGACGCCGATCTGCACCTCGTTCCGCAAGGAGTTTCCGCTGAGCTGTACCTGTCCGGCGCCGGCATCACCCGTGGTTACCTGGGCCGTGCGGCAATGACTGCCGAACGCTTCGTGCCCAATCCACTCGCCAGCAACGGCGAGCGCATGTACCGCACCGGCGACCTGATTCGTGAACGCGAAGAGGGTGAGCTGGAATACATGGGCCGCATCGACCATCAAGTGAAGATTCGCGGTTTGCGTATCGAACTCGGCGAAATCGAAGCGCGTCTGGTGGCGCATGCCGCCGTGCGTGAAGCGGTGGTGGTGGCCAGTGAAGTCTCGGGCAGCCAACAGTTGATCGCCTACCTAGTGCCGACCGATCTGGCCATGGTCGGTGCCAGCGCCGAGCAGCAACGTGAATTGCAGGACAACCTCAGCACCTGGCTGGGCGCCACCCTGCCGGATTACATGGTGCCGACCCATCGCCTATGGCTGGCGCAGATGCCGTTGACTCCTAACGGCAAGATCGATCGCAAGCGCTTGCCGGCACTGGAACTGACGGCGGCGCAACAACACGTCGAACCGGTCAACGCCACCGAGCAGGCGTTGGTGGACATCTGGAAAGATGTTCTGGGACTGGCGCAGGTCAGCACCAGCGACAGCTTCTTTGCCTTGGGCGGCGATTCGATCATCTCGATTCAAGTGGTCAGCCGCGCCCGTCAGCAAGGCCTGGAACTGAGTCCGAAGGACCTGTTCCAGCACCCGACCATCGGCCAACTGGCCCAGCGTGTCGGGGTCAGTTCGGACGCACCGGTGGCCACGCTGGTCGATATGCCGCTGCACGGTTTGAGCGAGGCGCAAGTCGCCGAGTTGCCGTTGGCACAAGATCAGTTGGCCGGGCTCTATCGCCTGTCGCCGATGCAGCAGGGCATGCTGTTCCTCGGCCTCAATTCGCCGGAAGCGGATCTCTACATCAACCAGTTGTGCATTCCGGTGCAGGGCCTTGACCCGGCGCGCTTGAAAGACGCCTGGGAAACCGTCAGCCGGCGCCACGACATTCTGCGCACCGGGTTCCTCTGGCAGGACATGGCCGAGCCGTTGCAATTCGTCCTGGCTGATCCGCAATTGCCGATCAGCCTGCTCGACTGGCGTGAGCAGGATCACTCGGCCGAAGCGCTGCAAGCGT
Organism: Pseudomonas sp. TNT2022 ID642; assembly: GCF_028656995.1. Taxonomy (NCBI): domain Bacteria; kingdom Pseudomonadati; phylum Pseudomonadota; class Gammaproteobacteria; order Pseudomonadales; family Pseudomonadaceae; genus Pseudomonas; species Pseudomonas sp. TNT2022 ID642. The sequence goes on along the minus strand of NZ_JAMDGW010000026.1, from coordinate 4,686 downwards.
TGGCCGATGCCGAGCGGGCCAAGGGCTTCGATCTCGATCAGCCGCCGCTGCAACGCCTGACCCTGGTGCAGGTGAGCGAGGACAGTTATCAACTGATCTGGACCTATCACCACATCCTGATCGACGGCTGGAGCAGTTCGCAGTTGATCGGCGAGGTGTTGAGCCAGTACTCCGGCAAGCCATTGGCCGACGCCGTGCCGTACCGTCGCTACATCAATTGGCTGCAACAGCAGGATGGCAACGCCAGTGAAGGGTTCTGGCGTGAGCATTTGCGTCTGCTTGACGAGCCGACCTACCTGGCGGATGCCGTGGCGCGTACCGGCAGCGGTCGCGGCCACGAGGCGTTGTACAGCCGCTTGGGCGAAGCTCGCACCGAACAGCTCAAAGCCTTCGCGCAAGCTCAGCACGTGACCCTCAACACCTTGGTGCAGGGCGCGTGGCTGATGCTGCTCAGCCGTTACAGCGGCCAGCGCTGTGTCGCGTTCGGCGCGACAGTGGCGGGGCGCCCGGCGAGTCTGCCGGCGTCGGAATCGATCCTCGGTCTGTTCATCAACACCTTGCCGGTGATCAAGGACGTACCGGCCGAGCAGGCGGTTGGCGACTGGCTGCGCGACTTGCAGGACTTCAACCTGGAAATGCGTGAGCGCGAATACACCCCGCTCACCGACGTGCAGCGCTGGGCCGGACGTGCCGGGCAATCGCTGTTCGACAGCATCATCGTGTTCGAGAACCACCCGATCGATCAGGCGCTGCGCGAGTGGCGCGATGACTCGCTGAAGTTTGGCGAGATCAGCAACGCCGGCCTGACCAACTTCCCGATGGACTTGATGGTCACGCTCGAAGAAGGGCTGGTGATCGAGTACATGTTCCTGCGTGAGCATTTCGATCGGGCGACCGTCGAAGGCATTCGCAGCAACATGGAAGGCTTGCTCGCGGCGCTGGCCGAGGATGCGGCGCAACCGCTGGGGCGCATTGGTCTGCCGACCGGTCAGGTGGCGGCCGCGCAGGCGCTGCCGGCACTTTCGCAAGAAGTGGCCGTGCATCAGCGTATTGCCCAGTGGGCGGTGCAGCGTGGTGAGCAGACGGCGCTGATCTTCAATGACCAGTTCTTCAGTTACGGCCAGATCGACGCCCGCGCCAACCGTCTGGCCCATGCCTTGATCGCCGAAGGCGTCGGCCCGGAAGTACGCGTCGGCGTGGCGCTGCCGCGTAGCGAAAACATGATCGTGGCGTTGCTCGCGGTGCTCAAGGCTGGCGGTGCTTATGTGCCGCTGGACGCCACGTATCCGCGGGAACGCCTGAGCTATCTGATGCGCGATTCCGGGATTGCCTTGCTGCTCAGTGATTCGAGTCTGCGTCAGGTGCTGCCAACGCAGGACAACCTGCATGTGCTGGAGCTGGATCAACTGGAGCTGGCCGCGCACTCGGACAGCGCACCGGATGTCGCGGTGCAGCCGGGCAACCTCGCCTACGTGATCTACACCTCCGGTTCGACCGGCCAGCCGAAAGGCGTCGGTGTCGCTCACGGCCCATTGGCGATGCACTGCCAGGCGATCGGTCAGCGTTATGAAATGAGTGAGGCCGATTGCGAGCTGCACTTCATGTCGTTCGCCTTCGACGGCGCGCATGAGCGCTGGTTGACCACCCTGACTCACGGTGCACGCTTGCTGATCCGTGACGACAGCCTGTGGACTGCCGAGCAGACCTACAACGCCCTGCATGAGCATGGCGTGACCGTGGCAGCGTTCCCGCCGGTGTATTTGCAGCAGCTGGCTGAACATGCCGAGCAAAACGGCAACCCGCCGCCGGTGCGCATCTACTGCTTCGGTGGCGATGCGGTGCCGGTGGCGAGTTTCGAACTGGCCAAACGCGCCCTCAAGCCGCAGTACATCATCAACGGTTACGGCCCGACGGAAACCGTGGTCACGCCGCTGATCTGGAAGGCCGGCACTGATGATCACTGTGGTGCGGCCTACGCGCCAATCGGCAGTGTGGTCGGCGAGCGCAGCGGTTATGTGCTCGATGCTGATCTCAATCCACTGCCGGTGGGCCTTGCCGGTGAGCTGTACCTGGGCGGCGCGCTGGCCCGTGGTTATCTGGGCCGGGCGGGCGGCACCGCCGAGCGTTTCGTGGCCAACCCGTTCAGCGCCGATGGCAGTCGTCTGTACCGCACCGGCGACCTCGTTCGCCAGCGCGAGGACGGCACTGTCGACTACCTGGGGCGGATCGACCATCAGGTGAAGATCCGTGGTTTCCGCATCGAGCTGGGCGAAGTCGAGGCGCGTCTCAAGCAGCAGCCGGGCGTGCGCGACGCCGCTGTGGTGGCCCGCGAGGGCGTCAGCGGCAAGCAGTTGCTCGGTTATGTGCTGGCCAATGCCGATACGCAAATCGATGGTTTGTGCGAACGCCTGCGTGAACAGCTCAAGGCCAGCCTGCCGGACTACATGGTGCCTGCGCACCTGATGTTGCTCGAACGCATGCCCCTGACGCCGAACGGCAAGCTTGACCGCAAGGCGCTGCCGAACCCGGATGCCGAACAGCGTCAGGATTACCTGGCGCCGCGCACCGAGCTGGAAAAGGCCTTGGCGAAGATCTGGCAGGACGTGCTGAAAATCGAACGCGTGGGCCTCACCGACAACTTCTTCGAACTGGGCGGCGATTCGATTCTCAGTCTGCAAGTGGTCGCTCGCAGTCGCGTGCTCAAGGCTCAGGGTCTGAGCCTGAAACTGCGCGACCTGATGCAGAAACCGAGCATCGCCGAGCTGGTCGCCAGTGTGCAGGGGACAGCCGAAAAAGCCTCCGGGCTGTTGGCGATGAACGCAGAGGTCAAAGGCGTTGCGCCGCTGTTCTGCATTCATGCAGGTTTCGGCACGGTGTTCGACTACGAGCCGTTGGCGCGCCGTTTGAGCGGTCGCCGGCAGGTCTTGGCGATTCAGTCGCGGATGCTGCTGGACCCGGCGTTCAACGATGTCTCGTTGCAGAGCATGGCCAGCGCTTACGTGGCACAGATCCGCGAGAAACAGCCACACGGGCCGTATCACCTGTTGGGCTGGTCGCTGGGCGGGACGTTGGCGATGCTGATGGCCGCGCAACTGGAGCAGGCCGGGCAGACCGTGAAGTTTGTCGGTCTGGTGGACAGTTTTGTGCCGTCGGCCAAGGTCAATGAAGGCGCAGTGGATGACTGGCAGGCCGATCTGCGCGACTTCCTGCGGGTAACCCTGCCGGAGGCCGCGCCAGGTTTGCGCATCGACGGCGAGGAAACCGCGCAGAACCTGCGGGCGCTGTTCGCCCGTGCCATGAGTGCCGAACGCGGGGCGTCGACTTACGTGGCACTGGGCGCCGATGAACTGGCCCATGTGTTCAGCGTGGCCCGTCGACTCAAGCAACTGTCGTTGCAACTGGATCGCTGTGCACCTTTGGCGGTCAACCCGATCTGCTGGTGGACGCTGGGTCGCGAAGAGGAGGCCGTGGAGCTGGCGGCGCAACTGGCGCAGCCGGGCATGGGTGGTGAATGGCTCGATTGCGGGCACTTCCAGATCCCGCGCGATGAAACTTTCCTGTCCGAGGCTGAAGAAATGCTCGGCGAGATCGTTGAACCTGTAGCCATGTCCTGAACTGTGTTCTGAACCTGAAAAAAACGGTCGGGCGCCTTTATGGCGCTCGACCTGTCTGGAGAGTTACGAATGTCGTTGAACCCTGATATCGCCGCGTTCCTGCAACTGGTCGGCAACGGCCGGGCCAGTGGCAAGCGCGTTGGCATGCATGAGCTGAGCCCGGCAGAGGCCCGCGAACAATTTGATCAGTCGTCGTTGTTGATGGATGCCGGTGGCGAAGAGTTGGAAGTGGTGGAAGAGCTGCAATTGCCTGTGCGCGATGGCACGCGCCTGCACGCACGCCTTTATAGCAATCAGCCTCTGAGCGTCGGGGCAGGGCGGCCGGCGTTGCTGTATTTTCATGGCGGCGGTTATGTGGTCGGCAGTCTCGATTCCCATGACTCACTGTGCCGCGCACTGGCTGCGATGGCCGACTGTGTGGTGCTTTCCGTCGCGTATCGACTAGCGCCGGAGTTTCGTTTTCCGACCGCCGCCGATGATGCCCGGGATGCTTGGGACTGGCTGGTGGCCAGTGCTGCGGATCTGGGTATCGATACCGCGCGCCTGGCGATTGCCGGTGACAGCGTCGGTGGCAGCCTGACCACGGTGCTCGCCGCGCAACTGGCGGATGCGGTTGTGCAGCCGCGTCTGCAGGTGCTGATCTATCCGGTTACCGATGCCAGTCGCAGCACGCCCTCGATCGAGCAGTTTGGCGAAGGGTATCTGCTGGAGAAGGCTTCGCTGCAGTGGTTCTACGAGCACTATCAGCGTGATGCCAGCGATCGTCTCGACCCGCGTTTCTCGCCATTGCTGGCTGAGGTCCGCGCGAACGTTGCGCCGGTGCTGTTGGTCTTGGCCGAGTGTGATCCGTTGCACGATGAGGGCGTGGCGTATGCGCGTCACTTGCAGGCGGCGGGGGTTGCGGTGGAGCTGAAGGTTTATGAGGGCATGACCCACGACTTCATGCGCATGGGGGCGATTATTGATGAGGCTGAAGAGGCGCAGGGGCATATTGCTCGGCGCTTGGTAGAGGTGTTTGCTGTGGCTTGACGAGGTGGGGGGAATATCCGTTGCTGCGGTAACGGCCACTTAG
>NZ_JAMDGW010000025.1:0-73742 GCF_028656995.1 Pseudomonas sp. TNT2022 ID642 | reverse complement strand
AGTCTGGCAGGCAACTAACCCCGCCGACTGATCGTTCCCACGCTCTGCGTGGGAATGCAGCCCGGGACGCTCCGCGTCCCAACAGCGGACGCAGAGCGTCCATTGAGGCATTCCCACGCAGAGCGTGGGAACGATCGCTGTAGGAGCTGCCGCAGGCTGCGATCTTTTGATCTTGCCGTTGATCAGCTCTCGGCAATCAACCAATCCATCTGCCAGCCACCCTGGGTCTGCCCCAGCTTCTTCGACAACCACGGCAGCAACTCACGCAATTCTTCCTCCAGCCCCCACGGCGGATTGGCAATCGCCATGCCCGAGCCGTTCAGACTGTTCGGCGTATCCAGCGGGTGCACCAGCAGCTCCACACGCAGCAACTTCGGCGCACCGGTGCCGGCCAGATCCTGATAGAAACGACGCAACGCACGCTGATCCTTCACCGGATACCAGATCGCCGCCACGGTTTGGCGCATGCGGCCAATCGCCTCTTTCAACGACGCAGCGCAACGCTGCATCTCGTCGAGCTGCTCGAACGGCGGATCAATCAGCATCACCGCGCGTTTCTCCTGCACCGGCAACATCGCCCGCGCGACGTGCCAGCCCTCGCCAAGATGAACTTTCACTCGTCGATCACCGGCCATGTTGTCCTTGAGCAGCACGCCGTCTTCCGGGTGCTTCTCGTTGAGCATCACCCGATCCTGCGGGCGGGTCAGGCGCCGCGCCAGCTCCGGCGAACCCGGGTAGTAGCGCAACTGGCCATCCGGGTTCATCTCGTGCAGCACCTTCATGTAGTCGGCGGTCAGCGCCGGCAGATCCGGCTGATCCCACAAGCGCGCGATGCCTTCCAGATATTCACCGGTACGATTGGCCTGATCGCCCTGCAAGTCATACAGACCGATGCCGGCATGCGTGTCGAGATAGGCAAACGGCTGCTCCTTGCGCGACATCAGGGCGATGAGGCGGGTCAAGGTCAGGTGTTTGAACACGTCGGCGTGATTGCCGGCATGGAAGGCGTGACGATAATTCATGGCTGCTCCTGCGAAGGGCGCAAAGTTTACCTTTTACCGCGCGGCAAGTCAGGGGTTGGCGGCTGAGCGGGCAAAAGCCTTTCCCTCACCCTAGCCCTCTCCCCGAGGGAGAGGGGACTGACGGTGGTGATCTTGCGAGTTACATCGACCTGAAAGATCAGCGTGATCTCAGGTTTGGCCAAGCGAAGATAAGCGCGGAAGTCGCAGGTCGGCGTAGATCAGCCAGACAACTCGGTCAGTCCCCCGAAAGAACACCACCATCCAGGCTTGGCAAAGCGAAGTTCACCGCTGAAGTCGCAGGTCGGCGTACCTCACCCATACAACTCGGTCAGTCCCCTCTCCCTCTGGGAGAGGGTTAGGGTGAGGGGCTTTGCTTTTATGGCGTTAAACTGTCTAACCATGAACGACAGGAAGTCAAAAACTCATGCGATATCTGATCATCTGCTTATTCAGCCTGCTTAGCCCATACCTCGCCCTTGCCGACGAAACCCACATTGAACAGGCACGCCAGACACTAAAGAACTACGGCCTGAGCCACTGCATCCTAAAGCCATTCAACGAACACTCCTTGCTGGAAAAAGACATTGCACTGTCCGCCAATGCCTATTCCTTCATGGGCAAAGGCATGCATTCCATCCTGCAAAATGAAGACACGCTGCAAGTGCTGCACGATCCCTACAAAGAAACCCGAAACTACGTGTTGGCGGCTTACGAGCAGACACCTTCAAACAGCAAATACTCGAATGAAAAAGTAGTGTTTTTTGGGTGCATGAAGGTCTACAACTCCGATGCGTTCAACAGCTTTATCAACTCTCAGGATGCGTACATCCCTGACTGACTAACTGATTTCCTTTAACGTCAAAAGATCGCAGCCTTCGGCAGCTCCTACAGGGCGAACGCCAGTCCCGTGTAGGAGCTGCCGCAGGCTCGGGCCGCGTTCGGACGATCTTTTGATCTTTTTCAGGCGGGCATGCTGCGCAGGCGCCTGCCGATGACATCAAGCACATCACAGCCGTCACGCAGAGGAATCACACAGAGCAGGGCGAAGTCGCTGAGGATGACGGAGTCGCATTCGACCGAGCCGCGCATGCACATGTTTTCCAGCACCTGGATCACAGCGCGCAGGCGATGGTTGGCGGCGTCCATGAGGATGTCGAGGGGCACGTGGGTGTCGATGAACAGGGTCGGCATGTCGCTGCAATTGCCGGTAAGTGCCATGAAGCGATTGTCGGGATGGGGGATGATCTTTTCGTAGGGTGGAGCCGGTTCAAGCGTTGTCATATTTTGCACCTCAACTGATTAAATGAGGCTACCAATGACCTTCCTACAGGTTTGGGTGGCAGCCGTACGCGAGAGTAGGAAACTGAGGAACCAGCCAAAAACTCAGCTACGCCGAAGCGTTCCCGCGCACAGCCGCCGCTAAAGACGTCACGGACACACGTTAGGTGCCGCAATCAGACAACAGGGCTGGTGCACGGTAAATTCCAAGGGTTCCTACACCCTGTCACCACTCTCGCAGTGACAACGAAAAGACTATCCCTGCAACCCACCGCCCACCAGTTCATCAAAACCGCCGCGACTCGAAGGAATCGTCCGAGACCTTCGCCCCGAAAACTCACTCCGACTCTGCCAGTAAAAACGCCAGCAACGCCGATTGCGACGATTCTTCCGACATAGAAACCTGAAAAAACCGCCTCACCTTGCAACGCAAAACCGCCACGGGGAAGGCCTCGAAAACTGCCGGATATTCCTCGCTCAACCACTGCAACGCATTGGCCGTTCGAACCTCATTGCCCTGCTGCGCCAGCACCGACTCCGGCACCTGCCACCACGGGAATACCCGCCCCGATACCAGCGCCCTGCCACCGATATCCAACGCCTGCCCATTGATCAAACAACGCCCGATCAGCGGAAACAGTTGTGCCGCATCCACCTCATCGGCCTGAAGAATCGGCAACAGAAACCGCCCGTCCCAAAAACGAAAAAACACCGCTTTCCCGCCAGGCATCAGCACTTGGGTCAGGCTGCGAAAGTGCGCCACCACCTCTTCAAGGCTCGCCGAAGACACCGCCAGCCAACCCCAATCCCGCGACTCGGTGGTGGTGACCCAATGCAGAAACTCACTGTCAGTAGCGACAATTCCCACGTAGGGCATCACCGCATCCCACTCGGCATAGATCGTCTCGGCCCAGATCGGACTCGCCATGTCTGGCCAACCCTTGAGCGGCTTCGCCTCGCTGGCATTGCTGAATACCGCGAACAATTGCTCGGATGCTTTCAACGGCTCCCGCGCCAACCAATCGGCAGGCAAAAGAAAATCAGGCTGCACAGAGACCGTCCTTGCAACGCTCGCACTCTTCGCAGAATGGCGCATCACCCTTGAAACTCATGATTTGTGCAGCGGTGAGCATGGCAGCCGGCGCGGCGGCGAGTTTCTCCGGCAATCCCGGTACAACCGGCGCGGCACTCATCGCTGCCATCGGCGCACCACCTACAACAATCGGCACGCTGCTGAAAATCCCACCCGGGCCGATGTTGATCCACTGCCCACCGGCCTGAATCGTCGCACTCGCGCCACCGTCAATGACCACTTGCTGACCGGCGCTGACGTGGAATTGCCCACTGGCGCTGATCGCCTGATTGCTCACGCGAATATGCCGGTCACCGATCACGCTCAGATGATCGTCCTGCTTAACTTCGGTCTGGCGCTGGCCGTGCGTGATGCGCTGCTCATCAGCCTTCAACTCATGGCGGGCGGTGCCGGTGACGACGATGCTGCGCTGGTTATCGACCTGCACTTGTTGATCGTGCAACACATGCTGCGTCCAGTTGCGCTGGGCGCGCAGGTAGATTTCCTCGGCGCCTTTGCGATCCTCGATGCGCAGTTCGTTGTAGCCGCCCCCGCCGGGGCTGCTCTGACTGCGGAAAATGCTGCGGGTCTTGTCCGCCGGCAGGTCCAGCGGGATCGGGGTCGCGGCGTTGGGCAGGCAGCCCACGACCAGGGGTTTGTCGGCGTCGGCATCGATGAAGCCGACCAGCACTTCCATGCCGACTCGCGGGATCAACACGCTGCCGTAACGGTCGTGCGCCCAGTTAGTGGCAACGCGCAGCCAGCAGCTCGAGTGTTCGTTCAATTCACCGTCGCGATCCCAAGCCAACTGCACCTTGACCCGACCGTACTCGTCGCAGTGGATTTCCGTGTCTTTCGGCCCGGTCACAACGCCCGGTTGGTAACCGAGCATGCGTGGTTTTTCCGGCCCCAGCGCCGGGCGGAAAAACACGTCCCACGGCGTGGCGAGAAAGCTATTACGGTACCCCTGAAATCCCTCGCCATCGCTGGTTACCGACTCCTCCAGCACTTGCGGCTGGCGGCCATGGTGTTCAACGGCGGTCAGCAGCCACAGGTCATTCCAGTCGTGGCGTGGATGCTCGGTCAGTTGCAGGAAATGTCCGCAAACCAGTGCGGATTCGTCGCTGATGCCTTCGGCCTGACGGTAATCGGCGACATGTCGCTCAAGTGCCCGCTGGGCGAGATGCTTGCCGGTTTCACGATCGTTGAATTGGCCAGGGAAGTGATAGTCCTCGAGCACTGGGCGCTGCTCGCCGTCGACACGACTTTGCAGGTGCAGACGGGGCTTTTCGAAGTTGTAGTCGCGCCGAGTGACCACGCTGGTGCGGGTTTCCACGCGAACATTGAAACGCTGGACTGCCGGGGTGCCTGCGGACATGCCGCTGCCCGGCAGATAAACCGTTGGCTCGGCGAGACGCGGGAACACGGTCTGGTCATCGCCGAACACCAATAGGTGACCTTGCGGGCTGTGCTGAAAGTGGTAATGAATGCCCACCTCGGCACACAGGCGCTGAATAAACGCCAGATCGCTCTCGGCGTACTGCACGCAATACTCACGAACCGGGTATTCACTGCCTAACCGGAAATCGAAAGCATCACGAAGGATCGCGTGATCCTTAAGCACCTGCGCAACAATTTGCGGCACGCTCTGATGCTGGAAAATCCGCTGATTGATGCGGTGTCCCAGATACGTCAGACGTGGCACGAGGCTTAAGTGATAGCGCGTCAGACGTTTCCCCGAATCTCCCTGCCCGACCTGATAAATCTGACCGTGGATACCGGAACCCTGAGCATCCAGATTCAGAAACGCCTGACAATGCAGCAGGCTTTCGAGATCCAGATCCGGTCGTTCACTGACCAGTTCCAGCTCGAAACGAAAGGGTTGACTGATGGCTTCCTTGCCCGTGAACTCAAGGACTTTGAGGTCATGTTGGGCGCCTTCGAGGGTCAACGTGAAACGCGGTTGATTGGCAGGCGCGAACATCCGATGTCTCTCTGCAGTGTGAGGGCGGGCGATTCTGCATGAGGGGCAAGGGGTGGTGAATGGGTGACGAGAAAATCAGATTTGCCCTACTTTTTTTGCCGAAAAAACCTGCAAAAAGCGGCGCTTTCAACTACAGACAAATCCCTCAAGTCATCCATAGAACCCTGTGGGAGCTGGCTTGCCAGCGATAGCGATGTGTCAGTTACTGAATGTTCTGAATGTGCCGCCCTCATCGCTGGCAAGCCAGCTCCCACAGGTTTCTTCAGCGTCGGCAAGAAATCACAGGCACAAAAAAACGGCCCGTATCCTGTAGGAAACGGGCCGTTTTCGGGTGAGCCTCAGCTCAGAACAATCACTTGTTCAGGTGGAAATCTTTTTCCGCCGCTTCGAAGCGCTGCACCATGCCTCTGGTCGGCTCGCCCATCTTGCTGACGATGTAGATGGCCAGGCTGGCGAAGATGAAGCCCGGGATGATTTCGTACAGACCCAGCAGTTCGAAATGCTTCCAGACCACCACGGTGATCGCGCCGACCAGAATACCGGCCAGTGCGCCGTCGCGGGTCATTTCTTTCCAGATAACCGAGATCAGCACAACCGGACCGAACGCAGCACCGAAACCGGCCCAAGCGTAGGACACCAGACCCAGTACGCGGTTTTCCGGGTTGGCCGCCAAGGCGATCGCGATCAGTGCAACCAACAGCACCATGGCGCGGCCGACCCAGACCAGTTCAACCTGAGAAGCGGATTTACGCAGGAAGGTTTTGTAGAAGTCTTCGGTCAGGGCGCTCGAGCACACCAGCAACTGGCAGCTCAGGGTGCTCATCACAGCAGCCAGAATGGCCGACAACAGCACACCGGCGATCCATGGGTTGAACAGCAGTTTGGCCAGTTCGATGAACACGCGTTCGTGGTTCTCGGTCACGGGACCGGCAACTTCCGGGTGCGCCGAGAAGTACGCGATACCGAAGAAGCCCACCGCCACGGTGCCGCCCAGGCACAGGATCATCCAGGTCATGGAAATGCGACGCGCCTTGGCGATCGACTTAACCGAATCCGCCGCCATGAAACGCGCGAGGATGTGCGGCTGACCGAAGTAGCCCAGACCCCAGCCCATCAGCGAGATAATGCCGATGAAGGTGGTGCCTTTGAGCATGTCGAAGTTGCTCGGATCTTGCGCCTCGATCGCCAGGAACGTGGTATCGACGCCACCAGTAGCCAGCAGGACGATGATCGGCGTGAGGATCAGCGCGAAAATCATCAGCGTGGCTTGTACGGTGTCGGTCCAGCTCACCGCGAGGAAACCACCAATAAAGGTGTAAGCAATCGTCGCCGCAGCACCGGCCCACAGCGCCGTCTCGTAGGACATGCCGAAGGTGCTTTCGAACAGACGGGCACCGGCCACGATGCCGGAAGCGCAGTAGATGGTGAAGAACACCAGAATCACGATCGCCGAAATGATCCGCAGCAGACCGCTTTTATCTTCAAAACGGCTGGCGAAGTAATCCGGCAGGGTCAGGGCGTCGCCGTTGTGCTCGGTCTGCACGCGCAGACGGCCGGCAACGAACAGCCAGTTCAGGTAGGCACCGATGACCAGACCGATGGCGATCCAGCTTTCGGACAGACCGGACATATAGATGGCGCCCGGCAGGCCCATCAACAACCAGCCACTCATGTCGGACGCACCGGCGGACAGCGCGGTGACGACGCTGCCGAGGCTGCGACCGCCGAGAATATAGTCAGAAAGGTTGTTGGTGGAGCGATAGGCCATCAAGCCGATCAGCACCATTGCTGCGATGTAGATCACGAACGTGATCAGGGTTGGATTGCTTACGCTCATTGAGTTACGCCCTGGCTTTGTTTTTATGTAGCGGCGGTGGTGAACCGCACGCAAACGACGACGTTTGGCAGACGATCCGGGATCCCGCGCATTTAGGACTGATGTTTCCCCAGGAAAGCCATCAGCCGGTACACCGGGTTAATCCCGGTTGCACCTTGGGCGCGAATGCTATGCAACAAATCAAATAAGGTGCAACCAGTTTCGTGAGAATTAGTTGCACCTAGTCGGATTTATCGACGATCACCCCGTTTTTGCTCCCTTTTGTGGCAGTCATGGCCCTTTGCTAGAAGCAAAAGCACCAAGCAGGAGCAGCACTTTCGTACCAGAAAATAATTCCTGACGAGCTGCCTGTTATTCCGACAAAAAAAGGGTTGCACCCGGTTGCACCTCTTTCAGCGCACGGCTAATCTTGCGGCCAGCTGATGCCACGCAACTGTGGCAACCATGAGGATAAAAATATGGCTACCACCACCCTTGGGGTCAAACTCGATGACCCGACCCGCGAACGCCTGAAGGCGGCCGCGACCTCGATTGATCGCACACCGCACTGGCTGATCAAGCAGGCAATTTTCAATTACCTGGAGAAACTCGAGGGTGGTGCAACCCTGACCGAGCTGAACGGTTTGACCGCCAAGGACGCCGATGAGGCGGGCGAAGTCCACACCGATCACGCGCACCAATGCTTCCTCGAATTCGCCGAAAGCATCCTGCCGCAGTCCGTACTGCGCGCATCGATCACCGCCGCTTACCGCCGCCCTGAGCCGGAAGTGGTGCCGATGCTGATCGAGCAGGCTCGCCTGCCGGTCGCGATGGCTGAAGCCACCAATAAGCTCGCCGCTTCCATCGCGGAAAAACTGCGTAACCAGAAAAGTGCCGGCGGTCGTGCAGGCATTGTTCAGGGTCTGCTGCAGGAATTTTCCCTGTCGTCCCAGGAAGGCGTAGCACTGATGTGCCTGGCCGAAGCGCTGCTGCGTATCCCGGACAAAGGCACCCGCGATGCACTGATCCGCGACAAGATCAGCACCGGCAACTGGCATCCGCACCTGGGCAACAGCCCTTCGCTGTTCGTCAACGCGGCCACTTGGGGCCTGCTGCTGACCGGCAAACTGGTCTCGACGCACAACGAAGCCGGCCTGACGTCGTCGCTGAGCCGCATCATCGGCAAGAGCGGCGAGCCGATGATCCGCAAGGGCGTCGACATGGCCATGCGCCTGATGGGCGAGCAGTTCGTCACCGGCGAAACCATCGCCGAAGCGCTGGCCAACGCGAGCAAGTTCGAAGCCAAGGGCTTCCGTTATTCCTACGACATGCTCGGTGAAGCGGCACTGACCGAACACGACGCGCAGAAGTACCTGGCGTCGTACGAACAAGCCATTCACTCGATCGGCAAAGCCTCCCACGGCCGTGGGATTTATGAAGGCCCGGGCATCTCCATCAAGTTGTCGGCACTGCACCCGCGTTACAGCCGTGCGCAGTACGAACGCGTGATGGATGAGTTGTACCCGCGCCTGCTGTCGCTGACCCTGCTGGCCAAGCAATACGACATCGGCCTGAACATCGACGCCGAAGAAGCCGACCGTCTCGAACTGTCGCTGGATCTGCTGGAGCGCCTGTGCTTCGAGCCGCAACTGACTGGCTGGAACGGCATCGGTTTCGTCATCCAGGCTTACCAGAAGCGTTGCCCGTACGTGATCGACTACGTGATCGATCTTGCTCGCCGCAGCCGTCATCGCCTGATGATCCGTCTGGTGAAGGGCGCGTACTGGGACAGCGAAATCAAGCGCGCCCAGGTCGAAGGCCTGGAAGGCTATCCGGTCTATACCCGCAAGGTGTACACCGACGTTTCCTACATCGCTTGCGCACGCAAACTGCTGTCGGTGCCGGAAGTCATCTACCCGCAGTTCGCCACGCACAACGCCCACACGCTGTCGGCCATTTACCACATCGCCGGTCAGAACTATTACCCCGGCCAGTACGAATTCCAGTGCCTGCACGGCATGGGCGAACCGTTGTACGAGCAGGTTGTAGGCAAAGTTTCCGAAGGCAAGCTGAATCGTCCGTGCCGCGTGTACGCTCCGGTCGGTACTCACGAAACCCTGCTGGCGTACCTCGTACGTCGCTTGCTGGAAAACGGCGCGAACACTTCGTTCGTCAACCGCATCGCCGACCAGTCGATTTCGATTCAGGAATTGGTCGCCGATCCAGTGGCGCAGATCGAGCAGATGGCGACCGTGGAAGGTGGTTTCGGCCTGCCGCACCCGCGCATTCCGCTGCCGCGTGACCTGTACGGTGCCGAACGCGCCAACTCCAGCGGCATCGATATGGCCAACGAACATCGTCTGGCTTCGCTGTCCTGCGCTTTGCTCGCCACTGCACACAACGACTGGAAAGCCGCGCCGATGCTCGGCTGCGCTTCCAGCAACGAAACGCCGGCAGCCGTTCTGAACCCGTCGGACCACCGTGATGTGGTCGGTCATGTTCAGGAAGCCACCGTTGAAGACGTCGACAACGCCATTCAATGCGCACTGAACGCTGCGCCGATCTGGCAGGCCACCCCGCCGGCCGAACGCGCGGCGATTCTGGAACGTGCCGCTGACTTGATGGAAGGCGAGATTCAGCCGCTGATGGGCCTGCTGGCTCGCGAAGCCGGCAAGACCTTCGCCAACGCCATCGCTGAAGTCCGTGAAGCCGTCGACTTCCTGCGTTATTACGCAGTGCAGGCGCGCAACGATTTCAGCAATGACGCCCATCGCCCACTGGGTCCGGTGGTGTGCATCAGCCCGTGGAACTTCCCGCTGGCGATCTTCAGCGGTCAAGTCGCTGCGGCATTGGCTGCCGGTAACCCGGTATTGGCCAAGCCTGCCGAGCAAACTCCGCTGGTGGCTGCTCAAGCGGTGCGCCTGATGCTCGAAGCCGGCATCCCGGAAGGCGTGCTGCAACTACTGCCGGGTCGCGGCGAAACCGTCGGCGCCGGTCTGGTTGGCGATGAGCGCGTCAAAGGCGTGATGTTCACCGGTTCCACCGAAGTCGCGCGTCTGCTGCAACGCAACATCGCTGGCCGTCTCGACAGCCAGGGCCGTCCGATTCCACTGATCGCCGAAACCGGCGGCCAGAACGCGATGATCGTCGACTCCTCGGCGCTGACCGAACAGGTCGTCATCGACGTAGTGTCCTCGGCGTTCGACAGCGCTGGTCAACGTTGCTCGGCACTGCGGGTACTGTGCCTGCAGGAAGATTCCGCCGATCGCGTCATCGAAATGCTCAAAGGCGCGATGGCGGAAAGCCGTCTCGGCAATCCGGAACGCCTGTCCGTGGACATCGGCCCGGTAATCGACGCCGAAGCCAAGGCTGGCATCGACAAGCACATCCAGGGCATGCGCGACAAAGGTCGCAACGTCTACCAAGTGGCGATTGCCGACACCGAAGAAGTCAAACGCGGCACCTTCGTCATGCCGACGCTGATCGAGCTGGAAAGCTTCGACGAGCTGCAACGCGAGATCTTCGGGCCGGTGCTGCACGTGGTGCGCTACAAGCGCAAAGAGATCGATCAACTGATCGGCCAGATCAACGCTTCCGGTTATGGCCTGACGCTGGGCGTGCACACCCGGATCGACGAAACCATCGCCAAGGTGATCGACAACGTCAACGCCGGCAACGTCTACGTTAACCGCAACATCGTTGGTGCTGTGGTCGGCGTGCAGCCATTCGGCGGCGAAGGCCTGTCGGGTACCGGTCCGAAAGCCGGTGGCCCTCTGTATCTGTACCGTTTGCTGGCGACACGTCCTACGGATGCCATCGAACAATCCTTCGCTCGCGGTGATGCCGTTGTCGCCCCGGACGTTCGACTGCGCGACGCCATGAGCAAACCGCTGAACGCGCTGAAAGCCTGGGCTGACAGCAACAAGTTCGCCGACCTGAGCACCCTGTGCGTGCAATACGCTGCGCAATCGCAAAGCGGCATCACCCGTGTGCTGGCCGGCCCGACTGGCGAGAAGAACAGCTACGCGATCCTGCCGCGTGAGCACGTGCTGTGCCTGGCGGAAGTCGAAGGTGATCTGCTGACGCAACTGGCTGCGGTATTGGCCGTAGGCGGTTCGGCGGTATGGCCGGAGTCCGACATCAGCAAGGCACTGTTCGCACGCCTGCCGAAGGAGATTCAGGCGCGGATCAAGCTGGTTGCCGACTGGAACAAGGATGAGGTGGTGTTCGATGCGGTTCTGCATCACGGCCATTCCGACCAGTTGCGCGGCGTTTGCCAGCAGATTGCCAAGCGTGCCGGCGCGATCGTTGGGGTTCAGGGCTTGTCCCAGGGCGAGACCAACATTGCGCTGGAGCGTCTGGTGATTGAGCGGGCGTTGAGTGTTAACACTGCTGCGGCAGGTGGTAACGCGAGCTTGATGACTATCGGCTAAACCGCTGTAACTCCAGGCGACCGCAACGGTCGCCTGGATTGCAATTCCCCTGTGGGAGCGAGCCTGCTCGCGATAGCGGTCTGTCAGACACATTTACTCTGGCTGATAAACCGCTATCGCGAGCAGGCTCACTCCTACAAAAGATCAAAAGATCGCAGCCTTCGGCAGCTCCTACACCGATCTCTGTAGGATCTGCCGAAGGCTGCGATCTTTTGCTTCTGTATCACGCTTATCAATCATCCTGTTCAGCCTTTATCAGCACGCCTAGACTCGGCCCAACCCCAATTTCAGGTAGGCCGCCATGTCCGAGACGCTGCTCAGTTCCCGCAATCTGGCTTTCGAGCTGTATGAAGTCCTTGATGCCGAGGGCCTGACCCGGCGTGAGCGCTTTGCCGAGCACAACCGCGAGACCTTCGACGCCGCCATCGGCACCGCGCGCAACATCGCCGAAAAGTACTTTGCGCCGCACAACCGCAAGGGCGACGAGAACGAGCCGCGCTACGAAGACGGTCAGGCGATTCTGATTCCTGAAGTGAAACCAGCGGTGGATGCCTTCCTTGAAGCCGGATTCCTCAACGCCGCGAGAAGTTTCGACGCCGGCGGCATGCAGCTTCCTACACTGCTGTCGCAAGCCTGCTTCGCGCATTTTCAGTCGGCCAACGCTGCGTCGACTTCGTATCCGTTCCTGACCATGGGCGCGGCGAATCTGATTGAAAGCTTCGGTAGCGAAGAACAGAAACAGCGCTTTCTGCAGCCTATGATCGACGGGCGCTTCTTCGGCACCATGGCGCTGACCGAACCGCATGCCGGTTCATCGCTGTCGGATATTCGTACGCGCGCCGAGCCGGCTTCCGACGGCACCTATCGCCTCAAGGGCAACAAGATCTTCATTTCCGGCGGCGATCACCCGCTCTCGGAAAACATCGTGCACATGGTTCTGGCCAAACTGCCCGACGCGCCGCCGGGGGTCAAAGGCATTTCGCTGTTTATCGTGCCGAAGTTTCTGGTCAACGATGACGGCAGCCTCGGTAAGCGTAATGACGTACTGCTGGCCGGGCTGTTTCACAAGATGGGCTGGCGCGGCACCACCTCCACAGCGCTGAACTTCGGCGATAACGGCGAGTGTGTCGGCTATCTGGTGGGCAAGCCGCATCATGGCCTGAGCTATATGTTCCAGATGATGAACGAAGCACGGATCGGCGTCGGCATGGGCGCGGTGATGCTCGGTTATGCCGGTTATCTGTACTCGCTGGAGTACGCCCGCGAGCGGCCACAGGGTCGCGTGCCGGACAGCAAGGATCCGACGACGGCGCCGGTGGCGATCATTCAGCACGCCGATGTCAGACGTATGCTGTTGACGCAAAAATCCTACGTCGAAGGTGCATTTGACCTCGGCCTGTACGCCGCTCGCCTGTTCGATGACACCACGACGCTTGAGTCCGAAGCCGAGCGCAAACAGGCGCATGAGCTATTGGATTTACTAACACCGATCGTCAAATCCTGGCCATCGGAGTTCTGCCTCAAGGCCAACGAACTGGCGATTCAGATTCTTGGCGGCCACGGTTATACCCGCGAATACCCGGTGGAGCAGTATTACCGCGATAACCGCTTGAACCCGATTCATGAAGGCACCCATGGCATTCAATCGCTGGACTTGCTCGGGCGTAAATTGGCGCAGAACGGCGGCGCGGGGCTGAAGCAATTGATTCGACTGATCGCCAACACGGCTGAGCGCGCAACGGCATACGAATCGCTGACCGCGTTGCGTGAGCCTTTAGAGAAACTGGTGGCGCGCCTGCAAACGGTGACCATCGGTTTGTTGACCGATCTGGCACAGGGCAAGGTCAATAGCAGCCTGGCGAATTCGGCGTTGTACCTGAAGGTGTTCGGGCACACGGTGATTGGCTGGCGCTGGCTGGAGCAGGCGATTCGTGCTGAGGAAGGGTTGGCCAAGGGCAATTTGGCGGATGCTGACTTCTATAAGGGCAAGCTGCAGGCAGCGCGGTATTTTCTGACGTGGGAAGTGCCGGGTTGTCACCATGAACTGGCGTTGCTGGAAGCGCGGGATGATACGTGCCTGGCGATGCAGGATGCGTGGTTCTGAAAGCCTACCCTCACCCCAGCCCTCTCCCCGAGGGAGAGGGGGCCGACCGAGGTGTCTGACGCTATACATCGACCGGAAAAACAGCGTCGATTATGGATTCGGTACTGCACTCCCAGGTCGGCGTACTACTCAAGCATCCCACGGTCAGTCCCCTCTCCCTACGGGCGGTCCGACGTTTCGGGAGGGCTAGGGTGAGGGGCTTTTCTGCTTCAGCACTCAGCTCAACTTGAACCCACCCATCTGCCGCGCCAGATCATCCGCCAGCTTCTGCAACATCTGACAATCCTCACGACACGCCCGAACCTCCCCCGCCGTCGCCCGCGCCAGATCGGAAATGCCCTGCACGTTGCGGTTGATCTCTTCCGTCACCGCCGACTGCTCTTCCGTCGCCGTCGCCACCTGATGATTCATATCGCTGATGCGCTCGACCTGACCGGTAATCGCCGTCAACGATGCCCCGGTGCGCTGGCTCGATTCAACCCCGGTGCCAGTTGCGGCCTGCCCCGTGCGCATCGACGACACGGCGTTTTCCGCACCTTGCTTGAGGCTGCCAATCATCTGCTGGATTTCGTCGGTGGACGCTTGCGTCCTGCGCGCCAAAGTACGCACTTCATCAGCAACAACCGCAAAGCCGCGCCCCATATCGCCGGCGCGCGCCGCTTCAATCGCTGCGTTGAGCGCCAACAGGTTGGTCTGCTCGGACACCCCGCGAATCACCGCCAACACCGAATCGATCGACGCGACTTGATGCGCCAGCTCCCCCACCGCGCCAGCCGCTACGCCAATTTCATCGGACATGCTTTCAATATGCTTGATCGAGCCACCGACCACTTCCCGCGCCTGCATCGCTTCATCCCGCGCGGTCTGCGAGGCCAGTGCCGCGTTACCGGCGTTCTGCGCAATCTCCTGCACGGTCAGGCCCATTTCGTGAACGGCGGTCGCGACCATGTCGGTCATTTCCTGCTGACGGCCAGAACGTTCAGCGGTGTTATCCACCACTTTCGCCACCTGCCCCACGGCCGTACGCAGACGCTCGCTGGTGGTCAGCACTTCAGCGATCATCCCGCGCTGGCTGTCGAGGAAACGATTGAAGCCTCGGGCGAGATCGCCCAGCTCGTCGGCGCGACTGGAATCTAACCGGTGGGTCAAATCTCCACCGCCGCTACCGATTGCTACCAGCGCCGCTGTTACCTGACGAATCGGTCGCACCAGCCCTTGCGCCAGCCACACCACCAAAGCGAGGCACACCAGCGCTACGGCCAGACCGATACCGCCGCTCATCCACATCGCTTTACGGGCTTCGGCGTAGATCTGCGACTGCGGCACTTCTGCCACCAGAGTCCAGCCCAAATCGCGCAACGGCAGGCTGAAGGCGAGGAAGTCTTCGCCATCCCTCTGGAAGCTGCTGCTGATCGCCGTTTTCTGGCCCATGACGGACTGCGCCGCATTGCCGCCAATCTGCTCGCTCAAGGTGCGTTTGCCGCTGAACTGCGCTTCGGGATGCACCTGGATCAAACCATCGGAACGCACGAGATAGACCTTGCCGCGCTCACCAAAGCTGAAGTTGTGAATCAGCTCCGACAGCTCTTTCATGCTCAAACCGAGCCCAGCCACACCGACCACTTTACCGGCCTGCTCGACCTTCAAATCGATGAACAGCGCCAGTTCTCCGGTGGCGCCGTCGTTGTCGATATTGAGAGTGCGCGGCTGATTGCTGTCGAGGAAGGAATAGAACCACGCGTCAGCCGGTTTGGAGCGACTGAGGGTGCGATCCAAGCCTTTTTCGGTGATGTAA
The DNA here is from genome assembly GCF_028656995.1 of Pseudomonas sp. TNT2022 ID642. NCBI lineage: Bacteria > Pseudomonadati > Pseudomonadota > Gammaproteobacteria > Pseudomonadales > Pseudomonadaceae > Pseudomonas > Pseudomonas sp. TNT2022 ID642. The sequence continues at coordinate 58,238 of NZ_JAMDGW010000025.1, read as the reverse complement.
TGATTGGATTCGGTGCCGATGATCAAAGCGGTGAAAGCTTTATGTTCGGCGCGGATGCCTTCCAGATACTGCGCGAAGCCAGCCGTTTTGCTGCTGTCTTCGCCTGAGGCGAGCCAGTCGCGGACCATCGTATTACTGGCAATATCCTTGGCCGCTGTCAGCGGTTGCACAAGGATCCGTTCGATATCGTTGCGCGTCGCTTCGATGCTCGACGGCAGTGCTTGTTCGACCAGATAGCTCTGGGCGAGGCGGTTGACCACCAGGGTATAAATGCCAACCACGATCAGGATACTGACCAGCAGGGCGGTGCCCATGCTGAGAATCAGCTGCCATTGAATACTGCGTCGCCACAACTGCATGGAGCACCCCCAAAGAATAAGTGGCCGAGACAATGCAACAGCCGTGCCGATTGTATACAACCCAGTCGACAATCTATTCTTTGGTTGTGCGCAGCTCCATCAACCCTGGTTAATGGTCTTGGCAATAGTGTCGACCGTGGCGCTGACTTGCTCTTGGTAACGGTCGAGTTCTTCCTGGTGTTGCTTCTTCATTTCGATCTGCTGCGAGCACAGATTCATCGCCGCCAGCACCAGCAAGCGGTCACCGATCAGTGTCGGGTATTTGCGCTTGGTGTCGTCCAGCGCTGCCTTGAGCATCATGGCCGCGTCCAGCAGGGCCTGTTCTTCCCCGGCCGGTGCCTTGATCGAATAGTCCTCCCCGAGAATGGAGACGACTTTTACCCCTGCTGTGTGGTGGTTCATGCGCTGACAGGACCTGCATTGACGCGATCAACCAGGGCTTGAATGCGGGCCGCGGTGGCGCCGTGCTTTTCTTCCTGCTCCATCAGGTTCAGTTGCAGGCTTTCGTTTTCATCCTTGGCCTGGGCCAGTTCCGTGGACAGGGTCTGGTTGGTTTGCGCGAGGGTCTGGTTCTGTTGCACCAGGTCGCTGACGAGCTGTTCCAATTGGCTGAGGGATGCTTCCAACATTTTGATCTTCCAAGCGTTTTTCAAAGGGCGCGTACGATAAAGAAAAGTCATCACGGATGCCAGGGTTAAACCGGCGCAAAGCCTTGATTTTCCTGGTGGCCGACCGTTCTCGCGAGTTTTAAAGACTGTGATCTGCCGATCTGGTTCCTGCACTTCGTCGCCCGAGCCCTTCTGCGACAAATAAGCACAGTGCCTCAAGACTTTAGTCGTATGACCGATAAGTCATCCATACAGCAGTCTCAGCCCGCATGGATGCGGCCCTCTCTTGGTATCCGCCCCATGTCCCTTCGCAATATGAATATCGCCCCACGGGCGTTTACCGGCTTCGCCCTGATCGGCGGCCTGATGCTGATTCTGGGTGTGTTCGCCCTGAATCAGATGAGCAAAATCCGCGGTGCAGCCGAGAACATCTCGTCCACCAGCGTACCGAGCATCAAGAACCTCGACGAGTTCACCCAGTTGACCCTGCGCCTGCGCGTGCTGTCGTACCGCTTGCTGGTCAACCGCGAGCCAGACGTGCAACAGAAAACCGTTGAGCTGCTGGACATGCGTAACCAGCAGATCCGCAAGGCCCAGAGCGATTACGAGCCGCTGATCGGCAGCCCCGAAGAGCGTGCTGCCTATGACCAGTACGTGCAGTTGCTCGGCCAGTACCGCCAGATCGAAGACCGCATGAAAAGCCTGTCGCGCAACAATCAGGTGGATGAGCTGCGCACCTTGCTCAATACCGAACTGCTGAACAACTCCGAAGCGGTGAACACGGTCCTCAACCGTCTGATGCAGATCAACGGCGAGCAGATCAGCGAGACCAATCAGCAAGCGGCCGATCAGTACTCTTCGGCGTTTGATCTGGTGGTGACCCTGCTGGTGATCGCCACTGGTCTGACCTTCCTGTTCGCCTGGCTGCTGACGGTGAGCATCACTAAACCAATTTCCAAAGCACTGGACGCTGCGGAAACCATCGCCGAAGGCAACCTGACCCAGCCGATCCATGTTGACGGTGAAGACGAGGCCGGTCGCCTGCTCGCAGCCATGGCGAAGATGCAATCGAAGCTGCGTGACACCCTGCAACGCATTTCCGGCTCGGCCACTCAGCTGGCTTCAGCGGCTGAAGAGTTGAACAGCGTCACCGACGAAAGCGCGCGCGGCCTGACCCAGCAGAACAACGAGATCGAACAAGCGGCCACTGCGGTCAACGAAATGACCAGCGCCGTAGAAGAAGTCGCCCGCAACGCCGTGAGCACTTCGGAAGCCTCGAAGAACGCCACCACTTCGGCTGGCGACGGTCGTGACCTGGTGCAAGAAACCGTCAGCGCGATCGAACGCATGAGTGCGGATGTGCAGAGCACTGCCAGCCTGATCGGCGATCTGGCCAATGAATCCCGTGACATCGGCAAGGTGCTCGACGTGATTCGTGGCCTGGCCGATCAGACCAACCTGCTGGCACTGAACGCGGCGATTGAAGCGGCACGTGCCGGTGAAGCGGGTCGTGGTTTTGCCGTGGTGGCGGATGAAGTACGTGCCCTGGCGCACCGCACTCAGCAGTCGACCAGCGAAATCGAACGGATGATCGGCAGCATTCAGAGCGGCACCGAACACGCCGTGGATTCGATGCGCAACAGCACCGAACGTGCCGAGTCGACCCTGAACATCGCCCGTGGTGCGGGTATGTCGCTGGACACCATCAACACCGCCATCGTCGAGATCAACGAGCGCAACCTGGTGATCGCCAGCGCCGCCGAAGAGCAGGCGCAAGTGGCGCGGGAAGTGGATCGCAATCTGGTGAACATTCGTGATTTGTCAGTGCAATCGGCGACGGGCGCGAATCAGACGAGTGCGGCGAGTAATGAACTGTCGCGTCTGGCGCTGGACCTGAACAACATGGTTGGGCGGTTCAGCCTGTAATTCAGTAAATCAAGATCAAAAGCGCCCTCACCCCAGCCCTCTCCCAGAGGGAGAGGGGGAAAGGGAGCAGATCTTGGTGCTTTTCAAACCTGAGTTCGACTCAGAATTTTCAGGTCGATGTACCTCGCACAAACACCGCGATCAGTTCCCTCTCCCTCTGGGAGAGGGCTAGGGTGAGGGCTGCAATCTTCAGCCGAACCAAAATCCCGAACACGCCAGCGTAAAAACCTTTTTGACAGCATCACATTTCAACAGGTTAGAATCGCTGGCACGCAGACTGCATGGTCAGTTTGTGCCCGTCTTTACGCTTCTGGAGTACTGCCTTTGAATGCGACGACCATCAACAGCCTGTTCTTGATCGGCGCGTTGCTGGTAGGCGCAAGCATTCTCGTCAGTTCTCTCTCCTCCCGTCTCGGCATTCCGATTCTGGTCATTATTCTCGCGGTCGGCATGGCCGCCGGGGTCGATGGCGGCGGGATCATTTTCGACAACTACCCGACCGCCTATCTGGTCGGCAACCTCGCACTGGCGGTGATCCTCCTCGACGGCGGCTTGCGTACGCGGGTGTCGAGTTTCCGCGTGGCGTTATGGCCGGCGCTATCGCTGGCCACGGTTGGTGTGTTGATTACCACTGGCCTGACCGGCATGGCAGCGGCATGGCTGTTCGACCTCAATCTGATTCAAGGCCTGCTGATCGGCGCCATCGTTGGCTCAACCGACGCCGCAGCGGTGTTCTCGCTGCTTGGCGGCAAAGGCCTGAACGAACGGGTCACCGCCACCCTGGAAATCGAATCCGGCAGCAACGACCCGATGGCGGTGTTTCTCACCGTGACCCTGATCGACATGCTCGCCAGCGGCCAGACCGGCCTGCACTGGAGCCTGTTGACCCATCTGATCCGCGAGTTCGGCATCGGCGGCGTGATCGGTCTCGGTGGCGGCTGGCTGATGTTGCAACTGGTCAACCGGATCAATCTGGCCGCCGGCCTGTATCCGATTCTGGTGATCGCTGGCGGTCTGGTGGTGTTCGCCCTGACCAACGCCCTGCACGGCAGCGGCTTCCTCGCCGTTTACCTGTGCGGTCTGGTCATCGGCAACCGTCCGGTGCGCAGCCGTCACGGCATTCTGCATATGCTCGACGGCATGGCGTGGCTGGCGCAGATCGGCATGTTCCTGGTGCTCGGCCTGCTGGTGACGCCGCACGATTTGCTGCCGATCGCCCTGCCTGCTCTCGGCCTGGCGCTGTGGATGATTCTGTTTGCGCGGCCACTGTCGGTGATGGTCGGTCTGCTGCCGTTCAAAGCCTTCCACGGGCGCGAAAAAGCCTTTATTTCCTGGGTCGGCCTGCGCGGCGCGGTACCGATCATTCTCGCGGTGTTCCCGCTGATGGCCGGGCTGCCGAATGCGCAGCTGTACTTCAACCTCGCGTTCTTCATCGTGCTGGTGTCGCTGCTGGTGCAGGGTACGAGCCTGCCGTGGGTCGCCAAACTGCTGAAAGTGACGGTACCGCCAGAGCCCGCGCCGATTTCCCGAGCGGCGCTGGAAGTCCACGTCACCAGCGAGTGGGAGCTGTTCGTTTACAAGCTCGGCGCGGAGAAATGGTGCATCGGTTCGCCCCTGCGCGAACTGAAAATGCCCGAAGGCACACGTATCGCAGCTCTGTTTCGTGGCCAGCAACTGCTCCATCCGTCGGGTAGTACGGTGCTGGAAGTCGATGATTTACTGTGTGTTATCGGCCATGAACACAACCTCGGCGCCCTCGGAAAACTGTTCAGCCAGGCGCCGCAACGTGGCCTCGATCTGCGTTTCTTCGGCGACTTTGTGCTCGAAGGAGACGCCCAGCTTAAAGCGGTTGCCGCACTCTATGGCCTGCCGGTCGAGGGTATCGATCCGGACATGACCCTGGGCGCCTTCATCGCCCAGAAAGTCGGTGGTGCGCCCATCGTCGGTGACCAGGTGGAGTGGAACAACACCCACTGGACGGTTGCGGTCATGGACGGGAACAAGATCGGCAAAGTGGGCGTCAGATTCCCCGAAGGAAGTCGCCCGGGCCCCGGACTCTTCCTCTAAACTGCGTCCACTCTCACTTGCTTGACCGGTCTCTATGCCTACCCTGCGCTCCTTTTTCGCCGCGGCCCTGCTGGGCCTGAGTCTTACTGTCGGCCCGCTGTACGCCGCCGAACCACCGTCCAGCGACGCCGTGCAGGCCAGCCTCGACAAACTGGCCGATAGCAAACTGCCGGATGCCGATAAGAAGGCCCTGCAAACCGTCCTGCAGAACACGCTCAATCAGCTGAACAATCAGCGTGATTACGAGCAGAAGCTCATCGATCTCAAGCAACAACTGGCGACTGCACCCAAGCAGACCATTGAAAACACCCGCGAGCTGGCCCGCCTCAAAGCCAACGCGGTGGTACCGGTGGCGCAGCGTTTTCCCAAGGAGTCGATTCAGCAACTGGAGCAGATCCTCACCGATCGCTCGACTCAGCAAAGTGACCTGCAAAAAGCCCTGGCCGACGCCAACAGCTTGATCATCACCGCGCAGACTCGCCCCGAGCGCGCGCAAGCGGAAATTTCCGCCAGCCAGACGCGCATTCAGCAGATCAACAACATCCTCAAATCCGGCAAGGACGCGGGTAAAACTGTCACCGCCGAGCAGCGCGATCAGTTGAACGCCGAACTGGCGGCACTGAATGCGCTGATTCCACTGCGTCGTCAGGAACTGGCCGGCAACAGTCAGTTGCAGGATCTGGGCAATGCTCAGCACGACTTGCTCTCGGAAAAGTCCGAGCGCCTCGACCGCGAGATCCAGGAACTGCAAACCCTGATCAACCAGAAACGTCTGGCGCAGTCGCAGGAAACCGTGACGCAGCAGTCGATCGAGGCGCAGAAGGCCGGTAGCAGCAGTCTGCTGGCCATCGAAAGCACGGCGAACCTCAAGCTCTCCGACTACCTGCTCAAAAGCACCGACCGCCTCAACGAAGTCACCCAGCAGAATCTGCAGACCAAACAACAGCTCGACAGTCTGACCCAGAGTGATTCAGCGCTGGACGAGCAGATCAGCGTGCTCAAGGGCAGCCTGTTGCTGTCGAAGATTCTCTATAAGCAGAAACAAGCCCTGCCGCGGCTCAAGGTCGACCGCGATCTGGCGGATCAGATCGCCGACATTCGCCTGTGGCAATTCGACGTCAGCCAGCAGCGTGAGCAACTGAGTAATCCGGCCGCCTATGTCGACAACCTGCTGGCCACTCAGCCGCCGGAGCAGGTCACCCCGCAATTGCGCAAAAACCTGCTGGAGCTGGCCAACACCCGCGCCGACCTGCTGGAGCGGCTGAATCGCGAACTGAGCGCCATGCTCAACGAGTCGATCACCCTGCAGCTCAACCAGAAACAACTGCTGAGCACCGCGCAAGGTCTGCGTGCGACGCTCGATGAGCAGATGTTCTGGATTCCCAGCAACAAGCCGCTGGATCTGGAATGGATGCGCGCGGTGCCGGAGCGCCTGAAACGCCAGGTCGACACCCTGCCGTGGGCCTCCAGCCTCAGCGAGCTGACCGACGGCCTGACCCAGCGTCCGCTGCTGTTCCTGCCGCTGGCGCTGTTGATCGGGGCCTTGTTGTGGCGGCGCAAAAATCTGTACGCGCGGTTAAACAAGGTTCACCAGGACATCGGCCACTTCAAACGTGACAGCCAGTGGCACACGCCGCAGGCGATCCTGATCAATATCCTGCTGGCAATGCCGGTCGCATTAGGTCTGGCGCTGTGCGGTCTGGCGTTGCAGATCGACGCTCGCGGGCAAAACACCAATATGGGCGCAGCGCTGCTGCAAATGGGTCAGGCGTGGCTGGTGTTCTACACCGCTTACCGGATTCTCGCCCCGGGTGGGGTGGCCGAATTGCACTTCCGCTGGGAAAAACCGCAGGTCGAATTCCTCCAAGGCTGGATCCGTCGACTCGGTCTGGTGGTCATGGCGCTGGTGACCATTGTCGCCGTGGCCGAACTGCAACCGGCCGCACTGGCCGACGATGTGCTCGGCATGCCGGTAGTGCTGACCTGCTACGCGTTGATGGCCTGGCTGCTCAGTCGCCTGCTGATCAGCAGCCCGGCCCACGAAAACGCCTCACTGTTCCGCAAAGCCGTTGGCGTGATGTTCACCCTGCTGCCGATCGCCCTGTTCGTTGCGGTGTGCTTCGGCTACTACTACACCGCGCTGAAACTCAGCGACCGTCTGATCAACACCCTGTACCTGCTGATGTTCTGGCTGGTGATCGAGGCCACGTTCGTCCGCGGACTGAGCGTTGCCGCACGACGCCTGGCCTACCAGCGCGCCCTGGCCAAACGTCAGGCAGCGAAGGAGGCCGGCGATGGCGAGGCGGTGATTGAAGAGCCGACGCTGGACATCGAAAAGGTCAACGAACAGTCCCTGCGCCTGATCCGTCTGGCCTTGCTCGGCGGGTTCATCGCGGCGCTGTACTGGGTCTGGTCGGACCTGATTTCGGTGTTCTCGTACCTCGACAACATCACCCTTTACGAATACACCAGCGGCACCGGCGCCAACATGAGCATGGTGCCGATCAGCATCGGCGACATGCTCGGCGCGCTGATCATCATCGGCATCACCTTCGCCCTCGCGCGCAACTTGCCCGGCCTGCTGGAAGTGTTTGTGCTGTCCAAGCTCAATCTGGCCCAGGGCAGTGCCTACGCGACCACCACGTTGCTGTCGTACGTGATCGCCGGCGTCGGTTTCGTCTCCACCCTGTCGACCCTCGGCGTCAGCTGGGACAAGTTGCAATGGCTGGTGGCGGCGCTGTCGGTCGGCCTAGGTTTCGGCATGCAGGAGATTTTTGCAAACTTCATCTCCGGCATCATGATCCTCTTCGAACGCCCGGTGCGGATCGGTGACACCATCACCATCGGCAACCTGTCGGGCACGGTGAGCAAGATCCGCATCCGCGCCACGACCATTACCGACTTCGACCGCAAGGACATCATTGTCCCGAACAAGACGTTCATCACCGGGCAACTGATCAACTGGTCACTGACCGACACCATCACCCGCGTCACGCTGAAGCTCGGTGTCGATTACGGCTCGGATCTGGATCTGGTCAAGGAACTGCTGCTCAAGGCTGCCCGCGAGAACCCGCGCGTGCTCAAGGAGCCAGAGCCGCACGTGTACTTCCTCAACTTCGGCGAAAGCACCCTCGACCACGAGTTGCGCATGCACGTGCGCGACCTCGGTGACCGCAACCCGGTGCTCGATGAGGTCAACCGCTTCATCAACCGCGAGTTCAAGAAGCAGCACATCAACATCTCGTTCCGCCAGATGGAGGTCTACCTGAAGAACCTTCACGGTCAGGAATACAAGATGGTGCCGATCGAGCCGGAAACGAAAACCATCGTGCCGATCGCCGACGATCAGAAACCACTGCAAGAGCCGCCACCGGCCAAACTCGACTAACCGGTCTGATCCCAGCAGAATGCTCGGACATTCTGCTGGAGCCGGCCCTTGAAAGCCCTCGACGAACTGACCTTCGACAATCGCTTCGCCCGCCTGGGCGACGCGTTCTCCGCCCACGTGCTGCCCGAGCCGATCGACAACCCGCGTCTGGTCGTCGCCAGCCCGGCGGCCCTGGCCTTGCTGGATCTCGAGCCGGCGACCGCCGAAACCGAAGAATTTGCCGAACTGTTCGGCGGCCACAAGCTGTGGGCCGATGCCGAACCACGGGCGATGGTCTACTCCGGGCATCAGTTCGGTGGCTACACGCCGCAACTTGGTGACGGTCGGGGCTTGCTGCTCGGCGAGGTCTACAACACTGCCGGCGAGCATTGGGACTTGCACCTCAAGGGCGCCGGGCAGACGCCGTTTTCGCGCATGGGTGATGGCCGTGCGGTGCTGCGTTCGTCGATCCGCGAATTCCTTGCTTCCGAAGCGTTGTACGCGTTGAACATTCCTTCGTCGCGCGCGGCTTGTGTGATCGGCTCCGACACCCCGGTCTGGCGTGAAAAGCAGGAACGCGCAGCGATGGTGCTGCGTCTGGCGCCGAGCCACATCCGCTTCGGCCACTTCGAATACTTCTATTACACCAAGCGCCCCGAGCAGCAGAAGCAGCTCGGCGAACACGTTCTGGCGATGCATTTTCCTGAGTGCCTGGAACAGCCGGAACCGTATCTGGCGATGTTCCGCGAGATCGTCGAGCGCAACGCCGAACTGATCGCCAAGTGGCAGGCCTATGGCTTCTGTCACGGCGTGATGAACACCGACAACATGTCGATCCTCGGCATCACCTTCGACTTCGGCCCGTTCGCTTTTCTCGACGATTTCGACGCCAACTTCATCTGCAACCACTCCGATGATCAGGGTCGCTACTCGTTCAGCAATCAGGTGCCGGTGGGCCAGTGGAACCTCAGTGCATTGGCTCAAGCGTTGACGCCGTTCATCAGTGTTGAAGCCCTGCGCGAAACCCTCAGCTTGTATCTGCCGCTGTTTCAGGCGCACTACCTCGACCTGATGCGCCGGCGCCTCGGTTTCACCACGGCCGAAGTCGATGACCAGAAGCTGCTGGAAGACCTGTTGCAACTGATGCAGAACAGCGGCGTCGACTACACGCTGTTCTTCCGCCGACTCGGTGAAGAATCAGCCGAACAGGCCGTCGCCCGATTGCGTGATGACTTCGTCGACATCAAGGGGTTCGATGCCTGGGGTGAACGCTACGTCGCACGGGTTGCCCGCGATGGCGAAGCCGATCAGGAACAACGCCGCACCCGCATGCATGCGGTCAATCCGCTATACATCCTGCGCAATTACCTGGCGCAAAAAGCTATCGATGCGGCTGAGCAAGGGGATTACTCAGAGGTGCGCCGGCTGCACACGGTGTTGAGCAAACCGTTTGAGGAGCAGCCGGGGATGGAGGCTTATGCCGAGCGGCCGCCGGAGTGGGGCAAGCATTTGGAGATCAGTTGTTCTTCCTGAGGCGTTTCAGCTTAGCGGATCGATTGCACTGATTACACGGTCGACAATGTCAGACATTGTCACGTCATCCAGTCGCTCGATGAATTTGGCCGTGCCGTCTCGTACCCGTTGTTCGATGTCAAAACTCCGAACCTGATTACATACCGCTACACCATTGGTTTCGTGGCCAGTAATGGCCACCGCCAAACCCAAATTCCGGCTGAAATTCCCACCGCTAGTAACAGGCACCGTCATGCTCACGCCCAATGCGTTGATCTCTCTGGGCGTAATCACCACAAAGCGATGTCTGTTCATCATCTCCCGCCCCGCCACTGGGTTTGGATCAATCCAGTAAACGTCACCCCGCTGAGGGGGCTGTCGGCGCACCATCAACCCAGCTCCCGGCCGACAGAATCACCTTCAAGAGTCTCGCTAGTCTGGGCGTTAAGTTTCTGCAGTTCTTCTGCGCCTTCGAGTAGCTCTGACAAGCTATAACGCTTACGCGTAGCGGCTACGGCTGGGCGAGCAATCAGTTCGCCATCGACCACATTCAGCTCTAGCTGTGCACCAACCTCCAGATGCAACAACTTTAAAAGCGTGGGCGGAATCGTAATGACGGCAGCGCCGCCTTGGCGGCGTATCTTGGAAGTTACGGACATTATGTCGCTCCGATTTGATGCATAGGAATCATCGATTCCTGGATTAGTGCAACAAAAGTAGCACGCAGATAAAGACAAAGCGATCTCCTCACGACAAGCGTAAAACGCCGAATGGGTCTTCAGACTAGCCATCGATCCCGGAACGGTTTTGAGAAAAATGTGAGCAGTTGCGACATTGATAAGTTGGCAGATCGACTCCAAATCAGTTCTATAGACTGCCTACCAGAGAACCAATCATGACCACCCCACTCCTCATCCCCTGCCCCTCCTGCAACGGCCTCAACCGCATCCCCGCCGAGCGCCTTGCGGATCAGCCCAAGTGCGGACGCTGCAAATCCGCTGTGCTGCTGAACAAACCCTTCGATCTCAAGCAAGGCGATTACGCCAGTCAGATCAAGGGTGATCTGCCGTTGCTGGTGGATGTCTGGGCGGACTGGTGTGGTCCGTGCAAGTCGTTTGCGCCGGTGTTCGAGCAGGCGGCAGCGCAGTTGGCGGGCAAGTGCCGCTTGGCCAAGCTTGATAGCGAGGCCAATCAGCAGTTGTCGGCGCAGTTGGGGATTCGCTCGATTCCGAGTCTGATTCTTTTCAGGAACGGCCGGGAAGTGGCGCGGCAGAGTGGTGCGTTGCCGTTGCCGCAGTTGATGGCGTGGCTGCGTAGCCAAGGCATCTGACACACCGTAAAGCAATGTAGGAGTGAGCCTGCTCGCGATAGCGTCCTGTCAGCCAACACTTGAGTGACTGAAAGGGTGCTATCGCGAGCAGGCTCACTCCTACAGGGTTCTGCGTAGCTCAGAAGATCAGTGATCTTCGAGCAAGTTGTGCAGTTCGACGAATTGCTGGGTCAGCTTGTGCCGGGGATCGAGGTGGATCAGCGGCATGCTGGCCTGGTGCGATTCGCGCATGCGCACCGAACTGGTCAGATACACCGGCAGCACCGGTAGACCTTCGGCAATCAACTCATCAAGGATCTGCTGCGGCAGGCTCGCCCGGGCCTGAAACTGGTTGACCACAATGCCTTCGACTTCCAGGCCTTCATTGTGGTCGTCCTTCAACTCTTCGATCTCCGCGATCAGCCCGTACAGGGCCTGACGCGAGAAACTATCGCAATCGAAGGGAATCAGCACCCGATCAGCGGCAATCAACGCAGATACCGCGTAGAAATTCAGCGCTGGCGGCGTATCGAGATAGATGCGGTCATAATCTTCAGACAGCTCATCAAGCAACTTACGCAGCTTGTTGATCTTGTGTTTGGCCTCAAGCTTGGGCTGCAAATCGGCCAACTCGGCCGTCGCGGTGATGATGTGCAGGTTGTCGAACGGCGTTTCGTAGATATCCGCCTGATTCTTCTTCGAGAACGGCCCCGAGGACAGCGTCTGCTTGAAGAAGTCGGCAATCCCCATCGGGATGTCATTGCCGGTCAGCCCGGTCAGATATTGAGTGGAGTTGGCCTGGGCATCGAGGTCCACCAACAGCGTGCGATAACCCTCGCTGGCGCTGACCGCCGCCAGATTGCAGGCAATGCTCGACTTGCCTACGCCACCTTTCTGATTGAACACCACGCGCCGCATGACCAAACCTCCGTGTATCAAAGAATGACCGAGTGTAGATGCGCTCGACCTCGCTTCGCTACCTTCACGGACACGGACTACAAAGTCAGGTGCAAATATCCGCGGACAGATAGGGCAATCGCCGCCATTGATCGCCGAGATTCCCGACAGACAAGCCGCTCACGATCTGGATAATGGCCAAGTGACAGTTTTCTTGCGAACCACTCGGTACATTTCATTGCGCAAAATGTAACCAGCATTTGCTACACACTCGTCGCACCGGGATAATGCGCGCCACCCGGCGCCATGCGCCACGTCAAGCCTGCTGCGGCTCTGGCCACTCAACGCGTCAACAAATGCCCGCAGGGGCGGGATGAATGTCCGTGATCAACTTCAACATCGCCCAATGGCGCGCGTGGGCTCCCGGGCTCGACAGCGTGGACGCCTGGCAGGCCTGGAGCCGACAACCGGTCGTACTCCAGAGCAGCGATGCCGCGCCCGATGTGTCGTTTTTGCCGGCCATGCAACGCCGCCGTCTCAGCCGACTGGCACGCATGGCGTTCAGCGTTGGCTGGCCCCTGGCCGACGGACGGGAGAATCTGCCGCTGGTGTTCGTTTCGCGTCACGGCGAAACCCCGCGTACCTACGAGATCCTCACCGATCTGGCCAACGAACAGCCCCTGTCGCCGACGCAGTTCAGCTTGTCGGTACACAACGCGATTATCGGCCTGTGGTCGATCATGCGCGGCGAGACCAGCGAAATGACTGCCCTCGCCGCTGCCGGCGACGGCCTCGAACACGGCATGCTCGAAGCCGCAGCCCTGCTCAATGAGGGCGCCCCGGCGGTGCTGCTGGTGATCACCGAAGAACAACCGCCCGAAGCGTATTCAGCGTGGATCGACGACGTGCCGTTTCCGTACGCGCTCGGCCTTTTGCTCACCCCCGGTACCGACTGGCGGCTGACCCTGAACAGCACCACAGAAACACGGTCAAAAGCGCACTGGCCCCACGCACTCACTCTGCTGCGAACCCTGCTTGGCCAGCAACCCCTTTGCCAACATGCCTGGAAAAATCGTGTATGGACCTGGCAACGCAACCCGTGACCGAAAAAAACCGCGACGCCTATTACTGGCGCCTGCTGGCCACCGCCGCAAGCTTCGCCCTGTTCGGGCTGGGCGGACTGTGCCTGCGCGTACTGGTGTTTCCGTTACTCGGATGCCTGCCGGGTGATGCGCTGAAACATCGGCAACGCGCGCGGCAGACCGTCAGTCGGCTGTTCTGGTTTTTCGTGCGCTTCATGGCCCGTACCGGCGTGCTGACGTATGACATTCAAGGGGCCGAACGTCTTGGCCGCCCCGGGCAGATGATCATCGCCAACCACCCGTCGTTGATCGACGTAGTGTTCCTGATCGGGCTGGTGCGCCAGGCCAATTGCGTGGTGAAGAAAACCCTGTGGGAAAACCCCTTCACCCGTGGCCCGCTGCGCAGCACCGAATACATCAGCAACGACGGCAGCATGGACATGCTCGATGCCGCTGCCCAGTCCCTGCAAAACGGCCAGACCCTGATCATCTTTCCCGAAGGCACGCGCACCCAGCCAGGTCAGGCGCCGGCCTTTCATCGCGGGGCGGCAGCGATTGCCCTGCGCGGTGCGAAAATAGTCACGCCGGTGATCATCAAGGTCAATCCGACCACGCTGACCAAAGCCGAACCCTGGTATCGGATCCCCAGCCGCCGCGTGAACTTCAGTTTTCGCGTCGGGGCCGATATAGACCCACAGACTTTCGCCGCGCAGGGGCCAGCCCCGCAAGCCTCGCGCAAGCTCAACGATTATTTGCACACCTACTTTATTAAGGAGCTCGCCGAAGATGAGCGATCTGAATCGTGATATCAAACTGCTAATCATCGATGCCCTCGGCCTCGAAGACATCAGTGTCGACGACATCGGCGACGAGCAGACGCTGTTCGGCGAAGGCCTCGGCCTGGATTCGGTCGACGCGCTGGAACTGGGTCTGGCGATCCAGAAAAAATACGGCATCAAGATCGACGCCGACGCCAAAGACACCCGCAACCATTTCACCAACGTGGCGAGCCTTGCGGCTTTCGTCACGGCAAAACAGGCAGCTTGAGACCGGACCATGCAAACTCGTGACGATATTTTCAACACCCTGCGCGATGCCTTGGTCGAGCTGTTCGAACTGGATCCTGGCCGTGTGAGCCTGGAGTCCAACCTGTATCAGGATCTGGAAATCGACAGCATCGACGCGGTCGATCTGATCGATCACATCAAACGCCAGACCGGCAAGAAAATCGCCGCCGAAGAGTTCAAATCAGTGCGTACCGTCGGCGACGTGGTCGAGGCGGTCTACCGTCTGGTTCAACCGGCCGCATGAGCCGACTGATCGGCCTCGGCCTGCTGCTGGCCGGTCTGCTGTACCCCTTTGCGGTGTATTTCGGCATGGAGCATTTTGCTCCGTGGCAGTTCGGCCTGCTGTTGGGCAGCCTGTGGCTGGCGCGAGCGCTGACCGGCGAACGCAAGCCCGGCAGTCTGTGGATGGCCTGTGTGGCGATTACCTTTTGCCTGTTGCTCGCACTGTTCGACAGTCCGCTGTTGCTGCGCTGGTATCCGGTGCTGATCAGCGGCTTCATGCTGGTGCTGTTCAGCCTGAGCCTGAAATACGGCCCGCCGATGGTCGAGCGCCTGGCGCGCTTGCGCGAGCCAGAACTGCCGGACATCGCGATCCGCTATACGCGCAAGGTCACGGTGGCCTGGAGCGTGTTTTTCTTCTGCAACGGTTTGTGCGCCGCCCTGCTGACCCTGTGGGCGCCGCTGAATTGGTGGATGTTGTACACCGGCCTGATCTCCTACGGATTGATCGGCCTGATGTTTGCCATTGAATGGCTGATACGACAACGGGTAAGAGGCCGTACATGAACTGGATAAAACTTGAGCAGCTGTTGCTCAAGCCTGTGCCGGCGCGGGCAATCAGCCACGCACCGGCCCTCGAACACGCGCAACTGTGCGAGCAGGCATTGAGCGTCGCCGCCGGTCTGCAAGCGCAGGGCGTGAAACGTCTGGCTGTGCACCTGGAGGATGCCGCCGAACTGGCCATCGCTCTGCTGGGTGCATGGCGTGCCGGCGTGAGTGTTCTGCTGCCTTCGGATCTGCAAGCGCAAACCCGCCAGCGCTGGTCGGGCGAAGTCGACCTCTGGCTGACGGATCAGGCCGATGACGCGCAACTGAGCGACTTTAAACATCCGCCGTTGCCCGGCGCCGAACTGGATCTCGACCAGTGCCGTCTGAGCCTGTGCACGTCCGGCTCCAGCGGCGAACCCAAGCGCATCGACAAAACCCTGCGCCAACTGGCCAACGAAGTCCTGGCGCTGGAGCAACTGTGGGGCGCGGATCTCGGTGAGGCCTGCATCATCGGCAGCGTCGCCACCCAGCATATCTACGGTCTGCTTTTTCGCGTGCTGTGGCCGCTGTGCGCCGGGCGCCCGTTCGTGCGCAAGCAACTGGCCTTTCCAGAAGACCTGCAGCGTGCCAGCCGCGAACATCCGGCCTTCGCCTGGATTGCCAGCCCGGCGTTGCTCAAACGCATGGGCGACAACCTCGACTGGCCAGCCCTGAGCGCTGTGCGCCGGGTATTTTCCTCCGGTGGCGCGTTACCGCTCGAAGCGGCGCAGAGTCTGCAACAACGCTTGCAACAATGGCCGACGGAAATCCTCGGCAGCTCGGAAACCGGCGGCATTGCCTGGCGTCAGGGCGAACAACTGTGGCAGCCGTTCGCCGGTGTCGAACTGAGCCAGGATAACGATGGCGCTCTACTGATCGCTTCACCTTACCTGCCTGCCGGACACGTCGAGCACACCGCTGATGCAGCGCGCATCGCCGCCGATGGTCGTTTCGAACTCTTGGGGCGGCTGGACCGGATCGTCAAACTCGAAGAAAAACGCATTTCTCTGCCCATGCTCGAACAAGCGCTGGTGACCCATGACTGGGTCGCCGAAGCACGTCTCGGCGTGGTGCAGGAAAACCGCGCCTCCCTCGGTGCACTGCTGGTACTCAGCGAGACCGGCCTGTTTGCCTTGCGTGAACACGGCCGTCGCAACCTGACCGAAACCCTGCGCCAGCATTTGCGCCAACACTGCGAAGCGCTGGCTTTGCCTCGACGTTGGCGGCTGGTGCGGCAATTACCGTTGAACAGCCAAGGCAAACTGCCGCAGGCCGATGTTGAAGCGCTGCTGATGGCCCCGCGAACGAAAGCGCCCGAGGTGCTGGAGCAAGTCGAAAGCGCTGGCGAGTGGAGCCTGCAACTGAGCGTGCCACCGGATCTGGCCTACTTCAGCGGCCACTTCCCCAAGGCGCCGGTATTGCCCGGCGTGGTGCAGGTGGAATGGGCGTTGAACCTCGGTCGCCAATTGCTCAACCTGACCGGCCCGTTTGCCGGTATGGAAGTGCTGAAATTCCAGCAACTGGTACGCCCCGGCGATGAAATCCAGTTGCACCTGCGTTTCGATCCGGAGCGGCGCAAGTTGTATTTTGCCTATCGCAATGACACGGCGACATGCTCCAGTGGGCGGATTCTTTTGGGTGTAGAGCATGATTGACCTTGGTGAGTGCTGCGCACTCAATCGCGAGCAGGCTCGCTCCCACAGGAATCACCGGCATGCATAATCCTTGTGCAGTGATCCCGGTTTATAACCACGAAACCGCGATCGGCACCGTGGTCGACGCCCTGCTCGCGCAAAGCCTGCCATGCATTCTGGTGGATGACGCCAGCACCCAGTCCTGCGCCAAGGTGCTCGACGGTTTGGCGGAACGCGATAACGTGCACCTGGTGCGCCTGACCGCCAATCAGGGCAAGGGCGGCGCAGTGATGACCGGCCTGCGCGAAGCCTCGCTATTGGGTTTCAGCCATGCGCTGCAGGTCGATGCCGACGGTCAGCACGATTTGCACGATGTCGCCCGTTTCGTCGACGAGTCCCGCGCCCATCCCGAGGCGATGATCTGCGGTTATCCGCTGTTCGACGAGAGCGTGCCGAAAGGCCGTTTGTACGCGCGCTACCTGACCCACGTGATGGTCTGGATCAACACGCTGTCGCTGCAGATCCGCGATTCGATGTGTGGGTTTCGCGTCTATCCGCTGGCCCCGACGCTGGCGGTGATCGACTCGGCAAAAGTCGGCAAGCGCATGGATTTCGACTCGGACATTCTCGTGCGCCTGTCGTGGCGCAATCAGCCGATGCGCTGGCTGCAAACCAGCGTGCACTATCCGCTGGACGGTGTGTCGCACTTCCGCTTGTTCCACGACAACGCGCTGATTTCCAGCATGCACACACGGCTGTTTCTCGGCATGTTGCTGCGCTTCCCGCTGATCCTCTGGCGGCGGTGGCGAACATGACCGGCGAAGCCGACAAAAAGCACTGGGCTGACCGCGAAGAGCGCGGCAGCTTCCTGCTGATGAAATTCACCGCGTTCGCCGCCAAGGTCCTTGGCCGACGCCTGCTCAGCCCGTTGCTGTACGGCATCGTCCTGTACTTTTTCCTGTTTGGCCGCACCGCGCGACACAGCGCCTGGCAATACCAGCAGCGCTTGGCCGCATGGAGTCAGCGCGATGCGTTGCGTCCTACTCATTGGCGGGTGTTCGGCCAGTTCATGGCGTTCGCCGATTCGATGCTCGACAAGCTCGACGTATGGAACGGCAAGCTGCGCATCGAGCAGATCGAAATCATTGACCCGGCGCTGCTGCGCAATCAGTTACGCGGTAGTCGCGGGCAATTGCTGGTCGGTGCGCACTTGGGCAATCTCGAAGTCTGTCGCGCACTGGCGGAGATCGGCGAAAAGGTCACCATGAACGTGCTGGTGCACACTAAGCACGCCGAACAATTCAACCGCCTGCTCGGTGAAGCCGGGGCGACCAATCTGCGCCTGATTCAGGTCAGCGAACTCGACCCGGTGATCATGCTGCAACTGCACGAACGCCTGGAGCGCGGCGAATGGCTGGCGATTGCCGGCGACCGCGTACCACTGCACGGCGGGCGCAGTGTCACCGTGGACTTTCTCGGCCACCCGGCGCCATTCCCGCAAGGCCCGTGGCTGCTCGCCGGTCTGCTGAAATGCCCGGTCAATCTGTTGATGTGCCTCAAGCAGCCGGACGGCCACTATCGCCTGACCCTCGAGCCCTTCGCCGACGCCGTGGTGTGGAAGCGCAGCGAGCGCGAGCAGGTCATTCATCAGTGGGCCACCCGCTATGCGCAGCGCCTGAGTCACTATTGCCTCGAAGCGCCGCAACAATGGTTCAACTTTTACCCTTTCTGGAAGACCGATGACCACGCCAACCCATGAGCCGGTAACCTTCGGCGAACGCCCTTTGCGCATCGAAGACGTGCTGGCCCTGGCCAACCGTCAGGCACCCGTGCAGTTGCAGAGCGACGCCGACTATCGCGAACGCATCGCCAAGGGCGCGCGGTTCCTCGATTCGCTGCTGGACAAGGAAGGCGTGATCTATGGCGTGACCACCGGTTACGGCGATTCCTGCGTGGTCGCGGTGCCGTTGCATCACGTCGAAGCATTGCCGCGTCACCTCTACACCTTCCACGGTTGCGGACTGGGCAAGCTGCTCGATGCGCAAGCCACCCGCGCGGTGCTGGCGGCGCGTTTGCAGTCGCTGTGCCACGGCGTTTCCGGGGTACGCGTGGAATTGCTGGAGCGTCTGCACGCGTTTCTCGAATACGACATCCTGCCGCTGATTCCTGAAGAAGGTTCGGTCGGCGCCAGCGGCGATCTGACGCCGCTGTCCTACGTCGCCGCGACACTCTCCGGCGAGCGTGAAGTGATGTTCCGAGGTGAACGTCGCCAGTCCGCCGATGTGCATCGCGAACTCGGCTGGACGCCGCTGGTGTTGCGCCCGAAAGAAGCGCTGGCGCTGATGAACGGCACCGCGGTGATGACCGGCCTCGCCTGCCTCGCTTTCGCCCGCGCCGACTACCTGCTGCAACTGGCCACGCGCATCACCTCGCTCAACGTAGTCGCGCTGCAAGGCAACCCTGAGCACTTCGACGAGCGCCTGTTCGCCGCCAAACCGCATCCGGGGCAAATGCAGGTCGCCGCATGGCTGCGCAAGGATCTGGCGATCGACGCACCGACCGCGCCGCTGCATCGATTGCAGGATCGCTATTCGCTGCGCTGCGCCCCGCATGTCCTCGGCGTGTTGGCCGACAGCCTGAACTGGCTGCGTTCGTTCATCGAAATCGAACTGAACAGCGCCAACGACAACCCGATCATCGACGCCGAAGCCGAGCGCGTTTTGCACGGTGGGCACTTCTACGGCGGCCATATCGCGTTCGCCATGGACAGCCTGAAAAACCTCGTGGCCAACGTCGCCGACCTGCTCGACCGGCAGCTCGCCTTGCTGGTCGACGAACGTTACAACCACGGTCTGCCGAGCAACCTCTCCGGTGCTCCGGCGGATCGCGCCATGATCAACCACGGCTTCAAAGCCGTGCAGATCGGCACCAGCGCGTGGACCGCCGAAGCGTTGAAAAACACCATGCCGGCCAGCGTGTTCTCGCGCTCCACCGAGTGCCACAACCAAGACAAAGTGAGCATGGGCACCATCGCCGCCCGCGACGCAATCCGCGTGCTGGAGCTGACCGAACAAGTCGCCGCCGCTACCCTGCTCGCCGCCAACCAAGGCGTGTGGCTTCGCGGTCAGGCCGAAGACGCACGACCGCTGCCACCGTCACTGGCGGCGATGCACGAAGAGCTGGCCAAGGACTTCCCGCCAGTCATCGAAGACCGTGCACTGGAAGGCGAATTGCGCCTGTGCCTGCAACGCATTGCCGCGCAACACTGGAGGCTGCATGCGTAGCGCCGGAGTGCTTCACGCTGACACGGAAATCCTCGTGCCGTTTTTCGACGTCGATACCATGCATGTGGTCTGGCACGGCCATTACGTCAAATACCTCGAAGTGGCGCGTTGCGCGCTGCTCGACAAGATTGGCCACAACTACACGCAGATGGTCGAGTCCGGGTTCGCCTGGCCGATCATCGACCTGCAACTGCGCTATGTGCGCGGCGCAGTGTTTGGCCAGCGTCTGAATGTGCGCGCCAGTCTGGTCGAGTGGGAAAACCGGCTGAAGATCAATTATCTGATCACCGACCTGCACAGCGGCGAACGCCTGACCCGCGCTAGCTCGGTGCAGGTTGCCGTCGAAGTGAGCAGTCGCGAGATGCAGTTGGCTTCGCCGAAAGTCTTCACCGATGCCGTAGAAAGGATGCTGCGATGAATGTTCTGGTTAAAAGCCTGAGCGTATTGGCGCTGCTGACGCTGTCAGCGCTGGCCAACGCCTTCGACCTGCAACAGCTCAGCGAACAACTGGCGAAACCGGACGTGATCCACGGCCAGTTCATCCAGGAAAAACACCTGCGTGCATTACCGCAGCCACTGATCAGCAAGGGCAGTTTTGTTCTCGCCAAAAATCACGGTCTGCTCTGGCTGCTGAAAACCCCGCTGCAGCAGGACTACCGCATCAGCGCCAAAGGCATCGCTCGCCGCGACAATAATGGCTGGCAGTTGCTGCCGAACAAGAGCGCCGGGGCGGAGCAGAACCGCTTGTTCCTCGCCGTACTGCAAGGTGACAGCAGTGGCCTGCAACGCGACTTCGAACTGGCGCTGAGCGGCGATGCACAGCAGTGGAAACTCACCTTGACCCCGCGCTCGCTGCTGCTCAAGCAAGTGTTCAACCAGATCAACATCGACGGCGGCGCGCTGGTGCAGACCATCGAACTGCTGGAAACCCAAGGCGACAGCACCGTGCTGCGCATGCAGGACAGCAACGCCAGTCAACCGTTGAGCGACGCGGAGCAACATGACTTTGCCGAGTGAACGCAGGCTGCCCTGGCTGTTCCTGATCCTGCTGCTGGCGGTCGTCGCGCTGGCCGGTTGGCAATGGCGCGACGGTGCGCCGCTGTCGGCGAACCTGATGGAACTGGTGCCCGGCACTCACCCGGACGCCCTTGAACAGCGCGCCGAGCAGCGCATGCAGGAACCGCTCAACCGCGAAATGCTGGTGCTGGTCGGCCACGCCGATCGCCAGCAAGCGGTGGCCATGGCGCAGACACTGGGCGAGCAATGGCAGGCCAGCGGTCTGTTCGAGAAAGTGCAGTGGAACCTGCAAGCGGATCTCCCCGCCCTGCGCACGCAACTGCTGCAAGGGCGGCTGGCGATGCTTTCGGCGGACGACCGGCAATTGCTGATCGAACACCCCGACGCCTTCATTCAGCAACGCGTACAGGCCCTGTTCGACCCGTTCAGCGGTTTCAGCCTGGTGCCGAGTCAGGACGACTGGCTGGGCCTGACCGGGCGCATTCAGAACAGCCAGCCGCAGCACGGTTCGGTGCAACTGGACATCGGCAGCGGCGCGTTGATTGCCGATGCCGACGGCAAGAGCTGGGTACTGCTGCGGGCACGCACCACCGGCAATGCTTTCGACATGAACCTGCCGCTGCAAGTCGCGGCACTGCTGCAAGCCTGCCGCGAGCAGGCGGCGAAATCCGACGTGCAACTGCTCGCCGCCAGCGGCTTGTTGTACGCCGCCAACGGTCAGCAACAAGCGACTCGTGAAATGACCTGGGTTGGCGGCGGCGCCACCGTCGGCATTCTGTTGCTGCTGTTGCTCGCTTTCCGTCGCTGGCGCGTGCTGCTGGCGTTCGTGCCGGTGCTGGTCGGCATGTTGTTCGGTGCGGTGGCCTGTGTGGCGCTGTTCGGCCATATGCATGTGATGACGCTGGTGCTCGGCTCCAGCCTGATCGGCGTGGCCGTGGATTATCCGCTGCATTATTTGTCGAAGAGTTGGAGCCTGAAGCCCTGGCGCAGTTGGCCGGCGTTGCGTTTGACCCTTTCCGGTCTGACCCTGAGCCTGATCACCAGCGCCATCGGTTATCTGGCGCTGGCGTGGACGCCGTTCCCGGCGCTGACGCAAATCGCGGTGTTCTCCGCCGCCGGCCTGCTCGGTGCCTATCTGTCGGCGGTGTGCCTGTTGCCGGCGCTGCTGAAAAATGTCGAACTGCGCCCCGCACAATGGCCGCTGCATCTGGCCGAACGCTTGGTCAGACTGCGTGAAAAACTCCTCGAGCGCGTACGCACGCCGGTGCTGTTGGCGCTGCTGATCGCCTTCTGTGTGGGCGGCCTGGTGCAGCTGCAAAGCAAGAATGACATCCGCCAATGGGTCGGCGCGCCGCAACAGCTGACCGACGAAGCGCAGGCCATCGCGCGCATCACCGGCTATCAGCCGACCAGCCAGTTCTTCCTAGTGCGCGCCGACAATCAGCAGCAATTGCTCGAGCGGCAGGCCGCGCTGAGCGAGCGTCTGCAGCAACTGGTCAACCTCGACAAGCTGCAAGGTTATCTGGCCCTCGATCAATTGGTCAGCCCGCCGAACCAGCAAGAACAGGTGCGCGAGGCGCTGAACAAACTGCCG
This sequence comes from Pseudomonas sp. TNT2022 ID642, assembly GCF_028656995.1. NCBI lineage: Bacteria > Pseudomonadati > Pseudomonadota > Gammaproteobacteria > Pseudomonadales > Pseudomonadaceae > Pseudomonas > Pseudomonas sp. TNT2022 ID642. The sequence continues at coordinate 35,708 of NZ_JAMDGW010000025.1, read as the reverse complement.
CAATACTGGCAGCCACTGCTCGACCTCGGCGTGCCGCTCGCCGCGTTGCAAAACGAACTGCAACAGCTGCAGACCGTGCCTGCCGAGGACATCGACGCGGCGTTGGCCGGTCCCCTTGGCGAGCCTTATCGCACACTCTGGCTCGGCCCGAGCGAAGATGGCGTGGCGGCGATGACCAGCCTGCAAGGTTTTAACAACCCGGCGCTGCTACGGGTGCAGGCGCTGGATTTGCCGGGGGTGATGCTGGTCGATCGCCTTGGCGAATTGAATGAAGTCTTTGCTGCGACGCAAATCAGCGCTGCCGAACTGAAACTCGCCTCCTGCGCGCTGATCGTGCTGGTGCTGATGTTGCCGTTCGGTCTCGGCGGCGCGCTGCGCATCGTCGCCCTGCCGTTGCTCGCCGCTTTGTGCAGTCTGGCCAGCCTTGGCTGGCTCGGTCAGCCGTTGACCCTGTTCAGCCTGTTCGGCCTGCTGCTGGTGACGGCGATCAGCGTCGACTACGCGATTCTCATGCGTGAGCAAGTCGGTGGTGCGGCGGTGAGCTTGCTGGGTACCTTGCTGGCCGCTGTGACGACATGGTTGTCGTTTGGTTTGCTGGCGGTTTCCAGCACGCCGGCGGTGAGCAATTTCGGTCTGTCGGTGAGCCTCGGTCTGGCCTTCAGCTTCATGCTCGCACCCTGGGCCGGACGTCACGAACATACCGCCGCCGTTGCGGAGCCAGCGGCATGATGGTCGTCGGTTTCTGGCTGCTGGCCTTGGCGTTGTTCGCCGTGGCCACCCGCGTCGGCCGCCACTTCGGTCTGATCCCGATCGTCAGCCAGTTGCTGCTGGCGAGCTTCGGCTTGCCGCTGCTGATGTACTTCTGGATCGAGCCGGGCTGGCAGCTCAGTGGCGCCGAACTGATCGCGCCGGACTGGCTGAAAAACCTCTACAGCCTGAGTTTTGCCCTGCTGCTCGGGCATATCCTCAGTGATGTGATCGATCTGAAACTCGATCGCCAGAGCGTGAAAATCGCCGTGCCGAGTTTCCTCGTGCCGTTCGCCTGTGGTCTTGCCGCTGCGTATTGGCTACTGCCGACGCAACCGTGGCTCAACTCGCTGGCCATCGGTCTGGTGTTCGCGATTACCGCGATCCCGGTGCTGTACCTGTATCTGCGCCACATCGATTATCCGCCGGCCGCCACGCGCCGATTGGTGCAGACCGCGATCCTCATTGATCTGACCTGCTGGACATTGTTCGGGCTCGCCCAAGGCAGTCTGCACCTAAGCAGTCTGTTGTTGCCGCTGGGCCTCGCCTGTGTGCCGCTGTTGTTGCGCGTCATCGGCGTGCGCCGACCACTGACCTACAGCCTCGGTTTTTTCGCGTTGCTGGTGATGGCCGAGCATTACAAACTCAACGCGCTGATCTTCGGCATCGGTTATCTGCTGTGCATGGCCGCGCTGAAACTGCCACTGGTGCTGCCATTGCCGGCGCGCTGGATGAGCCGTTTGCAGACGTGGTTGGCGATCCCGCTGATTCTGACGTTCGGCATTGTGCAGATCGACGTGCACAGCGCCCTCTCCAGCCTGGGTCCGCTGCAATGGGCGGCGCTGCTGCTGTTGCCGATTGCCAGTAAACTGCTCGGCAACTGGCTCGGCCTCGGCTGGGCCGGCGCCTCGTTCGAAGGCGCCAGCCGCTGGCGCGAAAGTGTGCTGCTGAATATTCGTGGCCTCAGCGAAATCGTCTTTCTCAATCTGCTCTTGCAACAACAGCTGATCACACCGGCGCTGTACTTCGCGCTGATGCTGATGGGCCTGATCGCGACGCTGCTACCGGCCCTGATCGGCCTGCATCGCGCGCCTTTGAATCTGCAACAGCCTCTGTCCCGGAGCTCACGTGCCAATCGTTGAAATGGAATCCCGTCAGGTCGTGATCATCGGCGCCGGCCCGTCCGGCGCTATCGCTGCGGCCTTGCTCAAGCGCAAGGGCCACGATGTGCTGGTGATCGAGCGCCAGCACTTTCCGCGCTTTTCCATCGGTGAAAGCCTGCTCAGCCATTGCCTGGATTTCGTCGAAGAGGCCGGCATGCTCGACGCCGTCAATGCCGCCGGCTTCCAGCGCAAGACCGGCGCCGCATTCGCCTGGGGCCAGCGTTACAGCGCCTTCGATTTCGGTGACACCTTTACCGGCGGCAAACCGACCACGTTTCAGGTGCAACGCGCCGATTTCGACAAACTGCTGGCCGATCAAGCGGCGCTGCAAGGCGCGGAAATCCGCTACGGCGACGCCATCGTCAGCGTCGATTTCGAGCGGACGAAACCTTTGCTCGACGTGCGCCGCGAGGACGGCAGCGAATACCGAGTCGAAGCCGATTTCGTACTGGATGCCAGCGGCTATGGTCGTGTGCTTTCACGCTTGCTGGACCTGGAAGCACCGTCGAATTTCCCGGTGCGGCAGGCGGTGTTCACCCACGTCGAAGATCACATCGACAACCCGGCGTTCGACCGCGAAAAAATTCTCGTCACCACGCATCCGGAACATCGCGATGTCTGGTTCTGGACGATTCCGTTCAGCAACGGCCGCTGTTCGGTGGGCGTGGTCGCCGCTGAAGAACATTTCAAGGGTCGCGACAGCGATCTGGATGCCTGCCTGCGCGGTTTCATCGCCGAAACCCCAAGCCTTGCCGGCGTGCTGAACAATGCTGTGTGGGACACCCCGGCACGCACCCTCGGCGGCTACGCGGCCAATGTGAAAACCCTGCACGGTCCAGGCTTCGCGCTGCTCGGCAACGCGGCGGAGTTTCTCGACCCGGTGTTCTCCTCCGGCGTGACCATCGCCATGCGCTCGGCGAGCATGGCCGCTGCCGTTCTGCACCGTCAGTTGCAGGGTGAAACGGTTGACTGGCAAAGCGAGTTCGCCGAGCCACTCAAGCGCGGCGTCGACACCTTCCGCTGCTACGTCGAGGGCTGGTACGCCGGCACTTTTCAAGACGTGATTTTTTATGAAGACAGTCAGGCGGAAATCCGTCGGATGATCTGCTCGATCCTCGCCGGTTACGCCTGGGACGAACGCAACCCGTTCGTCAGCGAGGCGCGCCGCCGCTTGAAGATGATTTCCGAACTTTGTGCAAAGGACGCCACATGAATTACTTGAGCGATAGCTACGTTGAGGAGACCCGCTTCGGTTTCTGGTTCCTGCGCAGCCACACCTGGCAGCACCATGTGTTGCGGGTGGCGATCAATGATTTGCGTGGTTTGTTCAGTGAAGCGCTGCCGGAACATCCGGTGTTGCTGGACGCTGGTTGCGGACAGGGCAAGTCGTTCGGTCATCTGCGCCAGACCTTCGCGCCACAGCGTTTGATCGGTGTTGACGCCGATCCGCACAGCCTTGAATTGAGCGGCGAAGAAGCGGCGCGTCTGGGTCTGGACGTTGAACTGATCGGCAGCGATTGCGCGACGCTCAATGTGGCGGACGCCAGTGTTGATCTGCTGTTCTGTCACCAGACGTTCCACCATCTGGTCGAGCAGGAAAAAGCGCTGGCCGAGTTTTATCGGGTGCTGAAACCGGGTGGCTATCTGCTGTTCGCCGAATCCACCGAGGCTTACATTGATACGTGGGTGATTCGCTGGCTGTTCCGCCATCCGATGCATGTGCAGAAGAGTGCGGCGCAGTATCTGCAGATGATTCGCGGGCAGGGTTTCGAGTTTGCCGAGAAGAATGTCTCGTACCCGTATCTGTGGTGGAGCCGGTCGAAGGATTTCGGCTTGCTGGAGCGGTTTGGGGTGCGCAAGCCGAAACCGTTTGGCGAGCGCGAAGAAACGTTGGTGAACGTTGTCGCGCGTAAACCGCTTGAAGGTGCCATCTGATGCCCCCCTTTCGACCTGCACACATAGAACCCTGTGGGAGCTGGCTTGCCAGCGATAGCGGTGGATCAGCTTGCATCAGTGTCGGATGTGCCGACGTCATCGCTGGCAAGCCAGCTCCCACAAGGTCCGCGGTGTGGCGACTTTTTGTGGTCGGTTTGATGCTTTTGTTAAGTGCCTGCGCCAGCCAGGCGCCGCTGCCGGCGGGCAACCCGACACTGCCTCTCCCGTTGCAACTGCACATCGAACGCCAACAAGCCGAACAACGCCAGGACTGGCTGCTGGTGATCCAGCGCGAAGGCCCGGGTATCCGCTGGTCGATGATGGACCCGCTGGGCATTCCCTTGGCGCGTCAACAGCTGATCGACGGCCACTGGCAGGCCGATGGGCTGCTGCCGCCGAACCCGGAAGCCCGGGAATTGTTTGCTGCACTGTTGTTCGCCCTGACCCCGTCCGGCGAACTGCTGCGAAATTACCCCGCCGCGCAACAACAGGGACAGCAACGTTCTCTGCCGGCGCGTTGGGATATCCACTATTCACAACCGTTGAGCTTCGAATTGAACCTGCCTCAAGGCCCGCACTACCGCGTTTCTCCGTTGGGCGAACCGACGCCATGACCGCTTACCTGAATGCCCTCGGCGTGATCTGCGCACTGGGTCGCGACAAGTCCGAAGTTGCGCGCAACCTGTTCGCCGGCGACTGCTCGGGCATGCGCCGCGAGTCCGGTTGGGTGCCGGAGCGTGAGATGCCGGTGGCCGCCGTTCACGGCGAACTGGCGCCGATCCCGGCAGAACTCGCCGATCAACGCAGCCGCAATAATCAGCTGTTGCTGGAAGCGGCGTTGCAGATTCGCGATGACATTGATCAAGCCATCCAGCGCTTCGGCCGCGAGCGCATCGGTGTAGTGCTCGGCACCAGCACCTCGGGCATCGACGAGGCCAGCCGTAGTCTGGCGCATTATATTCGCGAGCAGCAGTTCCCCGCCGAGTACGACTATCGGCAACAGGAACTCGGCGCCCCGGCCAACTTCCTCGCCGATTGGCTGCAACTGAGCGGCCCGGCGTATGTGATTTCCACGGCATGCACCTCCAGCGCCCGTGCACTGATGAGCGCTCAGCGTTTGCTCGACCTGGGCGTGTGCGACGCGGTGCTATGCGGCGGCGTCGACAGTCTGTGCAAACTGACGCTCAATGGTTTTTCGTCACTCGAAGCGATGTCCGACGAGCGCTGCAATCCATTCTCGGCCAACCGCAGCGGCATCAATATCGGCGAAGCGGCAGTGCTGTTCGTGATGAGCAAACAACAGGGCGAAGGTCCGGCCATTGCCTTGCTCGGCGCCGGCGCCAGTTCCGACGCGCATCACATTTCCGCCCCTGAGCCGGCCGGGCGCGGAGCCTTGCAAGCGATGCAGAAAGCCTTGAACCGCGCGCACCTGCAAGCAACGCAGATCAACTACCTGAACCTGCACGGCACCGCCACCCAACACAACGACGCGATGGAAAGTCTGGCCGTCGCCACGCTGTTCGCCGAAGGCGTCGCCTGTTCGTCGACCAAACCGATGACCGGCCACACCCTCGGCGCGGCCGGGGCTCTGGAAGCGGCGTTTTGCTGGTTGAGCCTGAGCACCGACAACCCCGCCCACGCCTTGCCGCCGCACGTCTGGGACGCGCAGGCCGATCCCGCGCTGCCGCCGCTGCAGTGGGTGACCGCGAGCGAGCGCCTGACGTCCATTGCACCCCGCTACCTGATGAGCAACTCGTTTGCCTTCGGCGGCAACAACGTCAGCCTGATTATCGGAGACGCCCCATGACTGATTGGCCGCTCGCCGAACTGCTGCCCCATGCGGGCGACATGATTCTGATCGACAGCATCACAAGCTTTGACGACGAGCAGATTTACACCCGCCTCACGGTCAAGCCCGATGGCTTGTTCAATCTGCCCGACGGCAGCCTCCCAGCCTGGGTCGGCATCGAGCTGATGGCGCAGAGCGTCGCCGCGTTTGCCGGTTGTCACGCGCGGCAGAAAGGCAATCCGGTGGAGCTGGGCTTTCTGCTCGGCACACGCAAGTTCGAGTGCAACGTCGAAGCCTTTCCCGCCGGCAGCGAACTGACCATCCATGGCCTGCGCTCGCTGGAAGACGACAACGGCATGGGCGTGTTCGAATGCCATATCAACGGCGCCGGCATTCACGCCAGCGCACGCCTGAACGTGTTCCGTCCGCCTCAGGTCACTCAATATCTGCAACAGACACAGGAGTCGAACGATGACTGAATCCGTACTGGTCACCGGCTCCAGCCGTGGCATCGGCCGCGCCATTGCCTTGCGTCTGGCGCAGGCCGGGCACGATATCGTCCTGCATTGCCGCAGCGGCGTGACTGAGTCGCAAGGCGTTCAGGCGGAAATCGAAGCGCTGGGGCGCAAGGCGCGCATCCTGCAATTCGACGTCGCCGACCGCGAAACCTGCAAAACCATTCTCGAAGCCGACGTCGAAAGCCACGGCGCCTATTACGGTGTGGTGCTCAATGCTGGCCTGACCCGCGACGGCGCGTTTCCGGCGCTGAGCGATGACGATTGGGACGTGGTGTTGCGCACCAACCTCGACGGTTTCTACAACGTTCTGCACCCGGTGATGATGCCGATGATCCGCCGCCGCGCCGCCGGGCGCATTGTCTGCATCACCTCGGTGTCGGGGCTGATCGGCAACCGTGGCCAGGTCAACTACAGCGCCTCCAAGGCTGGTGTGATCGGCGCGGCAAAAGCGTTGGCGATCGAGCTGGGCAAGCGCAAAATCACGGTTAACTGCGTCGCACCGGGCCTGATCGACACGGCGATGCTGGATGAAAACGTGCCGGTGGAAGAATTGATGAAGATGATCCCCGCGCAACGCATGGGCACCCCGGAAGAGGTGGCCAGTGCGGTGAATTTCCTGATGTCGGCGGAAGCCTCGTACATCACCCGCCAGGTGCTGGCGGTCAACGGAGGCTTGTGCTGATGAAGCGCGTCGTCGTCACCGGCATGGCCGGCATCACCTCGCTGGGCAGCGACTGGGAGACCATCGCCGGCAATTTCGCGGCCAACCGCAGCGGCATTCGCCGGATGGACGAGTGGGATCGCTTCAGCGAACTCAACACGCGTCTGGCCGGGCCGATCGATGACTTCGAAGTACCTGCGCACTGGACGCGCAAACAACTGCGCAGTATGGGCCGGGTGTCGCGGCTGGCGGTTCGGGCGGCAGAAAACGCCCTGGCTGACGCCGGTTTGCTCGGTGACGAATCGATCAAGGACGGCAGAATGGGCGTGGCTTGCGGTTCGTCCACCGGTAGCACCGACGAGATCAAAGCGTTCGGCAACATGCTGCTCAACTCGGTGGCCGAAGGCCTCAACGCCAACTCCTACGTGCGGATGATGCCGCACACCACCGCCGCCAACATCAGCATCTTCTTTGGCCTGACCGGGCGGCTGATCCCGACGTCCAGCGCCTGCACCAGCGGCAGTCAGGGCATCGGTTACGCCTACGAGGCGATCAAGTTCGGCCGCCTGCCGTTGATGCTCGCCGGCGGCGCCGAAGAGCTGTGCCCTACCGAAGCCATGGTCTTCGACGCACTCTACGCCACCAGCCTGAAGAACGATGCGCCGCAGACCAGTCCACGCCCGTATGACAAGGGCCGCGATGGTCTGGTGATCGGTGAAGGCGGCGGCATGCTCGTGCTCGAAGAGCTGGAGCACGCCCTCGCCCGCGGTGCGCACATCCACGCCGAGATCGTCGGTTTCGGCAGCAACGCCGACGGCCAGCACACCACACGCCCGGAACAAGTGACCATGCGCCGCGCCATGGAACTGGCGCTGGAAGACGCCGGCCTGACCCCGGATGCCATTGGTTATGTAAATGGTCACGGCACGGCTACAGAACAGGGCGATATTGCCGAAACACTGGCAACCAGCAGTTTGTTCGGCGAACACATGCCGATCAGCTCGCAGAAGAGTTTCCTCGGCCACACCCTCGGCGCCTGCGGCGCGCTGGAGTCGTGGTTCAGCATCGAGATGATGAACCGCGACCTGTACGTGCACACGTTCAACCTCGACGAGGTCGATCCGCACTGCGGCAAGCTCGATTACCTGCGCGGTGAATTCCGCCAGATGCATCACGACTACGTGATGAACAACAATTTCGCTTTTGGTGGCGTCAACACCTCGTTGATTTTCCGCCGCTGGCACTGACCGCAACACGTTTGGAGTGAAGGGAATGACTCAGTTTCACCGCATCGCCGCGCTACTGGCACTTGTTCTTGTGCTCGGCGGTTGCACCAGCAAACCGGTTTACAACGCCAGGGAAGAGTTCTCGCCCAACCTCGGCTTCACCCAGCAACAGATGAGCCGCGCCATCGTCACCGCGCTCAATGACCGCCAATGGGTCGTGCAATCGGTGCGTCCGGGCATGATCAAAGCGGCGATCACCGTGCGCGGTCGCCATCACGCCGAAGTCGATATCCCGTTCACCCCGACTTCGTTCGAAATCGATTACCGCAGCAGCTACGGCCTCGACGCCAAGGACGGCAAGATCCACGGCAACTACAACCGCTGGGTCAACCGCCTGCGCGACAACGTACTCAAAGAGCTGTCGATCAACCCGGACATCGAAGCCGTCAACGACCTCGGCATCATCAAACAGGGCGCCGACGAGCCGACTTACCTGAGCTTCCGCGAAGGCGTCAAACGCGCCACCGACGCCGGCCTGCTCGACGGCAGCGTGAAGTTCTACCTGGCCGGCGAAACCCTGCCCAAGCAAGTGCGCAAACTCGACACCGTGAGCAGCAGCCGCAAAACCAACGGCTCGAACAAATCCGACGAAGACGCCTGCTTCTGGGCCCTGCAATCGGCGCTGGCGACTCTGCAGAACGCCGCAAAAAAAGCCGACGCCAACGCGGTGATCAACATCGCCAGCGTCGACCAGCGAGACCTGTACAAAGACACCGAAAAATTCCAGTGCCGTGCCGGGCTGGTGGTGTCGAGCGTGGCGTTGCGCGGAGATTTGGCGCACGTGGATTGATGGGATTGTAGAAACGACAAAGGGCGCCATTCGGCGCCCTTTCACAAACAGGTTGGCTTGTCATCGCCGATTACCTGTCTGGCTCTGCGATGGCTGGTTGCCCAGGATCCTCAGAGTCTCACAAGCCCCTTGCGGGAACGCTCGCAGTATTGCCCGAATCATCAATCCGGACAACGGCTGGCGTTTAGCCTCACTGCGCCACTTCTGTTGCCATTACAGCCCAAGCGCCCGCCTGACTGCGGCTTTAACGGCGTAGAACTCTTCTGTTTCAAGGTGTGAGATCAGATAGACACGCTTTCCTTCACGATCTCTGCTTTTGATTCGATCCAGTCGGGAAAGGCTGACAGTGGCCACCATATCGCACTTCGCCCAACAGATCGGGCTGGCGCCTTGAAGATGGCTGGAGAGTTCGTAATGGTGATCAAGTAAGCAATCCGGCGCAGTGGTACTCAGCGGCACGACCGTCACCAACATACTGTTGGTTCTGTGTTTGCGTATCACGACAACGGGTCTGACCTTGACCATCTCAGGTACTTCATAACCTCTGAAGTCGCAGATCAGAACACTACCTTCCTTGGGCTGGTATCGAAGTGGCATCCATGGCACTCACTTAAAGAAATCGATTCTGCGCAAGAAAACAAACACTCGCTAAAACAGTTCGTAACCGCAAATGTGGTGAACACGGCTCCACAAGCTGAACACTCGCCACGCAGCATCTACACTCGCTCATGCAGGCCATCAATACGCCTGTCAGAACGGCGAGCCCGATCGGTCGAGCACTCGCGGTTCTCTTTCACCGTCAAGGAGATGACCATGCAAGTGAAAGCCCTGATCGCCGCTGCGCTTTTCGCGCTACTACCCAGCGCCAGCCACGCCACCAATCTGATGTTCATGCCCTTCGAAACCGTGCTGTCGGACGCGATTCGCGCCGGGCGGCTGGATGGCAGTGTGAAGTTTTATCTGCTCGGCAATGGGCCGCAGGGCAGGCAGCAGTTGTTGCGGCGTGGGGTGGTCAGTGATCTGAAAACCAACGGTTTCAACAAGAGTGACCACAACTCCTGCGAGTGGGTGTTGCAGTCGAACCTGATCAAGTTGCAGGCCGATGCCAAACGAGTCGGGGCGAATGCAGTGGTGAATATCGTCAGTTACTACGACCAGCATGTGCGCAAGGATTTGAATACCTACGAGTGCCGGGCGGGGATATTTGTCACGCGGGTGGCGCTGAAGGGGGATTTGGTCCACGTAGATTAAGCTGACATCACTTTGAAGCCATTGACCGGACACGGATTGATACTGCCGCAATACGTATACGTTAATTATTCATCTGCTGATAAAAGCAATGCTTATATAAAAATCAACCAAAAAGCGCACAGCAACAAGAAATATATTCTTAAAACCTGTCAATGTTGACAGGTGCGAAGGGAATTGAACTGTTTTATTTTCGTTCTTCGCGAACTCATGCATTACAACCCAGAGAAAGATATCTTACTTTGCCAAAATCTACTGGAGTTCAGTTAAATGACCAAAACCATAAAAGACGAAGCAGAACTTAAGAACATGTTGGTGTCATTGATGGTGCAAGCCACTAAAGACGCCAATAGCGCCAATCAAACATTTGAAGAACAGGCAACATACATATTCAAAGTAAAACCCCGGCAGCAGGATGCGCGTTTTGAAATACTTAACCGCCCATCCATAAACGAATACTTATTGACGGCCAAGGTAACCGCCAGTGGCTCTTCGACCCCAATATCTCTCGACAAGTATATCGAGGACTTTCATTTTGGCGACACCCACCCATCTACTATTGACACTGAAAAGGAAGTCATAACCACCCACAATTCAACCACAATGAGGTGCCGGATATTTATAAACCTGAATGTTATTAATACATATCTGGTAGATCAATAAAAAATCTATTTCGCGGTTCTCGTGAGGTTACCTTGGTCGGCTCACTGAACTTATGTGCCTTCTACTTCGGGCTTCTTCTCGGGCAGGCTTGCTCCCACAGGTGACTTTGATCAAATGTGTGTAAGGCTGCTCGCGAAGGGCCATCAGCCCTCACAAAGGCTCGACCTTGCGTGTGAGCAGGTCGACAAACGCCTTGGCCATTGGCGACTTCTGATCTTTGCGCTGCACCAGCCACACCGCCGACACCGCCTCCGGATCGAGCAATGGTCGATAGACCACGCCGTCGATGCGCATCCGCTGATAGGACGCCGGCAGCACCGAAACTCCGAGCCCCGCTGCGACCAGACCGATGATGGTCATCGCCTCACCCGCCTCTTGCGCAAAGTGCGGGCTGAACCCGGCATCGCGCGCCAGACTCAGCAATTGCGCATACAGCCCGCTGCCGTAACTGCGCGGAAAGAACACGAACGGCTCCAGCGCCAGCGCCGAGAGGAAAAGACCTTGGTCGCTGCCTTGGGCCAACGGAGGCTTGGAACTGAGCACCGCCACTAACGGCTCGCGCATCAACTCAACCACGCTCAACGAATCCGGCAAGCCCAGCGGGCGCATGATCCCCACCTCGATCGATTGATCGAGCAGGGCATCGGCGACCATGGCGCTGCTCATTTCGCGCAGGTTCAGATGCACCGCCTGAAAGCGCTGACGAAAGGCAAAGATCGCCTGCGGAATCGTCGAGTTGAACGGCGCAGACGAGGTGAAGCCAATCTTCAACTCACCCAGTTCACCCAGTTGCGCGCGTCGGGCGACGTCCACCGCCTTATCAACCTGCCCGCGCCTCCTCCAGAAACAACCGCCCGGTCTCACTCAGCTCAACACGACGATTTGGTGCGCTCGAACAGCCGCGCGCCTACCTTGCTGACCCTGCCTATCAGGCCCTCAAACAGTATCCAGCTTCATACACTAACACCACGTCGCAATTTTCATTGTGTCCCTGCCAAACAATCAACTTAAAGAATAACCAATCGAAAAACATTTCATCAGTTATAACGAATACCATGAAACCACCAAGTTTTTAGTGCAATCGAGTCTAATAGCTGTCATTTCTGACAGGTGCAAAAACAGCTTGGCGCACACATTCTATCTCCCTAAGCGAGACACCATCAGCAATTGGATTAGTGCACAAACCCTAACTGTTTTTTTGATAAAGGAATTTATCATGAGTATTGAAATATCTTCCCGGCAACAATTAAAAGACGAAATCCAAAACCTCATGATAGCTGTCACCGGAGATAGCTATACAGAAATAAGAACCAAAGACGAGGAATACCGTTACTACGAAAAAGTTCACGGGGCTCCCTTAACTTTGAGAGGAACACTCAGGGTCGAGGCGAACGGGTCTGAGATTAACGTCTCGATTGAGGACTATGTATCTAAATTCGAAGAATATCTAAACACTAACATTCGCTACGGAGAAAAAGATGAAGAACTTGCAGAAATAATTGAGTTTCAAAGTTTTAAAACTCCCTTTAAGCGAAACATCAAGCATGAATACAAAGGTAAAACGATGTATTGCGCGGTCTCGATGAGTATTAGCAATCGTAAATATCTTAACTGAACCGAGCGGTTGTAGAGCCAAGGCTTTTCCGTCAACAACCATCGGTACTTTTCTCACACTGACTCGGGTAGGTAGACTTAGAAACCTACAGAACATACCTGAATAAACTCACGGACTGGTTAACGGACGCACCAGACACTGCACTCCTGCTGGTGGCTATAGAATCAGCACATCTTTTTAGGAGCGGGCCTGCTCGCGAGACCACCAGCCGCTATCACACAGTCAGCGGCTCGACCTTGCGTGTGAGCAGGTCGACAAACGCCTTGGCCATTGGCGACTTCTGATCTTTGCGCTGCACCAGCCACACCGCCGACACCGCCTCCGGATCGAGCAATGGTCGATAGACCACGCCGTCGATGCGCATCCGCTGATAGGACGCCGGCAGCACCGAAACCCCCAACCCCGCTGCGACCAGACCGATAATGGTCATCGCCTCGCCCGCCTCTTGGGCGAAGTGCGGGCTGAACCCGGCATCGCGCGCCAGACTCAGCAATTGCGCATACAGCCCGCTGCCGTAACTGCGCGGAAAGAACACGAACGGCTCCAGCGCCAGCGCCGAGAGGAACAGTCCTTCGTCACTGCCTTGCGCCAACGGATGCTTGGAGCCGAGCACGGCGACCAACGGTTCGCGCATCAACTCGACCACACTCAGCGAATCGGGCAGACCCAGCGGGCGCATGATCCCGACCTCGATCGACTCATCCACCAGGCCTTCGGCAACTTGCGTGCTACTCATCTCACGAAGGTTGAGATGCACCGCCGGAAAACGCTGGCGAAAGGCAAAGATCGCCTGCGGAATGGTCGAGTTGAAGGGCGCCGACGAGGTGAAGCCAATCTTCAACTCACCCAGTTCACCCAGTTGCGCGCGTCGGGCGACGTCCGCCGCTTTATCCACTTGCGCCAAGACCAGCCGCGCCTCTTCGAGAAACAGCCGCCCGGCCTCACTCAGCTCGACCCGCCGATTGGTGCGCTCAAACAGGCGCGCCCCCACTTCTTGCTCCAACGCTTGAATCTGCTGGCTCAGCGGCGGCTGAGAAATCCCCAGCACCTGTGCCGCGCGGCCAAAATGCAGTTCTTCGGCGACGGCGATGAAGTAGCGCAGATGACGCAATTCCATGGAAACCCCATTAGGTCGTTAAAGCTATCAAACAGGTCGAACAATATATTGGATAGAAACATTAGCCAGCTATATGATTTTTTCATTGCCTGCCTGGCCGTGCCCTCCGAGGTCTGAAGTGAAAACTGCTGTCGCGCCCCTTGCCCATGAAGTCCCGCCTGCTGCGGCGGACGATGTCGTCGCCGAGCTGCAAGAGATCTACATCGAAAAAGGCACACCGATGTTCATGCGCACGGTGCTGGCGCTGTTCAGCGGCGGCTTCGCGACGTTTGCCCTGCTGTATTGCGTGCAACCGATGATGCCGCTGTTGTCCCATGAGTACGGGATCAACGCCGCGCAGAGCAGCCTGATCCTCTCGGTCGCCACCGGCATGCTCGCCATCGGCCTGCTGATCACCGGGCCGATTTCCGATCGGGTCGGGCGCAAACCGGTGATGGTGACTGCGCTGTTCGCAGCGGCGCTGTGCACCATGGCCAGCGCAATGATGCCGAGCTGGGAAGGCGTGCTGATCATGCGTGCGCTGATCGGGCTGTCGTTGAGCGGTCTGGCAGCGGTGGCGATGACTTACCTGAGTGAAGAAATTCATCCGCAACACATTGGCCTGGCGATGGGCTTGTACATCGGCGGCAATGCCATTGGCGGGATGAGCGGGCGCTTGATCACCGGCGTGTTGATCGACTTCGTCAGCTGGCACACGGCGATGCTGGTGATCGGCGGTCTGGCGATGATTGCCGCAGCGGTGTTCTGGAAAATCCTTCCCGAATCGCGCAACTTCCGTTCACGCTCGCTGCACCCGCGCAGTTTGCTTGACGGCTTCACCATACACTTTCGCGATGCCGGCCTGCCGCTGCTGTTTCTTGAAGCGTTCCTGCTGATGGGCGCGTTCGTCACGCTGTTCAACTACATCGGTTATCGCTTGCTGGCGGCGCCGTACAACCTTGATCAGGTGTTCGTGGGTCTGCTGTCGGTGGTGTACCTGTCGGGGATCTACAGCTCGGCGAAGATTGGCTCGCTGGCGGATAAGTTAGGGCGGCGCAAAGTGTTGTGGGCGACGATTGCATTGATGTTTGCGGGTCTTGCGTTGACGATGTTGACGCCGCTGCCGCTGGTGATTGTCGGCATGTTGATCTTCACGTTCGGCTTCTTCGGCGCGCATTCGGTGGCGAGCAGTTGGATCGGTCGACGCGCGACGAAGGCCAAGGGGCAGGCCTCGTCGTTGTACCTGTTCAGCTATTACGCAGGATCGAGCATTGCAGGCACGGCGGGCGGGGTGTTCTGGCATCTCGGCGGCTGGAACGGGATTGGGTTGTTTATCGGCTCGTTGTTGCTGATCGCGCTGTTGGTGGCGTTGAAACTGGCGAAGTTGCCACCGCTGGGTACAAGCGAAAAGGTTTAGCGACAACTGCGCGCTAGCGGTAATCACGGTCCAAGGTACACTGACGGCATTCGTCTGCTTTGGTAAAGGGAAGCCAGAATGCGCCTGGACCGTCTCCACATTCAAAATTTTCGTTGCTACGAAGATGCCACTTTTGACTTCCAGCCCGGGTTCAACCTGGTGGTGGGGGTGAATGGGAGCGGGAAGACTTCGTTGTTGCAGGCGGTAGCCGCAAGCTACATAGATTTTGTTGCCGCCACAGGAAAAAGCGAAGTCCATCTTCCAGATGAAGATATCCGGTTTGTGGTCGACAAGTATGAGGGGCGCAGCAGGTTCGAGCGCCGCTTTCCTGTCGTGCTAGCTGCCCATGGACAAGTTTTTGATTGCTCCAGCTGGAGCATGTTGAGAGAGCGGCACGATGTTCCGTTTTTATCGGATATTTTGCTGGACGCAGAGGTAACGGAGAAAATCTCCAATATTGATAAAGGTAAGTCAATCGACCTGCCTGTCTTGGCTTTTTATCGTAGTAACCGACGGTGGCGGGGCGCAGGTGTTTCCTCCGAGTTCGCGGCCAGTCAACGTCTCTCGCGACTAGATGGTTACAACAACTGGAGCGACGCGTCGGCCAATCTCAGAGACTTCGAAAGTTGGGTCATTGGTAAAACACTTGAGCGCATGCAATGGCTGTTGGAGGCAGGTTCTCCGCTTACCGGCAGAGAAACTGAGCTGACTTGGATCAACTCTATGATCAGCCTCGCCGTTCCTGGTGCAACGGGCATTCGCTATGACCTAAGACTTCAGAACATGATGGTAGAGTTTGATGAGGCACGCTCGTTTCCATTTAGCGACCTGAGTGATGGTCAGCGCGGGATGATTGCGCTCTTCACTGATATCGCTCGCCGCATGTGCATCCTCAACCCCCACATGGGTAAGGATGTTCTGAAAAATACCGCTGGCGTGGTGATCATCGACGAACTGGATATCCACCTGCATCCCGCCTGGCAACGCAGCATCGTGCCCGCCTTGAGGCAGGCATTTCCCAAGGTTCAGTTCATCGCCGCAAGTCACTCCCCGCAAATTATCGGTAGCCTGAAACCTCAAGAAGTCATTCTTCTGAATAACGGCGACCCATCCCATCCGCGGGTGACATATGGTCTGGACTCGAGCAGTGTGCTCGAAGAAGTCATGGGTGTTAACCAGCGAGAACCCGAGATTGAAAGTCTACTCTCGGAGCTCTTTTCAACCTTAGAAGATAACGATCTGAAAAAGGCTAAATCGCAACTTGCTGCGTTAAAGAAAAAAGCACCTGACCTTCCAGAATTCGCAGGCGCTGAAGCCTTGATCAGGCGCAAGGAGATCCTCGGCAAATGAAGCGAGTGCTCAAAGGAACTGAACCTGCTTCATTTACAGATTGGAAAAGCTCGGCGAACGATGACTGGGCTCCGACATATCCAACTCTGCAGAACCCGCAAAAGAGATATCTGCACGCAGCACTTTTACAGGAGCAAGGTTTTCTTTGCTGCTACTGCGGTAGAGAGATAGAAGCGGCCACCAGTCACATCGAACACTTCAGGCCTCAGGAAGACTTCGAAGATTTAGCACTGAACTATCAGAATCTCTTCGCTTCCTGCCTGCGCGAAACCAAGCCCGGCAACCCGCTGCATTGTGGACATCGCAAAGGAAACTGGTTCGAAGAGACGTTACATATTTCCCCACTGAATGAGCAATGCGAACTGCGCTTCAGATACCTTCAGAATGGTGAAATACAACCAGCGGACTCTGCTGATCAGCCAGCAGCCAAGATGATAGAAGTACTGGCACTCGACATTGCCTATCTCACCAATCGGCGCCGAGACACGATCCGTCGACTTTTTGATGATGAATTCATCGCGAGTGTCAGCAATGAAGATCTCGAGCATCTCGTCAGTGTGATTCGAGCTGCCAGCGTTTCAGATCAAAAGCCCTTCGATCACATCATCGCGCGCTTCGCCGAACAACTTCTCGGTCACTAAAGTCATCGCAAACAAAAACGCCCGGCATTTAGCCAGGCGTTTTTTATGGTGTGGTGATCACTCGTGATACTGCGCCGACAGCTCATGCACCGCACGCAGGAACGCACCCGCATGCTCCGGATCAACCTCAGGCGTGATGCCATGGCCGAGGTTGAACACATGCCCACTGCCCTTGCCGTAGCTGGCCAGAATGCGCCCGACTTCGGTGCGGATCGCTTCCGGTTTGGCGTAGAGCACGGTCGGGTCCATGTTGCCTTGCAGGGCAACCTTGTCGCCAACGCGTGCGCGGGCGTTGCCGATATCGCAGGTCCAGTCCAGACCCAAGGCGTCGGCGCCAGCGTCGGCGATGCTTTCCAGCCACAGGCCGCCGTTTTTGGTGAAGAGGATCACCGGCACTTTGCGCCCGTCGTGCTCGCGGATCAGGCCGCTGACGATTTTCTTCATGTAAGCCAGCGAGAACTCCTGATACGCCGCCGCCGACAGGTTGCCGCCCCAGGTATCGAAGATCTGCACCGCTTGCGCACCAGCCATGATCTGGCCGTTAAGGTACGAAGTCACCGACTGCGCCAGTTTATCCAGCAGCAGGTGCATGGCCTGCGGGTTGTCGTAAAGCATCGCTTTGGTCTTGCGGAAGTCTTTCGACGAGCCGCCTTCGACCATGTAGGTCGCCAGGGTCCACGGGCTGCCGGAGAAGCCGATCAACGGCACACGGCCGTTCAGCTCGCGACGGATGGTGCTGACCGCGTCCATCACATAACCGAGGTCTTTGTGCGGATCAGGGATCGGCAAGGCCTCGATGTCGGCCAGGGTGCTGACGACTTTCTTGAAGCGCGGACCTTCACCGGTCTCGAAGTACAGGCCTTGGCCCATGGCATCGGGAATGGTGAGGATGTCGGAAAACAGGATCGCCGCGTCCAGTTGTGGATAGCGGTCGAGCGGTTGCATGGTGACTTCGCAGGCGAATTCCGGATTCATGCACAGGCTCATGAAATCACCTGCGTGGGCGCGGCTGGCGCGGTATTCCGGCAGGTAGCGGCCGGCCTGACGCATCATCCACACCGGGGTGACGTCTACGGGTTGCTTGAGCAGGGCGCGGAGGAAACGGTCGTTCTTCAGGGCAGTCATGTCGGCATCCGGAAAAAAAGTGCGGGCATTTTCTCAGAGCTCGACGCAAAAGGCACGGATGCAGGTCAGCCTTTTGTCTATCGGGTCAATTTATTGCGTTGGAATGCAGATTTTGCAGCAACACAAAGCACTGTGGGAGCTGGCTTGCCAGCGATGCAGACACCTCGTTTTGTCAGATTGACCGAGGTGATGCTATCGCTGGCAAGCCAGCTCCCACAGGTATTGCATTGCAGTCAGCTAGACGGGTTTAGACGCCCAGGTAATCGAGGATCCCTTCGGCAGCATTGCGGCCTTCGAAGATCGCCGTCACCACCAGGTCGGAACCGCGCACCATGTCGCCACCGGCGAAGATTTTCGGGTTGCTGGTCTGGTGCTTGTACTGACCTTGCTCAGGCGCAACAACGCGGCCCTGGCTGTCGGTCTGGATTTCGAACTGTTCGAACCACGGCGCCGGGCTCGGGCGGAAACCGAACGCGATAACCACGGCGTCAGCCGGGATGATCTCTTCGGAACCCGGGATCGGCTCAGGGCTGCGACGGCCACGGGCGTCCGGTTCGCCGAGACGGGTCTCAACCACCTTCACACCTTCAACCTTGTCTTCGCCAACGATGGCGATCGGCTGGCGGTTGTAGAGGAATTTCACGCCTTCTTCCTTGGCGTTCTTCACCTCTTTGCGCGAGCCGGGCATGTTCGCTTCGTCACGACGATAAGCGCAGGTCACCGACTTGGCGCCCTGACGGATCGACGTGCGGTTGCAGTCCATCGCCGTGTCACCGCCGCCCAGCACCACAACCTTCTTGCCTTTCATGTCGACGAAATCTTCCGGCGACTTTTCAAAGCCCAGGTTGCGATTGACGTTAGCGATCAGGAAGTCCAGCGCGTCATACACGCCCGGCAGATCCTCACCGGCAAAGCCGCCCTTCATGTAGGTGTAAGTGCCCATGCCCATGAACACCGCATCGTATTCGGCGAGCAGTTGCTCCATGGTCACGTCTTTGCCGACTTCGGTATTCAGACGGAACTCGATGCCCATGCCGGTGAAGACTTCGCGACGATTGCTCAGCACGGTCTTTTCCAGCTTGAACTCGGGGATGCCGAAGGTCAGCAAACCGCCGATTTCCGGGTTCTTGTCGAAAACCACCGGGGTCACGCCGCCACGTACCAGCACGTCGGCACAGCCCAGACCTGCCGGGCCCGCACCGATGATGGCGACACGTTTGCCGGTCGGTTTGACCTTGGACATGTCCGGGCGCCAGCCCATGGCGAACGCGGTGTCGGTGATGTACTTCTCGACCGAACCGATGGTCACCGCGCCGAAACCGTCGTTAAGGGTGCAGGCACCCTCGCACAGACGATCCTGCGGACAGACCCGGCCGCAGACTTCCGGCAGGGTGTTGGTCTGGTGCGACAGCTCGGCAGCCTGAAGGATGTTGCCTTCGGCCACCAGCTTCAGCCAGTTGGGAATGAAGTTGTGCACCGGGCACTTCCATTCGCAATACGGGTTGCCGCAACCCAGGCAGCGGTGGGCCTGATCGGCCGACTGCTGGGGTTTGAACGGTTCGTAGATTTCGACGAACTCTTTCTTGCGTTGACGCAACAGTTTCTTCTTCGGATCTTTGCGCCCGACATCGATGAACTGGAAGTCGTTATTCAGACGTTCAGCCATTGTTAAAACCTCATCAAACTCTTCAGGCGCATATCACTGCGGGTTGGCACGAGTGCTGGAAAGCAACGATTTCAGGTTGGCAGCCTTCGGCTTGACCAGCCAGAAACGGCGCAGGTAGTCATCGAGGTTTTCGGCGAGTTCACGACCCCACTCGCTGTCGGTTTCCGCGACGTACTCGTTCAGCACGTTTTGCAGGTGGCTGCGATAGGCTTCCATCGCCTCGCCGCTGATCCGCTGGATTTCCACCAGTTCGTGGTTGACCCGGTCAACGAAGGTGTTGTCCTGATCGAGCACGTAGGCGAAACCACCGGTCATGCCAGAGCCGAAGTTGTAACCAGTCTTGCCCAGAACGCAGACGAAACCACCGGTCATGTACTCACAGCAGTGATCGCCAGTGCCTTCCACAACCGTGTGGGCACCGGAGTTGCGCACGGCGAAACGCTCGCCTGCGGTGCCGGCGGCGAACAGCTTGCCGCCGGTCGCGCCGTACAGGCAGGTGTTGCCAATGATGGCGCTTTCCTGAGTCTTATAAACGCTGCCTTTCGGCGGCACGATGGTCAGCTTGCCACCGGTCATGCCTTTGCCGACGTAGTCGTTGGCGTCGCCTTCCAGGTACATGTTCAGACCACCGGCGTTCCACACGCCGAAGCTCTGCCCGGCAGTGCCTTTGAAGCGGAAGGTGATTGGCGCTTTCGCCATGCCTTGGTTGCCGTGCTTGCGCGCGATTTCGCCGGAGATCCGCGCGCCGATCGAACGGTCACAGTTGCAGATATCCAGATCGAACTCGGCGCCGCTCATGTCGTTGATCGCCGACGAAGCCATCTCGACCATTTTCTCGGCCAGCAGGCCCTGGTCGAACGGCGGGTTGCGCTCAACGCCGCAGAACTGTGGCTTGTCCGCCGGGATGTGATCGCTGCCCAACAGCGGGGTCAGGTCCAGATGGTTTTGCTTGGCGGTCTGGCCTTCGAGGATTTCCAGCAGATCGGTACGACCGATCAGCTCTTCGAGGGAGCGCACGCCGAGCTTGGCCAGCCACTCACGGGTTTCTTCGGCGACGTAGGTGAAGAAATTCACCACCATGTCGACGGTACCGATGTAGTGATCCTTGCGCAGCTTCTCGTTCTGCGTCGCGACGCCGGTGGCGCAGTTGTTCAGGTGGCAGATACGCAGGTATTTGCAGCCCAGCGCGATCATCGGCGCAGTACCGAAGCCGAAGCTTTCAGCGCCGAGAATCGCTGCCTTGATCACGTCGAGGCCGGTTTTCAGGCCGCCGTCGGTCTGCACCCGGACTTTGCCGCGCAGGTCGTTGCCGCGCAGGGTCTGGTGCGTTTCAGCGAGGCCGAGTTCCCACGGTGCGCCAGCGTATTTGATCGAAGTCAGCGGCGAAGCACCGGTGCCACCGTCGTAGCCGGAGATGGTGATCAAGTCCGCATAGGCCTTGGCCACACCAGCGGCGATGGTGCCGACGCCCGCTTCAGCCACGAGTTTCACCGAAACCAGTGCTTTCGGGTTGACTTGTTTCAGGTCGAAAATCAGCTGCGACAAGTCTTCGATCGAGTAGATGTCGTGGTGCGGCGGCGGCGAAATCAGGGTTACGCCCGGCACTGCATAACGCAGCTTGGCGATCAGACCGTTGACCTTGCCGCCCGGCAGTTGCCCGCCCTCGCCCGGCTTGGCGCCTTGCGCGACCTTGATCTGCAGTACTTCAGCGTTGACCAGGTATTCCGGGGTTACCCCGAAGCGGCCAGTCGCAACTTGCTTGATTTTCGAGCTCTTGATGGTGCCGTAACGCGCCGGATCTTCACCACCTTCGCCGGAGTTCGAACGCGCGCCGAGGCGGTTCATGGCTTCGGCCAGGGCTTCGTGAGCTTCCGGCGACAAAGCGCCCAGCGAGATACCGGCGGAGTCGAAGCGCTTGAGCACCGATTCCAGCGGTTCGATTTCACTGATGTCCAGCGGCGTGTCGAGGGTCTTGACCTTGAACAGGTCGCGGATCATCGACACCGGACGGTTGTCCACCAGCGAGGTGTATTCCTTGAACTTGGCGTAGTCGCCCTGCTGCACGGCGGCTTGCAGGGTGTTGACCACGTCCGGGTTGTAAGCGTGATATTCGCCACCGTGGACGAACTTCAGCAGACCGCCCTGCTGGATAGGCTTGCGCGGGCTCCAGGCTTCGGTGGCCAGCGCTTTCTGCTCGGCTTCGATGTCGACGAAACGCGCACCCTTGATGCGGCTCGGCACGCCACGGAAGCTCAGGTCACACACTTCTTCGGACAGGCCGATGGCCTCGAACAGCTGCGCACCACGGTACGAAGCGATGGTCGAAATGCCCATCTTCGACAGAATTTTCAGCAGACCTTTGGTGATGCCTTTGCGGTAGTTCTTGAACACCTCATAGAGGTCGCCCAGCACTTCACCGGTACGGATCAGGTCGCCCAGCACTTCGTACGCGAGGAACGGATAGACCGCCGAGGCGCCGAAACCGATCAGTACCGCAAAGTGATGCGGGTCACGCGCGGTCGCGGTTTCAACAAGGATGTTGGAATCGCAACGCAGGCCTTTTTCGGTCAGGCGGTGGTGCACCGCACCGGTCGCCAGCGAAGCGTGGATCGGCAGCTTGCCCGGGGCAATATGACGGTCGCTCAGGACGATCTGGGTACGACCGGCGCGCACGGCTTCTTCAGCCTGATCGGCAACGTTACGGATTGCCGCTTCGAGGCCGAGGCTTTCGTCGTAGTTGAGGTCGATGATCGCCCGTTCGAAACCCGGACGGTCGAGGTTCATCAGCGAGCGCCACTTGGCCGGCGAGATCACCGGCGAGCTGAGGATCACGCGCGAAGCATGTTCCGGCGACTCCTGGAAAATATTGCGCTCGGCACCGAGGCAGATTTCCAGCGACATCACGATCGCTTCCCGCAGCGGATCGATCGGCGGGTTGGTGACCTGCGCGAACTGCTGACGGAAATAGTCGTACGGCGTGCGCACGCGCTGGGACAGCACGGCCATCGGCGTGTCGTCGCCCATCGAGCCAACGGCTTCGTAGCCTTGCTCGCCAAGCGGACGCAGGACCTGATCACGCTCTTCGAACGTGACCTGATACATCTTCATGTATTGCTTGAGCTGATCGACATCGTAGAACGCCGAACCGTGATCGTTATCTTCCATGGTCGCCTGAATGCGCAGGGCATTCTTGCGCAGCCATTGCTTGTACGGATGACGGGATTTCAGGCGGTTGTCGATCGCATCGGTGTCGAGGATCTGCCCGGTTTCGGTGTCCACCGCGAAGATCTGGCCCGGGCCGACACGGCCTTTGGCAATCACGTCTTCTGGCTTGTAGTCCCACACGCCGATTTCCGAGGCGAGGGTGATGAAACCGTTGGTGGTGGTGACCCAGCGCGCCGGGCGCAGACCGTTACGGTCGAGCAGGCACACCGCGTAACGACCGTCGGTCATGACCACGCCGGCAGGGCCGTCCCACGGTTCCATGTGCATCGAGTTGTACTCGTAGAACGCACGCAGATCCGGGTCCATGGTTTCAACGTTCTGCCACGCTGGCGGAATGATCATCCGCACGCCACGGAACAGGTCGATGCCACCGGTGACCATCAGTTCGAGCATGTTGTCCATGCTCGAGGAGTCGGAGCCAACACGGTTGACCAGCGGGCCGAGTTCTTCCAGATCCATCAGATCGTTGCTGAACTTGGTCCGACGGGCCTGCGCCCAGTTACGGTTACCGGTGATGGTGTTGATCTCGCCGTTGTGGGCGAGGAAGCGGAATGGCTGGGCCAGCGGCCATTTCGGCAGGGTGTTGGTCGAGAAGCGCTGGTGGAACACGCAGATCGCGGTTTGCAGGCGCTCGTCGCTCAGGTCTGGATAGAACGCAGCCAGATCGGCCGGCATCATCAGGCCTTTATAGATGATGGTCTTGTGCGAAAAGCTGCAGATGTAGTGGTCGGAGTCGACGGCGTTGGCCACCGACGAACGACGACGGGCGCTGAACAGCTTCACGGCCATGTCCTGATCGCTCAGGCCTTCGCCGCCGATGTACACCTGCTCGATCTGCGGCAGGCGCTCAAGGGCCAGACGGCCGAGGACGCTGGTGTCGATCGGCACTTTGCGCCAGCCGATCAGTTGCAGGCCTTCAGCGAGGATCTCGCGGTTCATGTTCTCGCGAGCGGCTTCGGCCTTGGCCGGATCCTGGTTGAAAAAGACCATGCCCACCGCATATTGCTTGGGCAGCTCAACGCTGAAGGTTTCCTGGGCAATGGCGCGCAGGAACGCATCAGGCTTCTGAATCAGCAGACCGCAACCGTCACCGGTCTTGCCGTCGGCATTAATCCCACCGCGGTGGGTCATGCAGGTCAGGGCCTCAATGGCCGTTTGCAAAAGGGTATGACTGGGTTCGCCCTGCATATGGGCTATCAGGCCGAAACCGCAGTTATCCTTGAATTCATCTGGTTGGTACAGACCTGCTTTCATAGACACTTTCTCACCAGGCTGCCTCTTTTCGAGGCAAATTTCTTTTCAATTCAACCACTTGCGTCCTGCGCCGAACGTACGCCGGCTTGGCGGGGGCAAAAGGGTGGTCATTGTACACAGCGACACAGAGGCTCACAAATTTGACGACGAAATGTCGCAAATTCATGTCGCATTTGTGAAAGGTTTAAAGCGATCTGCTGTGCTAGTCAAAACTTTTTTTAATTTTGACCGCAACGACTCAAAGACTACTGTGACGCAGACACCACAAGGCACGCGACCTGGAAGGAAGCGCGCACTCGTAGAAATTTTGAGGTGCTTGGAGAGGCGGCCTGGGTAAGGCCGCCGAATCTTCAGCGAGTTGTTGCCAGTTCCTGTTGGACGCTGGCGACAGTGCGAGGCCAAGGTTTACCAGCCTGAACCTTCGCTGGCAAGGCCTTGATGGCAGAAACGGCTGCATCACGATTGGCGAAGTTGCCGTAGGTGATCACATAGAGAGGCTTACCGTTGAGCACTTTCTTGAAATAACGGTACTCGCCGCCCTGCTCTTTGACGAAGTTTTGCGCAGTCGCCTCGGAGCTGGTGCCGAGGATCTGCACCACGTAGTTGCCGGTCGGCTGACCCGCGTACCAGCTGCCACCGGCGGCTTTGGCGACGGTGACCGGCTTCTCGGCCGGTTTGGCAGCAGCGACTGGCTTGGCCGGCGCTGGAGCCGGTTTGGCCACTGGCGCTGCCGGTACAGGCTTGGCGGTAGCCACTTGCGTCGGCGCCGGAGTCGGCTTGGCCGCTGGCAACGGAACCGGTGTCGGTGCAGGGCCGGCCGGAACGCCCGCAGGCGGCGCGGAAGTGGTAACGGTCGGCGGGGTGTCACTGGAACCTTCCAGCGGCACGCCATCGTCGCCTTCGGTAATGCCACCGGCCGCTTCGGCCAACGGGCCGCGCATCACCGGTTGCGAGTTGCCGACCAGCGGCAACGGCATCGGCTGCGTATTACCGGCGAACTCGACGTTCGGCGCGCCGCCATTGGCTGCACCCTGACCCAATGGCAACTGTGCCTGTTCATTGGCCGGTGCACCGGTGGTCGGCGCCTTGCTGCGACCCGGCATCAGCCAGGCGGCGGCAACCGCGACCACAACGACGGCGGAAATCGCCAATACGTGTTTCTTCGGCATGTTGAACCCCATACTTGGACGCTTGACCGCAGAGCGGCTGGCAATCATGACTTCGATCAGAGCATCGCGAGCGACCTGGTTGATGTTGCCCGGCCAACCCTCGGCGCTTTCGTGAATATCAGAGATCTGATCTGCGGTGAAAAGTTCGACACCCCGACCGGCACCTTCGAGCCGTTGGTCGAGATATTCGCGGGTTTCTTCTTCGGTGTACGGCTGCAGCTCGATGACGTGGAAACGCTCTTCCTCAAGGTGCAACGCCTCGAGCTGAGCGATCAGCGACGACTCACCGAACAGGAACACGTGCGGGCGACCTTCCGGTGCGCCGGCACCCAGCGCCATCAACGCTTCGAGGGCGGATTCATCAAGCTGCTCGGCGTCGTCCACCAACAGATAGACTTCCTGACCGGTCAACGCGAGCTGCACCACTTGCTCCAGAATCGCGCCAACGTCGGCCTGAGCGACGTTCAGTGCCTGCGCAACCTGGCGCAGCACGCCAGCGGCATCACCGGCACCACGGGCGGAAACCACCACGCTTTGCACCGACTGCTTGTTGGTGCTGGCGACCAGCGCCTGACGCAGCAAAGTCTTGCCACTGCCTTGCGGCCCGGTGACCACCAGCAACAACTGGCTGTAACGCGCCAGATGATGCAGTTGACCCAGCACTGGTTTGCGCTGAGCCGGGAAGAACTTGAAGCCCGGCACACGCGGCGCGAACGGGTCGTGGCTTAACTGGAAATGGCCGAGGAACGCCTCGTCGGCATGCAAACTAGTCATCGGAATCTTATTAACCTTTAAGCTGAGCCAGGGCGCGGTAATCCGCTCCCAGCGTGGCCTGTAGAACCTCTTTCGGATAATCGTCGGTCACTACCGCTTCGCCCATCCGGCGCAGCAGCACCAGGCGCAGACGACCGTCGATCACTTTTTTGTCGATTGCCATGTGTTGAAGAAAATCGGCTTCGGTCATTTCAGTCGGCGGCACCACTGGCAAGCCGGCGCGCTGGAACAGACGAATACCGCGATCACGCTCCTCGTCACTGATCCAGCCCAGACGCGCGGACATTTCCAGCGCCATCACGGTGCCAGCCGCCACCGCTTCCCCGTGCAACCAGACACCATAGCCCATGTGGGTCTCGATGGCGTGGCCGAAGGTGTGGCCGAGGTTGAGCGTGGCACGTACGCCGGTTTCTTTCTCATCAGCGCCGACCACCGCAGCCTTGGCTGCGCAGGAGCGCTCGATGGCGTAAGTCAGGGCTTTCTGGTCGAGCGCACGCAGGGCGTCGACGTTGTCTTCGAGCCAGGTCAGGAACGGCTCGTCGCAGATCAGCCCGTACTTGATGACTTCCGCCAGGCCGGCAGACAGCTCGCGCTCTGGCAGGGTTTTCAGGGACGCCGTATCGATCAGCACCACGTTCGGCTGATAGAACGCGCCGACCATGTTCTTGCCCAGCGGATGATTGATGCCGGTCTTGCCGCCCACCGACGAATCGACCTGGGACAGCAATGTCGTAGGAATCTGGATGAAGTCGACGCCACGCTGGTAACAGGCAGCGGCGAAACCGGCCATGTCGCCGATCACCCCGCCGCCGAGGGCGATCACGGTAGTGCGGCGGTCATGACGGGCGGTCAGCAGGCCGTCGAAGATCAGTTGCAGGGTTTCCCAGTTCTTGAAGGCTTCGCCGTCCGGCAGCACCACGGAGATCACCGAGAACTGCGCCAGGCTGCGGGTCAGACGTTCAAGATAGAGCGGCGCAACGGTCTCGTTGGAGATGATTGCCACCTGCCGCCCGTGAATATGCGGAGCCAGCAGTTCCGGCTGATCCAACAAACCTTCGCCAATATGTATCGGGTAGCTGCGCTCGCCTAGATCGACCTTGAGTGTCTGCATGTGTCCCCACAGTGAAGATGGAAGCAGGCGTCCTGCCCTGAATTATTGGTTGTCTGCGGCCTGTAACGGGTATGACGCCGCTCGCACGCCATCCGCCACAACCTCGGCGGGCTGTGACAGGACGCCGAGGATAGCGCATTTCGAGCGATGCTTTAACGGGGAGGAAGTTGCGCCAGACGATCGAGAATGTCGAGCACCACCATGCGCGGCGGCCGTTCGTCGGTTTCCACCACCAGATCGGCGATTTCCCGATAGAGCGGATCGCGAATTGCCAGCAGGTCGCGCAGGGTTTTCTCCGGATTGGCGGTGCGCAGCAACGGCCGATTGCGGTCGCGCGCCGTGCGGCCGACTTGCTGTTCGACGGAGGCGTGCAGATACACCACTCGCCCGCCCTCATGCAGGGCTTTGCGATTGGCGTCGCGCATCACCGCGCCACCGCCGGTCGCCAAGACCACGCCGTCGAACGCGCACAGCTCGGCAATCATCGCCTGCTCACGGTCACGAAAGCCGGGCTCGCCTTCCTTGTCGAAGATCCACGGGATATTGGCGCCCGTGCGCAGTTCAATTTCCTTGTCGGAATCTTTGAACGGCAGGCGCAGCTCTTTGGCCAGCAACCGGCCGATGGTGCTTTTGCCAGCGCCCATCGGTCCTACAAGAATCAAATTTCGCACAGAATCAACGACTCACAGCAATCGCCTGGTTATTCATGATACGTGGTGTGAGAAATACCAGCAGCTCGGATTTTTTCTCCGAAACCACATCACGCCGGAAAAGGCGGCCAAGATACGGCACATCGCCAAGAAATGGCACCTTATCTACGACCTTGCTTTGAGTATTTGAGAAAACGCCCCCAATCACGATGGTTTCGCCGTCATTGACCAGTACCTTGGCGTTGACCTCGTTTTTCTTGATCGGCGGCACATCCTGCACTTTGTTCAGGTAATCCGGCTCGTCCTTGGTGACCTTGACCTCCATGATGATGCGGTTGTCAGGGGTGATCTGCGGGGTGACTTCCAGTGACAGCGAGGCCTCCTTGAACGACACCGACGTCGCGCCGCTGGAGCTGGCTTCCTGATAAGGAATCTCGGTGCCTTTAAGGATTTTGGCGGTTTCCTTGTCGGAGGTGACCACTTTCGGCTGCGAGACGATTTCACCGTTGCCGGTTTTCTCCATCGCTGTCAGCTCGAGATCGAGCAAGACATTGTCAGTGATGAAGGCAATGCCGATCCCCGAGGTATTACCCACGGTCCCCATATCGACAAACGGAGAGTTGGTGCTGGTGCTGCCCGGCGTGCCGATGGTGGTCGATGTGCCATTGCTGATGCCGGACGTGTTCCAGTTGCCCTTGTTCTGGATTGACCCGCCCCAGCGTACGCCCAGGCTTTTGTCGTAGTCGACGTTGGCCTCGACGATCCGCGCCTCGATCATTACCTGACGCACTGGAATATCCAGCTGCGCCACGATCCGCCGCAGTTCGTCGAGACGATCCTGAGTCTGGTAGGCAATGATGTTGTTGGTCCGTTCATCGACGGTGATCGAGCCACGTTCATCGATTTTTGCTTCGGCACTGGTCACCGACTGGAACAACTTGGCGATGTCCGCCGCCTTGGCGTAATTCACTTGCAGCAGCTCACGGCGCAACGGCGCCAGCTCGGCAATCTGCTTCTGCGACTCCAGTTCCTGGCGCTCGCGGGCAGCGATTTCATCGGCGGGAGCGACCAGCAGCACGTTACCGATCTTGCGTTTATCCAGACCTTTGGTTTTCAGCACCAGATCCAGCGCCTGATCCCACGGCACGTTCTGCAAGCGCAAGGTGATGCCGCCCTGCACCGTGTCGCTGGCGACCAGATTGAGGTTGGTGAAGTCGGCGATCAGTTGCAGCACCGAGCGCACATCAATGTCCTGGAAGTTCAGCGAGAGCTTTTCACCGACGTACGCCTGACGGTCGGCATTACGTTTTTGCAGGTCATCGACCGTCATTGGGCGGATGCTGACGGTCAGTTTGTTGTCGGTCTGGAAGGTGGAGTACTCGTAGGTGCCGCTGGGCTCAACCGTAATAACCGTGCGATCACCGCTCACCCCGGCATTGACGAACTGCACCGGGGTGGCGAAATCCTTGACGTCGAGGCGCACCCGCAGCTTGTCCGGCAGCTGCGTGCGGGCGAAGCTGAGGATGATCTTGCCGTCATGCTCCTGGATATCCGGGGCGATGGTCGGATCGGACAGGTCGATGACGACATTGCCTTCACCTGCCGTACCGCGCTGGAAATCCACGCCGCGAATAGCCCGGCTTTTCGGCACAAAGGCCTTGGCGGGCGCAGCCGCTTTAGCAGTAGCACGAGGTGCAACGACAGCAGGATGCGGCGCAGCTGCCGCAGCGCCCTGACCGACGACCACGAACAGATTATTGCCCTCGACCCGCGTGTTATAAGGCGCCAGTTGCGTGAGACTGACGATCAGCCGCGTCCGCTCCTTGGCCTCAACCACCGTGGCCGTACGCGCATTACCACTGCCCAGATCAAGATTCTTGCTGGCCAACTGGCTGGCGACACCGGGCAGATCCAGCGCAATCCGCGCCGGTGACTCAGTGGTGTAGCCCTTGGGTTGTGGCGGCGGGCCGTCGAACGACAACTTCAACTCGACGCGATCACCCGGCAACGCCGCCACGTCCAGCGTCTTCAGATTGGCCGCGAGTACCATCGGCGACATCAGCGCTATCCATAGCGAAAAACCGAGGGTGGAGAAAATCCTGTTCATTGTTCGACTTCCACTATGAGTGCTCTTTCAAAGGAATGGTGCGCGGACGCTCGAGCCAGGCGCCTTCGCCGTCGGGCACGATTTCGACGACATCGACCTGGGTGGCGCTGATGGCGACGATGCGACCGTCGTTGCGCCCCAGGTAATCGCCGACTTTCAGCCGGTGCACCGCGCCCGCTCCGCGCAACAACGCGAAGGAGCCGGAGACATTGGAGATCGTGCCGACCATCTCGAACTGCTCGATGTTGAAACCTTCGAGGTATTGCTTGACCCGGTTGGGGTCGGGCTTGACGTTGCGCGAGCCATGCCTCTGCCCGGCCAGATCGACGCGCACCTGGCGCGAGAACGGACTGCGCAGGTTGGCAGCGCTGTAAGTGAATGTTGGGTAAGACCGAAATGTCGGGGTTGGTTCAATCTTGCCTGCCGGGCGCAGGCGCACTTCATTCAAGTAGGCATCGAGGTCACTGAAGTCATCGCTGCCGCCACAACCGTTCAACGCGAGCAGCGTCATCGACAACGCGATACAACGAATCGGGCTCATTTCTGCAGTCCCTTGTCGTTGTAGCGGTAGGTCTTGGCGAGGATGCTCATGCGCAGCTTCGGCCCGCCCTCTTTATCGGCAGGAGCGAGTTCGAAATCATGCAGGGTAACGATGCGCGGCAGCCCGGCCACGCCGCTGACGAAGGTCGCGAGATCGTGATAGGCGCCGGTGACGGTGATCTGAATCGGCAGTTCTATGTAGAACTGCTGGGTGACCTCCGGCAGCAGTTTGATCTCCTCGAACTCCAGACCACTGCCCAGACCGGTACGCGTGATGTCTTCGAGCAGCCCCGGCACTTCGGTGTCACTGGGCAATTGGCGCAACAGCACGCCGAAGGTATTTTCCATTTCCTTCATTTGCTGGGTGTACAGCTCAAGATTGGCTGACAGGCGCGCCTTGCTGGCGAACTGCTCTTTGAGGGTGATCTCCTCCTCACGCTTGAGGTCGAGCTGATTTTCCATGTCACTGATGAAAAAGTTATAGCCAAGCGCCAACACCAGCACCATCAACAGCGCTCCGGCCATGGCTTTCACGACCGCCGGCCAGGAACCGATATTGCTGGTGTCGAGGTCGTTGAAATCGATGTCGCGCAAGCTTTCCAGCCATTCGGACGGTTTCATTGGTCGTCCTCCACGGCTTGCGGCTGGGTCTGCCGTACGGTCAGTTCAAAGGTGTTGGTCTGGTCCACCTGGCCGGCGGTCGTCGCCTTGACTTCGTTGAGACTCGGCGCATCGAACCAGTCCGACGCCTCCAGATTGCGCATCAGGTCCGAAACGCGGTTGTTGGATTCTGCGGCGCCACTGATCGACAGAGTCTTGCCGACCATCTTCACGTCGGTGAAATACACCCCATCCGGCAGCGTGCGCGCCAGTTGGTCGAAGATTCGCCCGCTG
Organism: Pseudomonas sp. TNT2022 ID642; assembly: GCF_028656995.1. Taxonomy (NCBI): domain Bacteria; kingdom Pseudomonadati; phylum Pseudomonadota; class Gammaproteobacteria; order Pseudomonadales; family Pseudomonadaceae; genus Pseudomonas; species Pseudomonas sp. TNT2022 ID642. The sequence continues at coordinate 4,274 of NZ_JAMDGW010000025.1, read as the reverse complement.
ATCTGCCGGTTGCCCTGCAGGTCCTGAATGATGCGCATGCGTTCGACCAGTTGCTGGCGGCGCGCCTTGAGTTCGCTGATCTGTTTGATCCGTTCGTCGACCACAGTGATCTGCTTGCCGATGTAGTCGTTGCGCGCCACTTGCCGCTCAATGGCCGCGCTGATGACCTGATCGGCAATCAGCACCGCACCGACCGAGCCGACGACAACACCGATCAAGGCCAGCAGAAAGCGTTTGCGCCGTTCTTCGCGGCGCTCTTCGCGCCAGGGCAGGAGGTTGATCCGCGCCATCAGTCGAAACTCCTGAGCGCGAGCCCGCAGGCGATCATCAAGGCCGGCGCGTCACTGGCCAGCGCTCCGGCGTTGACCTTGCTGCTCAAGGCCATGTTGGCAAACGGGTTGGCCACTTGCGTTGGCGTCTTCAGGCGTTGCTCGATCAAGCGGTCCAGCCCCGGCACCGACGCCGTGCCGCCGGCCAGCAGAATGTGGTCGACCGCGTTGTATTGCCCGGAGGCGAAGAAGAACTGCAACGAGCGTGAAACCTGCTGGACCAGCGCCTCACGAAACGGCTGCAGGACCTCGCTGATGTAATCATCGGGCAGACCGCCCTGCTTTTTCGCCAACCCTGCCTGCTCGAGGGTCAGGCCATAACGACGCTGGATTTCTTCGGTCAATTGCCGACCGCCGAACAATTGCTCGCGGGTGTAGATGATCTTGCCGTTGTGCAGGACGCTGAGGGTGGTCATGGTCGCGCCGATGTCGACCACCGCCACGGTCAGACGCTCCTGAGAGGCCGCCAGTTGCGTTGCGAGCAAGCCGAACGAGCGCTCCAGCGCATAGGCTTCGACGTCGACAACACGCGCGGTCAGCCCGGCGAGAGCCAGCGCCGCTTCACGGACTTCGACGTTTTCCTTGCGACAGGCGGCCAGCAACACGTTGACCCGCTCGGGGTTGCGCGGCGACACGCCCTGGACTTCGAAGTCGATGGCAACTTCATCCAGCGGATAGGGAATATATTGGTCGGCTTCGATCTTGAGCTGGTTTTCCAGTTCATCGTCGGACAGTCCCGCGTCCATTTCGATGACTTTAGTGATCACGGCGGAACCGGCCACTGCCACCGCCACGCTCTTGAGCCCGGTGCGCGCCTTGACCAGCACACGGCTCAGCGCCTGACCGACACCTTCAAGCTCGGCGATGTTCTTTTCGACCACAGCGTTGACGGGCAAGGGCTCTACCGCATACGCCTCGACCCGGTAGCGGTCACCCTGACGGCTCAGTTCCAGCAGCTTCACTGACGTGGAGCTGATGTCGATCCCCAGTAACGTTTTAGCCTTTTTATTGAAGAGTCCCAGCACTACCAATTCCCTATGACTTTCCGTGAGTTACGGACTCTGTAATACGCATTGCGTTCCTTCACCCCGTCTTGACAGAAGCGCAAATGACGCCCCCAGCAGAAAAGTGCTTATAATGCCCAGCGTTTTTTTCCGCTTTTTACTGCAAGCGCGGGCTGTTCTGTGTGTAGCCGGAACCCCGTCGCCAAATTCATTCTTTGCCCTGGATGTTCAAACGCCTTGATTCGTCTGCTGAAATTTTTCGGTTGGTCCATCGTCGCCGTTTTCTGCGGACTGCTTTTAGGTCTCAGCGGCGCGTTTCTTTACCTTAGTCCGGGTTTGCCCTCTGTGGAGGCTCTGCGAAGCATTCAGTTGCAGATTCCGTTGCGCGTCTACTCCAGCGATAACAAGTTGATCGCAGAGTTTGGCGAAATGCGCCGTACACCGATCCGTTTCGCCGACATTCCGCCCAATTTCATTAATGCGTTACTAAGTGCTGAAGACGACAATTTCGCCAACCACTATGGCGTCGATCCGAGCAGCCTGATGCGTGCGGCGACCCAATTGGTCAAAAGCGGCCACATTCAGTCCGGCGGCAGCACCATCACCATGCAGGTGGCGAAGAACTTCTTCCTGACCAGCGAACGCAGTTTCTCGCGCAAAACCACTGAAATCCTTCTGGCCCTGCAGATCGAACGGCAGCTGACCAAAGACGAAATCCTTGAGCTGTACGTCAACAAGATCTATCTGGGCAACCGCGCCTATGGCATCGAAGCGGCGGCGCAGGTGTATTACGGCAAGTCGATCCGCGACGTCAGCCTTGCGCAAATGGCGATGATCGCCGGCCTGCCGAAAGCGCCGTCGCGCTTCAACCCATTGGCCAATCCGGCACGCAGTAAAGAACGCCGCGACTGGATCCTCGGGCGCATGTACAAGCTCGGCAAGATCAGCGAAGCGGACTACACCGCCGCGATCAACGAACCGCTGAACGCCAGCTATCACGTGCCGACCCCGGAAGTGAACGCACCGTATATCGCTGAAATGGCGCGCGCCGAAATGGTCGGCCGCTACGGCAGCGATGCCTACACCGAAGGTTTCCGCGTCACCACCACGGTGCCGAGCAACCTGCAGGAAATGGCCAACACCGCGCTGCACGAAGGTTTGATGACCTACGACCAGCGTCACGGCTACCGCGGCCCCGAGTCGCGCCTGCCGGGCAAGACCCGCGAAGCGTGGGCCAGCGAACTGACCAAACAACGCACAATCAGTAGCCTCGAGCCGGCCATCGTCACCCAGGTCGACAAGAACGGCCTGCAAGTGCTGACCCGCACCGGGGAGGAACACGTTGCCTGGGACACCATGAAATGGGCGCGTCCGTTCCTCAACACCAACAGCATGGGCGCCAATCCGCGTCAGCCGTCGGATGTGGCGCAGGTCGGCGATCTGGTTCGTGTGCAGCGTCAGAAAGACAATTCGCTGAAGTTCAGCCAGATTCCGCAGGCACAAGGCGCGCTGGTGTCGCTGGATCCGCAGAACGGCGCGATTCGCTCGCTGGTCGGCGGTTTCGCCTTCGAGCAGAGCAACTACAACCGTGCCATGCAGGCCAAGCGTCAGCCGGGTTCGAGCTTCAAACCGTTCGTCTACAGCGCTGCGCTGGATAGTGGCTACACCGCGGCCACGCTGGTCAACGATGCACCGATCGTGTTCGTCGACGAGTACCTGGACAAGGTCTGGCGCCCGAAGAACGACACCAACACCTTCCTCGGCCCGATCCGCTTGCGCGAGGCGCTGTACAAGTCGCGCAACCTTGTGTCGATCCGCCTGCTGCAGGCGATGGGCGTGGGCAAGACCATCGACTACATCACTCGCTTCGGCTTCAACAAGCAGGATCTGCCGCCAAACCTGTCGCTGGCGCTGGGCACCGCAACGCTGACGCCGATGGAGATCGCAACCGGTTGGAGTACGTTCGCCAACGGCGGCTACAAGATCACCCCGTACATCATCGACAAGATCGAAAGCCGTAACGGCGACACGCTGTTCCTCGCCAACCCGCCGACCGTGCCTCAGGGCGGTTCGGCGACGGACGGTATCGCAGCACCGAACAGTGAGTCGTTTACGGTCAACGCCACACCGGTTGCAGGTGAAGTACCGGGCAACGCAGCCGTGCCACAAACGCCGGCAGTGGCTGAGCGGATCGTCGATGGTCGCACCACGTACATCCTCAACAGCATGTTGCAGGACGTGATCAAGCTTGGCACCGGCCGTCGCGCACTGGCCATGGGCCGCAGCGATATCGCCGGTAAAACCGGTACCACCAACGAATCGAAAGACGCGTGGTTCTCCGGCTACAACGCCGATTACGTGACCACGGTCTGGACCGGCTTCGACCAGCCGGAAAGCCTCGGTCGTCGCGAGTTCGGTGGCACTGTGGCGTTGCCGATCTGGATGAACTACATGTCGGCTGCGCTGAAGGACAAGCCGCCGCACGTTCAGCCTGAGCCGGAAGGGTTGCTGAGCCTGCGTGTGGATCCGGTCAGTGGCCGTGCAGCTACGCCAAGCACGCCGGGCGCGTACTTCGAGCTGTTCAAGTCCGAGGACACGCCGCCGTCGGTGAATGAGCTGGGTAATGGCACGGCGCCGGGCAGTCCGCTGCCGGCGGATGAGCAGGCGCCGATCGATTTGTTCTGATCCGCGACCACTGAAAAGCCCCGCCTTCGATTGAAGTGCGGGGCTTTTTATTGCCTGAAGATCAAGAGCCCCTCACCCTAGCCCTCTCCCGGAGGGAGAGGGGACTGACCGCGAGAGATTCGCAAGTTACACCGACCTGAAAGTGCATCAGCGCCTATGGATTCAACACAACACGTTCAGGTCGGCGCAACTCCCGAGCATCCCCCAATCAGTCCCCTCTCCCCCTGGGAGAGGGTTAGGGTGGGTAAAGACCGGG
>NZ_JAMDGW010000024.1:0-173841 GCF_028656995.1 Pseudomonas sp. TNT2022 ID642 | reverse complement strand
ACCGGTCTCTACAGTGAGGGCCCTTGTTGATATGAAATGCGATCCTGAAAATTCCCAAAAACAAAAAAGCCCCGACTCTCACGAGCCGGGGCTTTCGCTTGAAGCGTTACAACGGTTTAGCCGTTGAACACGTCATCCACGCTTTTCAGCGGGTAGTTCTTCGGATACGGCAGGGTCGCCACACCGGTCTCGATCGCGGCTTTGGCCACAGCGTCGGAGATCAGGGTGATCAGACGCTTGTCCATTGGCTTCGGAATAATGTACTCACGACCGAATTCCAGCGGCGCGCCGCCGTAGGCATCGCACACGTCCTGTGGCACTGGCAGCTTGGCCAGTTCACGCAGGGCGTTGGCCGCAGCCACTTTCATTTCTTCGTTGATGCGCTTGGCGCGAACGTCCAGGGCACCTCGGAAGATGAACGGGAAGCCCAGTACGTTGTTGACCTGGTTCGGGTAGTCCGAACGGCCGGTGGCCATGATCACGTCGCTACGGGTAGCGTGCGCCAGTTCCGGGGAGATTTCCGGATCCGGGTTCGAACAGGCGAACACGATCGGGTTCGGTGCCATCGACAGCAGGCCTTCAGCGCTCAGCAGGTTCGGGCCGGACAGACCGACGAACACGTCAGCGCCTGCCAGTGCGTCAGCCAGGCTGCGCTTGTCGGTTGCGTGAGCGAATACTGCTTTGTACTGGTTCAGGTCGTCACGGCCGGAGTGGATCACGCCGGTACGGTCAACCATGAAGATGTTTTCGATGCGTGCGCCCATGCTCACCAGCAATTTCATGCAGGAGATGGCGGCAGCACCGGCGCCCAGGCAGACAATCTTCGCTTCCGGCAGGGTTTTGCCAGCGATTTCCAGGGCGTTGATCATGCCCGCAGCGGTCACGATCGCGGTGCCGTGCTGGTCATCGTGGAATACCGGAATGTCGCACTGCTCGATCAGAGCACGTTCGATCTCAAAGCACTCTGGCGCCTTGATGTCTTCCAGATTGATACCACCGAAGGTGATGGAGATGCGTTTTACGGTGTCGATGAAGGCTTGCGGGCTTTCGGAGTCGACTTCGATGTCGAAAACGTCGATGCCGGCGAAGCGCTTGAACAGTACGCCTTTGCCTTCCATCACTGGTTTGGAAGCCAATGGGCCGAGGTTGCCCAGGCCGAGAATCGCGGTGCCATCGGAAATGACTGCAACCAGGTTGCCCTTGCCGGTGTATTTGTAGGCCAGTTCAGGATCGCGAGCGATCTCACGCACTGGTTCAGCTACGCCGGGGCTGTAGGCCAGCGACAAGTCGCGAGCGGTAGCAGTGGCCTTGGTGAGCTCGACACTCAGCTTCCCTGGACGAGGATTGGCATGATATTCGAGAGCGGCAGTTTTCAGATCAGACATTTTGGCATTCCGCTTTTTACTGTTGGACAGACTGGTCAGCGAGGATACGCGCCTCGCAAAGTCCCCACAAGACTGAGCGGTCACCCCTGTCAAGCGCCCTGCCCTACGACTTTGGGCCAAGAGCCACGGCGCACAAGGGCTGGACTGTTCACAATCGACAGAAAAAATGTCTACAATTTTCTTCAGCGCGGCGTTTGCAACATTGAAGGATCCGTCAGCGGAAGCAACCACCGCGACTGACCGGATTGAAGCCCACCGCGCCGCGAACGATCGACGATCCAGCCGCGAGCCTCGATCTGCTTGCCTTTGAGCGCCTGCAAACGGGCATTGTCGAATTGTCCGACCAGATTGGGTGCAACACGCAATACAAGCGTGTCCTGCAACTCGATCCAGATTCCGCCGCGATTGCGCTGAACCTTGCTCACACGCCCACTGATCACGGCGAAACCCGAGCGCTGGATCTGCTCCGCTTTCAGTACAGGCGATTGCCGCCAGAGGCCCAGCCCGGCCTTTCGCGCACTGCGTTCGGCGGCTTGCTGGCAGGCGACAAGATCGACATTCGGCGCAACGGCGACCTGAAACCCGAGGCCATCGGCAAGCATTTGCGCTTCGAGATTGGCGCCGCTGGCACTGTAAACATGCGCAAGCGTACGCCCGTAATGGTCTTTGGCTTGCGTGCCGGGGAGCAAGCCGACACGTCCGCCGCTGGCATCGACCAGCGCTTGCAGGCGTTTGCGTGCCGCCACCGCAAACGATTCGTCGCTGCGGCCCTGCTTGCCCAGCTCAGGCGTGTTGAGGCCGATCATGCGTACGCTGCGACCATCGCCCAGGCGCAGGGTGTCGCCATCGACCACGCGCTGCACGGCGACGCTGGTCAGGCCAGCAGGCGCCGGGCAAAAGGCCTGCGCGCCGGACAGCCAAATCGCAGACACAAAAAAGGCGCCCGCGAGGAACGCCTTTTTCAGCAACGAGGAAAAGCCCACCGGGCCCTTCAACCTTACTCTGCAGCAGCAGGTTTCTTGCCGAAAGCACCGAAACGGTCTGCGAAGCGCTGAACGCGGCCGCCAGTGTCCAGAGTCTTCTGCTTACCGGTGTAGAACGGGTGGCATTCGTTGCAAACGTCGATTGGCAGAGCTTTGCCGAAAGTCGAACGAGTTTCGAACTTGTTGCCACAGCTGCAGGTAACAGCGATGACTGGGTAATTCGGGTGGATATCAGCTTTCATGGTGTCTTCCTCAGCTAGCGTGCCGCCACCCAACACTATTGTTGAATACCGCACGTAATTAGGCCGCGGATTCTACCAGACCTTTTCAAACACGCAAGCTGTCACCGAGACCGACCGTCTGCTAGGCTCCCGGCCCATTGCACTGCCCCCACAGATTATGTACGCAGTCCTTTTAATCGCCTGTTGATCGAGATCCCCCCGCGTGCCCGACGCCATTCTGCGCCTCGCCTTGCCTTCGCCCTTGCGCCGCCTGTTCGACTATCGGGCGCCGTCCGGTGTGCTGCGTGAGCAATTGCAGCCGGGCATGCGCTTGCGGGTGCCGTTCGGTCGGCGCGAGATGATCGGGATTCTGGTCGAGGTCACCGACACCAGCGAAGTCCCTGTGGAAAAACTCAAACCGGCGCTGGCCCTGCTCGATGCCACAGCGCCGCTGCCACCGGCGCTGTTCAAGTTGTGCCTGTGGACGTCGCAGTATTATCAGCACAGCCTCGGCGACACCTTGAGCTGGGCGTTGCCAGTGCTGCTGCGCCAGGGCGAACTGGCCGAGGCTCGCCAAGAGCGCTTTTGGTCGATCACACCCGGCGCCAGCCTTGATGACCCGCGCATTGCTCGCGCGCCGCGCCAGCGCGAAGCACTCGCGACCCTGGCCCAGCACCCGCACGGCGTCGCCCATCAGTTGTTGAGCAAATTGATGCTGAGCAAAGACAGCCTTGATCTGCTGCTGGCGAAAAATCTGGTGCAAGTGGAAATCCGCCGCCACGCACCCGGCGCGCGCCATGAGCACTGGCTGGCGCAACCGGAATTACCACTCAACACTGAACAACGCGCCGCATACGAGGCGATCCGCGCCGGGTTCGACAGCTATCACGCATTCCTGCTGGCCGGCGTCACCGGCAGCGGCAAGACCGAAGTCTATTTACAGCTGATCCGCGAAACCCTCGAAGCCGGCAAACAGGCGCTGGTGCTGATCCCGGAGATCAACCTCGGCCCGCAGACCCTGGCGCGCTTCGAGCAGCGCTTCAATGCGCGCATCGCCCTGCTGCACTCGGCGGTCAATGATCGCGAGCGCCTCGATGCCTGGCTCGCGGCACGCGATGGCGAGGCCGACATTATTATTGGCACCCGCTCGGCGCTGTTCACGCCGATGAAAAATCCCGGGCTGATCATCATCGATGAAGAGCACGACGGCTCATATAAACAGCAGGAAGGTTTGCGCTACCACGCCCGCGATCTGGCGCTGGTGCGTGCGAGGCAGGAAAACATCCCGATCGTGCTCGGTTCTGCGACGCCATCGCTGGAAAGTCTGCACAACGCCTACACCGGCCGTTACGGTCTCCTACGCCTGAATGAACGTGCCGGCGGTGCCAAGCAGCCGCGGTTCCTGCGTCTGGATGTAAAAAGCCGCCCACTGGACAGCGGTATTTCCGGGCCGATGCAGCAAGCCATCGGACAGACGCTGGCGAATGGGCAACAGGTGCTGGTGTTCCTCAACCGTCGCGGCTTTGCGCCAACGTTGCTCTGCCACGACTGCGGCTGGATGTCCGAGTGCTCGCGCTGCGATGCGCGCATGACCGTGCACCAGCGTTACGGTGAATTGCGCTGCCACCATTGCGGTTACGTCGAACGCACGCCGCGCCAGTGCCCGAAGTGCAACAAGGTTGATTTGCGGCCCGTCGGTGCCGGCACCGAGCGCGCCGAAGAACGCTTGGCGATTCTGTTCCCCGATTACCCGGTGCTGCGCGTCGATCGCGACAGCACCTCGCGCAAAGACGCGATGAATCAGTTATTCGCGACGATTCAGAAGGGCCAGCCATGCATTCTGGTTGGCACGCAAATGTTGGCCAAGGGTCACCATTTTCCGCGAGTGACGCTGGTTTCGATCCTCGACGCTGACGGCGGCCTGTTCTCCGGCGACTTCCGCGCCAGCGAGCGCATGGCGCAGTTGATCGTGCAAGTGGCCGGACGTGCCGGGCGAGCGGAAGAGCCGGGCAAGGTGATCATCCAGACTCACCTCGCCGACCATCCTTTACTGGTGCAACTCACCGAACAGGGCTATTTCGCCTTCGCCGAACAGGCCTTGAGCGAGCGCCGCGCCGCCGGGTTGCCGCCGTTTGCGCATCTGGCGTTGTTGCGTGCCGAAGCGCACAAACCGGGGCAAGCGGAAGGCTTTCTCGATGAGGCGTGTAGCGAAGCCGAGCGTTTGCTGGCCGAACAGAATCTGAGCGGGATTGAACTGCTCGGGCCAGTGCCGGCACCCATGGAGCGCCGTGCCGGGCGTTATCGCGCGCAGTTGTTGTTGCAGGCGACAGCGCGGGCCCCGCTGCATCGGTTGCTGGCGAGTTGGTTACTGGTGCTGGAGCAGATGCCGAGCGGGCGCGCGGTGCGCTGGTCGCTGGATGTCGATCCCGTCGATTTGTATTGATGATCAAAAGATCGCAGCCTTCGGCAGCTCCTACAGGAAAATGCCTATCCCCGTGTAGGAGCTGCCGCAGGCTGCGATCTTTTGATCTGAATGTCACCACATATCCATAAGCTGCCTGCTAAGGTTGGCAAGCCCGTCTTCGCAACGGATAATGCCCAGTTTTTCCACCCGCGCATCGATGCGCCCGCCGCGCTTGCGGTCGAAAGAGAAGACCATGAAAGACACCATTCGCCAGCTGATCCAACAAGCCCTCACCCAACTCGTCAACGAAGGTGTGTTGCCTGAAGGCCTGTCACCGGCGATTCAGGTGGAGAACGCCCGTGACAAGACCCACGGCGACTTCGCCAGCAACATCGCGATGATGCTGGCCAAGCCTGCGGGCATGAAACCGCGGGATCTGGCGGAAAAAATCATCGCCGCACTGCCGGCTGACGAGAACGTCACCAAGGCCGAAATCGCCGGCCCGGGCTTCATCAATTTCTTCCAGAACACCCAGGCGCTGGCTTCGCGCCTCGACGCTGCACTGGCTGATGCCCATGTTGGCGTACGCAAGGCCGGCCCGGCACAACGCACCGTGGTCGACCTGTCCGCACCGAACCTGGCCAAAGAGATGCACGTCGGCCACTTGCGCTCGACCATCATCGGCGACGGCGTGGCCCGCGTACTCGAATTCCTCGGCGATGAAGTGATCCGTCAGAACCACGTTGGCGACTGGGGCACCCAGTTCGGCATGCTGATGGCCTATCTGCAGGAAAACCCGATCACCAGCGACGAGCTGTCTGACCTGGAAAACTTCTACCGCGCGGCCAAGCAGCGTTTCGACGAATCCGCAGAATTCGCCGACCGCGCCCGTGGTCTGGTGGTCAAGCTGCAGGCCGGCGATGCCGAGTGCCTGGCGCTGTGGACCAAGTTCAAGGACATCTCGCTGTCGCACTGCCAGAAGATCTACGAACTGCTCAACGTCAAACTGACCATGGCCGACGTGATGGGCGAAAGCGCCTACAACGACGACCTGATCAACGTGGTCAACGACTTGAAAGCCGCTGGCATGTTGGTCGAGAGCAACGGCGCCCAGTGCGTGTTCCTCGACGAGTTCAAGAACGCCGACGGCGACCCGCTGCCGGTGATCATCGTCAAGGCTGACGGCGGCTACCTCTATGCCACCACTGACCTGGCAGCCGTACGCTACCGCAGCGGCAAACTGAAAGCCGATCGCGCGCTGTACTTCGTCGATCAGCGTCAGGCTCTGCACTTCCAGCAAGTGTTCGCCGTGGCGCGCAAGGCCGGCTTCGTCACCCATCCGATGGAGATGGAACACATGGGCTTCGGCACCATGAACGGCGCCGACGGCCGTCCGTTCAAGACCCGTGACGGCGGCACCGTGAAGCTGATCGATCTGCTGACCGAAGCGCAGGAACGCGCCTACAGCCTGGTGAAAGAGAAGAACCCGGAACTGGCCGAAGACGAGTTGCGCAACATCGCCAAAGTCGTCGGCATCGGCGCGGTGAAGTACGCCGACCTGTCGAAGCACCGCACCAGCGACTACAGCTTCAACTTCGACCTGATGCTGAACTTCGAAGGCAATACCGCGCCGTACCTGCTGTACGCCTACACCCGCGTCGCCGGTGTGTTCCGCAAACTGGGCAAGGACTTCAGCGAAGTCGATGGCCAGATCGTCCTGGAAGCGGCGCACGAACAAGAGCTGGCGGCAAAACTGGCGCAGTTCGGCGAAGTGCTGAACAACGTGTCCGACAAAGGCACGCCGCACATTCTCTGCACTTACCTGTACGACGTTGCCGGCCTGTTCTCCAGCTTCTACGAGAACTGCCCGATCCTCGCCGCCGAAACCCCGGCCCAGATGCAGAGCCGTCTGCGCCTGGCCGCGCTGACCGGTCGCACCCTCAAGCAAGGCCTGGAGCTGTTGGGTCTGGAAACTCTGGAGCGTATGTAAGTTGGCCGCCAAGAAAAAACCTGCACCCAAGCGTGGCGCCAGCCGTTACCAAGCTCCTGCGAAGCAACCGATTCCGGGCTGGCTGTGGATGGCCATCGGCCTCACGGTCGGCGCATTCATCGTGTTCCTGATGAAGCTGGAGCCGGGCAAGGGCAGCGACACAGTCAAGCGTGAGAAGGTCGAACAGGCGCAACAGCAGAAAGCGTCGAAGATCGCCGAGGCCAACAAGACCCCGCCGAGCCCGACGCAACCGGTCAAGCCGAAGTACGACTTCTACACCCTGCTGCCGGAATCGGAAGTGATCGTGCCGCCGGACGCGGTGCCGGAGAAGACCCTGCCGACGCCACAAGTGCCGGCCATCCCGACCACGCCAGTAACCCCGGCGGAAGCGGCGAAGATCGACACTGCGCGCGCGCAGGCAGCACTGGCCGGGATTACCCCGCCGCCAGCGCCACCAGTGAGCAAAGCCGCGCCGGTGACCAAGTTCTTCTTGCAGGCCGGTTCGTTCCGCAAGGAGACGGATGCCGACAAGGTGCGTGCGCAGATCATTCTGCTCGGTCAGGCCGTAGCGGTTGAGTCCGGCACGGTGAAGGATGAAACCTGGTATCGCGTTTTGGTCGGCCCGTTCAGTAACCGTGAACAGCTGACCACGGCTCAGAAACAACTGGCCGGCGCCGGCTTCAGCAACCTGTTGTTACAACAACGCCAAAGCCGCTGATTCCCTCCCACACGGGCGCCACAAATCCCCTGTAGGAGCTGCCGAAGGCTGCGATCTTTTGATTTTGTTTCAGATCAAGATCAAAAGATCGCAGCCTTCGGCAGCTCCTACAGGGGGTCGCCGTTCGTCCCTCCGCACCCTCCCCGGTTGAAATCCTCTCCAGCACCCCCATATGAATGGGCATAAGGCACTTTCGCCCCGCTGTGTGGAGACTCTTCCCTTGACCACCATCGTTTCAGTCCGCCGTCACGGCAAAGTCGTCATGGGCGGCGACGGCCAGGTTTCTCTCGGCAATACCGTGATGAAAGGCAACGCGAAAAAAGTTCGTCGCCTGTACCACGGCCAGGTCATCGCCGGTTTTGCCGGTGCCACCGCTGACGCCTTTACCCTCTTCGAACGTTTCGAAGGCCAGCTTGAGAAACATCAGGGCCACCTGGTACGCGCCGCTGTCGAACTCGCCAAAGAATGGCGCACCGACCGCTCCCTGAGCCGCCTCGAAGCCATGCTCGCAGTTGCCAACAAAGACGCCTCGCTGATCATCACTGGCAACGGTGACGTGGTCGAACCTGAAGATGGCCTGATCGCCATGGGTTCCGGCGGCGCCTATGCGCAAGCCGCAGCCAGCGCGCTGCTGAAAAAGACCGACCTGTCGGCCCGCGAAATCGTCGAAACCGCCCTCGGCATCGCCGGCGACATCTGTGTATTCACCAACCACACTCAGACCATTGAGGAGCAGGATCTCGCTGAATAAGCCTGACGCGGCCCTGTGCCACGGCTTGTTTCTGCTTGAGGACCGTCAATTATTATGTCCATGACTCCCCGCGAAATCGTCCACGAACTCAACCGCCACATCATCGGCCAGGACGATGCCAAGCGCGCCGTCGCGATTGCCCTGCGCAACCGCTGGCGCCGCATGCAGCTGCCTGAAGAGCTGCGTGTTGAAGTGACCCCGAAAAACATCCTGATGATCGGCCCGACCGGTGTCGGTAAAACCGAGATCGCCCGTCGCCTGGCAAAACTGGCCAACGCGCCGTTCATCAAGGTCGAAGCGACCAAGTTCACCGAAGTCGGCTACGTCGGCCGTGACGTCGAATCGATCATCCGTGATCTGGCCGACGCGGCGATCAAGATGCTCCGTGAGCAGGAAATGACCCGCGTGCGCCATCGCGCCGAAGACGCCGCCGAGGATCGTATCCTCGACGCACTGCTGCCGCCGGCCCGCATGGGCTTCAGCAATGAAGAAGCGCCGAGCAGCGACTCCAACACTCGCCAGCTGTTCCGCAAGCGCCTGCGCGAAGGTCAGCTGGATGACAAGGAAATCGAAATCGAAGTCGCCGAAGTGGCGGGCATCGAAATCGCCACGCCGCCCGGCATGGAAGAAATGACCAACCAGCTGCAGTCGCTGTTCGCCAACATGGGCAAGGGCAAAAAGAAAGCGCGCAAGCTCAAGGTCAAAGAAGCGCTGAAGCTGGTGCGCGACGAAGAAGCCGGGCGTCTGGTCAATGAAGAAGAGCTGAAAGCCAAAGCGCTGGAAGCGGTTGAACAGCACGGCATCGTGTTCATCGACGAGATCGACAAAGTCGCCAAGCGCGGCAACGTCGGCGGCGCCGATGTGTCCCGTGAAGGCGTGCAGCGCGACCTGCTGCCGCTGATCGAAGGCTGCACCGTCAACACCAAACTGGGCATGGTCAAGACCGACCACATCCTGTTCATCGCGTCCGGTGCTTTCCACTTGAGCAAGCCGAGCGATCTGGTGCCTGAGCTGCAAGGTCGTCTGCCGATTCGCGTCGAACTCAAGGCCCTGAGCCCGGAAGACTTCGAGCGCATCCTCAGCGAGCCGCACGCTTCGCTCACCGAACAATATTGCGCACTGCTGAAAACCGAAGGCCTGAACATCCAGTTCCAGCCGGAAGGCATCAAGCGTCTGGCGGAGATCGCCTGGCAGGTCAACGAGAAAACCGAAAACATCGGTGCTCGTCGTCTGCACACGCTGCTTGAGCGTCTGCTTGAAGAGGTGTCGTTCAGCGCCGGCGATCTGGCCAGCGCACACGATGAGAAGCCGATCCTGATCGACGCGGAATACGTCAACAGCCACCTCGGCGAATTGGCGAAGAACGAAGACCTGTCCCGTTATATCCTGTAGGTCACCGTCCCTGTAGGAGCTGCCGCAGGCTGCGATCTTTTGACTTGAGTTTGTTAAAAAGCAAGATCAACAGATCGCAGCCTTCGGCAGCTCCTACAGGGTGTTCCTCTAGTCGGATGACCTGCAATGACTACTATTCCTACCGACATCAAACTGCACAAAGCCTCGAAAACCCTGACGCTCAAATACGCGTCCGGCGAGGAGTACACCCTGCCCGCCGAATTCCTGCGCGTGCACTCCCCCTCCGCCGAGGTCCAGGGCCACGGCAAACCGATCCTGCAATTCGGCAAGATCAACGTCGGTCTGAGCAAACTGGAACCGGCCGGTCACTACGCACTGAAACTGACCTTCGACGACGGTCACGACAGCGGCCTGTTCACCTGGGATTATCTCTACGAGCTGGGGCGACGTTATGACGCACTCTGGGCCGATTATCTGGCCGAGCTCAAAGCCGCCGGAAAGACCCGTGACCCGAACGAGTCGATCGTCAAGCTGATGCTCTAGCCCGAGCCTTGCGCTCATTAGAGGGCATTTTCTAAATTCATCTGTTTGAATGCTCTGCTGTGTGGCCGAGGATCGGCCTGCTTGCGAAAAAAATTAAACTCGGGTAACCAATGGAGCTGGCAAGTTCCCTGCAGTGCTCTACGACTGTAAAGCAGCTATGCAGAATTAACGGTCACCCGAGCAGTAGTACCTGGCATTGGCTGTGGAACTGCACAGCAGAAAACCGGGTACTCGTCTCAGGACAATGGAGCGTCGTAGATGAGTAACAAGAATAACGATGACCTGAAGTACCAAGCCTCGGAAAACACCCTGGGGCTTAATCCCGTCGTTGGGCTACGCGGAAAGGATCTGCTGGCCTCTGCTCGTATGGTGCTGAAACAGGCCATCAGACAACCGATCCATAGCGTCAAGCACGTCACCCATTTCGGCCTCGAACTGAAGAACGTGTTGTTTGGTAAATCCGAACTGCAACCGGCTGGCGATGACCGTCGCTTCGCCGATCCTGCGTGGAGCCAGAACCCGCTCTACAAACGTTATCTGCAAACTTACCTGGCGTGGCGCAAGGAACTCCATGCCTGGATCGATGACAGCAGCCTGTCACCCAAAGACATCGCGCGCGGCCACTTCGTCATCAACCTGATGACCGAAGCCATGGCCCCAACCAACACGGCGGCCAATCCGGCGGCGGTGAAACGCTTTTTCGAAACCGGCGGCAAGAGTTTGCTCGACGGTCTCTCGCATCTGGCCAAGGATCTGGTGCACAACGGCGGCATGCCGAGCCAGGTCAACATGGGCGCCTTCGAAGTCGGCAAAAGCCTCGGTGTCACCGAAGGCGCGGTGGTGTTTCGCAACGACGTGCTGGAGCTGATCCAGTACAAGCCGATCACCGAGCAAGTCCACGAGCGTCCATTGCTGGTGGTGCCGCCGCAGATCAACAAGTTCTACGTATTCGATTTGAGCCCGGACAAGAGTCTGGCGCGCTTCTGCCTGCGCAATAACGTGCAGACGTTTATCGTCAGCTGGCGCAACCCGACCAAGGCGCAGCGCGAGTGGGGCCTGTCGACCTACATCGATGCGCTGAAGGAAGCGGTCGACGTGGTTACCGCAATCACCGGCAGCAAAGATGTGAACATGCTCGGCGCCTGCTCCGGCGGCATCACCTGCACCGCCCTGCTCGGCCACTACGCAGCGATCGGCGAGAAGAAGGTCAACGCCCTCACCCTGCTGGTTAGCGTGCTCGACACAACGCTGGACAGCGACGTCGCCCTGTTCGTCGACGAGCAGACCCTGGAGACCGCCAAGCGCCACTCGTATCAGGCCGGTGTGCTCGAAGGCAAAGACATGGCCAAGGTCTTCGCCTGGATGCGCCCGAACGACCTGATCTGGAACTACTGGGTCAACAACTACCTGCTCGGCAACGAGCCGCCGGTGTTCGACATCCTGTTCTGGAACAATGACACCACACGGTTGCCGGCCGCGTTCCACGGCGACCTGATCGAGATGTTCAAAAACAACCCACTGATTCGCCCAAATGCACTGGAAGTGTGCGGCACGCCGATCGACCTCAAGCAGGTCACGGCCGATATCTTCTCGCTGGCCGGCACCAACGACCACATCACGCCGTGGAAGTCCTGCTACAAGTCGGCGCAGTTGTTTGGCGGCAAGGTCGAATTCGTGCTGTCGAGCAGCGGGCATATCCAGAGCATTCTGAACCCGCCGGGCAACCCGAAATCGCGTTACATGACCGGCGAAGAGATGGCGGCCAATGCCGATGAGTGGCAAGAGAACTCGACCAAGCACACCGATTCCTGGTGGCTGTACTGGCAAGCGTGGCAGGCCGAGCGCTCGGGCAACCTGAAAAAGGCCCCGTTGAAACTGGGCAACAAAGCGTATCCGGCGGGTGAAGCATCGCCGGGCACTTACGTTCACGAGCGGTAACTGACACACCCGGCCCAATGTAGGAGCTGCCGCAGGCTGCGATCTTTTGATTCTGTTTTTAAAATCAAGATCAACAGATCGCAGCCTTCGGCAGCTCCTACACAGGGGGCGGGGTGTACTTGAAATCCACAGGGCCTGAAGCATGCCGCAACCGTTCATATTCCGCACCGTCGATCTGGATGGCCAGACCCTCCGCACGGCGGTACGCCCCGGCAAGCCTCACTTGACGCCCTTGCTGATTTTCAACGGCATCGGCGCCAACCTGGAGCTGGTGTTTCCGTTTGTCGCGGCGTTGGACCCGGATCTGGAAGTGATCGCCTTCGACGTGCCCGGTGTCGGCGGTTCCTCGACGCCGAACCGACCGTATCGCTTTCCCGGGCTGGCCAAGCTGACCTCGCGCATGCTCGATTACCTCGACTACGGTCAGGTCAACGTCATCGGCGTATCGTGGGGCGGCGCACTGGCGCAGCAGTTCGCCTACGACTACCCCGAGCGCTGCAAGAAACTGGTGCTGGCGGCGACCGCGGCCGGTGCGGTGATGGTGCCGGGCAAGCCGAAAGTGCTGTGGATGATGGCCAGTCCACGGCGCTACATTCAGCCGTCCCACGTGATCCGCATCGCCCCGCTGATCTACGGCGGCTCGTTCCGTCGTGACCCGACGCTGGCGGCCAGCCACGCCGCGAAAGTGCGTTCGGCGGGCAAGCTCGGTTACTACTGGCAACTGTTCGCAGGCCTCGGCTGGACCAGCATTCACTGGCTGCACAAGATCCATCAACCCACGCTGGTGCTGGCCGGCGATGATGATCCGCTGATCCCGCTGATCAACATGCGCATGCTCGCCTGGCGTATTCCCAACGCCCAACTGCACATCATCGACGACGGTCATCTGTTCCTGATTACCCGCGCCGAAGCGGTGGCGCCGATCATCATGAAATTTCTCCAGGAGGAACGTCAGCGTGCAGTGATGCACCCGCATCCGACACCGCTCGGCGGTTAACTCCGGCGGCAGGCTTTATGCAGTGCTTTAAGAAAGAGTGCGCGGCAGGACGCCGCGCAGGCAGCAACCCGCAACAGCGTCTATGGTGTTCTGGTTCGGTGAGTTTGTTTTTGGCCTGAAGACGAAGGAGTGTTGAGTCATGCGCGACAAACCAGCGACGGGCGTAGTGCCCAGCCCCGCCGTGTTCATCAATGCACAAAGTGCGATTACCGGCCTGCGTGGGCGGGATTTGATTTCGACCTTGCGCAGTGTCGCCGCCCACGGTCTGCGCAACCCGATCCACAGTGCGAAGCATGCCTTGAAACTCGGCGGCCAATTGGGCCGCGTATTGCTCGGCGAGACCCTGCACCCGACCAACCCGAACGACAGCCGTTTCGCCGATCCGGCATGGAGCCTCAATCCGTTTTACCGGCGCAGCCTGCAGGCCTATCTGGCCTGGCAGAAGCAGGTTAAAAGCTGGATCGATGAAAGCAACATGAGCCCGGACGATCGCGCTCGTGCGCACTTCGCCTTCACCCTGCTCAACGACGCCGTGGCGCCCTCCAACACCCTGCTCAATCCGCTGGCGGTCAAGGAGCTGTTCAACTCCGGTGGACACAGCCTGGTGCGCGGCCTCAGCCATTTATTCGATGACTTGCTGCACAACGACGGCCTGCCGCGCCAGGTGACCAAACAGGCTTTCGAGGTCGGCAAGACCGTCGCCACCACCACCGGTTCGGTGGTGTTTCGCAACGAGATGCTGGAGCTGATCCAGTACAAACCGATGAGCGAAAAACAGTACGCCAAACCACTATTGGTGGTGCCGCCGCAAATCAACAAGTACTACATTTTCGACCTGAGCCCGCACAACAGCTTCGTCCAGTACGCCCTGAAGAACGGCTTGCAGACCTTCATGATCAGCTGGCGCAACCCGGATGTACGCCATCGCGAATGGGGCCTGTCGACCTACGTCGAAGCGGTGGAAGAAGCGATGAACATCTGCCGGGCGATCACCGGCGCCCGTGAAGTCAATCTGATGGGCGCTTGCGCTGGCGGGCTGACCATCGCCGCCCTGCAAGGGCATTTGCAGGCCAAGCGGCAACTGCGGCGGGTTTCCAGCGCAACCTATCTGGTCAGCCTGCTCGACAGTGAAATCGAAACCTCGGCCACGCTGTTTGCCGACGAACAAACCCTCGAAGCCGCCAAGCGCCGCTCGTATCAGAAAGGCGTGCTCGACGGTCGCGACATGGCCAAGGTCTTCGCCTGGATGCGCCCCAACGATCTGATCTGGAGCTACTTCGTCAACAACTACCTGTTGGGCAAAGAGCCACCGGCCTTCGACATCCTCTACTGGAACAATGACAACACCCGGCTGCCCGCGGCATTTCACGGCGACCTGCTGGACTTCTTCAAGCACAACCCGCTGACCCATCCGGGTGGGCTGGAGGTCTGCGGCACGCCAATCGATCTGCAGAAAGTGACTGTCGACAGCTTCAGCGTCGCCGGCATGAATGACCACATCACGCCGTGGGACGCGGTGTATCGCTCGACCCTGCTGCTCGGCGGGGAGCGACGTTTCGTGCTGTCCAACAGCGGCCATGTGCAGAGCATCCTTAACCCGCCGAGCAACCCGAAAGCCGCCTACGTCGAGAACGCCAAGATGAGCAGCGACCCGCGTGCCTGGTACTACGACGGCAAACACGTCGACGGCAGTTGGTGGCCGCAGTGGCTGGAATGGATTCAGCAACGCTCCGGCGCCCAGCACGAAACCTCGTTCACCCTCGGCAACCCGAACTACCCACCGATGGAGGCCGCGCCCGGTACTTACGTGCGTGTGCGCTGACGCTTAACCGAACTTTTCTAAGAAGACTGGATGAAAACCCGCGACCGGATTCTCGAATGTGCTTTGCAACTGTTCAACGAAAAGGGCGAGCCGAACGTCTCCACCATGGAGGTGGCCAACGAAATGGGCATCAGCCCGGGCAACCTCTACTACCACTTCCACGGCAAGGAACCGCTGATTCTCGGGTTGTTCGAACGCTTCCAGAATGAACTGGCGCCACTGCTCGATCCGCCCTCGGATGTGGAATTGGCGCCGGAGGATTACTGGCTGTTTTTGCATTTGATCGTCGAGCGGCTGGCGCAGTATCGGTTTCTGTTTCAGGACCTGTCGAACTTGGCCGGACGGCTGCCGAAGCTGGCCAAGGGGATTCGTCATTTGCTCAATGCGCTGAAGCGTACGCTGGCGTCGTTGTTGGCGCGGTTGAAGGCTGCGGGGCAGTTGGTCAGTGATACGCAGGCGTTGGGGCAGTTGGTTGAACAGATCACCATGACGCTGCTGTTTTCGCTGGATTATCAGCGGATTCTGGATCGTGAGGGGGAAGTGAGGCTGGTGGTTTATCAGATCATGATGCTGGTGGCGCCGCATTTGCTGCCGCCGGTTAAGGTCGCCACGGAGCGGATGGCCCTGCAGTACCTTGAAGATCACGACTGAATTAAAAGCCCCTCACCCTAACCCTCCCGAAACGTCGGACCGCCCGGAGGGAGAGGGGACTGATTGGGGGATGCTGATGAGCTACACCGACCTGAAAGGGTTTTGTTGAATCCATAATCGACTCGATCGTTCAGGTCGACGTACGACGCAAGACACCTCGGTCGGTCCCCTCTCCCTCCGGGCGGTCCGACGTTTCGGGAGGGCTAGGGTGAGGGGCTGTTGGAATTCAGATACAAAAACGCCCGACCTTCACAGGCCGGGCGTTTTGTTTTGCCCTGAAGAATCAGGACTGACTGGTTGGCGTCGACGGCGTCGATGCAACAGTCGGGGTAGCCACCGGAGTCGGTGCCGCGGCGGAGTTCGACGCGCTTACCGGAGCTGCCGGGGTGGCCGGCTTGGCTGCAGCAGGTGCTGCTGGTTTCGGCGCAGCGGCTTTCGGCGCCGCCGGTTTTTTCACCGCTGGTTTCTTCGCTGCTGCCGGTTTCGCCGCAGGCTTGGCAGCCGGTTTGGCGGCAGCAGTTTTCGCGGCTGGCTTGGCGGCGGGTTTCGCTGCCGTTTTGGCCGCAGGTTTCGCTGCCGGTTTCGCAGCGGCTTTGGCGGCAACCGGTTTGGCTGCAGCTTTGGCGGCTGGCTTGGCGGCGGCGGTTTTCGCAGCCGGTTTAGCCGCGGCTTTTGCAGCAGGCTTGGCTGCCGCTTTGGCCAGTGGCTTGGCAGCCGACTTGGCCGCTGGTTTGGCCGCAGCTGTTTTGGCGGCCGGTTTTGCTGCTGCGGTTTTCGCCGCCACAGGCTGGGTTTTCAGACCAGTGAGTTTTTCGATCTGCTTGGTCAAGGTTTCCACCTTGCTATGCAGCGCTTTGACCTCATTGCGGCTCGGAACACCGAGGCGCGAGATCGCACTGTTCAGGCGCTTGTCGAAAGCCCCTTCCAGCTCGTCCCACTTGCCCAGTGCGCGATCTTTCACGCCGCTGATGCGCGACTTGGCCGAAGAAGCGGAGTCCTTGGCGGCATCGACTTTTTTGCCGACTGCGGACTTGGTGAGCTTCTCGGCTTTCTCGCCGTCTTTGACCAATGTATCGAAGAGCTTGCTGCCGTCAGTGTCGATCTTCGAGTACACGCCTAAACCAGCCAGCCAGATTTTGCGGGAGTAGTCTTCGACTTTCCCGATCCACGAGCTGCCTTCTTTATCGGTGTTCTTTTTACCAGCCATCCCGTTCTCCTTAAGATTTACGCGCGACGCGTTCGAGCAATGCCGTCAGCTCATCGAGCTTAGCAGAGAGTGTCTCAACGTCATGTTTAGACGGAATGCCGATACGATTCAAGGCGCTTGCTACGCGGGTGTCGAATGCCTTCTCGACCTTGTCGAGCTGAACTTCGACGCGACCTTTGAAAGAACTCACTTCGCTCTTGGCTTCATCGATCTCGGCGTTGGCCGCTTCGAGTTTTTCGGTGACGGCTTTTTTGCCTTTCTTTTCAACAGTTTGACCAGCCTTGATCAACTCTTGAAAGTACTCGCTGCCCTCTTGGCCGACCTTGGCGTAGGCACCCAGGCCTGCCAGCCAGATCTTGCGGGCATAGGATTTGACGTCGCTCAGAGCAGAAGTCGAAGCGTCGATTTTTTTCTTCAAAATAACTTTGGCCATGGTGCACCTCACGCGCAGAAGGTTTGAGGAACTGCCCGCGAAAGTGTCGGGCTCAGGCACAAAGTAGGCAGAAAAATTAGAAACGGCACCCTAACAACTGACATGAATCGGTGGTGCCTGAATGAAAAGATCGCAGCCTTCGGCAGCTCCTACAGAGGAATGCGTACCCCAGTAGGAGCTGCCGAAGGCTGCGATCTTTTGATCTTCAGACCAGCGCCTTGTCCAACGCCTTCTCGATCTCGGCTTTGATCATGCCGCTCATGGCCGACATCATGATGCCCAGTTCCACGTCGACCTTGATCGAATCGTCCGCCACATGCACCGCGCCTTTCACGCCCGAGCGCTTGAGGTTCAGGGTGTCGCCGGACCATTGCGGCTCCAGGCCGTATTGCTCGGAGAGTTTTTGCGCCAGTTTGTCGGCCTTCTCGCGGGCGGCTTCCTTGCCCAGGTTGTGGGCACGCTCAACAGTGATTTTGGCCATTGAATGACTCCTGCTTTATGAATAGGTCTCAGTAAATCTTGACCGCTGCTGCGGCAAATCGTCCCGAAGGTCGCCCATCTTACCTTTAGCCATTCCAAGACAAAGCATGGCTTGGGGATTAGAATGTCGCGCATTCTCTTTTGGTGACAGCGATATGACTGATCAGCGCAAAGGCAGCGATGCCGAACCCACCACTCACTTCGGTTTCAAAAACGTTCCGGAAAGCCAGAAAGCGGAAAAAGTCGCTGAGGTTTTCCACTCGGTAGCCGCCAAGTACGACCTGATGAACGACCTTCTGTCGGGCGGCATGCACCGTTTGTGGAAGCGTTTCGCGATCGAACTGTCGGGCGTGCGCAGCGGTAACCGCGTGCTGGACATCGCCGGCGGTACCGGCGACCTGACCAAAAAGTTCTCGCACCTGGTAGGCCCTACCGGTCAGGTGGTATTGGCCGACATCAACGAATCGATGCTCAAGGTCGGCCGTGATCGTCTGCTCGATCTGGGTGTCGCCGGCAACGTAGAGTTTGTTCAGGCGGACGCGGAAAAACTGCCGTTCCCGGACAACCACTTCGACTGCGTGACCATCGCTTTCGGCCTGCGCAACGTCACGCACAAGGAAGACGCCCTGCGTTCGATGCTGCGCGTGCTTAAGCCCGGCGGTCGTTTGCTGGTGCTGGAATTCTCCAAGCCGACCAACGCGCTGATGTCGAAAGCCTACGACGCCTACTCGTTCGCCTTCATGCCACTGATGGGCAAGCTGATCACCAACGACTCGGAAAGCTATCGCTACCTGGCCGAATCGATCCGCATGCACCCGAATCAGGAAACCCTGAAGTCGATGATGGTCGACGCCGGTTTTGACCGCGTGACCTATCACAACATGACCGCAGGCATCGTCGCCCTGCACCGTGGCATCAAGCCCTGATGTTGCTCACCGGGCTGCTCGCCAGCGTTGAACTCGGCCTCAACCGGGTGCTGCGTCTCGACAGCACGGCGTTGCCGCGGCTGGCGCATTTGACCGGCAAGGTGATTGCCGTCGACTGCCGCAGCCCGGCGCTGCAACTGTTCATCCTGCCGAGTGACGAAGGTTTGATGCTGGCCTCGCATTGGGAAACCGACGTCGACTGCACCCTGCGTGCGCCGGCCTCGAGCCTGATCAAACTGGCCGTGAGCAAAGACAAGACGGCGGTGTTGCACGCCCCGGAAGTCGAGCTCGATGGCGACAGCGGCGTGCTGCTGGAGCTGGCCGGTGTGCTGCAAGACCTTGAGCTGGACTGGGAGTACGAACTCTCGCGCTGGCTCGGCCCGGTCGCCACGCAACTGGTCGGTGGCCACCTGCGCAGCCGCGCACGCTGGTATCAACAAGGATTTGCCAGCCTCAACCAGAACCTCGCCGAATACCTCGCCGAAGAATCGCGCACCCTTGTCGGGCAGCGCGAAGCCGAAGCGCGGTTCAGCGAACTGGACCGGATCAAACTTGATCTGGAACGTCTCGAGGCGCGTTTCGAGCGCCTTTCCCGATCCCTCGACCCAAGCGATAACGCATGAAGCTGCTCGCCGTCCGCCGTCTGTTGCGCATCCAGTCTGTCGTGATCCGCTACCGCCTCGATGACCTGCTGTTCGATCTGCCGCTGCCCTGGTTTCTCCTGGCGCTGCGCTATGTGCTGCCGTGGCGCTGGTTCCCGCGCAAGCCGCTGGATCTGAGCCGGGGTGCGCGTTTGCGCCTGGCGTTGCAGGATCTCGGGCCGATTTTCATCAAGTTCGGGCAGATTCTTTCGACCCGCCGTGACCTGCTGCCAGAAGACATCGCCGATGAACTGATGCTGCTGCAGGACCGCGTGCCGCCGTTCGATTCGCAGCTGTCGATCAAATTGATCGAAGAACAACTGGGCAAGAAAATCAGCGACGTGTTCAGCCGCTTCGACGTCGAACCGCTGGCTTCGGCCTCGGTGGCGCAGGTACATGCCGCGCAGCTGAAAACCGGCGAAGAAGTGGTGGTCAAGGTGATCCGTCCGGGCCTGAAGCCGATCATCGCGCAGGATCTGGCGTGGCTGTTCATCCTCGCCCGCGCCGCTGAAAAACTCTCTGCCGACGCGCGCCTGCTGCACCCGGTCGACGTGGTCCAGGACTACGAAAAAACCATCTACGACGAACTCGATCTGCTGCGCGAGGCGGCCAACGCCAGCCAGTTGAAGCGCAACTTCGAAGGTTCGCCGCTGCTCTACGTGCCGCAAGTCTACTGGGACTGGTGCCGGCCGAAAGTGCTGGTGATGGAGCGTATCTACGGCATTCAGGTCACCGATCTGGCGACCCTTGCCGATCAGCGCACCGACATGAAAAGGCTTGCCGAACGCGGTGTGGAAATCTTCTTCACCCAAGTGTTCCGCGACAGCTTCTTTCACGCCGACATGCACCCGGGCAACATCTTCGTCAGCACCGTCAATCCGTGGAGCCCGCAATACATTGCGATCGACTGCGGCATCGTCGGCAGCCTGACCCCGGAAGACCAGGATTATCTGGCGCGCAACCTGTTCGCGTTCTTCAAGCGTGATTACCGTCGTGTGGCGCAATTGCACATCGATTCGGGCTGGGTGCCGGCAGAAACCAAGCTCAACGAATTCGAAGCGGCGATCCGCACCGTGTGCGAACCGATCTTCGAAAAACCGTTAAAAGATATTTCATTTGGCCAGGTGCTGATGCGCCTATTCCAGACCGCGCGACGCTTCAACATGGAAGTGCAGCCGCAACTTGTCCTGCTGCAAAAGACCCTGCTGAACATCGAAGGCCTCGGCCGTCAGTTGTATCCGGATCTGGATCTGTGGAACACCGCGCAGCCATTCCTCGAACGCTGGATGCGCGAGCGCGTCAGCCCGAAAGCCTTGCTGGGCAACGTGCAGAGCCAGTTCGAACAACTGCCGCATCTGGCCAACATGGCCCGTGATCTGCTCGAGCGCATGTCCCAGCCGCACGCCTACGATCCACCGCCGCCATGGCATAAACGCAAGGACGACTGGTTCCTGCGCCTGCTCGGTTGCGCGCATCTGGCGGGCGGGGTGATCCTCGCCATCGGTGGCCCGCTTAACGAGTTGGGGCATTGGCCAGCCGGAATCATGGTGGCCGTGGGCTTGTATCTGGTCGTTCGCCGATAGCACGAATCAGCTGCAAGTTATAAGCTGCGAGCTGCAAGCCTGACGATACTGGAACACCGCAATCTGCTTTTACTTGCAGCTTGAAGCTCAAAGCTTGTAGCTGCGTTTCGGGAATTGAAGATGAAAAACTGGCTGGACGAGATCAAGTGGGACGCTGATGGCCTGGTGCCGGCGATTGCCCAGGATCACAAGACCGGACGCGTGCTGATGATGGCCTGGATGAACCGCGAAGCGCTCGAACTGACCGCTGCGGAAAACCGTGCAATCTACTGGTCACGTTCCCGTGGCAAGCTGTGGCGCAAGGGCGAAGAGTCCGGCCATGTGCAGACCTTGCATGAGATGCGTCTGGACTGTGACGCCGACGTGATCATCCTGATGGTTGAACAGATCGGCGACATCGCTTGCCATACCGGCCGTCAAAGCTGCTTTTATCGTGTCTTCGAAAACGGCGACTGGAAAACCGTCGATCCGGTGCTGAAAGACCCGCACGCAATCTATTCCGCAGGACACAAACATGAGTGACACCCTGACCCGCCTCGCTCAGGTACTTGAAGAGCGCAAAGGCGCAGCCGCCGACAGCTCCTATGTGGCTAGTCTGTATCACAAGGGTTTGAACAAGATTCTGGAGAAAGTCGGCGAAGAGTCGGTCGAAACCATTATTGCCGCCAAGGACGCCGCGATCAGTGGCGACTGCAGCGACGTGATCTACGAGACCGCCGACCTGTGGTTCCACAGCATGGTCATGCTCGCCCAACTGGGGCAGCATCCGCAGGCCGTGCTGGATGAACTTGACCGTCGCTTCGGCCTGTCCGGACACGTCGAGAAAGCCTCGCGTCCGTCCGCCTGAACAATTTTTAGAGAGGAACAGCAACATGGGCATTTTTGACTGGAAACACTGGATCGTCATTCTGGTTGTCGTGGTGCTGGTGTTCGGCACCAAGAAACTGAAAAACCTCGGCACCGACGTCGGTGAGTCGATCAAGGGCTTCCGCAAAGCCATGAACGACGATGAAAAACCGGCTGCCGATCCAACCGTGACGCCTGCGCAGCCGGTGCCACCGGTGCAGCCGCAAGCCACCGCTCAGGCCAACCCGCCGCACACCATCGACGTGCAGGCGCAGAAAGTCGAAGAGCCGATCCGCAAAGACGTGTGAGCACTGACTAATGTTTGGTATCAGCTTCTCTGAACTGCTGCTCGTCGGCCTCGTCGCCCTGCTGGTGCTGGGCCCCGAGCGTCTGCCGGGCGCTGCGCGCACCGCCGGCCTGTGGGTCGGTCGGCTGAAGCGCAGCTTCAACGCGATCAAACAGGAAGTTGAACGTGAAATCGGTGCCGACGAGATTCGTCGGCAACTGCACAACGAGCACATTCTGTCGCTGGAGCAGGAGGCGCGGAAGATTTTCAGCCCGGTTCAGCAAGAGCCAGCGCCGGTTGAGCATGTAGGTCAGCAGACGATTCATGCGCCGACTGCACCCGTCGCGCCTGCTCCGACACCTGCACCTGCAACTGCTGCCGTTGTAGCGCCGACAGAACCGGCAGCCGTAGAAACCTCGGTTGAACACGTTGCGCCAAACGCCGCGCCGATCACACCAGCGCCTCACGACCCTACTCTGCCGCCGCGAGCCCCATGAGCGATCTCCCCGAAAACGACCAGCACATGCCGCTGGTTTCGCACCTCACCGAGTTGCGCACCCGCCTGCTGCGTTGTGTGGCGGCGATCTTCATCATCTTCGCCGGGCTGTTCGCCTTCACCCAGCAGATCTACACCTTCGTCTCGACGCCGCTGCGCCAGTACCTGCCGGTCGGCGCGACGATGATCGCCACCGACGTGTCGTCGCCGTTCCTGACGCCGCTGAAGCTGACGATGATGGTCTCGCTGTTTCTCGCGATCCCGGTGATCCTGCATCAGATCTGGGGCTTTATCGCGCCGGGCCTGTACAAGCATGAGAAACGCATCGCGGTGCCGCTGCTGGTGTCGAGCATTCTGCTGTTCTATACCGGCATGGCGTTCGCCTATTACTTCGTGTTCCCGCTGATCTTCAAATTCTTCGCCGCAGCCACTCCGGCTGGCGTGGAAATGATGACCGACATCGCCAGTTACCTTGATTTCGTCATGACGCTGTTCTTCGCCTTCGGCGTGGCGTTCGAGATCCCGGTAGCTGTTGTGCTGCTGGTGTGGATCGGCGTGGTCGACGTGGCCTACCTGAAGAAGATCCGCCCATACGTGATCATCGGCTGCTTCGTGGTCGGCATGATCCTGACGCCGCCGGACATCTTCTCGCAGACCCTGCTGGCCGTGCCGATGTGGATGCTGTTCGAAATCGGCATCCTGTTCGGTGGCCTGATCAGCAAGCGCGAACGCCCGGACGAGAACCCGGCCGACGACCACAACGACCAGCCGCCAGCGACCCAGGCATGAACCTGCTGTTGCTCGAAGAGGCCGATTTCATTGCGGCCGACCGCGTGGTGCTGCGTGATCGCCGCCTGACCCATATGCAGGAAGTTCACCGTTCGGAAGTCGGTGACAGCCTGCGCGTCGGGCGCATCAACGGGCTGATGGGTTCGGCTGAGTTGCTGCGACTGGAAACAGGCGAAGCTGAGCTGCGCGTCACTCTCGATCAGCCGCCACCGGCCAAACTGCCGCTGACTCTCGTGCTGGCGCTGCCGCGGCCGAAAATGCTCCGCCGAGTGTTTCAGACCGTGGCGACCATGGGCGTGTCCAAGGTGATTCTGGTCAACAGCTATCGGGTCGAAAAAAGCTTCTGGCAGACACCGTTTCTTGAGCCTGAGGCGATTCGCGAAAACTTGATCCTCGGCCTCGAACAAGCCCGCGATACCGTGCTGCCGGAGATCATCATCGAGAAGCGCTTCAAGCCGTTTGTTGAAGATCGGCTGCCGGCGATTACCGAAGGCACCCTCGGTCTGGTCGGCCATCCCGGCAACTACCCGCCGTGCCCGCGCGCGCTCAGCGAACCGGTGACACTGGCCATCGGCCCTGAAGGCGGCTGGATCCCCTACGAAATCGATCTGCTGGCCAAGTCCGGCCTGCAACCGGTGCAACTCGGCGAACGCATCCTGCGCGTCGAAACCGCCGTCACCGCACTGCTCGCCCGCCTCTTCTAACCAAACACCGCTCCCCTGTAGGAGCTGCCGCAGGCTGCGATCTTTTGATGTTGTTTTTAGAAGCAAGATCAAAAGATCGCAGCCTACGGCAGCTCCTACATTGATACCGTGCGGTTCCGGCGGATAAATGGTGTTACAGATCGCTATCACTCGGCCGATACCCTCTCCATAAGTCCAATTAGTGGTCCGAAGGGAGTGGTCGCATGTACCGTTGGTTAGCCGAGAGTCTTGGAAACGTCAGCGTCAAACGCAAGCTGGGCATCGGTTTCGGCCTGGTGCTGTTGCTGACACTGTTGATCACCTTCACCGGCTGGACCGGCATGAGCGGCATCATCAGCCGCGGTGACAAACTCGGTTTTATCTCCAGCCTCAATGAGCTGACCAAGGACCTGCGCCTGGCGCGTCTGGACTACGAAGCACGCCGTGGCGAACAAGGTCCGGGCGCGGTCACCGATCTGCTGAACAAACTCGACAGCGGCCTGCAAACCGCTCGCAGCCTGATTGAACAGCCGGCCGATGCGGCGATGGTCGATCAACAGCTGGCCGCCGTCGCCGAGTACAAACGTGCCTTTGCCGACATGACCCAAGCCACCGTGCAGCGCGAAGATGCCCGCAGCAAGCTTGGCGCGAGTGCCGACAACGCCGTGGCGAAAGTCGCGGAAGTGGAAAAATCCATGCTGGCGGGTGATAGCGTCGCGCAATTCAACAGCGTGATCGAGCTGAGCAAACTCTTGCAGCAAGCTCGTTATCAGGTGCGTGGCTACACCTACAGCGGCAAGGCCGAAGCCGAGCAACCGGCGCTCGACGCCATCGACAACGCCCTGAAAAACCTCGACAGCCTGCCGGCAAAACTGCCGGAACAGCACATTGCCAACCTAAAACAAGCCACCGACTCGATCAAAGCCTATCGCGCGGCAGTTGCACAGTTCCGCGACTCCCAGGTCAACAACGCCAAGGCCGCCGCGCGCATGTCGACTCAGGGCGACATCCTCATCGACGTCAGCAAGAAACTCACCGAATCGCAGACCGTGGTGCGCGATACCGATGCCGCGCACGCCAAAAACATGCTGATCATCGCCACCCTGCTCGCCGTTGCCTTCGGCCTGCTGGCCGCTTGGGCGATCACTCGCCAGATCATCATCCCGCTGAACCAGACCCTGAAAGTCGCCGAGCGCGTGGCCGCTGGCGACCTGACCCACAACCTGGTTTCCCTGCGTCGCGACGAACTCGGCCAACTGCAACGCTCGATGCAGAGCATGACCCAAGGCCTGCGTGAACTGGTCGGCGGAATCAGCGATGGTGTCACCCAGATCGCCAGCGCCGCCGAAGAGCTATCAGCGGTGACCGAGCAGACCAGCGCCGGGGTCAACAATCAGAAGATCGAGACCGATCAGGTCGCCACCGCCATGAACGAAATGGCCGCCACCGTGCAGGAAGTCGCGCGTAACGCCGAAGAAGCTTCCGAAGCCGCCGTCGCCGCTGACCAACAGGCGCGCGAAGGCGACAAAGTCGTCGGCGAAGCGATCGCTCAGATCGAACGCCTAGCCGTTGAAGTCGGCCACTCCACCGAAGCCATGGGCGAATTGAAGCGCGAAAGCGACAAGATCGGCAGCGTCCTCGACGTGATCAAGTCGGTCGCTCAGCAAACCAACCTGCTGGCCCTCAACGCGGCCATCGAAGCGGCGCGTGCCGGTGAGGCCGGGCGAGGTTTTGCCGTGGTTGCCGATGAAGTGCGCAGCCTCGCCCAGCGCACGCAGAAGTCCACCGAAGAGATCGAAGAGCTGATCGTCGGCCTGCAGAACGGCACTCAGCAAGTGGCAACGATCATGGACAACAGCCGCACCCTCACCGACAGCAGCGTTGAGCTGACCCGTCGCGCGGGCGGTTCGCTGGAAAGCATTACGCGCACCGTGTCGGCGATTCAAGCGATGAACCAGCAGATTGCGGCGGCGGCCGAGCAGCAGAGCGCGGTGGCGGAAGAGATCAACCGTAGCGTGCTGAATGTACGGGATGTGTCGGATCAGACCTCGGCGGCGAGTGAAGAGACCGCGGCTTCCAGCGTTGAGCTGGCGCGCCTTGGCAACCACCTGCAGATGCTGGTGGGGCGCTTCAAGGTTTGAGGTGATTCATCCACCTCGGTTCGCTGTGAACCGAAGTGATGCTATCGCTGGCAAGCCAGCTCCCACAGTGAATGGGTTGAACACAGACTTTGTGATCGACTACAAACCCTGTGGGAGCTGGCTTGCCAGCGATGGCGGCCGAGAGAACGCCGCAGTTACAGAACCTGACGCAAGAACGCCTGAGCACGCGGATCCTTCGGCGCATCAAAGAACGCCGCCGGCGACGCATCTTCCAGCAATTTGCCGTGATCGAAAAACAACACCCGATCCGCCACTTCCCGGGCAAAGCCCATCTCGTGGGTCACGCAGACCATGGTCATGCCTTCCACGGCCAGGTTCTTCATCACGTCCAGCACCTCACCGACCATCTCCGGGTCGAGGGCCGAGGTTGGCTCATCGAACAACATCACCTTCGGCTCCATCGCCAGCGCCCGGGCGATCGCCACGCGCTGTTGCTGACCGCCGGACAGACGTGACGGAAACTCGTTGGCTTTTTGCGCGATACCAACCTTATTCAGCAACTCCATCGCCTTGGCCTCGCGCTCTTTCTTGCCGCGCTTGCGCACGACTTTCTGCGCCAGACAGAGGTTTTCCAGCACGGTCATGTGCGGGAACAGGTTGAAATGCTGAAAGACCATGCCGACTTCGCGGCGGTAGGCGTTGACGTCGGTTTTCGGGTCGGCCAGTTGCAGGCCGTCGATGCTCACCGAACCGGAGTCGAACTCTTCCAGACCATTGAGGCAGCGCAGGAAGGTCGATTTGCCGGAACCCGACGGCCCGATCACCACCAGCACTTCGCCCTTGGCCACCGTGGTGCTGACGTTATCCACCGCGCGCACCACTTGCCCACGGGTGTCGAAGACTTTTACCAGATCGCGGACTTCAATCACTTTGCGCGAGCCTCCGCTCAAGCCGGCTGGCGATTTTCGACAGCGGCAGGTTGATCAACAGGTACAGGCCGGCAACGCAGAACAGAATCTCGAACGGCGAGAACGACGTGGTGATGACTTCACGGCCGCTTTTCAGCAGCTCGGTGATGGCGATCACCGACACCAGCGAGGTGTCTTTCACCAAGCTGATGAACTGCCCGGCCAGCGGCGGCAGCACGCGTTTGAACGCTTGCGGCAGCACCACGTGACGCATCGATTGACCGGCACTCAGACCGAGCGAACGCGCCGCTTCGTTCTGGCCACGGGCAATCGATTGCACGCCGGAACGGATGATCTCGGCCACGTAGGCGCCAGTGAACAGCGACAGCGCGGCGATCCCGGCGAATTCGCGGGACAGGTTCATCACCGTGCCGATGAAGAAATAGAAAATGAAAATCTGCACCAGCAGCGGCGTACCGCGCACCAGTTCGACGTAAATGGTCGAGAGGTCGCGCAGGGTCGGGTTGCTGGACAGACGGCAGAGGCCGGTAACCAGACCAATCAACAGACCGAGTACCCCAGAGACCACTGACAGCCAAAGCGTCGTCCACAGGCCCCACAACAGCGGTCCTGCCGCCCAATGCCGGGTAACACCCACGGCGTCGCCTTCGGCCACATCGTCGCCCTGAGCGAATTGCAGGCTGTTCTCGTCGACGGTCAGGTGCTGCTCGTCACCGGCGTCATTGCGCAGGGTGACTTGCGCGCTGCTGCCCTTGCGCACAAGTTCGGTGACAGTGGAGATGTCGGTGGCACGCTGGGTTTCTTCCGCCTGATAGGCGAAGTACTGCGGCACGCGGTTCCAGCGCCATTCGTAGGACATCAGCGACGTCGCGTAATACAACGCGCCGGCCAGGCCGACCAGCACCAGCACGGTGAGGACGTGCCAGGGCCATTGGGCTTTTTTCTGTTTCATTGCGGGTTCTCGGATGATCGTTCCCACGCTCTGCGTGGGAATGCCGCTCGGGACGCTCTGCGTCCCTGCCTGTTCGTGACGCGGAGCGTCACAGGATGCGTTCCCACGCAGAGCGTGGGAACGATCAGCAGATGCGCGTTATTCCATGTCCTTGAGCCACTCGGTGCTCTTGAACCACTTGTCATGGATGCGATCATAGGTGCCGTCTTCGTGGATCTGGTGCAGGAAGTTGTTGATGAAGTTGAGGCTGTCGTAGTCACCCTTCTTCAGACCGAAAGCCAGTGGCTCGTAGGTGAACGGCTTGTCGAGGAACACCAGTTTGCCGGCGCCGACCTTGGTCACTGCAACCACGTTGTACGGCGCGTCGTAGATGAAGGCGTCAGCCTTGCCGTTGACCACGTCGAGCACGGCTTCCTGCTCGTTGTCGTAGCCGTGGTATTTGGCTTTGGAGATCAGCTTCTTGGCGACCATTTCGCCGGTGGTGCCGAGCTTGGAGGTGATGCGGTAGTCGGCGGTGTTCAGGTCTTTGTAGGACTTGATGGTGCCTTCCAGTTCCTTGCGGATCAGCAGGGTCTGGCCGACAACGATGAACGGTTCGCTGAAGTTCAGGCGCAGGTTGCGTTCCTGAGTCAGGGTCATGCCGCTGCCGATCATGTCGAACTTGTCAGTCATCAACGCCGGGATGATGCCGTCGTAACCGGTGGAAACCAGCTCCAGCTTGACGCCCATGGCCTTGGACATGGCTTTGAGGATGTCGACTTCGAAACCGATGATTTCGCCGCGTTTGTTGGTCATTTCAAACGGCATGTAGGTCGGATCCATACCGACTTTCAACGTGCCGCGCTTGACCGCGTCATCGATTGCGCCAGCCTGCGCCGCATTGACTGCAACCAGTGCCGTGACGCCGACCAGCAGCATCGACAGATACTTCTTCATCTTCAAGCCCCCAAAACCATTGCGTGTGCGGCGCGAAAACCAACAGTGACGGGCAAAAAAGCCCGGGTGCGCCAATTCGGGGACGGATGCTAACGCACTCGTTTTTTTGCACAAGGTTTAATGGACGATTTGTTTAACAATCAAGAGCCGACCCTCACCCCAGCCCTCTCCCAGAGGGAGAGGGGGCCGACCGAGGTGTCTCAAGCTATACGCCGACCTGAAAGATCGAGTCGATTATTGATTCGGCAAAGCAGGATCAGGTCGGCGTACCTCTGAAGCATCCCCCAATCGGTCCCCTCTCCCTCTGGGAGAGGGCTAGGGTGAGGGGCTTTTCAGCAGACCAAAAAAAACCCCGCAACATCGCGGGGTTTCTTTATCAGGCCGGTTGCGCCTGCAGGCTCACCGGTCGCAACGGCAGCAGCGGCGCATGCGGATCGGCTTTCACCGAAGCCCGCCAGGCATCCAGCCACTCAGCATGACCTTCGGCCCAAACCTGCTCATGCAGACGTGCCAGAGCAACAGGGTCGCTCAGCAGTTGCAGACGATCATGATTGTTCAGCCCGGCCGGGCCAACCTTGATCGCGTGACGCACACGTTCCTGACGCAACCACTCGATCGGCTCGGCCTGACCGTGACGGGAGGTCGCCAGCGAGCACGCCAAAGCGTTCTGCTGTGGATCGACCACCGCGCGGACAAAGCCGTCGTTGAGGGCGTGGTAACGGTTTTCGTGGGTGTACTGATCGGTCGCCAGCAGCGCCTGTGGCGGATTGTATTCCTCAGGAATGAGGAACAGGCTCTCGTCACGGGACTTCAGGCCCAGACCAACGCGGCTGGAAATCACCGACACCGGGATCGACAGCATCAGCGAACCGACGATCGGCACCAGCCACCAGAGGAAGCTCGGGTTCAGCCAGATCACCAGCAGCGCCCAGCAGAAGCCCAACAGGGTCTGCGGACCGTGGCGTTTGACCGCCTCGCTCCATGGCGTCGAGTCGTCGTCACGCTGCGGCGAGTTCCAGGTCGCCGCCCAGCCGAGGAACGCGGCGAGGACGAAACGGGTGTGGAAAATCATTCGCACCGGCGCCAGCAGCATGGAGAACAACATCTCCAGCAGCATCGACAGGGTCACTTTGAACTTGCCGCCGAACTCTTTCGCGCCCTTGGCCCAGATCAGGATGATGCTCAACAGTTTCGGCAGGAACAGCAGCACGATGGTCGTCGAGAACAGCGCGATCGCCTTGTCCGGGTGCCATTGTGGCCACAGCGGATAGAGCTGGCGCGGTTCAAGGAAGTACTGCGGCTCCATCAGCGTGTTCACCGCCAGCAGCGCGGTCGACAACACCAGGAAGAAGAACCACAACGGCGCCGACAGGTACGACATCACGCCGGTCAGGAACACCGCACGGTGCACCGGGTGCATGCCTTTGACCAGGAACAGACGGAAGTTCATCAGGTTGCCGTGGCACCAGCGACGGTCACGCTTGAGTTCGTCGAGCAGGTTCGGCGGCAGTTCTTCGTAGCTGCCCGGCAAGTCGTAGGCAATCCACACGCCCCAACCGGCACGGCGCATCAACGCGGCTTCAACGAAGTCATGGGACAGAATCGCACCCGAGAACGCGCCTTTACCCGGTAACGGCGCCAAGGCGCAGTGGTCGATAAACGGCTTCATGCGGATGATCGCGTTGTGACCCCAGTAGTGGGATTCACCCAACTGCCAGAAGTGCAGACCGGCGGTAAACAGCGGGCCGTAAACACGGGTCGCAAACTGCTGCATGCGCGCATACAGGGTGTCCATGCCCGACGCACGCGGCGCGGTCTGGATGATCCCGGCGTCCGGCGTGGCTTCCATCAAGCGCACCAGACTGGTCAGGCACTCGCCGCTCATCACCGAGTCAGCGTCGAGCACGACCATGTACTTATAGTCACCGCCCCAACGACGGCAGAAGTCGTCGAGGTTGCCGCTCTTGCGTTTCACACGACGACGGCGACGGCGATAGAAGATCTTGCCGAAGCCCTTGGCTTCGCGGCAGACATCCAGCCAGGCTTGTTGTTCGGCCACGCAGATGTCGGTGTCGTTACTGTCGCTGAGGACAAAAAAGTCGAAGCGGTCCAGATCACCGGTGGCAGCGACCGATTCGAACGTCGCCCGCAGACCGGCGAACACGCGCGGCACGTCTTCGTTGCAGATCGGCATCACCAGCGCGGTACGCGCGTCTTTGGCAATCGGCTCGTTGCCGGCACTTTTGCCGGAGATGCGATATTTATCGTGACCGGTGAGCAACTCGAGGAAGCCCATCAGCGCCGTCCAGAAACCGGCCGACACCCAGCAGAACAGAATCCCGAACAGAATCAGGATGCTGGTTTGCAGCGCATACGGCAGCACTTGCGTAGCGGTTTGCAGCAGCGGCTGGTGCAGGACTTCTTCCAGATCAACGAACGACCAGCCCTGGTACGGCATGATGCCTTTCATGTACCAGCCGGCGACGATGGTCTGGCCAAGCATCAGCAGCAACAGAATGTAGCGGCGGATCGAACCGACGGTGCGCCAGCGAGCGGCCGGCAAGACATTTTCGTCTTTCGGCGGTTGCGGCGGGTTGGTGGGACCGGTCATACGACGCCAGCCACGCACCAGAATATTGGTGCGCCATGGCTCCGGCACGACCTTGGTCCGGCGGATCGGCGGCGTGGCCTTCATGCTGACGCGACCGCTGGCGTCGAGCACCAGCATCTCCGCGTCTTCAAGTTCTTCGGCGGTGCTCAGGGTCAGGCGCTTGCCCACCGAAGCCTGGGCGGCCTCGGCAGGAGCGTCGAACGTTGAAGACGACAGGCGTTCATGCAGCTCGCTGAACGACTGGCAGCCCGCGAGTTCCGCGCGCTGCTCGTCGGTCATCGGCAGATGCGCCAGATACTCGGACAGAGTCTCTGGCTGTACTTGAGAGTTACTCATCGGCAGGCAACTGATAGCTCCAGGTCTCGGTCAGGACTTCTTCAGTCGGTGCCGATTCCGGTGTGGCTGGGGCCGCGTCGGCAGCAACAGGCTGCTTGGCGTCTTTGTTGGCCTTGTCCTTGGCATCTGCAGCTGGCTTGGCGTCGGCCTGTTTGGCCTCGGCGGCTTTGGCTTCCTTGTCGATTTTCTCTTGTTGCTTGGCGGCAACCTTGTCGGCCTTGGCAACGGACGAGTTGGACGCCGGCACCGAAGACTTGGCCAGATCAGCCGTGACGATTGGCTGCACCAGCGCGGCACGCATCTCGGTCGACTTGCTCGCGTCCTTGATCTTCATGCGCAAGGTCAAGCGCCAGCCTTTGGTTTCCGGGTTGTAGCGCACGCTGTTCTCAACCAGTTCGGCGTTGTCGCCGACACTGACCTGACTACGCACGTCGGCATCCGGTGCCAGGGCGGCCAGCGATGGACCTTCGAAGTCGACCAGGTAGGCAACGCTACCATCCGGCTGACGGATCAGGTTCGATTGCTTGACGTCACCGGTCGAACGCAGAGTCTGCGAAACCCAGGCGCTGTCCGGCGCGTGAATCGCCGCTTCGTCCATGGTCCAGTGCATGCGGTAAGCGAATTCCAGCGGCTGACCCGGCTCCGGCATTTTTTCCGGGCTCCAGAACGCAACGATGTTGTCGTTGGTTTCGTCGGCAGTCGGAATTTCTACCAGATCAACGGTGCCCTTGCCCCACTCGCCCTTCGGCTCGATCCAGGCGCTTGGGCGCTTGTCGTAGCGGTCGTCGAGGTCTTCGTAGTGGCTGAAGTCACGGCCACGTTGCAGCAGACCGAAACCACGCGGGTTCTCGATGCTGAAGTTGCTCACGGCCAGGTGTTTCGGGTTGTTCAGTGGGCGCCAGATCCACTCGCCGTTACCGGCATGGATCGACAGACCGCTGGAGTCGTGCAATTCACGACGGTAGTTGAGAACTTTCGACGGCTGGTTGGCGCCGAACAGGAACATGCTGGTCAGCGGTGCGATGCCCAGTTTGCCGACCTTGTCACGCAGGAACATCTGCGCCTTGACGTCGACAATGGTGTCGCTGCCCGGACGCAGGATCAGGCGGTAGGCACCGGTAGCGCGTGGCGAATCCAGCAAGGCGAAGATCACCAGGTGCTTGTCGCCCGGCTTCGGCTGTTGAATCCAGAACTCGCGGAAACGCGGGAATTCCTCACCCGACGGCAGCGCGGTATCAATCGCCAGACCACGCGCCGAGAGGCCGTAGGTGTGGCCCTTGCCGACAACGCGGAAGTAACTCGCGCCGAGCATGGTCATGATTTCGTCTTGCTTATCGGCCTTGTTGATCGGGTACAGCACACGGAAACCGGCATAACCCAGTTGTTCGGTGGCTTTCGGATCGAATTTCAGGTCGCCGAAATCGAAGCGCGTCGGATCGTATTTGATCTCTTCGACGGTGTTCGCTGTGATTTCGTTGATTTTCACCGGTGTATCGAAATGCATACCCTGGTGATAGAAGGATAGTTTGAACGGGGTCTTCTGATCAGCCCACTCAGCCTTTTCGGTGAGGAAGCGGATTTTCTGATAGTCCGCGAACTTCATGTCGCGGAATTCGTTCGGCAGGTTGCTGCGCGGGGCTTCGAACTTCTGCCCGGCCAGTTCTTTAGCCTTCGCCGATACATCGTCAAGATTGAACGCCCAAAGCTGGCCGGCGCTGAGCAGGCACAGGAGCGCCGAACCCGCTACCAGGGCACTTCGCATGCGTTTGGCAGACATTTTTGCTGCATTACAGGGACTAACAATCACGAGCAACCCTCGCCGAAAACAGATCAAAAAACCAACGGCCAGCAAGCCGTCTGTGTGGCCATTTTTGTCAGCTTATTTCGGTTCCAGGAAATCAGATACTGCGTTGCTGCTCCTCCCCATAGCAAGCTATGAGTCGTCGCAGCGCCTTGTCTCTGACTCCCTGGCCCTCGAAATAATGCTGGCAAAAATGGCCGTACAGACCGCTCATACCAGGTTGGCGAGCATTGTTCCGACTCCGCTGGGGCAAAATGATTCCCCAATCGGATCCGGACAAGTCTCTACCTAAGTGAAAATGGATCAGCGAACGCTGATCCCAGTGCGCGCGATTATCTAGTAGCCCGCATGACAACGCATCAGGGGTAACAAAGTATTTATCGCGAAAACACCCTAAAAACAGTCGAAATTTCCCAAAAAGGTGTTTCAAGCGCTTTCAGGTCTGTAACAAAAAGGTAACCGGGCCATCGTTGACCAAATGCACCTGCATATCGGCGCCGAATCTACCTGATGCCACAGTGCCATGCACCTGTTTCGCACTGCTTAATAGATAGTCGAACAATTCCTCGCCCAAGGCCGGAGGCGCCGCCGTCGAAAAGCTCGGGCGCAACCCGCTTTTGGTGTCGGCCGCCAGGGTGAACTGCGAGACCAGCAGCAACCCGCCACCGACATCGGCGAGGGACAAGTTCATCTTGCCCTCCGCATCACTGAATACCCGATAGTTAAGCAGCTTATGCAGAAGTTTGTCGGCGCTGGTACGCGTGTCGTCGGGTTCGACCGCCACCAGCACCAGCAAACCGTGATCTACCGCGCCAACTACTTCGCCAGCCACTTCAACCCGCGCACCGCGAACGCGCTGTAAAAGCCCCTTCATGCTTCTTCGGGCGGCAGGTCGAGCAGGCGCCGGGCCATGTTGCCCGCCGCACGCACCAGCGCATCGGTGATGCCCGGTTCAGAGGCCGCGTGGCCGGCATCGCGGATCACCTGCAGTTCGCTGTTCGGCCAGGCTTGATGCAATTCCCAGGCGTTGTCGAGCGGGCAGATCACGTCGTAGCGACCGTGAATGATTACGCCGGGCAAATGGGCGATCTTGCCCATGTCGCGAATCAGTTGGTTCGGCTCAAGGAAAGCGTTGTTGGTGAAGTAGTGGCATTCGATTCGCGCGATCGACAGTGCGCGCTGCGGCTCGGAGAAGCGATCGACCACCAGCGGGTTCGGCCGCAGGGTCGCGGTGCGCCCTTCCCAGGTCGACCAGGCTTTGGCCGCGTGCATCTGCGCAATCTGGTCGTTGCCGGTCAGACGCTTGTGGAATGCGCTGAGCAGATCGTCGCGTTCGTCCAGCGGGATTGGCGCAATGTAATCCTGCCAGTAATCGGGGAACAGACGACTGGCACCCGCCTGATAGAACCACTCGATTTCCTGCGGACGGCAGAGAAAGATCCCGCGCAGGATCAGACCGTGCACACGCTCAGGGTGGGTTTGCGCATAGGCCAGCGCCAGGGTCGAACCCCACGAGCCGCCGAACAACACCCATTTGTCGATGCCCAGGTGTTTGCGGATGCGCTCAAGGTCGGCTACCAGATCCCAAGTGGTGTTGTTTTCCAGGCTGGCGTGCGGCGTGGAGCGCCCGCAACCGCGCTGGTCGAAGGTGACAATGCGATACAGGTTCGGATCGAAATAGCGGCGGCTCTGTGCGTCGCAACCGGCGCCGGGCCCGCCGTGGATGAACACCACCGGCAAACCCTCCGGTGAACCGCTTTCGTCGACGTACAGCGTATGGGTGTCATCGACAGCCAGATCGTGCCGGGCGTGAGGTTTGATCTGCGGAAACAAAGTCTGCATTGCGCGCTCCGTAAGGGGTCGAGGTCATCCCTGGGGGGACTTCTATTATTCTGCCGTTGGGCATCATAAACCCGATTTACGTCAATGAGCATGCTCCGGGGCCTGATCGTTCCCACGCTCTGCGTGGGAACGATCAAACTTGCTCCTTTGTAGGAGCTGCCGAAGGCTGCGATCTTTTGACTTTGCTTTTCAGAATCAAAAGAGGATCAAAAGATCGCAGCCTTCGGCAGCTCCTACAGGGTTGGATCAGCCGGTGTAGTGAGACTTTGCCCAGGCCAGATAGCCTTGTAGCAGTTCCTTGAGCACGACTTGCGTCGGTTCGGCCAGATCCGCGCGGTAGCGGAACGGTTCGAACTCTTCCATGTAGGTGCTCTGGCACAACTCCAGTTGCACCGCGTGGATGTTCTCGGCCGGGTTGCCGTAATGGCGGGTGATGTGGCCGCCCTTGAAGCGGCCGTTGAGCACGTGGCTGTAATCAGCGTGGCGCGCGCAGATCGCTTCCAGTTGCGTGGCCAATTGCGGATCACAACTGGCGCCATTGAAGGTGCCAAGGTTGAAGTCCGGCAGTTTGCCGTCGAACAGGTGCGGGATGATCGAGCGGATCGAATGCGCATCGAACAGCAGCGCGTAACCGAATTCGGCCTTCAGCCGTGCCAGCTCTTCCTGAAGCGTGCGGTGGTATGGCGTCCAGATCTGCTCCAGATAAGTCGCACGCTCTTCTTTCGACGGTTCGAGACCTTCGCGGAACAACGGAATGCCATCGAACAGCGTCGCCGGATACAGTCCGGTGGTTGCCCCTGCGTACAACGGTTTGTCGTCGGACGGACGGTTCAAGTCGATGACGAACCGCGAGTACTCGGCAGCCAACGTGCTCGCGCCCAGGTCTTCGGCGAAGTCGTAGAGCTGCGGAATATGCCAGTCGGTATCCGGCAGGCTTTTCGCATCGGCGATCAACCCGGCCTCGACCGCAGGCGTCAACCGCACACCAGCATGCGGCATGCTGATCAGCAGCGGCACGCGGCCTTGTTTGAAGTTCAGAACCTTATCCACAACCGCCCTCCTACAGATTTGATTCGACGCCGTGACGCACGACGCGTTTATCCAGATCACCACCGAGCCAATAGGCCAGATCCGCCGGACGATCGATGTGCCAGGCGACGAAATCCGCGACCTTGCCGACTTCCAGCGATCCGTGGGTATCCACCATGCCCAGCGCTTGCGCAGCGTGAATCGTCGCGCCGGCCAGGGCTTCTTCCGGGGTCATGCGGAAACAGGTGCAGGCCATGTTCAACATCAGCCGCAATGACAGCGCCGGCGAGGTGCCGGGGTTGAGGTCGCTGGCGATGGCGATTTTCACTTTGTGTTTGCGCAGGGCGTCCATCGGTGGCAACTGGGTTTCACGCAGGAAATAGAACGCGCCCGGCAGCAGCACCGCGACGGTGTGGGATGCTGCCATGGCGATGGCGTCGGCCTCGTCCATGAATTCCAGATGATCGGCGGACAACGCCTTATAGCGCGCGGCGAGGCTGGAGCCATGCAGCGACGACAATTGTTCGGCATGCAGTTTCACTGGCAGGCCGAGTTTTTGTGCGGCGATAAACACGCGTTCGACTTGCTCAGGGGAGAACGCCAGGTATTCGCAGAACGCATCCACGGCATCGACCAGACCTTCGGCAGCCAGTGCGGGCAGCATTTCGCTGCAGATCAGATCGATGTAGTCGTCGGCGCGATCTTTGTATTCCGGTGGCAACGCGTGGGCGGCCAAGCAGGTGCTGCGTACGCTGATCGGCAGCTCTTTTTCCAGGCGACGGATGACGCGGAGGATTTTGCGTTCGTTGACCAGATCGAGACCGTAACCGGACTTCATTTCGACCGTGGTCACGCCGTCGCGCATCAGGCTTTTCAGGCGTTTGGCGGCGCTGGCGAACAGTTCGTCTTCAGTCGCTTCGCGCGTCGCGCGCACGGTGCTGGCGATGCCGCCGCCGGACGCTGCGATTTCCGCATAGCTGACGCCTTGCAGACGCTTTTCGAATTCGCCGCTGCGGTTGCCGCCGAACACCGTGTGGGTGTGGCAGTCGATCAGGCCGGGGGTGACCCACGCGCCTTGCAAGTCATTGACCGCCGGGTATTCGCCGGACGGCAATTGATTGCGCGGGCCGATCCACTCGATGAGCGCACCGGACGTCACGATGGCCGCATCCTCGATGATCGAGTAGACGCCCTGCGCCATGGTTGCGACGTGGCAGTGTTGCCAGAGGGTTTTCACTGTTGGCCTCCGTTGGGGTTGGTTTGGTGGGCAGCCTTGAAAAGCCCCTCACCCTAGCCCTCTCCCGGAGGGAGAGGGGACTGACCGGGTTGTTCTGTCGAGGTACGCCGACCTGAAAGTCTTGAGCCGAACTCAGGCCTTGAAGCTCACCGAGATCGACTTCCTTTTCCCTCTCTCTCATAGACGAAAAAGGACTGACCGTTGTTCTGTCGAGGTACAGCGACCTGAAAATCTTGAGCCAAACTCAGGCTCTGAAAACCACGAGGATCTGCTCTTTTCCCCCTCTCACTCCCGGAGAAGAAGGACTGACCGGGTTGTTATGTCGAGGTACAGCGACCTGAAAATCTCGAACCGAACTCAGGCTTTGAAAACCATGAAGATCGGCTCCCTTCCCCCTCTCCCCCCTGGGGGAGAGGGCTGGGGTGAGGGGGATCGATTTCACTAACAACAAAACTCCCCCTGAAAACACACTTACAAACTAGGCAGCAATTTCGCCGAAACCAGCTCAGTCAAACACCGCGAAGCCAGCAATTCAGTCGCCGCATTGATATCCGGCGCAAAAAACCGGTCCTTCTCATAAAACGGCACTTCCTTACGCAAAATCGCCCGCGCCTGTTCCAGCTTCGCCGAGGTCTTCAGACCGTTACGCAGATCCAGCCCCTGCACCGCCGCCAGCCATTCCACCGCAAGAATCCCACGGGTGTTTTCAGCCATTTCCCAAAGACGCTTGCCCGCAGCAGGCGCCATGGAAACGTGGTCTTCCTGGTTGGCCGAAGTTGGCAGGCTGTCCACCGAATGCGGATGCGACAACGCCTTGTTCTCGCTGGCCAATGCCGCTGCCGTCACTTGAGCAATCATGAACCCGGAGTTCACCCCGCCATTGGCGACGAGGAACGGCGGCAGTTGCGACATGTGCTTGTCCATCATCAGCGAAATGCGGCGTTCGCTCAGCGAGCCGATTTCGGCGATGGCCAGGGCCATGTTGTCAGCAGCCATGGCCACCGGTTCGGCGTGGAAGTTGCCGCCGGAAATCACATCGCCCTCAGCGGCAAACACCAGCGGATTGTCGGAAACGGCGTTGGCTTCAACCGCCAGCACTTCAGCAGCCTGACGAAACTGCGTCAGGCAAGCGCCCATGACTTGCGGCTGGCAACGCAGCGAATACGGATCCTGAACCTTTTCGCAGTTCTGGTGCGAGTCAGAGACTTCGCTGCGCTCACCGAGCAGATCACGATAGGCAGCCGCCGCGTCGATCTGCCCTTTCTGGCCGCGAGCCGCGTGAATGCGTGCATCGAACGGCGAACGCGAACCCAAAACGGCTTCAACCGTCAGACCGCCCAACGCCAAGGCACCGGCAAACAAGTCTTCACCTTCAAACAGACCACGCAGGGCGAACGCGGTGGAAACCTGAGTACCGTTGAGCAGCGCCAGACCTTCTTTCGCCGCCAGCGTCAGCGGCGTCAGGCCAGCCACTTTCAGCGCTTCGGTGGCTTCCATCCACTCACCCTTGTAGCGCGCCTTGCCTTCACCCAGCAGCACCAGCGACATGTGCGCCAATGGCGCGAGGTCACCCGATGCACCTACCGAACCTTTCAGCGGAATATGCGGATAAACCTCGGCATTGATCAGCGCGATCAGCGCATCGATCACCACGCGGCGAATGCCGGAGAAACCACGG
The DNA here is from genome assembly GCF_028656995.1 of Pseudomonas sp. TNT2022 ID642. Taxonomy (NCBI): domain Bacteria; kingdom Pseudomonadati; phylum Pseudomonadota; class Gammaproteobacteria; order Pseudomonadales; family Pseudomonadaceae; genus Pseudomonas; species Pseudomonas sp. TNT2022 ID642. The sequence continues at coordinate 134,262 of NZ_JAMDGW010000024.1, read as the reverse complement.
CTGAGGCTGTTGACCTTGAGCACCATGATCAGCCGCACCAGTTCATCGCTGATCGGCTGGCCAACACCTGCGGCATGGGACAGCACCAGCGAACGCTGGAGGTTTTCCAGGTCTTCACTGGCGATGCGCGTCGAGGCCAGCAGGCCGAAACCGGTGTTGATGCCGTAAGCGGTGCGATTCTCGGCGAGGATCTGCTCGACGCAGGCAACGCTGGCTTCGATCTGCGCCGAGGCGCTGTTGTCGAGCGTCAGCTTGACCGGGTTCTGGTAGACGTCACGCAGTTGGGCCAGGCTCAGTTGGCCGGGAATCAGGTTCAGCGCAGTCATTTTGTGCTCCTTTTGAGAGTTTGTTATTAACTCGCCAGACGCTCCGGAGATGTCCGTTGTCCGTCGCGTCTCGCCTTTTGGGGAGTCGCGCCTTGGCACGCTGGCGTGGGTATTGGTCAGTGCAAATTCGGTAACACGTTGTGCGGCAGATTCGGGTTTTTCAACAAGCTCGCAGCGGCAGCGATGTCCGGCGCCAGCCAGCGATCCTGATCGTAGGCCGGGACTTTTTCGCGCAGCAGTCGCCAAGCGATATCGGTGCCCACGCCAAAGCGCTGTTCCTTGAGGAACTCAAACGCCTGCGCTGCCAGCAGGTACTCGATGGCGAGAATCTGCGTGCAGTTTTCCAGCGCGCGATGCAGCTTGAGCGCGGCGTTGGTGCCCATGCTCAAGTGATCTTCCTGCAGGCCCGAAGTGATGTAGTTATCGAGTACCGCCGGTTGCGCCAATTGGCGGTTTTCCGCACACAGCGATGCGGCGACGTATTGCACGATCATCATCCCGGAGTTCACCCCCGGATTGGCCACCAGAAACGCCGGCAGACCGCTGACGTGCGGGTTCACCAAACGGTCGAGGCGACGCTCGGCAATCGAGCCGATTTCGGCCATGGCAATCGCCAGCAAATCGGCTGCCATTGCCACCGACTGGCCGTGCGGGTTGGCTTGCGACATCACCCGGAAGTTGTCCGGCGTGCCGAGCAACAGTGGGTTGTCGGTGCAGCCGTTGAGCTCGGCCTCGACCTGTTTGATCGCATGCTCCAGTTGATCGCGCGCGGCGCCATGCACCTGCGGAATCGAACGAATGCTCAGCGCATCCTGAGTGCGAATGCCTTTGCTCGAGGCGATCACTTCGCTGCCATCGAGCAACGCACGCAGATTGATGCCGACCTGCTGCATGCCCGGGTGCGGCTTCAGCGCGATGATCTCTGCGTCGAACGCATCGATCTGGCCGCGCTGGGCTTCGAAACTCATTGCGCCGATGACGTCGGCCCATTGCACCAACCGCGTTGCGTCGGCAATCGCAAGACAGCTGAGGCCGGTCATGCACGGCGTGCCGTTGACCAGGCACAAACCGTCCTTCGCGCCGAGTTGCACCGCTTGCAGACCTTCTTCGGCCAGCGCCTGTTGCGCCGAGGTGATCTGCCCGCGATAGCGGACATTACCGACGCCGAGCAACGCGATGCCGATGTGCGCCATGTGGGTCAGGTAACCGACCGAGCCTTGCGACGGAACCTGCGGGGTGATGCCGCGATTGAGCAGTGCCAGCAGGCCTTCAACCACGCGGCGGTGGATCCCGGATTTGCCGTGACTGTAGTTGTGAATCGCCGCGCAGATGATCGCGCGGGTCTGCTCATCGGCGAGCACCGGGCCGACGCCGCAGGCGTGGCTGAGCAAGGTGTTGCGCGACAACTGGCTGAGCTGTTCGTCTTGCAGCGAGACGTTGGACAAACCGCCCAGGCCGGTGTTGACGCCATAGGCGCGCTCGCCGCTTTCGACGATACGCTGGACGATGCCTTGGGCGTTTTCGATGCGCGCCCAGGTGTCGCTCGACAGCTCGAGTCGAGCGCCGTGACGGGCGACGGCGACCACGTCCTGCCAACGCAGAGGGCTGCCTGTGATAACGATTTTTTCAGCCTGGGACATCTAAAAAACCTCTTGAACAAGATCGTTCCCACGCTCTGCGTGGGAATGCCGCCTGGGACGCTCCGCGTCCCGACTTCTGCTCTGTGCAGGGTGACGCGGAGCGTCACGGGATGCATTCCCACGCAGAGCGTGGGAACGAGCGTCAGACCACCGCCGCCCGCCGCTGCACGAACCGGTCGACATACTCATCCGCTGGCGAATGCAGGATCTCTCTCGGCGTACCAACCTGAATCAACTTCCCATCCTTGAGAATCGCAATGCGGTTACCAATGCGCACCGCCTCATCAAGGTCGTGGGTGATAAACACGATGGTCTTGTGCAGGGTCTTTTGCAGCTCCAGCAACTGGTCCTGCATCTCCGCGCGGATCAGCGGGTCCAGCGCACTGAACGCTTCGTCCATGAGGATGATGTCGGTGTCCGCCGCCAAGGCGCGGGCCAAACCGACACGCTGGCGCATGCCGCCGGAAAGCTGGTGCGGGTATTTGTTTTCGTAGCCTTTGAGGCCCACGGTGTTGATCCAGTGCAGCGCGCGTTCCGAGCACATTTGCTTGCTCTCGCCACGCACTTTCAGGCCGTAGGCGACGTTATCGAGCACGGTCTTGTGCGGCAGCAGGCCGAAGCTCTGGAACACCATGCTGATCTTGTGTCGACGAAATTCGCGCAGGGCATCCATGTCGTATTGCAGGATGTCCACGCCGTCGACGAGGATCGCGCCGCTGGTCGGGTCGATCAGGCGATTGAAGTGGCGCACCAGCGTCGACTTGCCGGAGCCCGACAGGCCCATGATCACGAAGATCTCGCCGGTGCCGATGCTCAGCGACAGGTCGTTGACGCCGACCACGCAACCGGTTTCGCTCAGCACCTGATCCTTGGTCTTGCCCTGACCGACCATGGCCAGTGCATCCTTGGCGCGGTTGCCGAAAATCTTGAAGACGTTTTTGACTTCGATCTTGCTCACGGTTGCATTGTTCATTTGCTCACCTCATGCCGTGGCCGACCGTACGCCTGAGTAATGCGGTCGATGACCACTGCGAGAATCACGATCGCCAGACCGGCTTCGAGGCCGCGCCCGACGTTGAGGGTCTGAATCCCCACCAGCACATCTTCACCCAGGCCACGGGCACCGATCATCGAGGCGATCACCACCATCGACAGGGCCATCATGGTGGTCTGGTTGATCCCGGCCATGATGCTCGGCAGGGCCAGCGGCAGTTGCACGCCGAACAGTTGCTGCCAGCGGTTGGCGCCGAACGCGTTGATCGCTTCCATCACTTCGCCGTCGACCTGGCGAATACCCAGATCGGTCAGGCGAATCAGCGGCGGTGCGGCGTAGATCACCGTGGCGAAAATCGCCGGCACCTTGCCCAGACCGAACAGCATCAACACCGGGATCAAGTACACGAAACTCGGCATGGTCTGCATGATGTCGAGCAGCGGCATCAGCACCGAACGCAGGCGATTGCTGCGCGCCGAGAGAATCCCCAGCGGAATGCCGATCAGCACCGAAATGATCGTCGCGACCATCATCAGCGCCAGCGTCTGCATAAGCTTGTCCCACAAGCCAACGGCGCCGACGAGGAACAGCAGACCGACGATGACTGCCGTGGTCACGACTTTGCGCGTGGCATGCCAGGCAACCACACCAACGATGGCCAGCATCAACCACCACGGCGCCGCACGCAGCAGGCCTTCGAGGTTGACGATGGCCCAGAGCAGGGTGTCGGAGATGTGGCGGAACACATCACCGTAGTTGGTGACCAGCGAATCGACCCAACCGTTGACCCAGTCGGCGATGGAAAAGGTAAAGCTTTCGGGAAACATAAGCGGCTCTCAATCAGAAATCTCAATCAAGCGTTTACGGCATATCCCCCGGCCAGCCTCACGGTTGACCGGGAGGTATCGACCTACAGCGCCGCGTCGATTTTCCTGGCTGCGTCTTCACTCACCCACGCATGCCAGACCTCAGGATGTTCCTTGAGGAAGATTTTCGCCAGTTTTGGCGACTCGATACGTTCCTTGGCCATGCGGCCCAGGTTCTGGTTCAGCAGATCGATCGGCAGGTTGACCTTTTCCAGCACGGCGACCAGTTCCGGGGCCTCGTCATGGAAGGTTTTCGACAGACCGACCTTGATGCTCACGGTCTTGTCTACGCCCGGTTTTTCTTCGAGTTTGACCAGATCCACCTGGCCCATCAGCGGGGTTGGCGACCAGTAGTAGAACAGGATCGGCTCGCCACGCTTGTAGCTCGACAGCACCGCCGCATCCAGCGCCGGGCCAGTGCCCGGACGGAAGTTGGTGTAGCTGCTTTCGAGGCCGTAGCTTTTCAGCATTTCGCTGTTGTCGAGTTCGCAGGTCCAGCCGGCCGGGCAGTTGTAGAAACGGCCCTTGGACGGCTCTTCAGCGTCCTTGAACACGGCGGCGTATTTGCCCAGGTCAGCGATGTTTTTCAGGTCTGGAGCTTTCGGCTCAAGCTTGCGCTTGGCGTCGCCTTCGATCACATAGCGCGGCACGTACCAGCCTTCCACTGCGCCCACTACCGGAGCGCCGACACCGACGACCTTGCCGGCCTTCTCGGCCTTGTTCCAGACCTCGCTGCGGCCGACCCATTCTTCGGCGAACACTTGAATATCGTTGCTGCTCAGGGCGTTTTCCATGGTGATGGAGTTGCCCGGCAGGCTGTCGGTCTTGCAGTCGTAACCTTTCTCCAGCACCACTTGCAGCACGTCGGTCAGCAGCATGCCGCTTTCCCAGTTCAGCCCGGCGAATTTCACCGGTTTGCCCGATTCGCACCAGCCGGCGGCTTGCGTCGCACCGGCACTGGCCAACAGGCCCATGGACAGCAATGTGGTCAGCAGGGTCTTGTTCGATTTCATTGTTGTGACGCTCCTAATCATGAATTGGCTTACGGCAGTCAAGAGGCATCCAGCCCTGTCCACGTCCAAATCAGGCCTGCGCCGCAGCGCGACCGGCCCCGCTTGTTTTAGGTTGTACAACGCTGTTCTGCTCGACCGGCAGAATCAGTTGATCGGGTACCGCGCTGTGCCATTTTTTCGCGCACACGTAGTAGACGGCGGCCGGCAGCACGAGGCCGATGATCCAGGAGATATCCACATCACCGAGGGCAGCCACCAACGGACCGGTATAGAACTTGGTGGAGATGAACGGCAACTGCACCAGCACACCGAACACATAGACGCTGATGCCGAGCACGTTCCAGCGCCCGTAGCGTCCGTTCGGATCGGCCAGTGCCGGCACGTCATAACGCTCGCGGGTGATGCAGTAGTAATCCACCAGGTTGATCGCGCTCCAGGGTGTGAAGAAGGCGAGCAGGAACAGGATGAAAGACTTGAACGCACCGAGGAACGAGTGCTGACCAAGCAGTGCAATCAGGGTCGCCGCACCGACGATCACCAGCACAAAAACCAGACGCTGCATCCGGGTAACCGTCAGATGGCCTTTGAAACCACTGATGATGGTCGCGATGCACATGAAGCTGCCGTAGGAGTTCAGCGTCGAGATGGTCACCTTGCCGAACGCAATGCTGAAGTACAGCAGAGCAGCGGTGGCACCGGTGCCGCCCAGGCCGACGATGTAGGCAACTTCATGGCCGGCGAATTGGCCGTTGGCAGAAGCCGCAGCAAAGACGCCGAGGATCATCGCCACTTGCGCGCCGACCACTGACCCCGCACCGGCGGCGAAGAAGGTTTTGACCGCCGAGGTATTGCTCGGCAGGTAACGGGAATAGTCAGCCACGTAAGGGCCGAAAGCGATCTGCCAGGAGGCCGCGAGCGACACCGCGAGGAGGAAGCTGCTCCAGCTGAAATGACGGATTTGCAGAAGTGCGCCGACATCGGTTTGGCTCATCAAACGCCAGAACAGGAAGACGAAAGCGATCACGCCAATCACGCTGGCAACACGGCCGATCCAGTGGATCACCCGGTAACCAAGCACCGTGACCAGCACGATGACGCTGGCAAAAATCAGGATGCCGACGCTGTCACTGACGTTAAACAACTGCCCCAGCGCCTGACCGGAAAGCACGGTGCCCGTCGCGGTGAAGCCCAGGTACATCAGGCACACCAGCACGATCGGGATCGCCGCGCCGTAAACGCCAAACTGCACACGGCTGGAGATCATCTGCGGCAAGCCAAGTTTCGGCCCTTGCGCGGCATGCAGCGCCATCACCCCGCCGCCCAGCAATTGACCGATCAACAGACCGATCAACGACCAGAACACATCACCGCCGAGCACCACGGCCAAGGCCCCGGTGACAATCGCGGTGATTTGCAGGTTGGCCCCCATCCACAAGGTGAACTGGCTAAACAGACGACCGTGTCTTTCCGCTTCCGGGATGTAGTCGATCGAACGCCTTTCGATCAACGGTTTGTTGCCTGCACGATCGGTGTTGACAGCCATGATTCAACCTCTGTGGATTGTTAGATTCTCTGTAGGAGCTGCCGCAGGCTGCGATCTTTTGATCTTGAAAAACCAACATCAAAAGATCGCAGCCTGCGGCATCTCCTACAGGGGTTTTGCATTTATTTGCCGGTAATCATCGGCAGGTTCAGGCCCTGTTCCTTGGCGCAGTCGATGGCGATCTGGTAACCGGCATCGGCGTGACGCATGACACCGGTAGCCGGGTCGTTGTGCAGCACGCGCGCAATGCGCTCGGCCGCTTCGTCCGTACCGTCGCAAACAATCACCATGCCCGAGTGCTGCGAGAAGCCCATGCCGACGCCGCCGCCGTGGTGCAGGGAAACCCAAGTCGCGCCGCTCGCGGTGTTCAACAGAGCGTTGAGCAGCGGCCAGTCGGACACGGCGTCGGAACCGTCCTGCATCGATTCGGTTTCGCGGTTCGGGCTGGCGACCGAGCCGGAGTCGAGGTGGTCGCGACCGATCACGATTGGCGCCGACAGCTCGCCGCTGCGGACCATCTCGTTGAACGCCAGACCGAGCTTGGCGCGCAGGCCCAGGCCGACCCAGCAGATACGTGCCGGCAGCCCCTGGAAGCTGATGCGCTCACGGGCCATGTCCAGCCAGTTGTGCAGGTGCGCGTCGTCCGGGATCAGCTCTTTGACCTTGGCGTCGGTTTTGTAGATGTCTTGCGGATCGCCCGACAGCGCCGCCCAACGGAACGGGCCGATGCCACGGCAGAACAGCGGACGGATGTAAGCCGGTACGAAGCCCGGAAAATCGAACGCGTTTTCGACGCCTTCTTCCTGCGCCATCTGACGGATGTTGTTGCCGTAGTCGAAGGTCGGGATGCCTTGCTTCTGGAATTCCAGCATGGCTTTGACGTGTACGGCCATCGACTGTTTAGCGGCTTTGATTACAGCAGCCGGTTCGGTCTTGGCGCGAGCGCGGTACTCGTCCCAGGTCCAGCCCGCCGGCAGGTAGCCGTTGAGCGGGTCGTGGGCGCTGGTCTGGTCGGTGACCATGTCCGGGCGCACGCCACGCTTGACCAGTTCCGGGAGGATTTCTGCGGCGTTACCCAGCAGGGCGATGGAGATCGCCTTGCCTTCTTTGGTGTATTTATCGATGCGCGCCAGGGCGTCGTCGAGGTCTTTGGCTTGCTCGTCGACGTAACGGCTTTTCAGACGGAAATCGATGCTGACCTGCTGGCATTCGATGTTCAGCGAGCACGCACCGGCCAAAGTTGCCGCCAGAGGTTGTGCGCCGCCCATGCCACCGAGGCCAGCGGTGAGGACCCACTTGCCGGTGAGGTTGTCGTTGTAGTGTTGGCGACCGGCCTCAACGAAGGTTTCGTAGGTGCCTTGCACGATGCCTTGGCTGCCGATGTAGATCCAGCTGCCGGCGGTCATCTGGCCGTACATGGCCAGGCCTTTGGCGTCGAGTTCGTTGAAGTGTTCCCAGCTCGCCCAGTGCGGTACGAGGTTGGAGTTGGCGATCAGTACACGCGGGGCATTGCTGTGAGTCTTGAACACGCCGACCGGCTTGCCGGATTGCACCAGCAGGGTCTCGTCGTCATTCAGGTTGGTCAGGCTCTCGACGATCTTGTCGTAGCACTCCCAGTTACGCGCGGCGCGACCGATACCACCGTAAACCACCAGCTCTTTCGGGTTCTCGGCGACTTCCGGGTCGAGGTTGTTCATCAGCATGCGCAGCGGCGCTTCGGTCAGCCAGCTCTTGGCGGTCAGCTTGTTGCCGCGGGCAGCGCGGATCTCAACGTTGCGAAACTTTGTAGGCTTATTGTCAGTCACGAAAAAGACTCCTCAGCGATCAATTCAAACCAACCCTGGCAGTGGGCAAGCAGCCTGTGCGCTTCGATGCGCGACAAGCGAATCAGTGGACGCCGCGGAGAGTCTCGAGCGACTCATACGCATACGTCTTTACTTGTACATACAAGCATATGCAATCAAGCGGCCAACTTGTTGGAGGGTCGTTCAAGAAAAATTGCGGACAGGGCTGGAGGGCGCCTGAATCGAGGGTTCTGGCGTGGATGAAATTTTTTGCGGGAGTATTCTGGGGAGTTGGGGGATTGTTACGAGAGCGTGATTTTGCGCCACGCTGGGGCGTTCGGTAACAAGTTGGTGCGCGGGTTGGGAACACCCCAAAAGCAAAAGATCGCAGCCTTCGGCAGCTCCTACATTGGGTTTGATGTACACCCTGTAGGAGCTGCCGAAGGCTGCGATCTTTTAAGATTTCGGAATCAGCGTGCAGTCAGTTCAATGACGCAGCAACCCGCATTGACGGAGACTTCGACCAACCCGGCGTTACCGTCCAATTGCAGGCAATCATGGCGACCGAGCTGCGATGCAGTGTCACCGACCTGAACGTCCAACAGCTCACTGACACTGAACACCAATATCGTCCCCGCCGAACTGAAAAACCGCTGCTCACCGCCCAGCCACTGCAACCGCGCGCTGTAACGCTGTGGCGCGTAGATCAGATTGAAGTCGCGAATCGCGCCACCGAGCAGTGTGCAGGACACCTGGCTTTCCCCGCTGAAGGCGAAAGGGTCGAGCGGTAACAGCGGCCGCGTATCGTCGCCATCGACGCACAGGGTCATGCCGTCCCCCTGCAACACGGTGATCACCCGCTGATAGCCAGCGAAGGTCGAAAAACCGCCCGACTCGGCGATGTCGGCAATCGACAGACGCCAGCCGAAACCGTCCAGACCGGCACCCGCATCACGAGTGATTTCCTCAGTGCTGCCACCGCCGTTTTTCCACGGCATGCGCGGGTAGCCTTCAGCGCGTAAAACCTTCAAACCATTCATTTGTGAAAGCGTCCTTCCAGACGATGACGAGAACCGGGATGGATCAGACGAGCAGCGGTCACCGGCTGACGCCCCGACCACGTGCGGCGACGAATCAACAAGCACGGCTCGCCTTTTTCAATCTGCAACAACTTGCATTCAGAAGACTCGGCAAGGATCGCTTCGACCACATGCTCGCCTTCAGTCAGCGGCGCCACCTGGTTGAGATAGGCGTAAGGCGTTTGCAGGGTGAAGTCCTGCTTGAGGTATTCCGGCGCGACCAGTGCGTTGACGAAGCGGTCTTCGATTTGCACCGGAATATCGTTTTCGTAATGCACGATCAACGAATGAAAGACCTTCTGCCCTTCGCGCATATCCAGCGCCAGCGCGCGCTCGGAACCGGCGGCCTCTTCTTCGAGGGTGATGACCTGGCAGGTGTGGCGATGACCACGGGAAGCGATTTCATCGGCGATGTTATGCACTTCGAAAAGCGCAGACTGGCTCTTCGGTTCGGCGACAAACGTACCAACGCCTTGCATGCGCACCAGCAGACCGTCGGCGGTCATTTCACGCAGGGCGCGGTTAATGGTCATGCGGCTGAAACCGAGTTGATTGACCAGCTCGCTTTCGGACGGCACGCGGTAGTGCGGCGGCCAGTTTCCGCTGTCGATCTGCTGGGTGATCATCTGTTTGACGCGGGCGTACAAGGGCGCCGGACTGTCGCCCATGTTCGCGGCCAACGGGGAGACTGGAGGCGGAGTCGGCACGGTTGATCCCTGTTCATTGGATGAAAGTTGCTAGCTTGCCGGAGTTTACCGGGCAGGCAAACGTCTGTATATGTATATACAAATAACACACGATGGGGTGCTGAACCATGTCCGCCTTCTTTGCCGAACGCGCGCTGCTGCCTAACGGATGGGCCAACAATGTACGTCTTGAGGTCAGCGCCGAGGGCTTGCTGACCCAAATTCAGGCCGATTCCACCGCAGATGGCGCCGAACGGCTGAGCGGCCCGCTGTTGCCGGGCATGCCTAATTTGCACTCCCACGCCTTCCAGCGAGCGATGGCGGGTCTGGCCGAAGTGGCCGGCAACCCCAACGACAGTTTCTGGACCTGGCGCGATCTGATGTATCGCCTCGTCGGAAAAATCAGCCCGGATCAACTCGGCGTGATTGCCCGTCAGCTGTACATCGAAATGCTCAAGGCCGGTTATACCTCCGTCGCTGAATTTCATTACGTACACCATGACAGCAATGGTCAGCCTTATGCCGATCCGGCAGAGTTGGCCTTGCGCATCAGTCAAGCCGCAAGCGAAAGCGGCATCGGTCTGACCCTGCTGCCAGTGCTCTACAGCCACTCCGGTTTTGGCGGCCAGACACCGAATGACGGCCAGCGTCGCTTTATCAACAGCACCGAAAATTACCTGAACCTGCAATCGCGTTTGCAGCCGTTACTGGCGCAGCAAAAAGCGCAGTCGTTGGGTCTGTGCTTCCATTCGTTGCGTGCGGTGACCCCGCAGCAGATCAGCGAAGTCTTGGCGGCCAGCGACAAACAATGCCCCGTGCATATTCACATCGCCGAACAGCAGAAAGAAGTCGACGACTGCCTGAGCTGGAGCGGTCGTCGTCCGCTGCAATGGCTGTACGAAAATACCCAAGTCGATCAGCGCTGGTGCCTGGTGCACGCCACTCATGCCAACCCGGAAGAAGTCACGCTGATGGCAAAAAGTCGCGCCATCGCCGGGCTGTGCCTGACCACCGAAGCGAACCTGGGCGACGGGATTTTCCCGGCGGTGGATTTCCTCGCCCAGGGCGGACGTATGGGCATCGGTTCCGACAGCCATGTGTCGCTCAGTGTGGTGGAGGAATTGCGTTGGCTGGAATACGGCCAGCGCCTGCGTGATCAGCGGCGTAACCGTTTGTATGGTGCGGATCAACCGATGGTCGGGCGTACGTTGTATGACGCGGCGCTGGACGGTGGCGCGCAGGCATTGGGGCAGCCGATTGGTGCGTTGGAAGTGGGCAAGCGGGCGGACTGGATTGTGCTCGATGGCAGCGATCCGTATCTGGCAACGGCCAGTGGCGACGGGATTTTGAATCGCTGGTTGTTTGCCGGTGGCGATCGTCAGGTGCGCGATGTGCTGGTCAATGGTCAGTGGGTGGTGCGTGATGGTCGGCATGCAGGGGAAGAGGATAGTGCTCGTGCCTTCACCCAGGTTCTGCGCGACCTCCTCGGCTAGAAAAGCAAAAGATCGCAGCCTTCGGCGACTCCTACAGGGTGAACACTTTCCCATGTAGGAGCTGCCGGAGGCTGCGATCTTTTCGCTCTTAATTCGAGGTCTTGGCCATCTGCCGATCCGAGGCGCGCCAGATCAGTCGCGTGGTGTCATAGCCTTGCTGACGCGCCTTGCTCAGCAGTTCTTCACGCACCACACCGTTGACGGTCGGCGTGCGCGACAACAACCACATGTACTTGCGGCTCGGATCGCCGACGATGGCGGTCTTGTAGTCATCGCTGACGTACAACACCCAGTATTCGCCTTTCGCCACGCCCGGAATCAGGCGCGAGAACCAGGTGTCGAATTCCACCCAAAGCTTGTCAGTCTTGCCCGGCACCTGTGGATAAGCCGTGCCCTTGGCCTCTTCCCACTGCCAGTCCGGCGTCAGGCAGCGATTGAGCACCGCGACATTACCGTCAGGCTTGAGGGTGTAATGGGCTTCGGATTGCGCGCAATGGCGCTGGAAGTACATCGGCAAGCGAGCCAGTTCGTACCAGGTGCCCTGATAGCGCTTGAGATTGACGCTGTTGACGGTTTTCGGCGCCAACGGGTCGACGCCGGAACTGGCGCAGCCGGCCAGTACCAGGCCGGCAAAAAGGATCAGCAATAACCGCTTCATTTTTCTTCTCCGTGGGCGCGAAGCCCCGGTTTACTTCAGGCCTTGGCCGGAAAACATCAGCACTTTGTCACCGGCGTACTGCACGCTGATAAAGCTGTTCTTGTCGCCCCAGGTGCAACTGGACATGCCGAGCGCGCCCGAGCAATCGGTGGGCTTGCCGAGCAGAGTCTCGACTTCGGCCTTGGCCATACCGGCCGAGAGCTTCGAATAGTTTTCCTGATTGACCTTGCTGCATGCGGCCAGCAGCACGCAAAACGTCAGAAGGGCGATAGATCGCAGCGACATGGTGTAACTCCTGGAACGAGGGGGGATGGCATGGTGCCAACCAGAAGCTTAGAAGAGAAAACCCTCATCTGGTTCCGTGGGGGAATGGCTATTTATTAGCCCACTCGTCTGGCATTTGCCGATAAATCAGCCACTTTGTAACGCTATTGAGCATTTCGTCGCATTTCGCCAAAGACGCCTAATCTTTGGCGCGACGCAGTCGACATAAAAGCAGCGCAAAGCTCCCAAGTGTGGCAAATTGCCGCCCTTTCTTGACCAGCCCCTTCGCGGTAGCTCATTCGATGACCAGAAACATGAAATTCAGCCACAAGATCTTGTTGGCTGCCGCCCTCGTGGTGGCCGTTGCGTTCGCCTGTTTCATTTTCTTCAACGACTATCGACAGCGCGAAGCCTTAGGCAGCAGCACCGAAGCGTCGATGCAGGAACTGGGCAGCCTGACCACCAGCAATATCCAGACCTGGCTGGAAAGCCGCATCCAACTGCTGCAATCGCTGTCGCAGCAAGTCGCCGTCGACGGTAACGCTCCCGCCAGCCTGAAACGCATCATCGACCTGCCCGCCTACACCGGCAATTTCCAGCTCAGCTACTTCGGCGGTGCTGACGGCGTGATGTTCTCGGTGCCGGCCGGCAATCGCGCGCCGGATTACGATCCACGCGCACGCGGCTGGTACAAAGCGGCGAACAGCGCGCAGCAGACCATCGTCACCGAACCGTACATCGCCGCGTCCTCGGGCAAACTGGTGATCACCGTTGCCACGCCAGTACAGCGCCAAGGGCAGATGCTCGGCGTCGCCGGTGCCGACATCGACCTGACCAGTGTCAGCGCGATCATCAACTCGCTGAACTTCGGCGGCCATGGCCACGCGTTCATCGTCAGCAGCGAGGGCAAGATCCTGATTCACCCGGACAGCAAACTGGTGCTCAAGACTCTCGCCGAGGCCTACCCGAATGGCGCGCCGAAAGTCAGCGCCGGCCTGAAAGAAGTCGAGTTCGATGGCAAGACTCAGTTGATCTCCTTCACCCGCGTCAACGGCGTGCCGTCGGCCGATTGGTACGTGGCGCTGGTGCTGGACAAAGACACCGCATTCTCGATGCTCAGCGAATTCCGCACCTCGGCGCTGATCGCCATGATCATTGCCGTGGTGATCATCATCGCCCTGCTCGGCATGCTCATCCGCGTGCTGATGCAGCCGTTGCTGACCATGGGCCGCGCGATGCACGACATCGCCGAAGGTGAAGGCGACCTGACCAAACGTCTGGTGATCCACGGCAACGACGAGTTCGGCGCACTGGGCACCTCGTTCAACCGGTTCGTCGAGCGTATCCACACCTCGATCCGCGAAGTGTCCTCGGCCACCGGCCAGGTCAACGAAGTCGCCCTGCGCGTGGTCGCGGCCTCGAACTCGTCCATGTACAACTCCGACCAGCAAGCCTCGCGCACCAACAGCGTGGCCGCGGCGATCAACCAACTCGGCGCCGCCGCGCAGGAAATCGCCCAGAACGCTGCGCTCGCCTCACAGCATTCGAGCGATGCGCGCAGCCTCGCGGTCGATGGTCAACAGGTTGTGGATAAAACCATCCAGGCCATGCAGCAGCTGTCGGCGAAGATCAGCGATTCGTGCGGCAACATCGAAACCCTGAACAGCAACACGGTGAACATCGGCCAGATTCTCGAAGTGATCACCAGTATTTCCCAGCAGACCAACCTGCTCGCGCTCAACGCCGCGATCGAAGCGGCGCGGGCCGGTGAAGCCGGGCGTGGTTTCGCGGTGGTGGCGGATGAAGTGCGTAACCTCGCGCACCGCACCCAGGATTCGGCGCAGCAAGTGCAGAAGATGATCGAAGAGCTGCAAGTCGGCGCGCGGCAGGCAGTCAGCATCATGACCGAGAGCCAGCGTGAGAGTGAAAGCAGCGTCGGCATCGCCAACCAGGCCGGTGAGCGCTTGGGCAGCGTGACTCAGCGTATCGGCGAGATCGACGGGATGAACCAGTCGGTAGCAACGGCGACTGAAGAGCAGACGGCGGTGGTCGAGTCGATCAATGTCGATATCAACGAGATCAACACGCTGAATCAGGAAGGTGTGGAGAACTTGCAGGCGACGTTGCGCGCGTGCTCGGATCTGGAGCAGCAGGCGGCGCGGTTGAAGCAGTTGGTGGGTAGTTTCAGGATCTGAAGATCAAGGGCTTTACCCCCTCACCCCAGCCCTCCCGAAACGTCGGACCGCCCCCAGGGGGGCGAGGGGGAAAGGGAGGCGATCGGGGGATTTTCCAGACCTGAGTTCGACTCGAAATTTGCAGGTCGATGTATCAAGCCCAACCACCTCGGTCAGTCCCCTCTCCCTACGGGCGGTCCGACGTTTCGGGAGGGCTAGGGTGAGGGAAAGCTCTTAAAACCGTGAACCCGGCCCAGAAAGAAAGACCAACTCTTCAGCCGTTGACTCCCGCCCCAACACCGCATTGCGATGCGGAAACCGGCCAAACCGCGCGATCACTTTCTGATGCCGTTCGGCATAATCCAGATTATCGGCAAACACCGCCCGCTGCGCTTCCGGCTGTTCAGCCACCAACTCAATAAATCTGGAAACCGCCTCATTCTGCACCGCAAGATTCTCGCAGTGCTCAAACACCAGATAAATGAACACACGCTGGATCGGCTTCAACTGCCGATCAAAATCCGCCGCAATACCTTGCGCGACGAGTTTCTGCGCGCGCAGATCACCGGAAAACGCTTTTGGGGTGTCGCGAAAGATCATTCGCGGCAGTTGATCAAGCAGTAACACCAGCGCCAGCCAACCTTCGGGACGTTGCGTCCACTCGGTCAATTCGCCAGCCAGGGCCTGATCGACAAAGACCCCGAAACGCTCACGCGCTTCGAGGTCTTGGCTGTCTCGCTTACCGAACCACAACTTCCCCTTGTCAGCCGCTATCTCGTCGGGGGATTCGGCATGTCCGAACCACCAATCGAGCAACGGCTGCCAGGGCGCGATCATGGTTTATTCCTTGTGGTAGGCCGTAGCGCGTGCGACTTCTTCTTTCGAACCGAGGAACACCGCTACGCGCTGGTGCAGGCCTTCCGGCTGAATGTCGAGAATGCGCTGGTGACCGTCGGTGGACGCGCCGCCCGCTTGTTCCACCAGGAACGACATCGGGTTGGCTTCGTACATCAGACGCAGTTTGCCTGGCTTGGAAGGCTCACGGCTGTCGCGCGGGTACATGAACAGACCGCCACGGGTCAGGATGCGGTGTACGTCGGCAACCATCGCCGCGACCCAGCGCATGTTGTAGTTCTTTTTCAGCGGACCTTCTTCACCGGCCAGCAACTCGCCCACGTAGCGTTGTACCGGGGCTTCCCAGTGACGCTGGTTGGACATGTTGATGGCGAATTCCTGGGTCGATTCAGGAATGGTGATGTCTTCGTGGGTCAGCACGAAGCTGCCCATTTCGCGGTCGAGGGTGAAGCCTTTGACGCCGTCGCCCAGGGTCAGTACCAGCATGGTCTGCGGGCCGTAGATCGCGTAACCGGCGGCAACCTGTTGGGTGCCTGGCTGCAGGAACGCTTTCTCGTTCAGCGGCTCATTCTGGCTCAGGTATTCGTTCGGGCAACGCAGTACCGAGAAGATGGTACCGACCGGGGCGTTGATGTCGATGTTCGACGAACCGTCCAGTGGGTCGAATACCAGCAGGTAGGCGCCTTTCGGGTATTTGCCCGGGATCTGGTAGGCATTGTCCATTTCTTCGGACGCCATGCCGGCCAGGTGACCGCCCCATTCGTTGGCTTCGAGCAGGATTTCGTTGGAGATCACGTCGAGCTTCTTCTGCACTTCGCCTTGGACGTTTTCGGTGCCCATGCTGCCCAGAACACCACCCAGGGCGCCTTTGGACACGGCGTGGCTGATTTCTTTGCAAGCACGCGCGACCACTTCGATCAGGAAACGCAGATCGGCAGGAGTGTTATTGCTGCGGGTCTGCTCAATCAAATAGCGACTCAGGGTAACGCGGGACATGGACGGCTCCGGTGGAATGGGGGGCTAAAAACCCGCGCAGTTTACAGGGAGTCTGAAAACGTAGCGAGCGAAGACGCCCGGTAACGTGCGTTGGGGTGTAATTGCCTGCATGAGACGTGATTGTCGGTGGAGAGTTCAGGTAGCGGGTTTAGCGTAGTTGGAAATCGGACGGGTGTGGCTGGGGGTTAATTGATCAGTTCGGAATATGTATTGGCTGACACGCCACTTTCGCGAGCAGGCTCGCACAGGGAATCGGGGTGACCGTTGAATTGGCGTCCATTGAAGATCCACTGTGGGAGCGAGCCTGCTCGCGAATGGCGCGCAGCGCCAGCCATTCTCAGGTGTTGGTCGGCGGCTTGCGCAACAGATTCGCCGCCATCGCCCCGAGGAACACCACACTCAACAACAACACCGCCCACAAGCCAATCTTCTTCCAATTGGTCTCAGCCACCGCCGCCGTGGTCGCCGTGGAAGTCTGCGTAGCCACCACCTCTCCATGAACCGCAGCCTTACCCAACGCCGCCAGTTTCTCCGGTTTGAAATCCGGAATCAGCGTCGCCAACGGCAGATTCGCCGTCTTCACACTCGGATTGCCCAGCGCAAGGCTGTAAGGCCCCTCCCCGCGTGCGAGGAAAATCACCTGCGTCGCCCGCACCGCGTACTTCACGCTTGGCGCCTGCTCGCCCAGTCCACCGCCGCGCTCATCCACCGTCAGCTTCAGTTGCTGCACGGTCTGTCCGTACAGCTGCAATTCGTTCTGCTGCACGTCCTGATTATTCTGGGTCAGGCGATAGAGCAAACCGCTGCTCAGCGTCTGCCACGGCAAACTGCTTTCACGGCGCCCTGCCAGCGTCACTGGCGCCAGGCTGTTCGGCTGTTTCAGCTCGACCTGCACGCGCTCGACATTCAACCCCATCGGCAGCTGCCAGGTGTATTCCCCGGCCTTGGTGCTGCTGCCGGCCAATGCCTGCGACCAGACCAACGGCAGCGGAACGTTGCGCGGATCACTGCTTTTCAATTGGGCCGCAGTCAGGATCGGCGCCGAATTCGGCGACTCCCACAACAGCCGCACATAGCGCGCCGACTGCCCCGGCAGCGTCACCTCGTGCTGCTCGATGCGCTCATCGGAAAAGGTCAGCCGTGCCACCTGCCCTTCGCCCCACGCTTGCCAATGTTGCAGGTCGTCGCTGGCTTCGATGCTGAAGCGCTGGAAGCCGTCGCGCTCGCTGGTCCAGTCGAGGATCAATTGCTGCAAGGGCGCCTTGATCGCGCTGGCATCCAGCAGCCAGCCGCGCAGCACTTCTTCACCCGCCTCCAACTGACTGGACGGCTGCACTTCGACCAGCGTGCCGCTGGTGGTCGATTGCACGCGCACATTCGGCGCGCGTTCGCTGGCGTCGGCGGCGTTGTACAGCGGAAACCATTTCACCTCATGCAACTGACCGTCGTCGCGGGTCTGCGCCGACTCGCGCGCCAAGGCGTAAGCCTGAGGTTCGCCCGCGGCGTTGAACACACGCAGATCACTGAGGTCGGTCTGGCGCGCCTGCAATTGCACGCTCAACGGTAATTCGAGGCGATACCACGGGCCGTTGCCGCTCACCGACAGCGGCACCTGCGTGGCGAAGTCCGCCGGCTTTTCCTGAGCGCCAGCGGCCATCACCACGCCCAGCGCCAACCAACCCAGATTTCGCATGCGACTCAAGATGAAACTCCTTCGGTGTCCGGGGCCGGTTTGTCCGCCGCCGGTTCAGCTTCGACGCGTTTAGGCGGCAGTGGCGCGAAGTAGCCGACCACCAACAGCAACACGCCAACGCCGATAAACGAGACGATCCGGGCGAGGCCGCCTCGGTTGCTCAATTCGACAAAAATCAATTTGGCCACCACCAGCGCAATCAGCGCCGCGCCGATCAGCCACACTTCGCGACGATGGCGCAGATGGCCGCCGATCATCAGGCCCAGCGCCATCAACGTCCAGACGATGGACAATCCGGCCTGCACCAGCATTGAGGCGAGTAGCGTATCCAGCTCGAACGGGATCCCGGCCCAATGGTGCGCCGCGCGGGTGACCAACGCGGTGCAGAAGGCGAACAGCGAAACCCCGGCGACCAGTTGCGTCGCGTAATCGGCGTAGTCCTGGCGAATCGACAGCTGCGAAACCGCGCTGCGCGACCAGACATAGACGCCGAACAAAGCAAACAACAGACCCAGCTCCAGCGGGTTCAGCAACGGCACATACGGCAACGGTTCGGCGTTGCCATCGCTGACGCCATTCGCCAACCAAAACCACGCGAGCATCAGCACCGCCAGCGGCGCGGCGGCGTACAAGCGATACTCGCGGGCAAACGCTGCGACCGGCCACGGCCAGCTGCGCGGTGCTGCTGCCAGCAGCAGGTAAACGCTTGGCAGAATCGCCCAACCCAGCCAACGCCAGGCGTTGTATTGCTCGGACAACAGCAGTAGCCCGTAACGCAATTCCAGCGCCAGCACGCCAATCAGCAACCAACAGCCCAGTACATGCGCCGTGCTCAAGGCGCGCGCCGGCAGCATCGGTGCCAAGCGACGCAGGCTGAAGAAATGCACGGCGAATACTGCCGTCCACGCCAGCCAACCGAAATCGGCCGCTGGGTGATAACGCGGATACCAGGCAGCGAGCAACACCAGACCCGCCGCCGGAATCAGCAAGGTGCAGAGCAAGCCCAGCGCCGGCCATTTCAACCGCAGCGACAACAGCGTCCACAACGACACGCTGACGGCTGCAACCAACAGCAGCAACGCGCCTTGCAGATTCGGGGCAGCAAAACGCAGCACCTCGCTAACCCACGCCAGCGCCCACCAACCCGCGCCCCACACCAGCAATACTTCGGACAAGCGCTGCAAACTCAACGCATCGAATGCCGAGGCGTGATTGCCCAGTTGCAGGCGCCAGGCACCGATCATCGCCGCCAGCCCCAGTACCAGCGGCGTCCAGAATCCGCCATGGGCCAGCGGTTTCAAACCTTCGCTGGACAGTGGCCCGAGCAACTCCGGACCGGCCAGCAAAAACGCCGCGCCACCGATCACTTGCAACAACAAACCGAAAACAAAACTCACTCGCTGCTTGAGGTACAGGCTCAGCCAGATAATCAGCAAACCACTGGCCGCCCACACCGCGCTCGCGGTCTGCCATGGCAGGACAAACAGCACCGCCAGATTGATCAGCACCAGACCGGCCAACAGCACCACCGACAATCCGCGCAGCAGACGTACATCACCGCGCACCATTTCATCACGGGCCGCCAACAGCATGCCGGCGATCAACGCCAGGCCGATCAGCGAAGCACTGAGCAAGCCACTCCAGCCGGCGCTGAACACCGCTGCCGAATCCTCGCCCGCGCCTTGCAGACGCAACAGGAACAACGCACCGCCGAGCAACTGCACGGCAAACGCGGTGAACAGGAAGGTGCGCGATTGAATCCGCAGACCGACAAACAACGTCACCAGACCGGCCAGCGCCCAACTGATGGCCGTGGCCTGAACGAAGAAGAACAGCGGCGCCAGCAGATAGAGGAATGTCAGGCCCAGGCACGCCAACACCGGCAAGCCTTGACGCTCCCAAAGTGATGCCTGTTGCGGCGAGGCCTTGCGCAATTGATAGAAGCTGAACAGCAAGGCAATCCCGAGCATCAAAGCGCCCAGCGGCGCACCGTCGAGCAGACTGGTTTCGCCCACCCGCAACTGACTGAGGAAGGCTAACGCGGAACCCAGTTGCAGGAGCAAGGCAAAGGCCCGGGCGAACGGTCGATACTGACGCAGACCGAGCCAGAAAATCCCCGCGCCTTCCACCGCCCATGCCGCCGAGGTCCAGCGCGCATCCAGCCCCAGCGGGATCGCCAGGCTGGCAAAAATCACCCCAAGCGCCAGACAGGTTTCACCCAACAGTACCGCACGACCGCCCATCAATACCTTGGCCAGCGCCATATAGATCATGCCCAACGCCAGCGCACTGAACGCCGCGGCAAACTCCAGATGCTGTACCAGCGCAAACTGCAAACCAAAGCCAATGATCGGCGGGCCGAATAGCATCGTCCCATCGACATAATCGCCTTTGCGCGCCGACCAGTGCAGCAAAGCCTCGCGATCGTCCTCCGCCGGCGCATCTGGCATATCGAGCAATTTGCGCCGAGCGAACAACAGACCGATGGCGAGGTACATCAGGAAGAACAGAATCAGGAACGGTTCAGTGCTCCACAACAACTCTGGCGTATACGAACGCAGGCCCCAGGCGAAACCGATGCCGAAGGTGCCGACGAAGCCGATCAGGTTGAGCAAACGCCAGGCCTTGAACCAGGCGATGGCAAGAATACCGGCGTTGAGCAGCGCGAAATAACTGAACAGTGCGACGTGGTTGCCAGCGCCGGTCGAGGTCAGGATCGGCGCGGCGAATCCGCCCAATGCGGCGACGGCGGCCAACGCCAGCGAGTCTTGAGTGATCGCCAGAATCGCCGAGAACACCGTCACCGCGACCAACAAGCCCAGCGCGGCAGACGGATCGAGCAACGGATGCAGACGCATTGCCGCAAACACCGTGAGGTACAGCACCGCAATCCCGGTGCCTTGCAGCATCAACGCGTAACTGCTGTTGCGCCGCCGCAGCCACCAGCCGAGCGCGAGCAAACCCAGAGCCGCCGCCGCAACTCCGGCGTAACGCACTTCAATCGGCACGACCATGCCTTCGGTGGCGTAGCGCAGCAGAAACGCCAGACCGAAGAACAACAAGACCACACCAACGCGCAGCACGGTGTTGCCGCCGAACAGCCAGTTACGCGCAGCACTGATGCCGCGCTCGATGAGGTTCGGACCACGGGGTTCGGCGGGTTTTGACGGTTCAGGCGTGACGGCATCGAGGCGCCACACATCAGCAGGCAGCGGTTGGCTGGTTTCGCTGGCGACGGCGGAAATCGGTTCGAGTTCAGGCGGCAGCTCCCAGACCAGTTCGGGGGCCGGGGCTTCTTCGGCGGCTTTGACCGGTTCTACGACAGGCTCGGTCACGGGCGCCGCGGTTGGTGGCGACGCGGAACGGACCGGTGCCCCTTCGAGCAGAAACAGGCGCTGTTCGACGCCCTGCAAAGCGACCTTCGCCTGCTCAAGTTGACGTTGCTGCTCCATCGCCTGCGAACCAAGCCGCGCGATGCGAATCGTCTGCCCGATCACCAGCCCCAGCAACGCGCCCAACAGCGCATCACTGAACGACTCGTCGAGCAGCCAGCCGAGCACCAGCCCGATCAACATGAACATCCATTGCATGGTCGATATCCCTAAGCGCGAAGGCTAATCCGGGAAGATTAGCGCAGCCTGACCCAAAAAGATCGCAGCCTGCGGCAGCTCCTACAGGGTTATGCGAACACCTGTGTAGGAGCTGCCGAAGGCTGCAATCTTTTCCGGCGCGCGATTATATCGAGCCGAGTGGAAAGTTACTCCAACGCTTTCCAGATATCCGTGGCGTACTCGCGAATCGTCCGGTCCGAGGAGAACCAGCCCATCCGCGCCGTGTTCAGCACCGCTGAACGCCACCAGTTGTTGCTGTCGTGCCAATGCTCTTCAACGCGTTTCTGCGCTTCCCAATAGGAGTCGAAGTCGGCGCAGACCAGGAAGCGGTCGTAATCCACCAGCGAATCGATCAGCCCGGTGTAGCGCGAAGTGTCATCCGGCGAGAACACCCCGCTGCGAATCGCTTGCAGCACATCGTTCAAACGATGCGACGCGGCAATGTCCGGCAACGCGCTGAACTCGTGATTCTGTTTGCGCGCTTCCACCTGCTGGGCGCTGAGGCCGAAAATGAACATGTGCTCAGCACCGATGCGCTCGCACATTTCCACGTTAGCGCCGTCCAGCGTGCCGATGGTCAGTGCGCCGTTGAGGCCGAACTTCATGTTACTGGTGCCCGACGCCTCGAAACCGGCGGTGGAAATCTGCTCGGACAAGTCCGCCGCCGGAATGATGCTCTCCGCGAGGCTGACGTTGTAGTTGGGCAGGAACACCACTTTCAGCAGGCCGCGCACGGTCGGGTCGTTGTTCACCACCCGGGCGATGTCGTTGGTCAGTTTGATGATCAGTTTGGCCTGGTGATAACTCGCCGCCGCTTTACCGGCGAAGATTTTCACCCGGGGCACCCAGTCGACTTCCGGCTCGGCGCGAATCGCCTGATACAGCGCCACGGTGTGCAACAGGTTGAGCAACTGGCGTTTGTATTCGTGGATCCGTTTGACCTGCACATCGAACATCGCCGCCGGGTTAACCGCGATGCCCAGCCGTTCGTGAATCAGATAGGCCAAAGCCTTTTTGCTATGCAGGCGTTGCTCGGCGAAGGCTTTGCGGAATGCGGTTTTTTCAGCGAACGGTTCGAGATCGAGCAGACGCTCTTCCGGGTTGTCGAGCAAGTCCGGACCGAGCGCATCGACCAGCATCGAAGTCAGTTCGGAGTTGGCCTGGTACAACCAGCGGCGGAAGGTAATGCCGTTGGTTTTGTTGTTGATCCGCTCCGGGTAGAGCTTGTGCAGTTCGGCGAACACGGTTTTGCGCATCAGTTGCGTGTGCAAGCCAGACACGCCATTGACGCTGTGCGAACCGAGGAAAGCGAGGTTGCCCATGCGCACCCGGCGACCGTTGTCTTCTTCGATCAGCGACACCGCGCGCAGCACGTCGAAATCGTGAATGCCTTTGGCCCGCAGGGAATCAATGTGCTGGGCGTTGATCAGGTAAATGATCTGCATGTGTCGCGGCAGCATGCGTTCCATCAGGCCCACCGGCCAGGTTTCCAGCGCTTCCGGCAGCAGCGTGTGGTTGGTGTACGACAGCGTATCGACCGTCACTTGCCACGCCGCATCCCAGGCCACGTCGTAGACGTCGACCAGTTGGCGCATCAATTCGGCAACGGCAATTGAGGGGTGGGTGTCGTTGAGCTGGATCGCTGCGTGATCGCCCAGGGTCAGCACCGAGGTGTGCATGTTGCGATGGCGGCGCAGCAGATCCTGCAAGGAAGCAGCGACGAAGAAGTACTCCTGACGCAGGCGCAGCTCTTGCCCCGCTTCGGTGCTGTCCGCCGGGTAGAGCACGCGGGAGATACTTTCCGCCCGGGCCACTTCGGCAACGGCGCCCAAGTGGTCACCGGCGTTGAAGCGCTCCAGGTGCAAATCTTCCATGGCGCGGGCACGCCACAGCCGCAAGGTGTTGACGCTCGCCCCGCGCCAGCCGACCACGGGCGTGTCGTAAGCAATGGCGCGCACGGTTTCTGCCGGCGACCAGACTTGTTTGGATTTGCCGCTGACATCGGTGACGGTTTCAACGCTGCCGCCGAAGCCGATGGTGTAAACCACTTCCGGCCGTTCGAATTCCCACGGGTTGCCGAAATCCAGCCAGTGCTCGGTCTGCTCCTGCTGCCAGCCGTCGACGATGGCCTGACGGAACAAGCCGTGCTCATAACGAATACCGTAGCCGTGACCGGCGATGCCGAGGGTCGACATGCTTTCCATGAAGCACGCCGCCAGACGCCCGAGGCCGCCGTTGCCGAGCGCTGCGTCAGGCTCCAGCAAACGGATGCGCTCCAGATCGACACCGAGTTCGGTCAGCGCTTCACGGGCGACGTCGAGCAGACCCAGATTGCTCAGGCTGTCATAGAGCAGGCGGCCGATAAGAAATTCCAGTGAAAGGTAGTACACCCGTTTCTGACCTTTGCGGTAGATCTGCCGGGTGTGGTCCATCCAGTGCTCGACCATGTGATCACGCGCCGCGAGGGCGATGGCTTCGAACCAGTCATGGTCGAACGCGTGATCGGGGTCTTTACCCACCGCGTAGGTGAGCTTGGTCAGGACGGCGTCGCGGAATGCGGCCACCTCTGCTTCGCGAACTAGTGGTTCTTGAGTCATCAATAGGACCTCGAGCGAGCGGGAATTGTCTGAGCCTAGACGGTCTGACCGACGGTGAGGGCTCTGGTTCGGCAGTATTTCCTGAGACTGTGAGATAGCCCGGCATTACCTTGGCGAGTGAGCTAATGAATGCAGGGGCCGTGCCGAATTGTCCGGCAATGTGCCTGCACGCAGAAAAAATCTGGCGAAAGGTTGTTCAAAAATCCACCAGTCCCGGTATGATCGCGCGCCCTGATGCACACACGCCTGGTAACTCCCGATGATGAAGCCCAACCTGATTGCCGCCGCCGAGATCGATCGTCTCGATACGTGGGCAAAATACTCAGCCCCGATGTGCGGTTCCTGCGTGTCGAGCTGCTGCACGCTGCCGGTTGAGGTGAAGATCAAGGATCTGGTGCGCATCGGCGTGGTAGACGAGTTCGAACTGGGTGACCCGCCGAAGAACATCGCCAAGCGTTTGCAGAAGGAAGGCCTGGTTGAACGTTTCAATCAGAAGTCCGGCATCTTCACCCTGCAGCGCATGAGCAACAACGATTGCTACTACCTGGATCGTAAGAGCCGCCTGTGCACCATTTATGACAAGCGCCCGGATACCTGCCGCAATCACCCGAAGATCGGGCCGCGTCCGGGGTATTGCGCTTACAAGCCGAAGGAAGTGGTGCGCGTGCAGAATTTCCGCGCGATTGAGAAGTTTTGATCGGCCCTAAGGTTTTCGGCGGCTGATCGGCCGCCTTCGCTGGCAAGCCAGCTCCCACAATGATTGTGGTCGTACACATATTTTATATACGACCCAAAACCCTGTGGGAGCTGGCTTGCCAGCGATGGAGCCAGCACAAATACCGCCTGAACCCCAGACAAACAAAAACGCCCCCGGTCTCGCGACCGGGGGCGTTTTCATTCAGCCTGAACTAATGACTCAGTTCTTGGCTTTCTTGGCAGCGCGGGTACGCTCGCTTTCGTCCAGGATCTTCTTGCGAAGACGGATGGACTTAGGAGTGACTTCGCACAGCTCGTCTTCCTGGATGTATTCCAGAGCCTGTTCCAGGGTGAAGCGAACAGGTGGTACCAGAGCGATGGTTTCGTCTTTACCCGAAGCACGCATGTTGTCGAGCTTCTTGCCTTTGGTCGGGTTTACACCCAGGTCGTTGTCGCGGCTGTTCTGACCAACGATTTGACCGTTGTAGATCTCCTGGCCGTGTTCAACGAACAGCTTGCCACGAGCCTGCAGGGTTTCCAGCGAGTAGGTCAGTGCCTTGCCGGTTTCAACCGAAACCAGAACGCCGTTCTGACGGCCGGACATGTGGCCCGACTTGACGGTGTCGTAGCGATCGAAGATCGAGGTCAGGATGCCAGCACCGTTGGTCAGGGTCAGGAACTGGTTACGGAAACCGATCAGACCGCGAGCAGGGATGTTGTATTCCAGACGAACACGGCCCTTGCCATCCGGCACCATGTTGCTCAGGTCGCCTTTACGCAGACCCATCTCTTCCATGACCTTGCCCTGAGCTTCTTCAGGAATGTCGATGGTCACGTTTTCGAACGGCTCTTGCTTGACGCCGTCAACTTCACGAATGATCACTTCCGGACGACCCAGAGCGATTTCGAAGCCTTCGCGACGCATGGTTTCGATCAGTACCGAGAGGTGCAGCTCACCACGGCCGGAAACCTTGAACTTGTCAGCGGTGTCGCCTTCTTCAACGCGCAGGGCAACGTTGTACAGCAGCTCTTTGTCCAGACGGTCCTTGATGTTACGGGACGTCACGAACTTGCCTTCTTTACCGCAGAATGGCGAGTCGTTTACCTGGAAGGTCATCGAAACGGTTGGCTCGTCAACGGTCAGAGGCTTCATCGCCTCGACAGTGTCCGGGTGGCACAGGGTGTCGGAGATGAACAGCGAGTCCATACCGCTGATGCAAACGATATCGCCTGCTGCAGCTTCTTCAACGTCGATGCGGTGCAGACCGTGGTGACCCATCAGTTTCAGGATACGGCCGTTACGGCGCTTGCCGTCGGCACCGATCGCTACAACCGGGGTGTTCGGCTTGACGCGGCCACGAGCGATACGACCAACGCCGATAACACCCAGGAAGCTGTTGTAGTCCAGAGCGGAGATCTGCATCTGGAACGCGCCGTCACGGTCAACAGCCGGAGGCGGAACGTGGTCGACGACCGCTTGGTACAGCGGAGTCATGTCTTCCGCCATGGCGGTGTGATCCAGACCGGCAATGCCGTTCAGGGCCGAGGCGTAAACAACCTGGAAGTCCAGTTGTTCTTCGGTAGCACCGAGGTTGTCGAACAGGTCGAAGATCTGATCCAGAACCCAGTCCGGACGCGCGCCTGGACGGTCAACCTTGTTGATTACCACGATTGGACGCAGGCCGGCTTCGAAAGCCTTCTTGGTCACGAAACGGGTTTGCGGCATAGGGCCGTCTTGAGCGTCAACCAGCAGCAGAACGGAGTCAACCATCGACATTACACGTTCAACTTCGCCGCCGAAGTCGGCGTGGCCCGGGGTGTCCACGATGTTGATGTGGTAGCCGTTCCAGTTGATGGCGGTGTTTTTCGCCAGAATGGTAATACCGCGCTCTTTTTCCTGGTCGTTGGAGTCCATCACGCGCTCGTCGTTGAGCTCGTTGCGCTCCAGAGTGCCGGATTGACGCAGGAGTTTGTCTACCAGGGTGGTTTTACCATGGTCAACGTGGGCGATGATGGCGATGTTGCGTAGATTTTCGATCACTTGTGTATCTCGATCAGAGGATTCGGTTTGCTGACAAGTCTTGGCAGCGATTAGCAGTAGTGTCCGGCATGGCCGTTACAGCTTGACGGCGGTGTCGGGGGGCCGGTGACGCAGGCCACAGGCAAACAGCCCCGGGCACTTAGCTCGGTCGATAAACGCGCACATTGGCATGCCCCTCACTGAGCAAATGGTGAGCATGCAGGCGACTCATCACGCCTTTGTCGCAATACAGCAGGTACTGGCGAGTCGGATCCAGCTCCTTGAAACGAGCGTTCACTGCGTAGAACGGCATCGTCTGTACTTCTACGCCAGCGAGTTCCAGCGGCTCATCCTCGGCGGCATCCGGGTGACGGATGTCGATCACGATCTGGCCGGCCAGTGCTTCGCTGACTTCTTCAATCTGTACGTCCTGGCCCAATTCGTCGATCACCCGATCGATCGGCACCAGTTTGGCGTTTTCGAGCGCACGCTCGAGCACTGCCATGTCGAATTCTTTCTCTTCGTGTTCAACACGACCGCGTTTGGCGGCGGTTTTCGGATTGACCGAGATGACCCCGCAGTATTCCGGCATGTGCCTGGCGAAATCGGCAGTGCCGATCTCGTTGGCCGTGTCGATGATGTCCTGCTTGTGCGCCACGATCAGCGGACGCAGGACCAGTTTGTCGGTCACACAGTCGATCACCGACAGGTTCGGCAGCGTCTGGCTCGACACCTGGGAGATCGCCTCGCCGGTGACCAGCGCTTCGATGTGCAGACGGTCGGCGATGTTGGAGGCCGCGCGCAACATCATACGCTTCAATACGACGCCCATATGACTGTTATCGACTTTGCCGAGAATTTCGCCCAACACTTCTTCGAACGGAACACTGACAAATAGCACGCGTTGCGAGCTGCCGTACTTCTTCCAGATGAAATGCGCGACTTCCATCACGCCCAATTCGTGGGCACGACCGCCCAGATTGAAAAAGCAGAAGTGCGTCATCAGGCCCCGACGAATGATCTGGTAGGCCGCAACCGTCGAGTCAAAGCCGCCGGACATCAATACCAGCGTCTGCTCCAGGGCGCCGAGCGGGTAGCCGCCGATGCCATTGTGCTGGCTGTGGATCACAAACAACCGTTTGTCGCGAACTTCGATCCGGACTTCGATTTCCGGCGCTTTCAGGTCGATCCCGGCGGCACCGCACTCACGGCGCAGCTTGCTGCCGACGTATTTTTCGACGTCCATCGAGCTGAAGGTGTGCTTGCCGGCACGCTTGCAGCGCACCGAGAAAATCTTCCCGGCCAGCGCATCGCCGTAGTGCTGTTTGCACTTCTCGGTGATGTCGTCGAAGTCGCCCAGCGGGTACTCGTCGATCTGCAGAAAGTGCGCTATGCCCGGCATGCAGGTCAGGCGCTCACCCATCTCTTTCAAGGCTTTGGCGTCGGTAACGCGGGTTTCCAGCTCGAGATTGTCCCACACACCGTTCACCACCACGGCCGGGTCCAGGTCGCGGAGCACGGTGCGGATGTTCTTGGCCAACTGGCGGATGAACTTCGTCCGGACAGGTCGGCTTTTGATGGTGATCTCGGGGAAGACTTTTACGATTAGTTTCATGAAAACAGCGCGCGAACGGCCAGCCGAAAAAGGGGGGCGCGGATTATAGCGGAAATTGCTCAAGGTTTAACCAGTTAATGTGCAGAAGGTTTTGCATGCACCAAAACAGGTCATTTTCGAATCAAGACGCTACATTAGAGGGCGAGATTTCCAGCGTTCAGGCGTTTGAAGCCTTTATAAGCGTGAATTTGGGGCAAAAAACCCATGCTGGGGCACTGGCATGCAATTTGCTCCCTTGTGAGGCAGGTTGCCTTGGCAGAGTATTCGCGCCGGCATCACCCAAATTCAAGGGCATCCACTACCAAGCCCGAAGCCACCCGGAGGACATATGTCGAAGACGGTTCAACTCATCAAAGATCATGACGTCAAGTGGATTGATCTGCGCTTCACGGACACCAAAGGCACTCAGCACCACGTGACCATGCCGGCTCGCGATGCGCTGGATGAAGACTTCTTCGAAGTCGGCAAGATGTTCGACGGTTCCTCCATTGCTGGCTGGAAAGGCATCGAAGCCTCCGACATGATCCTGATGCCGGTTGACGAAACTGCCGTTCTCGACCCGTTCACCGAAGACGCCACCCTGATCCTGGTGTGCGATATCATCGAACCTTCGAGCATGCAAGGCTACGACCGCGACCCACGTGCGATCGCCAAGCGTGCCGAAGAACACCTGAAAGCCACCGGTATCGGTGACACCGTGTTCGCTGGTCCAGAGCCAGAATTCTTCATCTTTGACTCGGTGAAATTCAAGTCGGACATCTCCGGCTCGATGTTCAAGATCTACTCCGAGCAAGGTTCGTGGATGTCCGACCAGGACATCGAAGGCGGCAACAAGGGTCACCGTCCAGGCGTCAAAGGCGGCTACTTCCCGGTGCCACCGTTCGACCACGACCACGAAATCCGTACCTCCATGTGCAACGCACTGGAAGAAATGGGCCTGACCGTTGAAGTTCACCACCACGAAGTGGCGACTGCCGGCCAGAACGAAATCGGCGTCAAGTTCAACACCCTGGTGAAGAAAGCCGACGAAACCCAAACCCTGAAGTACGTTGTGCACAACGTTGCTGATGCATACGGCCGCACCGCGACCTTCATGCCGAAGCCACTGTACGGCGACAACGGTTCGGGCATGCACGTGCACATGTCGATCTGGAAAGACGGCAAGAACACCTTCGCTGGTGAAGGCTATGCCGGCCTGTCCGATACCGCTCTGTACTTCATCGGCGGCATCATCAAACACGGTAAGGCCCTGAACGGTTTCACCAACCCGGCGACCAACTCCTACAAGCGTCTGGTACCAGGCTTCGAAGCTCCCGTAATGCTGGCCTACTCGGCTCGCAACCGTTCCGCTTCGATCCGTATTCCTTACGTGTCGAGCCCGAAAGCCCGCCGTATCGAAGCACGTTTCCCGGATCCGGCTGCCAACCCGTACCTGGCCTTCGCTGCACTGCTGATGGCCGGTCTGGACGGTATCCAGAACAAGATTCACCCAGGCGACGCTGCCGACAAAAACCTGTACGACCTGCCGCCTGAAGAGGCGAAAGAGATCCCGCAAGTTTGCGGCAGCCTGAAAGAAGCCCTGGAAGAGCTGGACAAGGGCCGCGCGTTCCTGACCAAGGGCGGCGTATTCTCCGACGACTTCATCGACGCTTACATCGCGCTGAAATCGGAAGAAGAAATCAAGGTTCGCACCTTCGTACACCCACTGGAATATGAGCTGTACTACAGCTGCTGATCCGGTAGCGCCGCGTTACGTGGCGTGAGTGAAAGAGGCCTCCTTCGGGAGGCCTTTTTTATTGCAGATCAAAAAATCGCAGCCTTCGGCAGCTCCTACATCGATCCCTGTAGGAGCTGCCGAAGGCTGCGATCTTTTGACTTTGCTTTTCAATTCCAATTGTTAACAGCTTGGGCCTCTCGCCCACCCTGACCTATGCTGCACCCCATCGCTTTCAATCCCGGTCGATTTCATGGGTCGCACCTTTCTCTACATTCTATTGTTGATAGCCCTGCCCGCCGCCGCGCAGATCTACAAGTACACCGATGCCAACGGCAACACGGTCTACAGCGATCACTCACCGGACGGCGTACAGGCGCAGCCCGTGGAATTGCCGCCGCTCAATCGCGTCGAGCCGCAAGCGCCGAGCGCACCCCCTGCGCCCGTCAGCGGCAACCGCGAACCTCAGCGCAACGCCTACGACATCCTCGAACTCGCCGGGCTGCCCACCGAAGAAGCCCTGCGCGCGAACAACGGCACCTTTACCGTCAACGTGCTGATCAAGCCACGCCTGCAACCGCCGCATCAATTAAGACTGGTACTCGATGACGAACCCTACGGCCAGCCAAGCAATGTGCCGATCCTGCAATTGGTCAACGTCGATCGCGGCGAGCATCGCCTCGCCGTGCAGGTCATTGACGGTCAGACGATCATTCAACAGAGCCCGCCCGTCGCCCTCAGCGTGCAGCGGGTGCACACACCATGATCCGCGCGTGGCTGATCGTCGCGATGGCGCTGGTGACACTGCCGGCCTCAGCCGAGGTGTTCACTTACATTGATGCCCAGGGCAATCGCGTCTACACCGATCAACCGCGCAGCAACGCCAAGCGCGTACCGATCGCGACCAGCAATCGCATGTCGGCCAACCCCGGCGCCGCTGCGCCGATCACCACCGCAAAAAAATCCCCGGAACAACCACCGTTCCACTACGACATGCTGCGCATTCTGGTACCCGAACCCGATGCCACAATTCGCAGCAGTGCCGGCGAGATCATCGTCAGCGTCACCAGCGAACCCGGCCTGCAACGCGGCCACCGTTATCGCCTGTTGCTGGATGGCCAAGCCACCGGCGAACCCGGTCTGAGTCCGGTTTTCCCGCTGAACAACATTGATCGTGGCAGCCATAACCTGTCCGTGGAAATACTCGATGCCGAAGGCCGCACCGTCGAACGCACCGCCAACCAGCCGTTTCACATGCTGCGCATCTCCCTCGCGCAGAAACGACAGGTCAAACCCTGCGTCGCCGACGACTACGGCGTACGCCCGGAATGCCCCTTGAAAGACAAACCGCCCGAGCCGAAAAATCCCTTCCTGCGTTTCTTCTAACGCCGCTCAGCTTTGCGCACTATATTGGTGCAATAGGTTTCACCGTACTCACAATCCAACCCATTTTGGTTCGAAACTACCCGTGAGAGCTGGCCCTGTGCCACGCAAACGAGCGTCAAACGCCTGTTTCACAGGTTAAACGCTTCTTTTCGGAGCCTTGGTTTGGTTTTTGCATTTTCCGTTTAACGACGCCTGCTTCTTGCGCACGCTCCGCCCCCAAAAGAGGCCCTGATGACTATAAGTGACGCAATCCACCGTTTGCTGCTCGACAACCTGACCACCGCCACCATCCTGCTCGACGCCGAATTGCGCCTCGAGTACATGAACCCGGCGGCGGAGATGCTGCTCGCCATCAGCGGGCAGCGTAGCCATGGGCAGTTCATCAGCGAGCTGTTCACTGAATCCACCGAGGCGCTCAATTCCCTGCGCCAGGCGGTAGAGCAGGCACACCCGTTTACCAAACGCGAAGCGATGCTCACCGCCCTCACCGGCCAGACGCTGACCGTGGATTACGCGGTGACGCCGATCCTCAGCAATGGCGCGACCATGCTCCTGCTCGAAGTCCACCCGCGTGACCGCTTGCTGCGGATCACCAAGGAAGAGGCGCAGCTGTCCAAGCAGGAAACCAGCAAAATGCTGGTGCGCGGTCTCGCCCACGAGATCAAGAACCCACTGGGCGGCATCCGTGGCGCTGCGCAATTACTGGCCCGCGAGCTTCCGGAAGACAGCCTGCGCGATTACACCAACGTGATCATTGAAGAGGCAGACCGCCTGCGCAATCTGGTCGATCGCATGCTCGGTTCGAACAAATTGCCGTCGCTGGCCATGTGCAACGTCCACGAAGTGCTGGAGCGCGTCTGCCAACTGGTCGAAGCCGAAAGCCAGGGCTGCATCACCTTGGTGCGCGATTACGATCCAAGCATTCCCGACGTCTTGATCGACCGCGAGCAAATGATTCAGGCGGTGTTGAACATCGTGCGCAACGCGATGCAGGCGATCAGCAGCCAGAACGAGCTGCGCCTGGGTCGCATCAGCCTGCGCACCCGAACCATGCGCCAGTTCACCATCGGCCACGTCCGCCATCGTCTGGTGACCAAGATCGAGATCATCGACAACGGCCCGGGGATCCCGGCGGAACTTCAGGAAACCATTTTCTTTCCCATGGTCAGCGGTCGCCCGGACGGTACCGGGCTGGGCCTGGCCATTACCCAGAACATCATCAGCCAGCACCAGGGTCTGATCGAGTGTGACAGCCATCCAGGCCACACCACCTTCTCGATCTTTCTGCCACTGGAACAAGGAGCCACATCGACATGAGCCGTAGTGAAACCGTGTGGATCGTCGATGACGACCGTTCTATCCGTTGGGTTCTGGAAAAAGCCTTGCAGCAGGAAGGCATGACCACCCAGAGCTTCGACAGCGCCGATGGCGTGATGAGTCGTCTGGCCCGTCAGCAGCCGGACGTGATCATTTCCGACATTCGCATGCCCGGTGCCAGCGGCCTGGACCTTCTGGCGCGGATTCGCGAACAGCACCCACGGTTGCCGGTCATCATCATGACCGCTCACTCCGATCTGGACAGCGCTGTCGCCTCGTATCAGGGCGGCGCGTTCGAGTACTTGCCGAAGCCGTTCGACGTTGATGAGGCGGTGTCGCTGGTCAAACGTGCCAACCAGCACGCCCAAGAACAGCAAGGCCTGGAAGTCGTGCCGGCGCTGACCCGTACCCCGGAAATCATCGGCGAAGCGCCGGCGATGCAGGAAGTGTTTCGCGCCATCGGGCGCTTGAGCCACTCCAACATCACCGTGCTGATCAACGGCGAATCCGGCACCGGTAAAGAACTGGTCGCCCACGCCCTGCACCGCCACAGCCCGCGCGCGGCCTCGCCGTTCATCGCGCTGAACATGGCGGCGATTCCAAAGGATCTGATGGAATCCGAACTGTTCGGGCATGAGAAAGGCGCGTTCACCGGCGCGGCGAATCTGCGTCGCGGTCGCTTTGAACAGGCGGACGGCGGCACGCTGTTCCTCGACGAAATCGGCGACATGCCGGCGGACACGCAAACCCGTCTGCTGCGGGTTCTGGCGGATGGCGAGTTCTATCGCGTGGGCGGGCATGTGCCGGTCAAGGTCGACGTGCGCATCATCGCCGCGACGCACCAGAATCTGGAAACCCTGGTGCACGCCGGCAAATTCCGTGAGGACTTGTTCCATCGCCTCAACGTGATCCGCATCCACATCCCGCGCCTGTCGGATCGTCGCGAAGACATTCCGACCCTGGCCAAGCACTTCCTCAGCCGCGCTGCGCAAGAACTGGCGGTGGAGCCGAAGTTGCTGAAAAGCGAGACCGAGGAATACCTGAAGAACCTGCCGTGGGGCGGCAACGTGCGTCAGTTGGAGAACACTTGCCGCTGGATCACCGTGATGGCGTCCGGGCGCGAGGTGCACATCAGCGACCTGCCGCCGGAGCTGCTGAACCTGCCGCAGGATTCAGCGCCAGTGACCAATTGGGAACAAGCACTGCGTCAGTGGGCCGATCAAGCGTTGGCGCGTGGCCAGTCGAGTCTGCTCGACAGCGCGGTGCCGGCGTTTGAGCGGATCATGATCGAGACGGCGTTGAAGCACACTGCGGGGCGTCGCCGTGATGCGGCGGTGTTGCTGGGTTGGGGGCGCAATACCCTGACGCGCAAGATCAAGGAATTGGGCATGAAGGTGGATGGCGGCGATGATGATGAAGGGGATGAGGGTTAAAACCTTGTTCGCTTGAGGATGGTTGTGTACTCAGGATCGATCCCCCTCACCCCAAGGGGGAGAGGGGAAAGGGAGCCGATCTCGGATGTTTTCGAAACCTGAGTCCGGCTCAATATTTCAGGTCGGCGTAACTTGAACCAGCAACTCGGTCAGTCCCCTCTCCCTATGGGCGGTCCGACGTTTCGGGAGGGTTAGGGTGAGGGTTAGGGTTAGGGTGAGGGCCACCGTGCACCGCATCAATGCACAATGACCCGCGATCGCGCACAGCCGTATCGCCACATTCGCTTCTGAAACCACCGAAAAATCAACTACCAAAATGCTCAAAAGCCCCGAATCCCGGGGCTTTCGCGTTTCTGATCAGCTTTTTTGTTTCAACAGATTAAAACCTGGCACGTCCCCTGCAATACCTCTTACAGGTGATTCGATTCACCACCCGTTTCGGGGACCTTGGTACAGGCAGGCCGGGGATTCCCCTCTTTACACCGGGCGCATAACGCAACGCGACGCGCCCACCCTTTTGGGATCCTTGGTACAGGCAGGCCGGGGGTTCCCTCTTTACACCGGACCGACGCGTCACGCGAAGTCCACCCCGTTTTGGGAACCCTGATACAGGCAGGTCAGGGATTCCCGCTTTTACACCTCATACCGAGGCCTTCAGCCCGGTATCAATCGAGGACGCTTGGGCAATGCAGGAGCGGGTTCACCGCTTTCTCTGTGCTTGCGTACTTCATCTTCCATCCTGTTCAGCATTTTTGCGGGACTATGCTCGTACATTCCAATCTTTCTTAATAACTCCTGAACAACCGGGTCGGCTTTCTTATATTTATTGAGCAAGATCCAGACCCGGAGCTGCAAAGATGGATGCTCGACCTGGTATTCAGGCGTGCTAGTCAGTTTTCCCATGCTCGACGTAATTTGCGAGTGTTGACGATCCTGGTTAAACCAATCCCAAAGATCATGCTTTTCCCGGGATTGCGCCGTGGGCACGTCTTTCATCCAGTAATCTATCCGCGGAGGAGAGTTCGCTAGCCCCGGCCCCAACCAGACGTCAGCGCCTGTTTGTCGACGCACAGTGATGAGTCGTCGAAGCGAAGCCGGGTCGGATATCGGGTTGTTGAACAGCTCAAAACCCTGCCTGAGTTCTACGGTGTCGGGGATCGACTTTATTAGATTATTGGAGAGACGTAAGCTGTCCCTGGGAATCTCACGCGTGACGCCCTCTGGAAACCTGTCTATTCCGGTATAACTCAAATCGACCTCCCGCAGCGCTGTCATGCCTGCCAGCATCGGCACGGAAGACAGCGGATTGCCATTGAGTTGCAATACCTCCAGCCTCGACGGCCCGCCCTCCGTTCCCAGCCCGGCAGGCAGCTGTTTTATCAGGGTGTGCGAAAGATCCAGCTCCCGTAACGCAGGCATTGCCATGAGCGACGGCGCATCCCGTAAAGGAATGCTCGCAAGCCTCAATACCTCTAACGGCAACGGCCCGGCTTCGGAACCAGGCCCACCGAACACTGGACTTGTTTTGGTATCCGACAAATCCAGTACCCGCAGCTCGGGCATACCGGACAGCACTACAGTTCCCTCCAGATATCGACTTCCATGAAGATCCAGCACTTGCAAACGTGACCGCAAGGGCAAGTCATTCAGCCCTTCAGGCAAATGAAACAAACCAGAGTTATTGACCTTCAACACTTGCAACTCCGTCATGCCGGACACTGACAGAGCAGGGTGGATGGTGCAGTGGTCCAGATCCAGTTCTTGCAAACGAGGCAATACCTTGAACTGCAATTCATCAGGAGGCAGCGGTCTAAGACTGGTGTGTTGAATACTCAGGGTTTTCAACTCGGTAACCCTGGCGATAGCATCAAGTAATTCTTTACCGCGTATGCCGAATTCTTTCAGTTTGAGGGTTTCAACATGAGAAAACGTGGACAGAAAATCTCCCAGGTTACGTACAACACTTCCCTTCAGGCTTAGAGAAACAACCGAGTCCAGTCGTTTCGAAAAAATCGGCAAATTCAGATTGGCGCGACTCCCCAGATTGAGCTCCAATTCAAAGCCCACCAGCCGCCCCCCCCGGTAGACTTTCTCGGTTTCGTCACCTTGCCATTTATACAACCGACGAAATTTGTCTCCGATCGCAAGTCGCCTGTTGCGCTCTTGGTCGTCACTGCCCTTGTAAGTGGCCTCCCAGGCGCTGATCTCTTGGTGCATCGGAACAAGCCCAAGCTGAAGCCCCTTGAGTTTTACCTCTGCTGCATCCTTGTCACCGAACCGGGCGATGAAATCATCCGCGTGCTGATCGGTCGCCTCCGGAAAGTATTTTTTAACCTGCGCCCGGGTGGTTGGCTCAACGACTTCACGCAGGTACCAAAGGCCGCTATCGGTATCGCGCAGCATCACCGGACCTAAAAGCAATTTGTTTAATTTGCGTGCCCGATACAATCCCGTATCAGGATCCAGTCCGACAGGAGCAAAGCGTCCGCCGGCCACGTCGACATAGGTGCGTTTATCAAAAACCCGTACACCTTCTGAGTTGGGTTGAGCTGACACCGTCACTCCGGGGTCGAGCAGGTAACTTTCCAGCGATAACTCAGGTGGTGAGGAACGGATTTCAACGGGGGCAGCGTGAACCAAGACAGCCGGAGCCGCATGAGTGGCATCGGCGTCATGAGCTTCGGCAGTCCCCGCCCGGGGCTGCGAATTATCAGGATCAATTCCTGAACCGGAGCCTCTGCGCACTGATGGGCCGGGAAGCGGCGCGTCCGCGCCCTCCGCTCGGGTCGGACTGGTGGAAGCTCCCACTTTCACGGGGGTACTGCCACCGGTAGGTGGTTTTACTGGCATGTTTTTTCATCCTTGAAAAGTCGCCCCCGGCATTCGTGCAAGGAGCGAAGGTTTTGGCATCCTGCCGATATCAATGGAGTGCCGCGCTTTGGTATTGCCCGTCGAGACATCTACGGATCAAACCTCGGACGCTTGGGCAAATGATGCAGAGGCGGATTTTGCCGTCCCGAGTCATATTCCCGGATCTCGGCTTCCAGCCTGTCGAGCATTTTTCCGGGACTTATCTCTGTGAGCAAAATGTTGTCGAGCCGTGCCTGCTCGCCAGATCCGCGCTTGCTGTAGATCTCGAGGAACGACCAGACCCGCCGCTGCAAAAGCAGATACTCGACATGAAATTCCGGTGTTCGGCTCAACTGCCGGATCGCGTCCAGCAGGCGCGAGTCAGTACCAAAGCTGTCCCAGAGCTTCAGTTTGTCAGTCAACTCCTTTCCGGGCGGCACATTACGCAGCCAAAGATTTACCGACCGGTCAGTACTTGGTTCTCCCAGCCAGATATCGGTGCCCGTTTCCATACGTGCGTGGATCAGCCGTCGGAGGGAGGAAGGATCGGTAACAGGATTGCCACTGAGCTTGAAGCCGGCTCTGATTTCAATGGATTCGGGAATCGATGTGATGCGATTGTTCGTCAGATCCAGCACCTTCCCGGGAATCTCGTTGGTGATGCCCTCCGGAAATCTGTCCAAGCCTGTATTGGCAAGATCCAGCTCCTGCAGCGCGGTCATTCTTTTGACCGAAGGCGCAACAGAGAGCCGGTTATGTCTGAGCTTCAATACTTCCAGTCGCAATGGCCCGTTGTCGGTATCAAGCCCGAAAGGGATTCGGCGTAATCCGGCACCTGTCAGATCCAGCACACGCAATTCGGTCATCCCGGAAATGTCAGGATCCGTTCGTAAAAAATCGTTCTGGTGTTCAACAGGCACTTGAAAGCGCAACGGGCCAGGCAAATCATTCACCGCAGCCCCCTGTGTGCTACCAAGCCTCAACACCTGCAGTCTGGTTATGCCCCTCACCGAAAAATCAGCCTGTAAGTCACAATCCTGAAGATTCAGTTCTCGTAAGCGGGGGAGCCTCTTTAATTGCTCGGTAAAGCGCGAATCCATATTGAATCTTGAATAAGCAAGCTCATTCGCAAGATCCCCAAAGGTTCTTCTGGTGACTGTCTGGCTTGTGATCGTCAGACTTTCAATGCTGGGAAACTGCGCAAAAAACACCTCCGGGTCCAGCGGCGCTTGACCTCTTAAAGTAAGAGAAACGACGGAGTTGAATTTCAATGAAAGCAACTTATCCACTGGCCATAGCGTGAGATTGATATCCAGCTTGAAACCCGACAATCGCCCATCGCTATAAACCCGCTGATCAGGCTGGCTTTGCCACTTGTACAATTGGCTTAGCGTGCCCCACATGGCAAACGCCTCGGTTACCTCATGGGACTGTGCAATGTGATTTTGATGGTGCGGAATGCTGATGTGTTTGCTGTCAAACTGAGGAAGCCCTAGCTGAATACGCTGGAGCTCAAGCTCCGCCACGTCCTTGTCATCAAACTTGGTGATGAAGGCATCGGCGTCGAGATCGGTCGTTTCCGGAAGGTATCTTCGAACCTGCGCTCGGG
This sequence comes from Pseudomonas sp. TNT2022 ID642, assembly GCF_028656995.1. Taxonomy (NCBI): domain Bacteria; kingdom Pseudomonadati; phylum Pseudomonadota; class Gammaproteobacteria; order Pseudomonadales; family Pseudomonadaceae; genus Pseudomonas; species Pseudomonas sp. TNT2022 ID642. The sequence goes on along the minus strand of NZ_JAMDGW010000024.1, from coordinate 95,350 downwards.
TGGTCGGCTCAACCACCTGACGCTCGTACCAAAGGCCGCTGCCGGCATCGCGCAGTATTACCGGGCCTAATAGCAACTCGCTGGTCAGTCGGGCTCGATACAATCCTGTCTTCGGATCCAAGGCAACAGCAACAAAGTCGCCACCGGCCACGTCAGCGAAGGGGATCCCGTTAAAAACCCTTAAACCTTCATCATTGATTTCTGGAAGCATCGCCCGGGCACTGATCAAGTAACGGTCCAGCGACGATTGAGGCGCCGGTAAACGAACTCCACCAGGGTTCGCATGAATCATGACCGCCGGAGTCATACGAATGGCATCTGCATCAATCGCGCTGGATGATCCGGCTCGCGGCGGCAGATCGGGAAAATGACCCGCACCGGAACCTCTGCGGCCGGATAAGCCGGGAAGCGGAATGTTCACCTCCGCCGGTCGGGTCGGACTGGTGGACGCGTCCACTTTCACGGGGGTACTGCCACCGGTAGGGGGTTTTATTGGCATGTTTTTTCATCCTTGAAAATTTCGCCCCCGGCATTCGTGCAAGGGACGAAGGTTTTGGCATCCTGCCGATATCAATTGAACGCGGCGCTTTTTATTGCTCGTCGAAAACGATTACGGATCAAGCCTCGGACGCTTGGGCAAATGATGCAGAGGCGGATTTTGCCGTCCCGAGTCATATTCCCGGATCTCGGCTTCCAGCCTGTCGAGCATTTTTCCGGGACTTATCTCTGTGAGCAAAATGTTGTCGAGCCGTGCCTGCTCGTCAGATCCGCGCTTGCTGTAGATCTCGAGGAACGACCAGACCCGCCGCTGCAAAAGCAGATACTCGACATGAAATTCCGGTGTTCGACTCAGTTGCCGGATCGCGTCCATCATGCGCGGGTGAGGACCGAAGGTGTCCCAGAGTTCCAGTTTGTCAGTCAACTCCTTTCCCGGCGGCACATTACGCAGCCAAAGATTTGCCGACCGGTCAGTACTTGGTTCTCCCAGCCAGATATCGGTGCCCGTTTCCATACGTGCGTGGATCAGCCGTCGGAAGGAAGAAGGATCGGTAACAGGATTGCCACTGAGCTTGAAGCCGGCTCTGATTTCAATGGATTCGGGAATCGATGTGATGCGATTGTTCGTCAGATCCAGCACCTTCCCGGGAATCTCGTTGGTGATGCCCTCCGGAAATCTGTCCAAGCCTGTACTGGCAAGATCCAGCTCCTGCAGCGCGGTCATTCCTTTAAGTGAAGGCACGACAGATAGCGGGTTATGGCTGAGTTTCAATACTTCCAGTCGCAATGGCCCGTTGTCGGCATCAAGTCCTCGGAGATGGTGTATTCCGTTCCACTGCAGATCCAATACACGCAACCCGGTCATGCCGGCCACCGAAAAATCAGGCGACAAGTTAGCCTCTTGCAGCTGCAACTCTCGTAACCGCGCAACCCATGCCAAACCTTCAACATTGCGCGGCTCCACGGGGAGCCTCAGGCGGGGATTATCAGAGGAAATCCTGAATCCGAAACCCACCCTCAGACTTTCAAGTTTGGGGAAAGCTGAAAAAAAACCTTCCAGAAGAGGCACGTCTACCCCTCTTAGCTCTAGGGAAACGATGGAGTTGAATGTTGTCGAGAATGGGTGATGATTTGGCCATCCCGAATAATTCAAAGACAGCTTGAAACCCACCGGCCGTTTTCCGTGAAAGACCAACTCGTCGGGCTCCCCTTGCCACGTGTACAGACGGCGCAACGTGGGACCCGCCTTATTTCCGTAAATTCCAGAGGCATTCGTCCAACGGCTGAGTTCCTGGTCCAGTTGAGCAAGTCCAGGCTGAAGCCGTTTGAGCTCCACCTCTGCTGCATCCTTTTCACCGAAGTGCACGCGAAAGTGATCTGCTTGTTGATCGGTTACTTCCGGGAAGTATTGTCGGACCTGCGCTCGGGTGGTTGGCTCAGCGGCATCGAGCAAGAGCCCAACGTCGCTGCCGGTATCACTGCGCAACACCGGGTCCGCCGGCAGTGATTCGCTTGACAGCCCTGTTTCTGCCTCCAGCCTTTCCAGCTTTTTCAAGGGACTGGGTTCATTCTCCAAAATGTCCTTCAGCCTGACCTGAGCGCCAGGCTCAGTCTTGCGGTAGTTCTCGAAAAACCGCCAGACCCGTTGCTGCAGACGCGGGCGCTCAACGTGAAATTCGGGCGTACGAGTCAGGTCCAAGGCAATTTGCCTCGCAACTGACCAATATGAGTCAACACTGTCCCAAAGCTTCAAATTTTCAGCTAGCTCCTCTAACGGCGTATGTCGCAGCCAGGCATTTGGCGAGAGATCAGTACTTTTTTTTCCCAACCAGATGTCCGTGCCTGTTTTTATACGCGCGACCATCAGCCGCCGGAGGGTCGGCAGATCCGTTATGGGATTGCCGATGAGATTGAAGCCCGCTCTGATTTCAACGGACTCAGGGATCGATGTAATTCGGTTGTTGGAAAGATTCAGCACTTTCCCGGGGATGTCGGACGTGATGCCCTCCGGAAACCTGTCTAAACCAGTGTTGGAAAGGTCCAGCTCCTGCAGCGCAGTCCTGACTTTCAGTGAAGGCATAACAGAAAGCGGATTGTTGCCGAGCCTCAATACCTCCAGGCGCAACGGCCCGTTGTCAGCATCAAGTCCGAGTGGGAGCTGCTCTATACCGGTCTGCGTCAGATCCAATACACGCAACTCGGTCATCCCCGTCACGTCAGGTGCCACTTTCAAGGACGCATTCTGGTTCAGATCGAGGACCTGCAAGCTCAACCGCCCTGGCAGGCCATTCACTACGGCATTCAGATCCGTCACCCCCTCAATGTTGCCAAGTGCCAGAGCTCGCAGTCCGGTCATGCGTGTCAGCGAGAACCCGGCTGGCAACTTGCAGTTGTGCAGGTTCAGCTCGCGTAAATGGGGAAGCTTCGCCAGTGCGTGAACGAAATCCCCCTCAACCTTAAGCCTCGAGACAGCCCGGGGATAGTGAAAGCCAGGGGAAATGGGGGGTGTCCAGCCAGCCACCGTAAGACTTTCAATGTTGGGAAATTGCACCGATAAACGATGCGCGTATAGATGTTCACTCGCTCTGAGGGTCAGGGCTACAACAGAGTTGAGTTTTTCCAGGTAAGGAAAACTGTTTGAATGAGAACCGAAATCGAGTTCCATCTTGAAACCCACTAGTCGGTCTTCGCGATAGACACGCTCACCGGGTTCGCCCTGCCACTTGAAAAGTCTGCGTATCTTGCTCGCCATTTCCTCGTTGATACCAAAATGCTCGCGCTCCAGCTCAGAGCGCGCTCCCTCGATGCGCCTCAGCTCCACATCTGCCACATCCTTGTCGCCAAACCGGGCGATGAAGGCATCAGCGTCCAGATCGGTCGTTTCCGGAAGATATCGTCGGACCTGATCCCGGGTGGTGCGCTGAACGAGCGTACGCTGGTACCAAAAACCGCTGTCGGCGTTACGCAGCACCACCGGGCCTAAAAGCAGCTCGCTTGACCGTCGGGCATGAAGCAATCCAGTCCTCGGATCCACGGCGACAGGGAGAAAAATGCCATCGGACACCTCAGCGAAGGGGCGATTGTTAAAAACCCTTAAACCTTCGCCGTTGATTTCAGGAAGTAACGCCTGGAAGGGGATTACGTAATCATCCAGCGACGGTTGAGGTGCCAGCCGAGGAGTTTGAACGGGAACCGTGTGTACGACGACGGCAGGAGCCGGATGGACGGTTTCAATGTCTGGAGTGCCGGATCTCCCGGCTCCCGACTGCGGATCATCGGGAAAGATATTTGAACCCGAACCTCTGCGGCCCGATGTACCGGGAAGCGGAATGTCCACCTCCGCCGGTCGGGTCGGACTGGTGGACGCGTCCACTTTCACGGGGGTACTGCCACCGGTAGGTGGTTTTACTGGCATGTTTTTTCATCCTTGAAAAATTCGCCCTTGGCATTCGCCCAAGGGACAAAAATATTGGCATCCTGCCGGTTTAAAAGAGGAGCGCACGATAGCGTGCATAGGTGTTGAAGGAGATAGGAAAGGCAGACTGGCGCAGTGAGAAACAACGCCAGGAAACGTAGGAGAACAGGAGAGAGAGTCGGCAGGTTTGCGATCAGTTCGTTTGCAAGCGAATCTCCAGCCGCCAGCGGTCGTCGACCTTGCTGCCAGCCCAGTCTCCCTGTAATGGCCGCGCCGCCAGCACCGTCAGCAACAATCCGCCGTCGCTCATGCGTGTACGCCAGTTGACGTCCTTGCCGTTGAGCTTGAGCTGGCCCTTCTGCGCCCGGCCCTCAGCCTGGAACAGCAGCGCCACCGTGCCGTCGATGATTTCGCCGTGCAGCTTGGGCTCGTTGTTGAACCACACCACCAAAGCGCCATCGGTCACCTCAACCTGCTGCAACACGCTCGGGTCCGGCGTGGTCAGGCGGCCGATCATCAAGCCGATCATCAAGCCAACAATCGCCAGCGAACCGATGACTCGCGGCAATAGTTTCGAACGGTTGTCCACAGGCGGCGTAGAATGCCGCTCATCTTTACCTTCGGAGCCGTGCATGTTTCACGTCATCCTTTTTCAACCAGAAATTCCGCCGAATACCGGCAACGTTATCAGGCTGTGCGCCAACAGCGGCTGCCACCTGCATTTGATCGAACCGCTGGGCTTCGAGATGGACGACAAGCGCTTGCGCCGTGCCGGTCTCGATTACCACGAATATGCCACGCTGCAACGTCACGCGGACCTGGCCAGTTGCCTGGAAAGCCTGGGCAATCCACGACTGTTTGCGTTCACCACCAAAGGCTCGCGGCCGTTTCATGATGCCGCGTTTGTTCCAGGCGATGCGTTCATCTTCGGCCCGGAAAGCCGTGGCCTGCCGCCGGAAGTGCTCGACGCCCTGCCGTCGGAACAGCGCCTGCGCCTGCCGATGCGTGAAGGCTGCCGCAGCCTGAACCTGTCCAATACCGTTGCGGTCGCTGTGTACGAAGCCTGGCGCCAGAACGACTTCAAGTAACACCACAAAACAAATGTGGGAGCGAGCCTGCTGGCGAAAGCGGTGTATCAGTCGACAAAACTGTCATCTGACACGCCCTCTTCGCGAGCAGGCTCGCTCCCACATGGGGTGTTGCTAAACCGTCTTACTGAACGGTTGGCGTCTCGCCGCTTTCCTGCATGCGCTGCAATTCTTGCGCGTACAGAGCGTCGAAGTTCACCGGAGCCAGCATCAGCGCCGGGAACGAACCACGGGTCACCAGGCTGTCCAGGGTTTCGCGCGCGTACGGGAACAGAATGTTCGGGCAGAACGCGCCCAGGGTGTGGCTCATCGAAGCCGCGTCCAGGTTCTTGATCAGGAAGATACCGGCCTGTTGCACTTCAGCGATGAAGGCGACTTCTTCACCGTTTTTCACGGTAACGGACAGGGTCAGCACCACTTCGTAGAAATCACCTTCCAGTGCTTTCTGGCGAGTGTTCAGATCCAGTGCGACCGCCGGATCCCACTGCTGGCGGAAGATCGCCGGGCTTTTCGGGGCTTCAAAGGACAGGTCGCGTACGTAGATGCGCTGCAAGGAGAATTGCGGTGCGGTTTCTTCTTCGCTGGCTGCAGTGTTCTGTTGGTCAGTCATCTCAGATCCTTTCTGATCTCGGGTCTTTAAGGGATTGCTGTACGTGGGTGCAGCCGTTCAGGCCTTGAGCAGCGCGTCGAGCTTGCCGGCGCGCTCCAGGGCATACAAATCGTCACAACCGCCGATGTGCTTGCTGCCGATCCAGATCTGCGGCACGGACGTGCGTCCGGCTTTCTGGGTCATTTCGGCGCGCACCTGCGGCTTGCCATCGACCTTGATCTCTTTGAAGGCCACGCCTTTGTTCTCGAGCAGGTACTTGGCTCGCGAGCAATAAGGGCAGTAATCGCTGGAGTAGACGATGACTTCACTCATATCACTTCACCAGCGGCAGGTTGTCGCCTTTCCAGCTGGAAATACCGCCGGACAGCTTGGCGGCGGTGAAGCCGGATTTCATCAGTTCGCGGGCGTGGGTGCCGGCGGTCTGACCCAGGGCGTCGACCAGAATGATGGTCTTGGCCTTGTGCTTTTCCAGCTCGGCAACGCGCGCAGCCAGTTTGTCCTGGGGAATGTTCACCGCGCCAACGATATGGCCGGCAGCGAAATCCTTGGCCGGACGGATGTCCACCACCACGCCTGCATCTTTGTTGACCAGCGCGGTCAGCTCGCCGGTGCTCAGGCTTTTACCGCCGCCCTGCATCGTGTGCGCCAGCAACAGAGCCAGCAGTACGACGAAGATACCGACAAGAATGTAGTGGTTAGTGGCAAATTCAATCAGGTGAGCAACCATCGAAGGAGGTTCCAGGGCGTTAAAATGTCGGCCAGTATACACAGCCACTATGGTCGGCCAAACCCCGTCCGGCGGTGACGCGGTCGGAACTTAGCTTTAAACTCCAACTCCCTTTTCCATCGCCCTCTTCTTTATTAGCCACGAGTGGATTCCATGACGACTACGCCTAAACCTTTGGTCCTGATGATTCTCGACGGCTTCGGTCACAGCGACAGCCCCGAATCCAACGCCGTTTTCGCGGCGAAGAAGCCTGTTCTTGATCGCCTCTGGGCCACCGTGCCGAACGGCTTGATCTCGGGCAGCGGCATGGATGTCGGCCTGCCGGACGGCCAGATGGGCAACTCCGAAGTCGGCCACATGAATCTTGGCGCCGGTCGCGTGGTGTATCAGGACTTCACCCGCGTGACCAAATCGATCCGCGACGGCGAGTTCTTCGAGAACCCGACCATCTGCGCCGCTGTGGATAAAGCCGTGGCCGCTGGTAAAGCCGTGCACTTCATGGGTCTGCTGTCCGACGGCGGCGTGCACAGCCACCAGGATCACCTGATCGCCATGGCTGAACTGGCGTTCAAGCGCGGCGCCGAAAAAATCTACCTGCACGCTTTCCTCGATGGCCGCGATACGCCGCCGAAAAGCGCTGCATCGTCGATCGAACTGCTCGACGCGACGTTCCAGGCACTTGGCAAGGGCCGCATCGCCAGCATCATCGGCCGCTACTTCGCCATGGACCGCGACAACCGCTGGGACCGTGTGGCTCAGGCCTACAACCTGATCGTCGACGGCAACAGCGAATTCCACGCAGCCACAGCACAAGAAGGTCTGGACGCTGCCTACGCGCGCGGCGAGAGCGACGAATTCGTCAAAGCCACGTCCATCGGTGAGCCGGTGAAGGTTGAAGACGGCGACGCCGTGGTGTTCATGAACTTCCGCGCCGACCGTGCCCGCGAGCTGACTCGCGTGTTCGTCGAAGACGATTTCAAGGATTTCGAACGCGCACGCCAGCCGAAACTGGCCGGGTTCGTCATGCTGACCCAATACGCGGCAAGCATTCCGGCACCGTCGGCATTCGCCCCGGGCAGCCTGGAAAACGTACTGGGCGACTATCTGGCGAAAAACGGCAAAACCCAGCTGCGCATCGCTGAAACCGAGAAGTACGCCCACGTGACCTTTTTCTTTTCCGGCGGTCGTGAAGAACCGTTCCCGGGCGAAGAACGCATTCTGATCCCGTCGCCGAAAGTCGCCACCTACGACTTGCAACCGGAAATGAGCGCACCCGAGGTCACCGACCGCATCGTCGAAGCCATCGAAAACCAGCGTTACGACGTGATCGTGGTCAACTACGCCAACGGCGACATGGTTGGCCACAGCGGCGTGTTCGACGCGGCCGTGAAGGCTGTTGAATGCCTCGACACCTGCGTCGGTCGCATTGTCGATGCACTGGAGAAGGTTGGCGGCGAAGCGTTGATCACCGCTGACCACGGCAACGTCGAGCAAATGGCTGATGAATCCACGGGCCAGGCGCACACGGCGCACACCACCGAGCCGGTGCCATTCATCTATGTCGGCAAGCGCGACCTGAAAGTACGTGAAGGCGGCGTGCTGGCGGACGTGGCACCGACCATGCTGAAGCTGCTGGGCCTGGAAAAACCGGCGGAAATGACCGGCACGTCTATCCTGGTGTAATCCGCTCGATCACGCACCACAAAACCCTGTGGGAGCTGCGGTGCGACGATTCGACTTGCCAGCGATAGCAATCTGACAGCCAACATCTATGTTGAATGTGCAGACGCCATCGCTGGCAAGTCGAATCGTCGCACCGCAGCTCCCACAGTGGTTTATGGAGTTTTCGAAATGGAATTCGGTGTATTGCTTGGTCCAGTTATCACACAGCCCCAATTGGGCGTTTTTTTTGCAGCCTCGGGCGGGCATACTAGGCCGTCCCTTACCCTGGTGCCGCCCGCCTCTATGCTCCGCGTCCTGATCGCCCTCGCTCTGACCTGCCTGCTCCAACCGGCCTTCGCTGACGAGCGCGCGCAAACCCAACAGCAGTTGGACGCCACGCGTCAGGACATTGCCGAGCTGAAAAAGCTGCTGAGCAAAGTCCAGGAAGAAAAATCCGGCGTACAGAAAGAGCTCAAGGGCACTGAAACCGAGCTGGGCAAGCTGCAGAAGCAGGTCGATGCACTGCAGAAAGAACTGCAGAAAAGCGAATCCGAGCTGCAGCGACTCGATGCAGAGAAAAAAAAACTCCAGAGCGCGCGCACTGAACAGCAGCGACTGATCGCCATTCAGGCCCGTGCGGCCTATCAGAACGGTCGGCAGGAATACCTCAAATTGCTGCTCAACCAGCAGAATCCCGAGAAATTCGCCCGCACCCTCACCTATTACGATTACCTGAGCCAGGCCCGCCTGGAGCAGCTGAAGAACTTCAACGAAACCCTGCGCCAGCTGGCCAATGTCGAAAAAGACATCGCCGCCCAGCAGGCCCAATTGCTGGTACAGAAAAGCAGCCTCGATACCCAGCGCGACGAACTGGAAAATGTTCGCAAGGAACGCCAGCAAGTCCTCGCCAAGCTCAACGATGACGTGAAGGCCCGCGATCAGAAACTCGCCGCGCGTGAGCAGGATCAGGCAGACCTGTCTAAAGTCCTTAAAACCATTGAAGAAACCCTGGCCCGCCAGGCCCGTGAGGCAGAAGAGGCGCGGCAGAAAGCGCTGATCGCCCAGCAGGAAGCGGAAAAAAAGCGTTTGCGTGAGGCGCAGGCTGAAAACAGCGACGCCCCACGAAAACCCGCCAGATCGACTCCCGGCGCACTGGTCTCCAGCAGCGGCGAGACCTTCGGTGGTCCTTTTGCTGCAACCCGGGGAAAACTTCCGTGGCCGGTTGATGGTCGACTATTGGCACGCTTCGGCGAAAGCCGTGGCGACGACGCCCGGACCAAGTGGGACGGCGTGATGATCAGCGCCTCCGCCGGCAGCCAGGTGCATGCCGTACACGGTGGTCGCGTGGTGTTCGCCGACTGGCTGCGCGGTGCCGGGTTGCTGGTGATCCTCGATCACGGCAACGGTTTTCTGAGTCTTTACGGTCACAACCAGACGCTGCTCAAGTCGGCCGGTGACGTGGTAAAAGCCGGTGAGTCGATCTCCACTGTCGGTAACAGTGGCGGCCAGGACACACCAGCGCTGTATTTCGCAATTCGTCAGCAGGGTCACCCGAGTGATCCAGCGCAATGGTGCCGCGCGCAAGGATAGGCGTTGAGTCACCTACATTAGGAGTTCGTTCGACATGCTGCATTTGTCCCGCCTTACCTCGCTGGCCCTGACGATCGCCCTGGTGATCGGCGCGCCTCTGGCGTTCGCCGCTCAACCAGCCCCGGCCGTCGCTCCGGCAGGCACTGCCGCGACCTCCAAGGCGCCGTTGCCGCTGGAAGAGTTGCGCACCTTTGCCGAGGTCATGGACCGGATCAAAGCCGCCTACGTCGAGCCGGTGGACGACAAGACTCTGCTGGAAAACGCGATCAAGGGCATGCTCAGCAACCTTGATCCGCACTCGGCCTACCTTGGCCCGGAAGACTTCACCGAGCTGCAGGAAAGCACCAGCGGTGAATTCGGCGGCCTGGGCATCGAAGTCGGCGCCGAAGATGGCTTCATCAAAGTGGTCTCGCCAATCGATGACACCCCGGCGTCGAAGGCCGGTATTCAGGCCGGCGACTTCATCGTCAAGATCAACGGTGCGCCAACGCGCGGCCAGACCATGACCGAAGCCGTCGACAAAATGCGCGGCAAGATTGGCCAGAAGATCACCCTGACCCTGGTACGCGACGGTGGCACGCCGTTCGACGTGACCCTGGCCCGTGCGGTGATTCAGGTGAAGAGCGTCAAGGCGCAACTGCTGGAAACCGGCTATGCGTACATCCGCATCACCCAGTTCCAGGTCAAGACCGGCGAAGAGGTCTCCAAGGCCCTGGCCAAGCTGCGCAAGGACAACGGCAAGAAGCTCAACGGCATCATTCTCGACCTGCGCAACAACCCGGGCGGCGTGTTGCAGGCGGCGGTGGAAGTGGTCGACCACTTCATCACCAAAGGCCTGATCGTCTACACCAAAGGCCGGATCGCCAACTCCGAACTGCGTTTCTCGGCCACCGGCAAAGACGAAAGTGAAGCCGTGCCGATGGTCGTGCTGATCAACGGTGGCAGTGCCTCGGCTTCGGAAATCGTCGCCGGCGCCTTGCAGGATCAAAAACGCGCGGTGGTCATGGGCACCACCAGTTTCGGCAAAGGCTCGGTACAGACCGTGCTGCCGCTGAACAACGACCGTGCGCTGAAGATCACTACCGCGCTGTACTTCACGCCGAATGGTCGCTCGATTCAGGCACAGGGCATCGTTCCGGACATCGAAGTACGCAAGGCCAAGATCACCAACGAAGCCGATGGCGATTACTTCAAGGAAGCCGACCTGCAAGGTCACTTGGGCAACGGCAACGGCGGCGCGGACAAACCGACCGGCTCGGGCGCCAAGCCTAAAGCCATGCCACAGGACGACGACTACCAACTGGCCCAGGCCCTGAGCCTGCTCAAAGGGCTGAGCATCACGTCCGGCCGTTGAGGATGTCTCTGCGCTTCGTCTTCGTTCTGTTGTGCTGTCTGGCGGGTGCTGCTCACGCAGAGCCCGTCAGCCCAAAGCCACACAAAGCCTACCTGACACTGATCATCGACGACCTAGGGCAGAACCTGCCCCGGGATCGCCGCGTGCTGGCCCTGCCCGGCCCGGTGACCGCAGCGATCATGCCGGATACTCCGCACGCCACCGAGTTCGCCCGCGAGGCCCATCGCGCCGGCAAGATCGTCATTCTGCACATGCCGATGGACCCGGCCACCGGGCCGTACGCCTGGCACCCCGAACTGCCTATCGAAGAGCTGGAAAAACGCCTCAACGCCGCATTCAAAATGGTCCCGTACACCGCCGGCATCAATAACCACATGGGCAGCCGCATGACCGCGCAGCCAGTGGCGATGGCATGGTTGATGGGCGAATTGCAGCGCCGGCACAAGTTCTTCGTCGACAGCCGCACCAGCGCCCAGACCGTGGCGGCGCAACAGGCGCAGAAGATTGATCTGGCCAGCGTCTCGCGCGATGTGTTTCTCGATGATGAGCGCACTGAGGCGGCGATCTACGCACAATTGCAGACCGCGATCAGCCTGGCGCACAAGCAGGGTTCGGCAGTGATGATCGGGCATCCGTATCCGCAGACGCTGGCGGTGCTGGAGCGCGAATTGCCCAGACTCAAGGCTCAGGGCATCGAGTGGATCGATATCAAGCAAATGATCAGCGTGCGCAGCAATCGCGCCATGGTCGGTCATGGTAAAGACGGGGTTTATCGGTAATACGCTGTAGCGCTGAACAATACATAGTTACCGCCAGACACCTGCCCCCTTTCCGGATAGTGAGACCTGCAACAGGTCGCGACTGCCTCGAGTCGTCTTCTCACTATCAGGAGTAACCATGACAACCAATCCCACGATCACCCCGCCTGCCGGGCGAATCGAACCCATCAGGGTCGACAACCTGCTGATCAGCTTCACAACAGAGTATCTCCGAATCTGGGACACCGACGGCTTACGGGCAAAACCGGCGTCCTTTTGGCACCCCACCCCTGCTCCCGATGTGCTGCCGGGCTATTTCCCCTTGGGCGACGTCGTTACAAGAGGCCACGGCAATATCAACGGCAACACAGTGGTAGCAGTCGTTTGCGATGCTGATACTGCAAGTTCTGATCCCACTAAAGGCAAGGCACTGCGCCGCCCGGACGATTACGAGTTGATCTGGAAGGATTCTGGCTCAGGCTCGAAAAGAGACCTGTCGATCTGGCGACCGATTCCCCCCGAAGGCTATATAGCCTTGGGATCGGTGTGTTCGAGCGACCACGAAAAACCCTCGTTCAATGCTGTCAGGTGCGTCCGGGAGGACTTGGTCATCGCCTCCAATACCAGCGACCTGGCCTGGGACGACAAGGGTAGTGGCGCTCGCCGGCGCGTCAGTACCTGGAGTGCCGTTCCTCCCGTCGCCGCACCGGGTGAAATCCACCTGGCATCCGGCAGCTTTGTCGGATTGAGCGACTACAACAAACCGGCAAATTTCCCGGTCTACTGCTTGCGCCTGAAGATAGGGCTTCAGGTCAACCCGCGCCCGATGGCACCCTTGCTTTGCGCAGAAACGCCGACGCCTGTGGTTTCGCCGGACAATCCTTCTTACATCGCCATCCTGCCCTGGTTCACGATCAGGGATCCGCGCTTCTCCCGTATCGAGCAACTCAGCCGCTCGCCCTTCTACCTTCTGGAACGCACGGATCAGTACTTGCTCGTCGGCTACGCCAACAACACAGAGAACCAGAGCCGGATTTTCAGATGGACAGCGCCACGCGCGCAGCAAGCGGGAAGCCTGCAGGCATTCACCCATACCACTTCTGTCGAGTTCGGAGCCCAATGGCAGACCAACCTGCAAGACCCACTGTTGTTTTCGGCGCGGCTGGACCATGACTTCACCCAATGTGAAATACACTCGAACGAATGGCTCAACGCAGCGGCGATTGAAGTGGTCGCCGTCGTGGACAAAAACAGGTCCGTGGCAGCTTATCTGATGCAGAGCGACTACCGACTGCTGCGCGCAGACGGCACATCCGTGACAAATACTTTCAGCTACACCGATGGCAGCAGCTTGCACATCAGCCAGTACGTGCCGACGGAGCCTGAGGCCGTTATCCTTCCTGCGCCTGAGCCAGTCGTGGAACCCACCGTGCAGCCCCCTTTGACAGACGACGAAATCAGCGCAGCGCTAGTGGTGCCGGAGCTGCCAGCCGCTACAGATACCGCCCCATGATCTCGTCAACCACGCCCTCTTTGCGTAGCTGATCCAGCGCCGCCTGAAGCCTGGTGACGACTTCGTCGGAGACGTCCTTGTTCAGCGCCAGATAGAGTTCTGCACTGTTGAAGCGCAGCACGGTCTTGAGGCCGGTGACACCCTCCTGCCGCGCCAGATAGCGCCCGGCAGGATCACCGGTGGCCCACAGGTCGATCTGACCATTGACCAGCTTCTTCGCGTTGTCCTGATCACGCAGCACCACGATCGGCTTCAGGCCCTGCTTGGCTAGTGTCTCGGCAATCGCGTCACCTTTGTAGGCGCCGATCTTGTATTTGCGTGCGTCATTAAGGGTTTCGAGGGTGATCTTGCTGTCAGCCTTGGCCAGCAGGATCCAGTCATCCGGGCCGATCGGTCCGACCCATTTGAACAGTTTTTCGCGATCCGGCAGACGCGCCATCACGAAGGCGCCGTAACCGGGGTTTTCCAGAGCCAGTTTGTAGACGCGCTCCCAAGGAAAACGCAGGGTCAGGCTGTAGGTGATGCCGGCACGCTGGAACACTTCGCGCACGATGTCGGTGGCGATGCCATTGATGTTCTCGCCCTGAGCGAAATTCTTGCCGTTCTTCGCCATGTTGTACGGCGGGAAGTTTTCGGTGAGCAGCACCAGATCGGTGTCGGGACTGGTTTCGGCGCGGGCCGTGTTGACGAGCAACATCGAGGCGCTGGCGAGAACAAGAAGCAGGCGTTTGATCATGTCGGGCTACCGAAATCCATGGCGTGCCCAAGAGTGCCTTGGGTGCGCCATGGTGTCCACTGGCCTGTATCGAATTTGACGCTTAACGCATCACGATGCCGCGTTTGGCCATGTAGGCCTTGGCTTCCTGCACGGTGTATTCGCCGAAATGGAAAATACTCGCCGCCAAGACTGCGCTGGCGTGGCCTTCGAGGATACCGTCGGCCAGATGCTGCAGATTGCCAACGCCGCCGGAAGCGATCACCGGGATGCCCAGCGCATCGCTGATCGCGCGGGTCACGCCAAGGTCGAAGCCGTTTTTCATGCCGTCCTGATCCATGCTGGTCAGCAGGATTTCGCCGGCACCGAGGCCTTCCATTTTCTTCGCCCACTCGACCGCGTCGAGGCCGGTTGGCTTGCGCCCGCCGTGGGTGAAGATTTCCCAGCGCGGGGTTTCGCCAGGTCCCGAGACTTTCTTGGCGTCGATGGCGACGACGATGCATTGCGAGCCGAAATGCTGCGCGGCTTCGCCAACGAATTCCGGGTTGAACACGGCAGCGGTGTTGATCGAGACCTTGTCCGCGCCGGCATTCAGCAGATTGCGGATGTCCTGCACGGTACGCACGCCACCGCCGACGGTCAGCGGGATAAACACCTGGCTGGCCATGCGCTCGACGGTATGCAGCGTGGTGTCACGGCCATCGACGCTGGCGGTGATGTCGAGAAAGGTAATCTCGTCGGCACCCTGCTCGTCATAACGACGGGCGATTTCCACCGGGTCACCGGCGTCACGAATGTTTTCGAACTTCACACCTTTGACGACCCGGCCGTTGTCCACGTCCAGGCAAGGGATGATGCGTTTGGCCAGCGCCATGGTCAGTCCTCAGCCTTGGTACGAATCGCAGAAAGCTTGCGCTTCGGCGACGTCGAGGGTGCCTTCGTAGATCGCCCGGCCCGTGATGGCGCCGATGATGCCCGGCGCCTTGGCGTCGAGCAGCGACTTGATGTCACCCAGATTGTGGATGCCGCCGGAAGCGATCACCGGGATCTTGGTGGCAGCGGCCAGCGCAGCGGTGAACGGCACGTTGCAGCCCTGCATCATGCCGTCTTTGGCGATGTCGGTATAAACGATCGAGGACACGCCGTCGGCTTCAAACTGCTTGGCCAGATCGATGACTTGTACGGTGCTGATTTCAGCCCAGCCATCGGTGGCGACGAAACCGTCTTTGGCGTCCAGACCGACGATGATCTTGCCCGGGAACGCGCGGCAGGCTTCAGCGACGAACGCCGGATCTTTAACGGCTTTGGTGCCGATGATCACGTAGCTGACGCCAGCCTTAACGTAGTGCTCGATGGTTTCCAGCGAACGGATGCCGCCACCGATCTGGATCGGCAGGGTCGGGTAGCGCTTGGCAATTGCGGTGACCACTTCGCCGTTGACTGGCTGGCCCTCGAACGCGCCGTTCAGATCGACCAGATGCAGACGGCGGCAACCGCCCTCCACCCACTTGGCAGCCATGCTCACCGGGTCATCGGAGAACACTGTGGAATCTTCCATGCGGCCCTGGCGCAGACGTACGCAGGCACCGTCTTTAAGATCGATAGCGGGAATAATCAGCATCTGGCAAACCTTCAAATTTGAATGTTCAGCTTGGCTCGGAAATCAGTTTTTCTCGAGCGCCCACAGGTCGCTTTCGATGCTTTCAAACCGCTCTTTGAGGTGGGTCTGCACATCGAAAATCGCCCTGTTGTAATAGTGCGGAGCAATTTCGCGGGTAAACAGCTCAAGAATTTCCGCCGCTTCGAACGAACCCAGGTCCAGTTCGAAACGGTCTTCCATGAACCGCTGAATCTTGCGATTGGCCTCGTTCTCCTGTTCGGGAGTGAGGGTCAGGATAGGCGGTTTGGACTTCTTGGCAGCCACTTACCAGCGACCGTCCCACGCGGCGAAGTTCTGCAGCAATTGCAGGCCATGGGTATGGCTCTTCTCCGGGTGGAACTGCACGGCGAAACGCGAGCCATCGGCCAGCGCCGCAGCGAAATCGACACCGTAATGACCGCCGCCGACCACCTGCCGCGCGTTAGCGGCAGCGATGTAGTAGCTGTGCACAAAGTAGAAACGCGCCATGTCGGGAATGTCATGCCACAGCGGGTGGCTGACCTTCTGCTTAACTTCGTTCCAGCCCATGTGCGGGACTTTCAGGTGCTCGCCGTCTTCATGCAGGTCTTTGCCGAAGAACTTCACCGCGCCCGGGAACAGGCCGATGCAGTCGACGCCGTCGTTCTCTTCGCTGGTGTCAAGCAAGGCTTGCATGCCGACACAGATGCCGAGGAACGGACGATCCTGACTCACTTCGCGCACCAGCGAATCGAAACCGAGGCGACGGATCTCCGCCATGCAGTCGCGAATCGCGCCAACACCTGGGAACACCACGCGGTCAGCTTCGCGAATCACCGCCGCATCGCTGGTGATCAGCACCTTGCCGGCACCGACGTGCTCGAGGGCCTTGGCCACCGAGTGCAGGTTGCCCATGCCGTAATCGATAACTGCAACCGTCTGCATTACAGAACGCCTTTGGTCGATGGCATTTGCCCGGCCATGCGCTCGTCCAGCTCAACGGCCATGCGCAGCGCGCGGCCGAAAGCCTTGAACACGGTTTCGATCTGGTGGTGGGTGTTGGTGCCACGCAGGTTGTCGATGTGCAGGCTGACCAGCGCGTGGTTGACGAAGCCCTGGAAGAATTCCTGGAACAGGTCAACGTCGAAGCCGCCGACGGTAGCGCGGGTGTACGGCACGTGCATCTGCAGGCCTGGACGACCGGAGAAATCGATCACCACGCGTGACAGCGCTTCATCGAGCGGCACGTAGGCATGACCGTAGCGACGGATGCCTTTTTTATCGCCGATGGCTTTGGCAAACGCCTGGCCGAGGGTGATACCGACGTCTTCCACCGTATGGTGGTCGTCGATATGCAGATCGCCCTTGCATTCGATATCCAGGTCGATCAACCCGTGACGGGCAATCTGATCCAGCATGTGCTCAAGAAAAGGAACACCGATATCAAATCGGGCCTTTCCGGTGCCATCAAGGTTGATCGAGGCTTTGATCTGGGTTTCCAGAGTGTCGCGCTCGACAGACGCCTTACGTTCGGCCATCACCAGCTCCGCAAAATCATTGGGCGAAAAAGGCAGCCATTATAGGCACGCGGGGCCGAAACAGAAACACGAGAGGTGAGATGGCAGACGGATAGAACGCCCGGCTGTCGCGGGTAGACATGTCCATACAAGCCATAAAGGGCAATGATCGCTCCCACGCTCTGCGTGGGAGTGCAGCCCCGGACGCTCTGCGTCCGCTTCGAATGTGACGCAGAGCGCCACGGGAGGCATTCCCACGCAGAGCGTGGGAATGATCAGGTAGAAACGAACTTAGTGAAACAGTACCGCCGTCTTCTGCAGGGTCACCCACACACCCCACGCCAACGGAATACCTACAGCCAGCCACGCAGCGATTGCCAGCGGCTTGCTGCCCGGTGCGGCTTTCCACTCCAGAACCGTGCTGGCATCAGCACCTTTGTCGTGACCCAGCGCCTGTTCAGCAGCCAGTTCAGCGTCGGTCATGAAGTACTTGTCGGCCACCGGACGCACCAGCAGGTTGCACAGGAAGCCCAGCACCAGCAGACCGGCGAGGATGTACAAGGTGATGTCGTAAGCGGCAGCGCGTTCAACGCCGATGCTCAACTGATATTCACGCAGGTAGTTCACCAGCACCGGGCCGAGCACGCCAGCGGCAGCCCAAGCGGTCAACAGACGACCGTGGATCGCGCCGACCATTTGTGTACCGAACAGGTCAGCCAGATACGCCGGAACCGTGGCAAAACCACCGCCGTACATCGACAGAATGATGCAGAACGCCGCCACGAACAGCGCAACGTTGCCCAGATGGCCCATGTTCGGAATCAACGCGTACAGGGCAAAACCCAGGGCGAAGAACACGAAGTAGGTGTTTTTGCGGCCCAGGTAGTCCGAGAACGAAGCCCAGAAGAAGCGACCACCGATGTTGAACAGGCTCAGCAAACCGGTGAAACCGGCAGCAATCGCAGCAATCGAAGCCAACTGACCGGCATCGAGCTGACCGAACGGCACATCAACACCCAGCAGTTTGCCGCCGAACACTTCCTGCAACAGTGGCGAAGCCATGCCGAGGATGCCGATACCGGCGGATACGTTCAGGCACAGCACCAGCCAGACCAGACGGAATTGCGGGGTTTTCCACGCCACATTCACGTGCACGTGGCGATTGGTGATCATCGCGTTGGCGGCTTTCTTCGCCGGAGCGGTCCAGCCTTCAGGCTTCCAGCCAGTTGGCGGCACGCGGTAAGCCAGAGCACCGCCGATCATGAACACGAAGTAGATCGCGGCCATGGCCACGAAACTCTGCCAGACGCCAACACCTTCAGCCGAAGCGAAGTGGCTCATCAGCGCCGTCGCCAACGGTGCACCGACCATCGCGCCGCCACCGAAGCCCATGATCGCCATGCCGGTGGCCATGCCGCGCTTGTCCGGGAACCACTTGATCAGGGTCGACACCGGCGAGATATAGCCCAGGCCCAGACCGATACCGCCGATCACACCTGAGCCGATCCACATCAGCCAGATCTGGTGGGTATAAATACCCAGCGCCGAGATCAGCAGACCGCCGCACCAGCACAGTGCCGATACCACGCCGGCCTTGCGCGGGCCTGCGTGTTCCAGCCAGCCACCCCAGATCGCTGCCGAGCAGCCGAGGAAGATGAAGAACAGCGTGTAGATCCAGCCGAGCATGGAGATCGGCCAGTCGCATTGCGACGAAAATACCTGTGCGATGAAGCTCATGTCCGGTGCGCAAGCCACTGGAGCAGTAACGCCCAGTGCTTTGGACAGCGGCAACCAGAACACCGAGAAGCCGTAGGCCATGCCGATGCACAGGTGGATGGCCAGAGCGGCCGGTGGAACTAGCCAGCGGTTGAAACCGGGCTTGGCGATGATGCGTTCCTTGGACAGGAACGCAGGCTGGTCGGCGCGAAGGCCGTCCGCCGTGATGCTCGTGCTCATTGTGTATCCCCCAATTATTAGTATGGTTCGCCAGCCACTGTTCACCCCCGGCCTTTATGCACGCAGGCATGACCGTTTTTTTGGGTGAAGCTCCTTGAAGGCGCGACGTTAAGTCGCAGAAGGACGGACGAACGGGCGAAGGTTACCATTTGCACGTGACAGAAAAACCAAACTGATATCACCTTTTTTCTGTCATCTGATCTCCAAACGTGTAGGAGCTGCCGAAGGCTGCGATCTTTTGATCTTTTTTGCGGGAGCAAAATCAAAAGATCGCAGCGTTCGGCAGCTCCTACAGAAGCATTCCTGCGGGGGAACGTATGCCAGTCATTGTCCAAGCCTTGAAAGACGCCAGTTATCAGGATCAACAGGATCTGCAGAAGATCTATCGCGACGCCCCGCAGTGGCTGTTCGCGCCGTTTTCCGGGGAGGCCGGGCTGATCGAAAGCGCCCTCGCGGACGGGAGTTTTATTGCCGGACGTTTCAACGACCGCCTGCTCGGTGCCGGCTTTCTGCAAAGGCACCACGACGTCTGGTACTTGTCCCATTTATGCGTAAGAAAAGTTACCCGTCGCCGTGGAGTGGCCGAACGACTGGTGAACCAAGCGCAGAAAATGGCGTCGCAAGCGGGGGCCGAACTGCGTCTGCTGGCCCCTGCGGAGCATCTTGAGGCTCAGGCACTGGCCGCCAAGTTGCAGGTACGGCTGGAGGTCCTGGCAACATGACGTCACAGCGAACCGGGCGGTTGCGGCGCTATACTCCCCGGCTAAATTACGAATTCGACTAACTACAAGGACTCGCCCATGAAAGCGTTCGGCAAAATCCTGGGTCTGGTACTTCTCGGGCTGTTGCTGATCATTGTGGCAGCAGGCTTTGCCCTGACCCACCTCTTCGATCCCAACGACTACAAAGACGAGATCCGCCAGATAGCCCGCGACAAGGCCCACATCGAGCTGACGCTCAATGGCGATATTGGCTGGAGCCTGTTCCCGTGGCTCGGCCTGGAATTGCACGAAGCCAGCGTCGCCACCCTGATCAATCCGACCGAACCGTATGCCGATCTGCAGATGCTCGGCCTGTCCGTGCGCGTGCTACCGCTGTTGCGCCGTGAAGTGCAAATGAGCGATGTGCGCGTTGAAGGTCTGAATTTGCGCCTGAAACGCGACAAGGACGGCCACGGCAACTGGGAAGACATCGGTAAGGTGCCGGCCCCGGCCGGAGCAACGCCACCAGCCGCTACTGCAGGCCAACCGCCCAGTGAAACCATCCCGGCCGTGGAAAAGCCACCGCAGCCGATCCGCCTCGACATTGACAGCCTGACCGTCAATAACGCCCGCGTTGAGTACAACGACGAAAAGACCGGCAAGCAATTCAGCGCCGAAAGCATTCAGCTGAGTACAGGTCCAGTTCACGATTCGACCAATATCCCGATCAAAGCCACCGCATTCCTCGGCACCAATCAGCCAGTTCTGCGCGTGCGCACCGAGCTCACCGGCGAGCTGCGTATCGAACGCGCATTGCAACGCTACAAGTTCGAAGACCTGAAGCTGTCCGGCGAACTGGCTGGCGATCCGCTGCAGGGCAAGACCATGACCTTTGCTGCCCAAGGGCAGTTATTGCTCGATAAAGCCGCCAACGTCGCCGAATGGACCGGCATCAAGATCTCCGCCAACCAGTTGCGCGCCTTGGGCGAACTGAAAGCCAATGACCTCGACAAAACCCCGCAGATCACCGGCGGCATCTCCATCGCCCAGTTCGATCTGGCGAAATTCGTCGACAGCATCGGCCAGAAGCTGCCGGCCATGGCCGAAGGCAGCCTGAGCAAAGTCGAACTGGTCAGCCGCGTTGCAGCGACCCCAAGCAGCATCGCTTTCGACAACATCAACCTGAAACTTGACGACAGCAGCTTCAGCGGTCGTCTTGCCGTCGAAGATTTCGCCAAACAATCGCTACGCGCAGTCCTCAAGGCTGACACGTTCAACGTCGACCGCTACCTGCCGCCGAAATCGGCGCAAGCCAATAGCGCCACGCAAGTGCGTCAGGCCGAAGTCGCCAGCACCGAAGCCGATGCGATGGCCGGGGCCGGCTCCACGCCTCTGCCGGACAAACCGAGCAAAACCGCCTGGAGCACCGAGCGCCTGCTGCCGGTTGAACGCCTGGCCAAACTCGACGTTGATGCCGACCTGACCTTTGGCCAGTTGACCCTCGACAAACTGCCGATCCAGAACGCAGCGCTCAAGGCCACCGGTCAGGGCGGCCTGTTGACCTTGAGCAACCTGAGTGGCGAGCTGTACAACGGCGAATTCGCAGCCAACGGCACTCTCGATGTACGCCCAAGCGCACCGGTGCTCAACCTGCAGACCAAGCTCAATCGCGTGCCTGTAGAAAAAATCCTCGAAAGCCAAGGCAAGAACCCGCCCGTCAAAGGCCTGGTGACCCTCACCAGCAACGTGACCGGTAGCGGCAACAGCCAACAGGCGCTGATCGACACGCTTAACGGCAACGCCAGTTTTGTGATCAACAACGGTGTGCTGCTCAACGCCAATCTTGAGCAGCAACTGTGCAAAGGCATCGCCACGCTCAACCGCAAAACCCTCAGTGGTGAGCCACGGGGCAAGGACACGCCGTTCCAGGAGCTGAAAGGCAACCTGACCTTCCGCAACGGCATCGCCAGCAACCCTGACCTGAAAGTGCGCATCCCCGGCATGACCGTCAACGGTGACGGCGACATCGATTTGCGCGTGCTCGGCATGGACTATCGCGTCGGCATCATCGTCGAAGGCGACACCAGCGCCATGCCGGATCCGGCCTGCCAGGTCGGTGAGAAATTCGTCGGCATCGAGTGGCCGCTGCGTTGCCGAGGCCCACTGGAATTGGGCGCCAAGGCCTGCCGCGTCGACAACGATCGCCTCGGTCAGGTCGCGACCAAACTGGCCGGCGACAAGCTCAGTGAGAAGATCGACGAGAAACTCGGTGACAAGGTCAGTCCGGAACTGAAAAACGCATTGAAGGGGCTGTTCAAGCGATGAGAGCGGAGCAATTTTCCACGGCGGTGCTGGATTGGTTCGACCGCCACGGCCGCCACGATCTGCCTTGGCAGCAGGACATCAACCCGTATCGGGTGTGGGTGTCGGAGATCATGTTGCAGCAAACCCAGGTCAGCACCGTGCTCAATTACTTCGACCGTTTCATGGCCGCGCTGCCGACGGTCGAAACGCTAGCCGAGGCGCCAGAAGACGAGGTGCTGCACCTGTGGACCGGGCTGGGTTACTACACCCGTGCGCGCAATTTGCAGAAGACTGCGAAGATCGTCGTCAGCCAGTACGGTGGAGAGTTTCCCCGTGACGTTGAAAAGCTTACCGATCTGCCGGGCATTGGCCTGTCCACCGCTGGCGCCATTGCGAGCATCAGCATGGGGCTGCGCGCGCCGATCCTCGACGGCAACGTCAAACGCGTGCTGGCACGTTTTACCGCGCAAGAGGGCTACCCCGGCGAGCCGAAGGTCGCCAAACAGCTCTGGGCCAACGCTGAGCGCTTTACGCCGCACGATCGGGTCAACGCCTACACCCAGGCGATGATGGATCTCGGCGCCACGCTGTGTACGCGCAGCAAGCCAAGTTGCCTGCTATGTCCGCTGGAGCGTGGTTGCGAGGCGCACATGCTCGGCCTCGAAACCCGCTACCCGATTCCCAAGCCGCGCAAAGCCATTCCGCAGAAGCGCACGCTGATGCCGATGCTGGCCAACGCCGAAGGGGCGATTCTGCTTTACCGTCGCCCCTCGAGCGGCTTGTGGGGCGGTCTGTGGAGCCTGCCGGAACTCGACGACCTCGATGACCTGCAACATCTCGCCGATCAGCATTCGCTGACCATGGGCGAGCAGCAGGCGCTGCCGAGCCTCGTCCACACGTTCAGCCATTTCCAGCTGTCCATCGAACCCTGGCTGGTTCAGGTGCAGGAGGCCGCCCATCACGTGGCCGAGGCCGACTGGCTCTGGTATAACCTCGCCACCCCGCCGCGCCTGGGCCTCGCCGCCCCGGTCAAAACCTTGCTCGAACGCGCGGCCGCCGTCTTGAATGCAGGAGAGTCGCCATGACCCGCACCGTAATGTGCCGCAAGTACAAAGAAGAATTGCCCGCGCTGGAACGCGCCCCTTTCCCGGGCGCCAAAGGTCAGGATATTTTTGACCACGTCTCGGCCAAGGCTTGGGCTGACTGGCAGAAACACCAGACCCTGCTGATCAACGAAAAGCGTCTGAACATGATGAACGCCGAAGACCGCAAATATCTTCAGGGCGAAATGGACAAGTACTTCTCCGGCGAGGAATACGCCAAGGCCGAAGGCTACGTTCCGCCTGCAGAGTAAACCCCGCAAAATCGGGGGTCGGATCGTAAGCGACGGAATTAATTTAAGAAATTTTAAAAAAGTCGTTGACGTAAATCCGAAAAACCCTTTTAATGCGCCCCGTTGCCCAGATAGCTCAGTCGGTAGAGCAGGGGATTGAAAATCCCCGTGTCGGCGGTTCGATTCCGTCTCTGGGCACCAAATACCGAAAACCCTGAATCGCAAGATTCAGGGTTTTTTTATGCCTGCGATTTGATAAGCCGTACTTCATCCCCTCTTCCAGTGCTTTTGCTGGCCATTATTTTGATGTTAGGCTCAGCCAGCTTTTTTCCGGCAGGTCATTAATGACTGTCGAAAGATGACACGCATTTAACGCACCACCCCAATAACGCACTCCGCGCCTTCGAACTATCGGAACCTTCCGAGGTTGTTGCAGGCATCAGGAAAGTTGTGCCTGCGAGCAGGGTAGCTCGCAGATCAAAGCCGGTCATAACGTTGTCATGGAGGACAAGACCTCAGCGCAGGTCATCTGCTGTTGTTTCAGCTGTCAGGCAAGCGACAGCAAACACCGACGAGGCATTCAACACTTGTTTGAACTGTCGCGTCACAGCCCCCTGCGCCCTCCCGAAAAAACCAGACCTGTATCAACTCGCCCACGTCCGGATCTGTGCGTGCGCTCGGCACGCATTGCATCATCGAAACAGCCAACAGCTCCCACAAAAAAATACAAAGGGAGCCGATACGACAGGGATGTAAACAATGACCGAAGTCCTACAACACACTAATAAAACCGTTGAGTCTTTAGTTGAACAGGAAGTCAGAACTTTCAGTTTTGATAAGCAACAAGCAACGCTGCTGCGCACCTTCTCTGAAGAACTGGCAGCCATGGGCGGACCCCAAGCCGCTGGCGCCAAGTCCAAAGCCTCGCTGGCAGCGACTGAGTTGAAGTTTTCATTTTCCAAAGATCAATCCGAACTGCTTGGCGCTTACTCCGACGGCCTGGTTTCCCTGCTGATCTTTGAGGGGATGCAACCATTCACCGACACGAGCCCTCCGGATGAACTGCCCGACCTGGCCGCTCTGGAGAATCGTCACGACGTACTTTGTCTGGCGGCACGCAATCAGATTCTGTTGAAACTGGTGGATAACAGCTCCTTTGCCTACGACATGGACAACGAAGGCAAACTGGTCCGCCTCGTCGCCAACTTCAAGGGCGGTGGACTGACCAAAATCAATGATGAACCGGAAATCAAAGAGCTGAGCTCCCACTCCGGTCTCGCGCTCGGCCCGCACACCGAAGCGCCGTACTGGTGCGCGGTGAACGCGCAAGACGGGCACTCGCCCTCACCATCATCGTTGATACTCTCGGCCCTGTGGAATCCAAGCCTGGAGCCCACCTCGGTAATTCCGTTGCCACCTCTGCTGGACGAAATCGGTGTCACCGGATGCCTGGCACTGACGACGGGCAGCTTCCAGTTCACCCGTAGCGACTCTTTCGTCAATGGCAAGGGCGAGGATGGCCGCAATGTTTCGATTCTGGAGTTCGATGACAACGTCGGATTCGCCGCGCGATTCAATTCGTACCGTTTTTCGGTCAACGACAACGCCTCGGACTTTATAAAAGAGGCTTATTCCGCGCTTTGCCAAAGCGTGAGTAAAGCAACACCGGTGCAATACACGCTGACGCAAGAGTCGGCCATGGTGATCAATAACGTTCGGGCCTTGCATTGTCGCGATGTCATCAAAGACAACCGACGAGTGCTGGTGCGCATCTTCGGCCTGTCGAAGTTCTCATCCCCGATTGTCATTTCAGATGATCCGCTACTGATTCAGGGCTGATATTCAGCGCACGTCAAAGCTGCTGAATGGCCAGCCATGTGGATGGCTGGCCAATAACTATAAAAAGGGAAAATGTAATGGCTTGGGATGTAATTGGCATGTTGGCGCTCGTAGCATTTTGCGCCGGTTTTTTTGATGCGATTGCCGGAGGCGGCGGCTTGATTACTTTGCCTGCCCTGTTTCTGGCCGGTGTCGACCCGATCAGTGCGATTGCCACAAACAAGTTCCAGGCCGCTTCGGCAACTATCTCGGCCACGGTCACTTTTGCTCGCAAGGGCATGATTGAATGGCGCGAAGGACGCTTCCTGGTTATCTGCGCGTTCCTGGGGGGCGCCAGCGGGGCTCTCTTGGTCAGTTCCATTGATAAGCGCTATCTGGAAGTGTGCGTGCCCGTCATGCTTATTCTGGTGGCGATCTACTTTGCGCTCTCGCCGAAACTGGCCAATGAGGATCGACGCAAACGAATCGGTATTCTGCTGTTCTCGTTCACCGTAGCGCCGATACTGGGCTTCTACGACGGTATCTTCGGCCCAGGTGTAGGCTCGTTCTTTATCGTCGGTTTCGTGCTGCTCTGCGGGCTTGGCATGATGCGAGCCATGAGCTTCACCAAACTGGCCAACGCTTCGTGCAACCTGGGGTCGCTGTCAGTCTTCATCACCAAAGGCGTAATCATCTGGCCGATCGCGATTGCCATGGCGCTGGCGGCCTTCGTCGGCGCACAACTGGGCGCAAGAGCGGCTGTCCGGGTCGGCCCGCGCTTGATCAAGCCCATGTTGATCGTGGTTTGCTGCGCCTTGGCGATCAAGCTTCTGAGCGTGGAGACCAATCCACTGCGCGTTGCAGTCCTCCACTCCCTGGCAGCGCTATGATCAATCGGTTGGCGTTGACCGACGCATCTCGACTTCGCTCTCGATTGCAGTTCGACGATGCGCCAACCGGCCCTGAGTTTTTCTTTGCGCAAACCTTCGCCGGCTATCAACTGGAGGGGCGGGTACTGGCCGACTCGGCCGGGGAAACGTCAACGCCGAAGGTGCTGGCCATTCACGGCGCCCGCTCTGACTATTCGCGACTCAACGCCATCCTGCACCCCTTGCAGGCACTGGGCATTGGCAGCCTGAGTTTCAATCTCTCCGGCCACACCCACAACGCCGACATCGCCCTCGAAAGCACTTCGCTGGCGCAGAACCTTCAGGAGGCGTTGCAGTTTGCCGATCATCTTGGCGGCGTGCTCAACACGGTGATCGGACACAGCCTGGGCGGCGCACTCGCGCTCAAGGTGGCGCAGGCGCATCGCGCTTCAGTCAAACGCATCGTACTGATCTGTCCGGCCCTGTACGCGGAGGCGGCCTGGCAACAACCGTTTGGCCCACCCTTCAAACGTGCCATTTCGGTGCCTTACGGTTTTCTCGACTCGCCATCGCTGAAGTTCCTGCGCACGTTCGACGGCGAGGTCTTGCTGGTGATCGGCGAATACGATGGTCTTCAGGCAACCACTTTTGGCGGGATCGCTGGTACGTCTGCCGGGACGCTGCAAATAGGCGCACGCGAGATCAACAGCGCGATTCCGTATGAAGTCATCGAGGCCATTGAAAAGAGCCTGGCACCTCATCAGTTGAAAAAAATCGTCCTGCCAGGCTGCGACCACGCGGTATCGACGTGGCTCAGGGAAAACCCGCCGCGCGCAGTGGAATTGGCCAACGAGATAGCGCGGTTCATCAATACCGGAAACAGGTCACAAGCGTCATGAGTCAAAGGAAAACCCGCATCCCCCTGCCCCATCCACCACCCTATCGGCCAAGTCGCGTGACGTACTGGCTGACTGTTCTCGCTGCTCTGCTGATTACTTTAGCCATCGGGTTGTCGATCTGGATGCTGATCGACAGCTGGATCACCGGCTCCATCACCACCAACAATCGCGGCCCGCGCAGCACTTACACCCTGGCCCTGCAGCCTCGGCGGTTCTGGTTCGAGTTTTTCTGGCAGAGCGTTGGCACAGTGTTTCTGTTGGCAGTGGGTGTGTTCGGCGTGTGGATCTATCGCAAAGTGCAAGAGCCCGTGCACACGCCGAAAAGCAAGCGCCGCGCAAAGAAACCTAAAGCGTATTGATGTAATCAATCGGCAGCAGAACCGTATCCAGCGCGGCATCCACTGGCAGGGAGACGACGGTGATGACCGGGCAGACAATCATCATGTAACAGACGATCGCCGCCGGCATGCCATCGCTACCACCGCCACGCACACCCAGCAGGTGAAGGTTGCCATCAACCCCTCGGTAATACTGGGCATCGGACAAACCGTCATTCAAACGCCCGATAAACGTTCCGCAGCCGGTCAACTGCAACATGAGGCCTGCAACACCAACAACACGCAAAATCCCTTTCAAACCAGCACTTCCCTACGTCACAAAAGATGAGGCGCGGGATTGTACCCGCGCCCAGGCTTTGCAATCACCACGACTCACGAGCATGTACGAAAAGGACTACAGACCCTTTCTGTCTGACGCCTCTTTCACCGGCAACGTCCTGCAATACCAATCCCCTCTTCCTTCCGACTTCACCGGCTCGCCCGACATACCCACGCAGCGACTCTTGGCATGCTTTGACGCCTGTTTCCAACGATGTGGAAGAGCCAATGAGCCCGCTAAAACCTGCTGACACGCAAGACCCGAAAATCGATTCGTTGCTGGGGGAGCTGGGCGAATTGATTCGCCAGGCGCGGCAAAAAGTGCTGCGTGCGGTGGACACGATTCAAGTGCAAACCTGCTGGCAGATCGGCAGGCATATTGTCGAGTTTGAACAAGAGGGAGCCCAGCGTGCGGGCTATGGAAAACAGTTGCTCGTGTTGTTGGCGAAGGATCTGACGGCGCAATTCGGGAAGGGGTTTGACGCTTCCAACCTGCGTTATATGCGCCTCTTTTATCAGGCGTTTCCAATTCGTGACGCACTGCGTCACGAATTGAGCTGGACCCACTATCGTCGGCTTCTGGGCGTGACCAATGAAAAAGCACGCCACTGGTACATGGACGAATGCGCCAACCTGAACTGGTCAAGCCGCGCCCTCGATCGCCAGATACTTACGCTCTACTACGAGCGGCTTCTCATGAGTCGCGACAAAGCCGATGTGATCGAAGAAGCCACCACCAACATTGAAGCGCTGAAATGCAACCCGCGTGAATTCATTCGTGATCCCGTCATGCTCGAATTTCTCGGTCTGCCCTCAGCAGGCAAGGTCAGGGAAAGCGGTCTCGAACAAGCGCTCATCGACCATCTGCAGGGCTTTCTGCTTGAGCTGGGTAAAGGCTTTTCCTTCGTCGCCCGCCAACAACGCATCAGTACCGACGGCGTCGATCTGTATATCGATCTGGTGTTCTACAACTACCTGCTCAAATGCTTTGTGATCATTGATCTCAAACGCGGCAAGCTCAGCGCCCGCGATGTCGGGCAGATGGACATGTATGTGCGCATGTACGACGAACTCATGCGCAGCGAGGGCGACAAGCCGACAGTCGGGATTATTCTGTCTGCCGAGAGCAACGACTCGGTGGCGCGCTACTCAATGCTCAAGGGCAATGAGCAACTGTTTGCCAGCAGTTACAAGACGATCCTGCCGAGTGAAGACGAGTTACGCGCGGAACTCAATCGCGAGCAGGCGTTGATCGAAGAGCGCAGGCTCACTCAATCCACCGAGTAAAACTTGCGGATTGTTGCTGGGCGGCGCTGAGACTATCGTTGTCAGCTTACTCTTCAAGGTCGAGCGTCATGAGCTGTCAGGACACGCCCGCAAGGCAAGACATGCAGTCAGGGTCGCCAACCTTGACTGCTGAGCAAGGTGAGCCTTTCAAAGAAGCTGCCGCCGACGGCATTGCACTTGGCGGTTTCACTTGGCGTCAGTTCTTGCCTGATAGCCAACGCCCTGTAGTGATCATCAGCGCCGCCACGTCGGTACGTTGCCGCCACTACTCGCGTTTCGCGGCTTATCTGTTCGCAAACGGCTTCGACGTGATGACCTACGACTACCGCGGCATCGGCGAATCGCGACCCGCTTCGATCAAAGGCTTGAACGCCTCGTGGACAGATTGGGGCGCACTGGATTTCGAAGCGATGCTCAAACGCGCGCAACGAGAGTTTCCCGGTCAGCCGATCGATGTGGTCGGCCACAGCTTTGGCGGTTGCGCGGCGGGCCTGGGCGAGTCCGGGCAGGTTATCCGACGGCTGGTCACCGTCGGCGCGCAGTTCGCCTACTGGCGCGACTACGCGCCGGAACAGCGCTGGCGAATGTTCGGCAAATGGCACGTCGTGATGCCGTTGCTGACGCTATTCTGCGGCTTCTTCCCCGGCAAGCGACTCGGCTGGCTGGAAGATACGCCGACAGGCGTTGTGCACGACTGGAGCGCGCCTGCCGCGCTTTACGAACGGCGCCCAAGTGGTCGCGTGCTGATGAAAAAGACCGGCGCCCTGCCCTTCGCCAATGTCCGCGCACAGACTCTGGCCATCAGCATCAGCGACGATCCCTACGGCACGATTGCGGCCATCGAACGCCTGCTCGATTACTTCGACAACGCTGAAAAAATCCACCTGCGCATCACCCCGCAGGACATCGGCGAACAACAAGTCGGACATTTCGCCTTTTTTCGCAGCGCATACCAAGCCACACTATGGCCCATCGCTCTGACCTGGCTGCAAACCGGCGCACTGGCCCCCGACACCCCCGGGCGGCAAGTCCCGCGCAG
Source organism: Pseudomonas sp. TNT2022 ID642 (assembly GCF_028656995.1). Lineage (NCBI taxonomy): Bacteria > Pseudomonadati > Pseudomonadota > Gammaproteobacteria > Pseudomonadales > Pseudomonadaceae > Pseudomonas > Pseudomonas sp. TNT2022 ID642. The sequence goes on along the minus strand of NZ_JAMDGW010000024.1, from coordinate 65,423 downwards.
CTGAGCCCTCTCAACGCACGACGGAACACATCATGGCCTCCGCCAACAAGCAGCAAAAACGCGCCACCCGGGCCAAAGCCAAGGCCAAGCAGAACCGCACCAAACGCGCCGAAGCGCCGGTCGAGCTGGACCCGAACGATGACCGCATCGACTTCGAATCGGTGGACCTGACCGAGCTGTTCAAGAAAATGATCGACGCCGAGAAGATCAGCCAGCAAGCCCTGTGCACCGCGTTCCTAGAAGATCCGCTGCTGGAGTTGGTCTACGAGCAGGAAGGCGAAGAAGGCGCGATGGATTTCATCCTCGCCGCGCTGATCGAGTATCGCCAGTGGTCGCAGGAAACCGACGAGGCCGGCGCCCTGGCATGGATCGAATCCCCGGCCTTCCAGGCCGACTATGTGGCGGCGTCCGACGCGATCGCCGCGCAAACCCAACAGAAGAACTGAGTTCCCATGGCATCCCTGAACAAGCAACAGAAACGCGCCAAACGCGCCAAGGCCAAAGCCAAGCAAATCCGTATGGTCGGCCGCAAGCCGCTGGAGCAGGACGAAGACCTCGACCACCTCGCCGAGCCGATCCCGGAATACACCCTGGCGATGTTCAGCAAAATGCGCGACGCCGAAGCCATCAGCCGCAACGAGATGCTGCTGACCCTGCTGCGCGAACTGGCGTTCGTCATCGTTGACCATCCAGAGCTGCTGGACATGGAAAACGCCGACAACGAAGGCATGGCCGCCACCCACCTGGCCGCCGACATGCTGATCGACTATCGCATGTGGGCCGAAGGCGTAACGATCGAAGAGGCCCAGGCCTGGCTGAGCGAACCGCAGTTCATCACCGATTTCGGGGTTGCGCTGGATGCTTATGGCAAGTCGGTGGAAGCACAGGAAGGCAAGAGCGAATAAACAACGCTCGTAAACAAAAACGGCCGCTCGTCATCACTGACAGCGGCCGTTTTGCATTACGCGTAACGGATCAGTTCAACACCACCGCACCACGTTTTTCCAGCTTGCGACGGCGTGCCACCAGCAAACCGGCAGCCACCACCATCAGACTCAGCAAACCAGTCGCGAGGATCTCCACGCGATGCGCTTCCTGGAACAACATGATGGTCAGGGCCGCGACGATGAAGATGATCACCGCGTAGGTGAGGCCCGGGAACAGCCACATGCTGAAGACGATTTTCTCGCCGCGTGCCATGCGTTGTTTACGCATGCGCAGTTGCGAGAACGCGATCACCAGATACACCAGCAGGGCGATGGCGCCGGAACTGGCCAGCAGGAATTCGAACACTGCGGCCGGTGCCACGTAGTTGGCGAAGGTGCACAGGAACGCCGCGCCGGTGGACAGCATGACCGCCCAGTAAGGCGTGCCGCTTTTGTTCACCCGAGTCGCCATGACCGGTGCATCACCGCGCTTGCCGAGGGAGAAGAGCATGCGCGACGAGGTGTACAGCGCCGAGTTCAGGCAGCTGGTCACCGCCACCAGAACCACGATGTCGACGATCATCTTGGCGTTCGGGATGCCCATGCGCTCAAGCACGGTCTGGTAGGAGCCGAGGTTGGCCAGCGTAGGATCGTTCCATGGCACCAGAGCCACAACGATGAAGATCGACACGAGGTAGAACAGGCCGATCCGCCAGATCACCGAGTTGGTGGCCTTGGAGATTTGCTTGCCCGGGTTCTTCGATTCCGCGGCCGCGATGGTCACGATCTCGGTCCCCATGAAAGAGAACATGGTGGTCAGGATCGCACCCAGTACCGCGCCCATGCCGTTAGGCAGGAAGCCGCCGCTGTCGAACAGGTGCGAAACACCGCTGACCTGACTGTTCGGCAGGAAGCCGAAGATCGCCGCCAGACCGAGGATGATGAAGCCGATGATCGCCAGCACTTTGATCAGCGCGAACCAGAATTCGAACTCGCCGTAATTCTTTACGCTGAACAGGTTGGTGACGGTCAACAACAGGGTGATGACCAGTGCGAACGCCCAGATGCCGACATCAGGGAACCATGCATGGAGAATGGTTGCGGCGGCGTTGGCTTCCAGTGGAATCACCAAGACCCAGAACCACCAGTACAGCCAACCGATGGTGAAACCGGCCCAGTGCCCGATGGCACGGTCGGCGTACGTTGAGAAGGAGCCAGTGTCCGGCGAGGCAACGGCCATTTCGCCGAGCATGCGCATCACTAAAACCACCAGGGTACCGGCGGCGGCGTAGGCCAGCAGCACGGCAGGGCCGGCGGCAGCGATGGCGTGGCCGGAGCCAACGAACAGACCGGCGCCGATTACACCGGCGATCGACAACATGGTCACATGACGCGGTTTGAGCCCCTGTTCGAGGCCATTGGAGCTTGAGGTACTGCTCATCGAAACTACCTTTGCAAGGAAAGCGATTGCGTCCGGCCCGTCTGGCATTTTCTTTCTCGTAAAAAGAAACCAACGGGGCGTTCCTTATTCTGCACGCAAGTTTTGCGCCAAAATGTTTCAAACTCTTCTGTGCCGCGGCTTTGCGCGCGACCGGACAGTCATCGCAAGTCCTTGGATTTAATGGCAATCCGCCAGAGCGTTACCCTGCGACTCACTTTCAGGACGAATTCGCGCACCAGAAACACACTGAAAAAGTGTGGGATGCACAATAAAAGGGCGATTCAGGAACGTTCGGCCGGATAGCGCTTCCAACACCCCGCCAAAGCTGGCAACATCGCGCCTTTTTTTACGCGACACCCTCGGGTTTGCACGATCAAACACCCGTTCGGTTGTTGATGGGGCGACAGTCTGCTGCGCCGATGCGACAACCTGCCACACGCCACCCGTTAACCGCTCGTAGCGCTGTTGGCTGCCATTGAAACGCTATGCTAGCTTGGCCGCCTCGCCAGGAAGGCCATCCAACAGCTGGAGCGCAACATATATGAGGAACGCACATGGCTGAGGCCACGCCCGCGCTTGAAATCCGCAACCTGCACAAACGCTACGGACAGCTTGAGGTGCTCAAAGGCATCTCGCTGACCGCCCGCGACGGCGATGTGATCTCGATCCTCGGTTCCTCCGGTTCCGGCAAGTCCACGTTCCTGCGTTGCATCAACCTGCTGGAAAACCCGCACCAGGGCCAGATTCTGGTGGCCGGTGAAGAACTCAAGCTCAAGGCCGCCAAAAATGGCGAACTGGTTGCCGCCGATGGCAAACAGATCAACCGCCTGCGCTCCGAGATTGGTTTTGTGTTTCAAAACTTTAATCTGTGGCCTCACATGAGCATCCTCGACAACATCATCGAGGCACCGCGGCGCGTGCTCGGCCAGAGCAAGGCCGAGGCGATCGAAGTCGCCGAAGCGCTGCTGGCCAAGGTCGGCATCGCCGACAAGCGCCACGCGTACCCGGCGCAATTGTCCGGTGGCCAGCAACAACGCGCGGCGATTGCCCGCACGCTGGCGATGCAGCCGAAGGTGATCCTGTTCGACGAACCCACCTCGGCGCTTGACCCGGAAATGGTTCAGGAAGTACTTAGTGTCATCCGCGCATTGGCCGAAGAAGGCCGCACCATGCTGCTCGTGACCCACGAAATGGGCTTTGCCCGTCAGGTCTCCAGCGAAGTGGTGTTCCTTCATCAGGGCCTGATAGAAGAGCAAGGATCGCCTCAGCAGGTGTTCGAAAACCCGCTTTCGGCGCGCTGCAAACAATTCATGTCCAGCAACCGCTAACGGAGCAACATGCATGCAGAATTTCAAGAAGGTCTTCCTGGCCGCCGCCGTCACCCTCGCGTTCAGCGCCGGTGCCATGGCTGAAACCCTGAAGATGGGCATCGAAGCGGCCTACCCGCCGTTCAACAATAAAGACGCCAGCGGCAACGTCGTCGGCTTCGACAAAGACATCGGCGACGCCCTCTGCGCGAAGATGAAAGTCGAGTGCACTGTGGTCACTTCCGACTGGGACGGCATCATCCCGGCCCTGAACGCGAAGAAGTTCGACTTCCTGATCTCCTCGCTGTCGATTACCGAAGAGCGCAAAGGCGCGGTGGACTTCACCGACCCGTACTACTCGAACAAGCTGCAGTTCATCGCACCGAAAAACGTCGACTTCAAAACCGACAAGGACTCGCTGAAAGGCAAGACCATCGGTACCCAGCGTGCGACCCTGGCCGGTACCTGGCTGGAAGACACCTACGCCGATGACATCAAAGTCAGCCTCTACGACACCCAGGAAAACGCCTATCTCGACCTGACTTCCGGTCGTGTCGACGCGATCCTCGCTGACAAGTACGCCAACTATGACTGGCTGAAAAGCGACGCTGGCAAGAACTACGAGTTCAAAGGTGACCCGGTCGTAGAAAGCGACAAGATCGGCATCGCTGTGCGCAAGGGCGATCCACTGCGTGAGAAGCTCAACGCCGCGCTGAAGGAAATCGTCGCCGACGGTACCTACAAGAAGATCAACGACAAGTACTTCCCGTTCAGCATCTACTGATCCTGACCTGTGGGACTGGCGCCGTGATGCAACGGCGCCGGCTCCCGACTTTGCCTGCCGCAATTTGAACAGAAACCCATGATTATCGACCTCTACGGATTCGGCCCGGCCCTCGCTGCCGGCGCGCTGATGACCGTCCAACTGGCCCTTACGGCCCTGTGCCTGGGACTGGTGCTCGGTCTGCTCGGCGCCTTGGCCAAGACTTCCCCGTACAAGCCGCTGCAATGGCTTGGCGGCACTTATTCCACGTTGGTGCGTGGCGTCCCGGAATTGCTCTGGGTGCTGTTGATCTATTTCGGTACGGTCAACCTGATGCGCGCCCTCGGTGAGTTCTTCGGCAACCCCGACCTGCAACTCAACGCCTTCGCCGCCGGTGTGATCGCCCTCGGCCTGTGCTTCGGCGCCTACGCCACGGAAGTGTTCCGTGGCGCGATCCTCGCCATTCCCAAAGGCCACCGTGAGGCCGGCCAGGCCCTGGGCCTGTCGAAATGGCGGATCTTCACCCGGCTGATCATGCCGCAGATGTGGCGCATCGCCCTGCCCGGTCTGGGCAATCTGTTCATGATCCTGATGAAAGACACCGCGCTGGTCTCGGTGATCGGCCTGGAAGAAATCATGCGTCACGCGCAAATCGGCGTGACCGTGTCGAAACAACCGTTCACCTTCTATATGGTCGCCGCGATCATGTACCTGGGCCTGACCGTGCTGGCGATGACCGGCATGCACTTCCTGGAAAAACGCGCCGCTCGCGGCTTTGCGAGGAGCGCTTAATGAACTGGGAAGTCATCATCAAGTGGCTGCCGAAACTGGCACAGGGCGCGACCCTGACCCTGGAACTGGTGGCCATCGCCGTGATTGCCGGTCTGCTGCTGGCGATTCCGCTGGGCATCGCCCGCTCTTCGAAGCTGTGGTACGTACGCTCGCTGCCTTACGCTTACATCTTCTTTTTCCGTGGCACGCCGCTGCTGGTGCAGCTGTTTCTGGTTTATTACGGCTTGGCGCAGTTCGATGCGGTGCGTGAAAGCGCGTTGTGGCCGTACCTGCGCGATCCGTTCTGGTGCGCCACGGTGACCATGACACTGCACACGGCGGCGTACATCGCCGAGATCCTGCGCGGGGCGATTCAGGCGATTCCGCCGGGTGAGATCGAAGCGGCGCGAGCGTTGGGCATGTCCAAGCCGAAAGCGATGTTCTACATCATCCTGCCGCGTGCCGCGCGCATCGGTCTGCCGGCCTACAGCAACGAAGTGATCCTGATGCTCAAGGCCAGTGCGCTGGCCAGCACCGTGACTCTGCTGGAACTGACCGGCATGGCGCGCACGATCATTGCCCGCACTTACTTGCCGGTGGAGATCTTCTTCGCTGCTGGCGTGTTCTATCTGCTGATGGCTTACGTGCTCGTGCGCGGCTTCAAGCTGCTGGAGCGCTGGCTGCGCGTCGATGCCTGCCAAGGGCGCTGATACTTCCTACGTGCTGACGGGCGAGAACTTACTCGCCCGCTTCACCGCGCTGGATGCTTTTTTGATTGAGCATCAGGCGCTGTGGAAACCTCGACCGTTCACTCATCTTTCGCTTGATTGGGAAGCATCCTACCCGGAGCTGGCCTTGTGGCTACGCGGACGGTCGCTGGAAGACGCGGAAAGTGCTCACAACCAACCCGCTGATCTTGTCGATGCGCCGGAACCGTTCGCTTCATTGGCGGCGTTGTCGGCTGAGCTGAGTGCTGTTGGTGAGTTGCCGGGGCATGCACTGGAAGCTGCGGGCCATCGACTGAATGTCGATGTGCCGGGACGCAAGTGGCAGCAGATCGAGGCATTTGCCAGCCGTTTGGCTTTTGCCTCACAACCGACGCACTGGCTGGACTGGTGTTCGGGCAAGGGGCATTTGGGGCGACGCTTGTTGCGCGCGGGGCAGCAACTGACTTGCGTTGAATACGATCCTTTATTGGTCGCGAGCGGTCAGGCGTTAAGTCAGCGTCATCACTTGCACGCTTTGCATGTGGAGCAAGACGTACTGGCGACTGATGCCTCTGCTGTATTGAGCGCGGCTCACACGCCCGTCGCCCTGCATGCGTGTGGTGATCTGCATGTGCGCTTGATGCAACTGGCCAGTGCAGCCGGTTGCCAACGAATGGCGATCGCGCCCTGCTGCTACAACCGCATCAGAAGTAGCGAATATCAGGCATTGTCCTGCGCAGGATCGGCATCGCTCCTACAGCTCTCGCTGGAAGATCTGGCGCTGCCGATGAGCGAAACTGTCACCGCTGGTGCACGCGTCCGACGTCAGCGCGACACCTCAATGTCCCGCCGCCTCGCCTTCGACCTGTTGCAACGACAAGTGCGCGGTGTTGACGAATACCTGCCAACGCCCTCCCTGCCCAGCGCTTGGCTGGAAAAACCGTTCGCCGATTACTGTCGCGATCTGGCTGCGCTCAAAGAGTTATCCACAATCGGTTCGCCAGATTGGTCCGGACTCGAAGCAGCCGGTTGGCAGCGATTGACCGAAGTTCGCAACCTCGAATTGCTTCGCGGGCTGTTCCGACGGCCATTGGAGCTTTGGCTGAATTTGGATCGGGCGCTTTTCCTTGAAGAACAGGGCTACACCGTCCGCCTAGGTACCTTCTGCGACACCCCGCTGACTCCGCGTAATTTGCTGCTACTGGCCGAACGCGTTTAAAACATCACAGCCTGTGGATAACTCTGTTGATGGTTTTCCCATGGATCCAATATCTGCGCCTGTTTCGCTGCGTTAACAGCACTGGTCATTTTTTGTTCACATGAATAAAAAACCTGTAAAACAGGGATTTGCGAACAAAATGAGAATGGGTTCACAAAACCTCGCCTAAGCCAGTCCTCGCGCCTCTCAGTTGTGCATAAGCTGCCAATCAAAACGACATAACCGCCGGATAATGGGCTCGCCGAGTGAATAATTGCAGCCTCGCGAAAGCCGAAACTCCACTGCCTGCCCTGCAAAACAGCCCTATCGTGCGTAAGGCGCGAATCCTACGTTGCGCACTGCGCAGAGCTTAATTTACCGCGATGCAAAAATAGTCTGAATTCAGGGGTTTACAGGATCTTCCCAATCGCTATAATCGTCGCCCACAACGCCGGTATAGCTCAGTTGGTAGAGCAACTGACTTGTAATCAGTAGGTCCCGGGTTCGACTCCTGGTGCCGGCACCATACAAAACGAAGCCCCTGCAGAAATGCAGGGGCTTTGTTGTTTCTGGCGTTTAGAACTCCGTAGAAGCTTCCGCATCGCTGAGATGCGATCAGCGACGCCACTCAATCAACAGGCCAACTCAGCCCGCGCGCCTCGACCCGTTACAATTTCACATCAGCCCAACATTGACGGGCTCTTACACCTACCTATAATGCACCCCAACACACCCGCCAAGCCTAGGTTGACCCTGTCAGCAAGCTCAAATCGTGCGGGTTTTTTTTGCCTGGAGAAAACTACATGAGGCCCTTCGACAAGCCGGCCCTCAGCGTAGAACAGCAATTGGAACTGCTAAAGCAACGAGGCCTGCAAGTCGCAAACGACGAGCGCGCCATGCGTTTCCTGGAAGTGGTCACGCTGTTTCGCTTGAGCCCCTATATGCGCCCTTTTCAGGAAACAAACCCTGAACACACCTTCAAACCTGGTAGCACTCTGAAAGCAGTCGTCGACATCTACCGTTTCGATGGTTCGTTGCGACGCATTACCATGGATGCTATCGAACGTGTCGAAGTCGCCATACGAGCGACTATCAGCAATCACATGTGCCCGAAGTACGGGCCTGATTGGATAGCTGATGCGTCAATCTTCTCCTCGTCATACTCACATTCGGATTTATTGCGGCCCCTGCGAGATCAACTGAGCAAGGAACGCAACAAACTTGGACGTGAGATTGATCGTATAAAAAAGAGCAGCCGAGCAGATCAGATCCAGCAGCAGCGAATTGAAAATCGCACGTGCGATAACTATTTTCGATTCTACGGATCAACATATTCCAATCCCGAGTTGCCGCCCGCTTGGGCTGTTCTGGAAGAGCTTAGCCTTGGGACGGTATCCACCCTGTTCAATGCCATAGGCAAAAGCGTCGACAAAAAAGCGATCGCGAGCAGATTCAATCTCCCCTTCGAAGTACTGGCCTCCTGGCTCCACACTTTGACCTTCATTCGAAACTGCTGCGCCCACCACGCACGACTATGGAACAGAGAGCTCTCGATTCGACCATCCTTACCTAAAGAATGGGTCATCCAAAATGCACCTGGCGATCGGCCTCAGCCCAAGCAGCGGCTATTCATAGTACTAACGATGCTAGCGTATCTAACCGATTTGATCAGTCCAGACAGCCATTGGAAATTTCACTTGGCCGAAATGATGGACGAAAGAGAGCCGCGTTATTTGAGACTTATGGGATTTCCAGATGACTGGAAACGGCAACCGCAGTGGTGTTTGGGGTAGGGAAGACATACGTCTTGTTTTTTTGCCATTGCGTCTGGAGAAATGTCAGGAGCGAACGCAGGCCTAAAAGCAAAATGTGGTGCCTAAACCACAGATTGCCAACCGTGGATCCGTTCGTCCGGTACCGCACCATACAAAACAAAGCCCCTGCAGAAATGCAGGGGCTTTGTTGTTTCTGGGCGTCTATATCTTTAACCGCGTTTCACCTTCAGTAGAAATAGAGTCTCTCCTCCGCACACGTCGATCTAATTGCCAGACGCCCTTCTCCCAAAAAGCACAGCTTCTGACCAAAACGCTCAAATTTCCGCTTTTATGCCAAATTATGAACTGGCAATAATTATGGCGAGCCCATAAAAAAGTGTAATTGCATGAGCAGCGTTTCTCAGCGCACTGAACCGCCTGACTCAATGGCAACCCGGTTTCCCAGTCCAAGAGTGCTTGATGCCTCGACGCTTGGTTTCTCCGCCGCAGAGAACGGCATCGGCGTTACGCGCGCGGCTTCACCGGCCTTCATCTGACGTACAGACTCCAGTAAATCCTGCTGGAATTGCTCCAGTTCATCGACCATCGCTGATCTCCTCGTTTTGTTGCTTAGAAAAGGCTAAGGACAAGTCATGACCGACAAAACGCACGGCGCGAAATCCTGAGAAATCTGCAGTAACGAGAATCCAAGCAAAGCCACTACTGGCCACAATTGCGCGCCTGCTACCTCCCAAGCTACCGTCAAACCCGTCGCTGCCAATTCAGCGACCGGGCCTGATAACCCGGGTAAGATACAGGCGCACCAGCGCCCCAACTCACGTTTGCCGGCGCATTTTTTGTGTCTGCATTACCGTGCAATGGCGGCTGTGCGTGGGAGACCTTCGGGTCTGCCGGGTTCCTGTATCTCCGGTTTATCAGCCCGCGCATAGCTGCCACCCATTCGTCTGATAACGAATTGGCAGCTCTCATTTGATACAGGGAGTTAACAAATGAAAAGCATTGATCCGTCAGCACACTGGTCACTTCACGCCCGTCCATCTCGAACGGAAGGTGAAGCGAAATGACCCATTCTCAAGATCTGAAAACCCTCGGCCTCACCCACTTTTCCTTCCACTCCAATCAAGCGATGTTCCGCACCAATCGTGGTGTGCCCGTAATCGCCGCCCTTTCCCACGCCTCACACTTGCTTCACATTTCACGACTGCTCACTGCGGACACTTCAGTCGCGCGCGATCCTGACCTTCACGCTTATGCCTCGCAGTATTTGCAGGAATTGAGCAAAGCGCTGATCGATGATGTAGTGAAAGTGATGGATGCGCCGCCGGACAAGCCGTTGATGTAAACGCCGGTGTCAGGCCCTCGCCGATGCGAGGGCTTTTGCGGTTCAGACCTGACTCATCTCAAACACAAACGAAATCTTCTGCTGACTCGCACTCCACACATACCGCAAATGCTTGCCCTGCTTGGGGATTGATACGGCTGGCGGGCGAAACGCGGCAACGCATTCATGGCCCGGCAGGCGAACGCTGTTGTAGAGCAGTCCCCACGACTCGGTTTCGCGCAGTTGCCGGGCGAATAGCTGAGACGGCCCGTAAGCCTCAGGATTCGGATTGTGCAGCTTGAGGTGATCGTGACGAATATCGTGCAACGGTTTAACCACACGATTGACGTAAGTGCGCATGGTCAGCTCAAGATCCGCTTCCTGAGTCGCCGCGAGAAATCGCTCCTGGTGATAACAGGTCTCAGCGATGGCAGCAGCCTGGCTGCTCGCAGCGTAGTAAACGCCGAAGGTGCCATCGCAGAAACGACTGCGTTTGCCGATGTGGGTAAACGCAGCCATCACCGGAGTCGAACCGGGGCCAGAGAGTCGATCTTCGGGTCTCACGCGGGCGAGAACCCCGGCCTGCTCGATCAGACGATCATTGGTCAGCGCTTCAATTGCGTAGGCAACTTCCAGATCTTCGGGATCGAGCACGTCTTCGAACAGCGCAATCGGCGGGAAGCTGCTGTTGACGATCCGGTAGGCTCGCGGCCACGGCACATCAACCAAATCGGGCGCCTTCAACCGCGCACCCCATCGAGGTAACGACGCACATCGGCGATATCGACCACGCGTCCGGCCAGCATGTAATCCAGCGCCGTTTGCCCATTGAACGGCGCCGCCGTGTTCGGACTACTGACCCATGTGTACGCGCGCTCACGGCTGTTGCTGAAGATGATGCTCAACGCCTTGTGAATGCCCATCAGGTAGGAGATGCGCTCAAGGGTGTCGTTAGGCAGACGTATGTTCGGCAGATGTTTGTATTTGTAGAACGTGGTGTTGCCGACGCCGCCCAGCAATGTGCGTTGCTGCTCGGCGCTGCAGCCCCAGCGCTCCATGAGGTTAAAGAAGAACTTCAGCGCGACACGACCGGATTCGGGGGCGTCGAGTTGTTCGCGTGGGGTGAGGGCTGGAGATGAGGTAGGCATAGACGCCTCCTGATTTTTTGTCTTAGTTGAGACTAGTACATAACTGTAATTTTTTAGAGTTTTGATACACAAACGAACAATCGTAATGATCAAACGCACAGAAGCCGGAGTTGAGCCGGCTTATGTCTTTCTGCGCTATTTAAACAATTCTGAATGGCTCCCTAAATCCACAAACGTGATCAGGTCTGGGCGTGTGTTCTCGTAAATCATCAGAAAATCGCCACCGATATGACACTCGCGGAATCCAGACCAATCTCCAGTCAGCGCATGATCCAGATATTCTGCCGGTAATTGCTGCCCCAAGAACAACATCGCCATCACATTCCGGACGTCGTTCATGTCTCGCCTTCCGGCACGGTTGTAACGATCTCAAGACTTCTTGAATTCAGAAGTCTGTGCACACTGTTTAGGCCGATCAGCGCGTTTTTGCGTTTTCTCCGGTTTCGCCATCAGCAGTCCTCAGCATGTCGTCTATCGAGTCGAAACGCTGACGGATTTCTCGTGCTTCCATCATTGCGCGGGCCGTTTTCTCTGATGGAACTCGCACCTCGAAGGGAAGCCCCTGAGTGGCAACAACCTGCCGCAGAAAAAGTCGCATGGCATCGCTAATGCTCAGCCCGCAAGCGTTTAAGACTTCAGTGGCACGCGCTTTCAAATCCTCATCAATGCGGCAGCGCACATCGGTAGTTTTCAGTAGTGCAGCCATCTCAATTACCTCATCGTGATTTTGTAGCTACATCAGCGCTACCTCTACATTGTGGTCGGAGGGATCTTCGTCGGTCAACGCGAAGTTGATAGGTGGTTATCTACCGCCATGGCTTGCATGCCAGACATCCATTTCAACTCCTTTGACAGGTAGGCGCTATCAGCTAAATCGTTACATTGCCTGAGACGTATCTGCGCATGACGCAGGCAATAACCTCGGAAGATGTAAGCTGTTTCTCTTCGAAAAAAATCGCCCCACGCACCAAAACCACGCACTTTTTTTGACCTTCATCACCCCCACGTCACCAAAAACCCCGATCCTGTGTCAGCCTCCAGCCATCGGCGAGGACATCAATTCGCTACTAAACCCGCGACAACTATGCTCAGGTACAGGAATATAGCCAGCATATGGCGCCTGACCGGCAGTCTCGTAAACAACAATACCCAGCCCACTTCAGAGGGCATTACCCATGGATAGCAGAACCTTACGCAACCTCATGCGCATCGTGCAGACCGGCTCGTTGTCGGCCGCAGCCGAGCATTCGTGCCTGACTGTGCAGGCGTTGGCCGCGCAGTTGAACAAGGTCGAAGAGCAGTTCGGTTTCCGCTTGTTTCGACGTTCCAACAAAGGGCTGACGCTGACGCCGCAAGGCACTGAGCTGACGCCGTATATGGACAAAGTGCTGATTGCCACGCGACAGATGGAAGAGAAGGTCGAGGCACTGAAAGTGCCGGGCCAGCGCACGTTGAAGGTTGCGTTGAACAACACCTTGTCGCCGGATTTCAACCGGCGAATGATCGGACGCCTGATTGAGGTTTTTCCCGATTATCAGATGGAATTCAGCTACGCCGAGTCGATGGAAAACCTCAGCAAGCTGAAGAACGAAGACTTCGACCTTGCGGTGCTGATCGGCCCGCAACGGCCGGGTTTGCCGAGCATCGTCCTGCCCGATGTGCAGGTGCAAGTGGTCGGCGCGCACTGTGGCCAGGAAAACGATCCGCTGACATTACTGGGCAACAAGTTTCAGGTGCGTCCTGCGGAAGATTGTCCGTATTCCCACAGCTTTTTGCGTTTTCTCGACGCCGGGCTGGGCAATCACGAGAACGGCCAGCGCATGGTCTATTCGTGCAGTGAAACATTGACGCTGTCGTTGATCACGCAGATGGACGCGGTCGGCATGGTCTCGCGTGAGGCCGCGCAGAAGAACGGCCTGACGATTTTCCCCGGTTTCGAGGATTTCCTCGAGGTGCGCCTGGCGGTGAACAATCCGGAGTTGTCGAGCCAGGCGCTGAGCGACGTCGTCGATTTGCCGTTACATGAACGAGCCGAGCGCAATGTACGCAGCCGTCCCAACCGCCACACTGAGAAAGAGGTTTTTGCTGAAATACGCACATAACAACGTCGGAATTGCGGCATAGAATTCCGGGCGATCGAGCTGTATGTGCTGATCCTTGATCAACAAGGGTGTCAGGCTGATCGCAGCGACGATCGCCACCGGCAAGTACTCCAGCGCCCGCGCAACAAACGGCGGCCAGTGCTCGGTATTCACTTGCAGTGGCAAGGCGCGCGGCAGAAAGGTCACGGCCATCATCAGCGCGACCACCAGAATCAGGAACGTTTGGTCAGGCATACACCCACTCCGCAGCCCACAAACGTGGCGATAAACACATTGAACGGCGAACTGCCGACCAGACTCAGCGCGCCCATGCACACCACGGCAGCGGCGGCAGCGATGAGTTTGTTGCGCGTGTTGCACAGTGACACCAGCACGTAGAGCATCATCGCCGTCAGGGCGTAGTCGAGCTGATATTTGATCAGGTGCGCCGCGTACTGCGCACAGACGGCGCCAAGCAAACCGCCGAGCACCCACGAGGTGTGGCAGAACAGGTTGAAGCCAATCAGATAACGCACGTTGACCGGCGCGCCAGTGCCGAGTTTGACGCTGTGGAACGCAAAGGATTCGTCAGTCAGGCCGCCGGCGTAAGCCCATCGCTCCATGCGGCTCAAGCCGAGTGCGCGCAGGGCCTTGGCCATGTAAACCGACATCAACATGTGCCGCGCGTTGATCAGGAAAGTGGTCAGTACGATAGTCGTCAGCGAGGCGCCGCTGGAGATCAGCGCCAGTGCAGCGAATTGCGAAGCGCCGGCGTAGACGAATAAACACATCGCCACTGGTAGCCACATCGGCAGACCGGCGTTGACGGCCATCAGTCCGAACACGAATGACACCGTGAAGTAGCCGGCCACCACCGGGCTGGCTTCGGCAAACGTGCGCGACGGCTGATGGGCAGCCATCAGCGGCGCACTGCCGGACGTTTCATTCATAGATCCCTCTCAAATGTCCGTTCGCCATGAGGCTCGCAAAAACCCTGGGCGGTCCAAAAACGCTTGCCCGCGAGGTTAGCATCGTCAACGAACAGAAACATCCGCAACACACCGACCCGTTTCATATCGGAAGACGCTGCTTCAACCAGACGCTGACCGACTCCCTGGCTGCGATAGCGCGGGCTGACCGCCAGATGATTGATCGTGCCGCGACTGCCGAGCATGCCACCGAGTACGGCGCCGACGATTTCGCCGGCGACGTCGAAGGCGAGATAGGCCGTGGTGGTTTTCTGGATCAGCACGCCGCGCAGGCACTTGGCATCCTGCCATTCACAGAAGGACACTTCGTCGAACTGGCGGAAGAAGCGCTCCATGCGCTGCGCATCCTTGGCCGTGGCGCGTCGCAGCACCACCGGCGTCGAGCACTCGACGCCGTCGATTGGGGTGATCTGATTAGCGAACAATGTCGAAAGCGGTCCCGGGCCGCGAGAAGGAAATCGCCAGAATCTGCCGATACGCCATGGCATGCGTGTGGGTGTTGCGGGCCGGGGTCACGTAGTGGCGCATGTCGCGATCGAGGAAGTAAGTGGTGTCGAGAATTTCCTGGTAAGTGGTCGACGCCAATTGATGCTCGTGGATGTCGTACAGACGACTCTCCGCTCCCTCGACGTTGTTGCGGCCCCAGAAGTGCACACCGCTGAACGGATAGCCGTCGCAGTGAATGCCTTCAGGGGTGATTTCCAGTTGTTTGCCGGGTTTGATCTCGATGCGGATCTGATGGATCTGGCATTGCCAGATTTCATCGTGCAGCTCTTCCGGCAGCACGCTTTTGTACACTTCGAAATCGGTGTCGATCAGGCTGCGCATCACCGGCGAAGTAATCACTTCATCGGAGAAGTCCTGAAAGTGCCGCACGAGGCCGCCAACATAAGCGTTGTTCTCTTTCGACTGCACGTACGCGCGATGCTCGAGTTGCTTCAGCTCGCGAGTCTTGGGGTTGTACTCAAAGTCGCTGTAACGACGGTAACGCATGCCGGCTTCGGCCTGACCGTAGTAACTGTCAGGCTCCATGTTTTCCCAACTTTTGGTCAGTCTGACGAAGTCGGCAAAATGACCGTAGAGATTGAAGTCACCACCCTGGACGTTGACATATTTGTCGCGCCGTAGCGATTCGCCCACTTCTCTGTTCAAAACGATCATTACCAAATTCTCCGCTGCGTTGAGCGGCCTAATCTATTAGGTGGAGAATTTGCGTCCATGAGAAAGAATTTCAGGCATTTAAAGCCCTGTTTGAAACGGCATTTGCAGCGCCTCAAAAACAACTTTTACATGACAAAAACACGGGTTTTTTCCGGTTTTAATCGAAAAACCGTCGAAAAAAAACCCCGAACCAGTCGGGGTTTTTCTCACGTTTCTTACACTTGATCAGGCATCAGAAGATGTTGATCGGGTAATCCACGAATACGCGCAGTTCGTTACCGCTGACGTTGTACTCGCTGGATTTCTGCGAAACACGCAGGATCGAGCTGCGCAACTTCACGCTGAGGTCTTTGGCCGGGCCAGACTGCACAACGTATTTGAACTGGTTGAAGATCTCGCGCTCGGTGCCGCCTTCGCTGGTGGAAGTGGTGATGTTGTCGCCACGCACGTAAGCGAAGTTGTAGCTCAGGCCCGGTACGCCGAATGCGCTGAAGTCGAGGCCGTAGCCCAACTGCCAGCTGCGTTCGTCTTCAGCGTTGAAGTCCGACCAGTAGGAGTTGGCCAGGTAGATGGAGTTACCACCGTCACCAACGCGATGTTGATCTTTCTGGTAACCACCGTAGGCGTAGCCGAGGTTGCTGTCGCCGGTGGAACGCTGGTGGGCCACGGTGAACGAGTGTGGGCCAGTGGCGAACGTTGCAGCCAGGCTCCAGATCTTGTTGTCGCGACCGGTCACGATGCTTTCACCGGGAATGGTGTTTTCGCGAACGTACGAGCTGTCGAGCTTGGTGCGGTAACCGTTGAAGTCCAGGGTCAGCGACTGATCCTTGTTGAACGGCAACACGTAGTTGGCGTTCACGTATTGTTTCTTCAATACGTCTTCGACGTCGGAAGCGTACAACGCACCTTTGAAGTTCTCGGTGAACTGGTAGCTACCGCCCAACACGTTGATCGACTTCAGACCACCGCTGTCACGGCCTTCGTCGCTCTTGCGCGATTCGGCGGTGAAACGACCGGCGTTCAGTTCCAGACCTTTGATCTCTTTGGAAGTGATCAGGGTACCGGTGTAGCTTTCCGGCAGCAGACGCACATTGTCGTAGCTCAGCACCGGCAGGGCCAGCATCTGGTCGCCGTAGGTCAACACGGTGTTGGAGAAGCGGAACTTCACCGCGGCACCGCCCTTGGCTATGTCATGGTTCGCGCGACCGTCATTTTCCTGCTTGAAGAAATCGATACCACCGGCGCCGCTGCGACCCTTGCCGCCATCCAGACGCAGTGCGTACAGACCGAAAGCGTCGACACCGACACCCACGGTGCCCTGGGTGAAGCCGGACGAGAACGTACCGATGGCCGCTTGGCCCCACTCGGCCTTGTCGTCGTTACCGTTTTTGTAATCACGATTGATGTAGGCATTGCGCAGCAGCACTTTGAGGCTGCTGTCTTCAACAAAACCCTTGGACTCGGCCTGGTCGTTAGCCATGGCCTGAGTGGCGCTCAACATCCCCAATGCGATCAGACTGATTCGCTTGTTCAACATTTTGTTTTCCTTATTACGGGTTGAAACGCGCTGTGTCGAACGGCGGAAACGGCGCTTTTGCACTCTTTTATTCACCCCGAAACAAAAAGGCCCGCCCACGATAACGTGATGGCGGGCCTGCTCCTTATTTTGAGTCATGGCGGTTGGCCACAGGCGTTGGGCCGAATCGTAGCCGCGCCCTGAACAATGTGTCAATTTCAAGAATCGTCTTTAAATAGGTAAAAATCGTCTAAGAAACGTAAATTTTGCGCTGACTACTTGCTGGGAAACGCAAACAGCCAGTGAATCCAGCGCGTATCAGGCGCAACCATCGATAGAACAAAATGCAGAAGTTTTACCGGTTTCATCGAGGGCGATTGCCTGTTGCAACCAATCGGCAAATGCCTGCGGCTTGCCCAGCCAGGGGCTGATGTCGATCAATTGGAATGTCCCGTTCTGCTCCAGAGCAATCGTTGGAAAACCCTGGCCGCCCAATTGAGCCAAAAACTGGCGACTGGCTTTTATATGCCCCTCGCTATCAACGGACTCAAACGCAATGTGGAAATCTTCCTGCGCATAGCCCATCTGCATGGCCAATTCCAACAGCACGGCTGAATCAGCAACGCGTCGCCCTTCCACATAGTGCGCAGTCTGCAACCGCCCCAGCATGCGCAGACCGCCTCGGTCGATGGCTTCGGCCGCCATGACCGCAGCAATCGGTGGCGTCGAATCGAACACCGCTGAGTGGTCACGCAGCAAACCCTCGAAATACGCTTCGCCGAAAGGCTGGCCGGTGTATTCGGCAATGCGTCGGTCGTGGGGCATGACGTAATTGCGCAGTTGCGGGGAAACACGTTGGCGGTTGGCGCCACTCATCATGCCCCCGGCATGGGCGAGCACTGGCAGCACCTGTTGTGCGGCTTCAACCAGCGGCTTGGCGCCATAACACCAGCCGCACAACGGGTCGTAGATGTAATGAAGAATCATGGGGAAGCTCCGGCAGCAAGTCAGGAAAATCGATGGCGGCAGATTAGTCCTCGCACCCGTGCAGAAAAACGCCGGAATGGCTTTCAGTCTGTTTCGCGAATCGGTCGAATTGTCTGGTCGGCCAGATTGTGTCGAACCGGACACAAATTGAAACAATCAGACAAGGGAACTTATAAGGAATAATTAACAGAAGTAAATGCAAAGCATTACCATTCGCGCGATCGAATTCTTCCACCCTTTCGGATGCGCTTTTCAATGCCTGCCCCGTTCCGTCTTACGCCCCTCACTCTTGGGCTTTCTGCTTTTCTGTCCAGTGGTTTTGCCTATTCGGCGACCGAGTTACCCGCCACCGCGATCAGCGCCGAAGCGCAAGCCGACGACCCTCGGGTGAAGCTCAGCAGCACCGCGACGCGCACTTCAACACCGGTGCGTTATGTGCCGCAGGCGATTGATTCGATCAAGACCGCCAACGTCGCCAACTACGGCACCAATGATATTGCTGACGCCTTGAGCGGCATGCCCAACGTCAGCAGCAGCGCCGACACTCGCTTCGACAGCCTGCGCATCCGCGGTTTCGATGCCAGCAACGACTTCTATCTGGACGGCATCCGCGACGACAGCCAGTACAAGCGCGACCTGCACAACATCGAACGCGTCGAAGTACTCAAAGGCCCAGCCGCTGTGCTGTACGGTCGTGGCAGTCAGGGCGGGATCGTCAACCGCGTGAGCAAAATGCCGGAGTTCGGCCGCCGCTCGACCATCGAAGCCCAGGCTGGCAGCGAAGATTTGCGCAGCCTTTACGCCGACCTCAGCACCGACCCGAGCGAAAACATCAGCCTGCGCCTGAACATGGGCAACATGGATGAAAACAGCTTCCGCGACGGTGTCAGCGGCAATCGCCAACTGTTCGCGCCGTCTATGAGCTGGCAATTGACGCCGGATCTGAACTGGCTGGTGCAGTACGAATACAGCCGCTACAACCGCACCCCGGATCGCGGCATCCCTGGCGTCAACGGGCGCCCGGCGGATGTCGGTCGTGACACCACCTATGGCAACGATCACGACTTCATCGACGACAAGTCGCAATCGCTGCGCTCGAAACTCACTTACGAAATCAACGATAACTGGCAACTGCGCCAGACCCTTGGCGTATTCAAGCTCGACAGTGATTTCGACAATACCTACCTCACCGGTTACACCCCGGCGACCAACAAGGTCACGCGTCAGCACTGGCAGCAGGATCTGACCACCCGCAACGTCTATAACAACGTTGAACTCGAGGGCGGATTCGATACCTTCGGCCTAGAACATCGTCTGCTCACTGGCATCGAGATCGGCAGCCAGCGCCGCGATCCGACACTGTATAACGCCGCCACCGGCAGAACGCCCGGCGCGCAACCGGTACCGTCGCTTGACCTGTACAACCCCAACCGCGATCTGCGCCACACCGGCAGCATGCAGGTCTCCAGCAGCAGCCACACTGAAGTCGAAAGTCGCGCGGTGTACGTCCAGGACCAACTGCGCCTGAACGACCAATGGCAAGTGCTCGCCGGTCTGCGCTACGACACTTTCGATATCGAGTCGACCAACAAGCTGCGCAACATTTCTGAAGATCGCGACAGCCACAGCACCAGCCCACGCGTGGGTCTGGTCTGGACGCCGCTGCAGAACCATTCGTTCTACGCCTCATGGTCCAAAACGTTTTCGCCAGTGGGCGGCGGCTTGATCGGCATCACCCCAGGCGCGGCCGGCAACACCAACGACCTCAGTCCCGAGCTGACCAAGCAGAAAGAGATCGGCGTGAAGAGCGACTGGTTCGATGATCGCTTGAGCACCACGCTGGCGATCTATGACCTGGAACTCTACAACCGCCGCACCACCGATCCAAACGACCCGACCCTGACCGTAATGTCCGGTCTGCAGCGCTCGCGCGGGATCGAGTTGACGGCCACCGGCAACCTCGTCGGCAACTGGTACATGCGCGGTGGCGTCGGTATGCAGGACGCGAAGATCGAGAAGGACAACAACGGCCTGGAAGGCAAACGCATCAACAACGTCGCCAAGCACAATGGCAGCCTGTTCCTGACCTGGAAACCGGAGATGGGCTGGTACGGTGAAACCGGTCTGACCCTGGTTGGCCAACGCTATGCCGATAACGCCAACACCACCGTTTTACCGGGTTATGGTCGCTGGGATGCGTTGGTCGGTTACCGCTTCAAGGATTGGGATTTGCGCGCGGCGCTGAACAACATCACCGATCGCGAGTATTACGCGTCGGCGACCAGCCAGTATCAGATTCAACCGGGTGCGCCACGTAGCGTCGTAATGACCGGCACCTACAGCTTCTGATTTCACACAAATCCCTGTGGGAGCGAGCCTGCTCGCGAAAGCGTCGGGTCAGTCGACATCGTCGTAACCTGATCCACTGCCTTCGCGAGCAGGCTCGCTCCCACATTGAACAGGTGTGTACAAAAATAATCGTGCATAAAAAAGCGCCGCCATCCCGGCAGCGCTTTTACCAATCCCTGTTGTTCTTCCTATCCTTCCATTACAGCCCACAATGCATCCAGTTCGGCCTCGCTGAACAGGCCAGCGGGGTAACGCTCGATCATCATCCGGCGCGGATCAGGTTCCCTGATCTGACGCGTTCCATTGGACTTCAACCAGTGCGCGACAATCTGGAGCGATTCGCCGTTAACGGCCATGGGATGCAACGTCCGCTCGCTGACTACGTTCACTTCGGCGTTCATTTCAGCGCTCTCTCCCCGTTCGTGAGCGGCTACGTTATCCAAGGTTTATGACAGAACTGTTGAAGTTCTCCCCCCTCCCTAGTGCACGGGTGATGAATACAAGAGCTATGCCAAGGTTTCGCATTTGTCGACAAGCGGATACAAAGAAGCCCGCAATCCAATCGGGCTGCGGGCTTCTTCGCATGCATAGCGAGCTATTCATTGCTCGGCTGATTTATTAATCAACTCAAGCTGTTACGACTCAACTCACTCTTTGTGCGGCGCGGGTTGCTGTTGGGTAAGGCAGTGGATATTGCCGCCACCCAGTA
This sequence comes from Pseudomonas sp. TNT2022 ID642, assembly GCF_028656995.1. Taxonomy (NCBI): domain Bacteria; kingdom Pseudomonadati; phylum Pseudomonadota; class Gammaproteobacteria; order Pseudomonadales; family Pseudomonadaceae; genus Pseudomonas; species Pseudomonas sp. TNT2022 ID642. Next base: position 44,274 of record NZ_JAMDGW010000024.1, on the reverse strand, counting down.
ACAGTTCGCGGCCCGGCACCATCACCACTTCGTGCTGCGGGAACAGCTTCTGCAGAATTTCCTTGGCCGGCGCGTCCATTGGATCGTCGAAACTCGGCGCGATGATGCCGCCGTTGACGATCAGGAAGTTCACGTAGGAACCGGCCAGGCGCACGGACGGATTACGCTCCTGCGTGCCGTCCACTGGATCGACACCGGCGCACTCTTCTTCAGTCGCGTAGAGCGGCCCCGGAATCGGCATTTTGTGCACCGTGAACGGGCGACCCTTGGCGTCAGTGCTGCTTTGCAGGACTTTCATCGCAGCCTGGCAGCGCGGGTAGTTCGGATCCTGCGGATCGTCGGTCCACGCCAGCAGCACTTCGCCGGGACGCACGTAGCAGCAGAAGTTATCCACATGGCCGTCGGTTTCGTCGTTGAACAAACCGTCCGGCAGCCAGATGATTTTATCCACAGCCAGATTGGCGCTGAGCACCGCTTCGATTTCTTCGCGACCCAGATGCGGGTTGCGATTGCGGTTGAGCAGGCACTCTTCGGTGGTGATCAGCGTGCCTTCGCCGTCGACGTGAATCGAGCCGCCTTCAAGCACGAAACCTTCAGTGCGGTAACGCGGGCTGCGCTCGATCTCGAGGATCTTGCCGCCGACCTGCGAGTCACGATTCCACGGCGAGTACAGACCGCCGTCGAAACCGCCCCAGGCGTTGAAGTCCCAGTTCACACCACGCACTTCGCCGCTGTTGTTGATGACGAAGGTCGGGCCGCTGTCGCGTACCCAGGCGTCATCGCTGGACATCTCGACCACGCGGATATTCGGTACGTCGAGGCGCGCGCGGGCGTTTTCGTATTGGCCGGCGGACACGGCAACGGTCACCTGTTCAAAACGCGCAATGGCTTTGGCTACTGCTGCGTGTGCAGCTTGCGCCGGTTTGCCGCCCAGACGCCAGTTGTCCGGGCGCTCGGGCCAGATCATCCAGGTCTGCGTTTGCGGCGCCCACTCGGCCGGCATGTGAAAGCCGTCGGCGCGCGGGGTACTTTTCAAGGTGGTCATCGGGATCAGGACTCCAGGGAACCGTCGAGGGTTTTCAACGCGCCGTACAGGTTCGGACGGCGGTCACGGAATGAACCCCACGCGCTGCGAATGTGTTCGAGCTCGTCGAGGTTGAAAGTGTGCACAAGAATACCTTCTTCGGTTTTATTCAGCTCCTGCACTTTTTCGCCGAACTGGTTGGCGATGAACGAAGAGCCGTAGAACGTGATGTCGTAGCCGTCCTGCTCCTCGTTGCCGATGCGGTTGCTGGCGATCAGCGGCATCAGGTTGGCGCCGGCGTGACCCTGCTGCACGCGCTGCCAGTGATCGCGCGACGAGATAGTCTTGTCGTGCGGCTCGCTGCCGATCGCGGTTGGGTAAAACAGAATCTCCGCGCCTTGCAACGCCATGCTGCGCGCAGCTTCCGGGAACCACTGATCCCAGCAAATGCCCACGCCGATTTTTGCGTAACGGGTGTTCCACACTTTGAAACCGGTGTCGCCGGGGTTGAAGTAGTACTTCTCGTGGTAGCCCGGGCCGTCCGGAATATGGCTTTTACGATAAATCCCGAGGTTGCTGCCGTCGGCGTCGATGATCGCGATGCTGTTGAAACGCGCGCGGCCGGCCAGTTCGTAGAAGCTGATCGGCAGCACCACTTGCAGCTCTTTGGCGATTTTCTGGAAATGTTTGATCGCGACGTTTTCTTCCACCGTCGTCGCCAGTTGCAGATAGTCCGGGTTTGGCTTCTGGCAGAAATACGGCGCCTCGAACAGCTCCTGAATCAGGATGATCTGCGCGCCTTTGGCGGCGGCTTCGCGCACCAGCCTTTCAGCGATTTCGAGGTTGGCTTCCAGATCCCAGGAACAGGCCATCTGAGTGGCGGCAACGGTAACGATACGGCTCATGAATCATCTCCGGGCAAGTGCTTTGACGGTCGACAATTCGACCGAAAAGAAAACGCGCGCACCGGACATGAGATCGCCATGCCGGAGCAATGGCGACTTTATAGCCGATAAATATCGGCTTTAGAAGCTAGTAAATTGCCTTTCGTCTAAATAAACCGATAAAAAGCCGATACAAATCGAATTAGAAACCCAAAACAAATGTGGGAGCGAGCCTGCTCGCGAAGGCGTTTATTCAATCAACACAGTTGTTGAATGAGAAACCGCTTTCGCGAGCAGGCTCGCTCCCACAGGGGTCAGTGTGCGTGCTTACAGACCTTCGCTGAGGACTCGATCGAGCATATCGACAAAGAAATCCACACTCTGGCGCGATGTCACCATCGGTGGCTTGATCTTGAGAATGTTCAGATCATCCCCAGTCGGCTGCATGAAAATCCCCAGCTCACGCAAGCGATCGCACAACATCGCGGTTTCCTCGCTCGCCGGCTCCAGCGTCTCGCGATTGCGGATCAGCTCCAGCCCGAGATAGAACCCGGAACCGTGCACCGCGCCCACCAGCGGATGTTTATCGATCAACGCTTCGAGCCGCGCCTTGAAGTGGCCACCGACTACTTGCGCGCTCTCCCAAAGTTTTTCTTCTTCCATGACATCGAGCACCGCCATGCCGATCTGACAACTCACCGGACTGCCGCCCGCCGAGGAGAAAAAGTAACCCTCGGCCTCCAGCGCCTCGGCAATTTCCCGGCGAGTAATGACCGCGCCCAGCGGTTGACCATTGCCCATGCCCTTGGCCATGCAGATGATGTCCGGCACCACGCCCTGATCTTCAAAACCCCAGAAGAAGTGGCCCATGCGCCCGTACCCGACCTGCACTTCGTCGGCGATGCACACGCCGCCCTGCGCGCGCACCAACCCGTAAACCTGTTTCAGATACCCCGGCGGCAGCGAGATGCCACCGGCGTTGCCATACACCGGCTCGCAGATGAACCCGGCCAGTTGGCGCTTCTGCTCGGCGAGTGTTGCCAGGTGATGTTCAACGCTGCGCACGTAATCCGGCGCCGAATCGAGGCCACGGAATTCACCGCGATAGGTGTTTGGCGCAGGCACCGGATGCACCCAGTCCGGGCGACTTTCCAGGGCTTTCGGGTTGTCGGCAATTGACGTTGATACCGCATCGGCGCCGACCGTCCAGCCGTGATAGGCCTCAAGCACGCTGATCATGTCGCGACCGCCGCTATAGGCCCACGCCAGACGAATCGCCAGATCATTGGCCTCGCTGCCGCTGTTGACCAGAAACACCCGATCCATGCCTTCCGGCGCCAGTTTCAGCAGGCGTTCGGAAAACTCGGCAACCGCCGCATAGTTGAACCTCGAGTTGGTGTTGAGCAGCGACCACTGACGCGCCGCGACCGCCGCCATGCGCGGGTGGCCGTGACCGAGCACCGCCACGTTGTTGAGCATGTCCAGATAGGAGCGGCCCTGCATGTCGATCAGATGATTGCGCCAGCCGCGTTCGATACGCGGCGGGTCAACGTAGTAGTGTTTTTGCGTGCGGGCGAAACTGGCATCGCGGCGTTCGAGTAGGGTTTTCGCGTCAAGCTCCGGCTCGGCATTGCAGGCCAGTCCTAACAACGCAGCGGGCGATGGGCACAGCGCCTGCCACGCCGGAGCATGCGCCGGGGTGCAAAACAGCGGCGCATTGAGCTGCGCGCCCCGACACAACTGCACCAACAACGGGCCGCTGACCGCGCCCAGCACCTGCCCTTTGACCAGCGCCGCGCCGCTGTGCAGCGAAGGCGTCACGCCCCACAGGCGCACGCTGAGTTGCGGGCCATCCAGTTGCAGCACACCGTCTGCGGCCTGATGCACGACGCCAGCGAACGGCGCCTCCACGGTGGTGCCATCGGGCACGCGCAATTCCACGTGCAGCGGGAAGGTATCCGGTTCAACGGCACTGTCGGGACGAGTGCGCGACAAACGGTACTGACCATAACGGCTCGCCGCCAAACCATGGGCCGCCGCCGCTTCGTTCAACAGGTGCTGATCGATACCCTCCTGCTCCCAGTTGCCGGCCTCGAAGTGCGGACTCAGGACACCGAGATCGATCAGCGCAAACTCGCGGCCGACCAGACCGGGCAGCAAGGGCGCAAACCCTTCGCTGTCGATCGCCGGCAATGCGTGACCGACGGCCGTGAGGATCGCCGCTTCCATCAGCGCCTGTGGCACCGATATCGCCACCCTGAAGATTTCCCACTCATGGCTGAGGTTGTCGCGGCTGTAAGTATTCGCCGGGTCGATGCTGACCTGTTGCTCGCCACTGAGTACCAGCACCGCTGCGCGCGCGACGATCAATGGCCACAGCGCTTGCAGCTCCTCATGCTGCAGCGGGTTGACCGCGTGGTAGGCCTGCACCGCCGGCAGGATGACAAACGGATCGCCAGCGGCGTGATGCAGCAACGCCGCACAGGTCACCGACAGATCGGTGATGCGCCAGGTGCGCACCAGATCGCCAAAGTCGATCACACCCTGCAACTGCCAGTGACGCTGGGCATCGCGCGCCCAAACGGCGTTGTCATCGGTGATGTCCATATGGATCGCCTGCACCGGCAGCTTGCCCCGCAACGGCTGCAAACGGCGCTCGGCCTGTTCGGCGGCATCGGCGATCAATGCGCGTTGTTGCTCATCCTTGATCACCGGCAGCAAATGGCTGATCAGTGCACTGGCGTGGCGGGCATCCCACTGCAACGTGCGCTCAAGGCCCGGATGGTCGAATCCGGCCAGCGCCAGATCCATCTCACCGCAGAGCCGGCCAAAACTCGCCACCACATCACGACCCAAGTGATCGAGATGCGTCAGCGGCTGCCCCTCGATGTAATCCAGCAGCCGCACATGAACGGCTTCGCCCCCAACCTCCAGTGACAGCAGGTCTTCGCCGTTATTGGCCGCGATCACCCGTGGCACCGTCACCGTCGAGTGCTCGGCCAGGTATTTGAGGCCGGCATGCTGGGCTTTCAGCTCCACCAAGGCGTAATCGCCACGGCAGATTTTCAGCACAAAACGCCCGCGCGGGCTGTCGACGCGAAAATTCAGATCCTGCTGACTGCCAAGGGCCTGCAACGTGCCACTGAGCCCGTAGTGCTCCGCCAGCCATTGCTGGGCCTGCTCCGCAGAAACCTGCGGGCTGGGCAAACTGGCGCGATGAATCAACGTGGCGAGCGGCATGAAACAACCCCTGAAATTTTATTAGGTGCCTATATCGCCATTGCTTTTGGCGAGACGCAACCCCTTATACCGACTCCCGACCGGATCAAGGGCGCAACACTGTGCCGGCACCCCCCCCACATTAACTTTTCCTACAGCAATTTCAGATTGCGTTTGAACACTTCACTGTTCAACCTGACCCCTTTGAACGTTATCCGCACGGAAGCAATCAGCAAAATGTCCCAGCGCCGCCTCGCCCTCTCCAACAAAAAAGTCCGCAATATCCCTCGCCGTCTACGCGCGTTAGCCGCTTGGGCCGCTGACTTCGAAGGTTACTTTCCGGCCGACCTCACCGAAGAGGAAAAATACAGCAACTGGAAAATCCCGATTCACATGTCGATGGTCCAGGGAAAACAAGCAACCGCGGATCTGCGTCGGCAGTGCGCGCAGCACCTGATCAACGCGGCGCAGCACCTGCGTATGTCACGACCGGAAAATGCTATCGATTGCAGAGTGGTCGCCGCCATCTCCTTGCCAGGAATGTTTTCCAGCGAGATATGCATCTATACCGACATGGAATATCACCGAGGTCATATCCCTCCTGCTGATAGTGAATACGTCGAAACCGGGAAAAGCCTGGCCCGGGAATGGGGACTCGTTTTACCGCCGGGCATTCGAGAGAGAGGCCTGAGCTATACAGTTGAAGATTGCGATGGCCAGTCCTATGAGGAAGAACGCTGGTATTTTGGCGAGGTTGATTGAATCGTCCCTTACGGTCTGCACTCGCGTTAAATGGCACTTTGCGCAAGAATGTCGGCCATTCACACCTGCCTAGGGAAATCCCCATGAATGTAATCACCACCGACCTGCCCGGTGTTCTGATCATCGAACCGAAGGTGTTTGGTGACGAGCGCGGTTTTTTCTACGAGAGCTTCAATGCCAAGGCGTTTCAGGACGCTACCGGTCTGGACACGCAATTCGTACAGGACAACCACTCGCGCTCGCAAAAAGGCGTGTTGCGTGGCCTGCATTACCAACTGCAAAACACCCAGGGCAAACTGGTTCGTGTGACGGTTGGCGAAGTATTGGACGTGGCCGTGGACATTCGCCGCAGCTCGCCGCACTTCGGCAAATCGGTGGCTGTGCGTCTGTCGGCTGAAAACCATCGTCAACTGTGGGTGCCTGAAGGTTTTGCTCATGGTTTCGTGGTGCTGAGCGAGTTCGCCGAATTCCTCTACAAGACCACCAACTACTACGATCCATCGTCCGAGCGCAGCATTCGTTGGGATGACCCGGCTCTGGGCATCGACTGGCAGCTGGACGAAGCGCCGAAGCTGTCCGCCAAGGATCAGGCTGCAGCCCTGCTCAAGGACGCTGACGTCTTCGCCTGAGCCTAGGCATAATGCGCCTGACAACTCAGGCGCATCGGCTCATGAAACCAACTCTTCCCCGCAGACCTCGCTGGCGCAGCCTCGCCCTGCTGGCCCTGTGTCTGGCGCCGCTGCTGTGGCCGCTGGAGCATCTCGCCGAGCGCTATTACCGCAGCGAACTGGCCGGGCAGAACCGCCAGACCCTCGACCTCTACGTCGCCAACCTGCTAGGCACGCTGCACCGTTATGAAGTGTTGCCACAGATCCTCGGCGACCTGCCCGCCCTGCGCTCGGTACTCGGCGCGCCAGACGACGGCGTCACCCAAGGCAATGCCAATCGCCTGCTGAAGAACATTGCCGCGCAGACTGGCGCCGAAGTCATGTACCTGATGGACACCAGCGGTCAGACGCTGGCGGCGTCGAACTGGGACAAGCACGACAGTTTTGTCGGCCGCAATTTCTCCTTCCGCCCGTACTTCAGCGAAGCCATGGCCGGACGTCTCGGGCGCTTCTTCGGCCTCGGCACCACGTCGGCCAAACGCGGTTATTTCTTCGCCGCCGCCGTGCGCAACGGCGAAAAAATCATCGGCGTGCTGGTGATCAAGGTCGACCTCGACCACACCGAAAGCCTGTGGGGAAAAACCCCGGAACAACTGTTGGTCACCGACCACAACGGCGTGGTCATCCTCACGTCGCGTCCGGAATGGCGCTTTCGCTCGACCCGTAAATTGAGCGATGGCGAACGCTCAGCGATTACCGCCATTCAGCCCTACCCGACCCGCGAACCGCGACCGCTGAACCTCAGCCCCAGCGCGTGGCTGATCCAGACCCACGACATCGCCGAAACCGGCTGGAGCGTGAGCATCCTCGCCCCGCGCACGCTGATCGACCGCCCGGTGCGCACCGTAGTGGCCATCGGCGGCGCCACGTTGTTGGTGGTGATGTTGTTGCTCGGTCTGATGATGCAGCGCCGTCGGCATTATCTGGAACGCATCGCGTTCGAGGCCAAGGCACGTCGCGAACTGGAAGGCCGCGTCGCCGAGCGCACCAGCGACCTCGAAGGCCTCAACCGGCGCTTGAAGGAAGAAGTGCTGGAGCGTGAACAGGCCCAGCAGGAACTGGTGCGCGCCCAGGACGATCTGGTCCAGGCCGGTAAGTTGTCGGCGCTGGGGACCATGTCAGCGAGCATCAGCCACGAACTCAATCAGCCGCTGGCAGCGATCCGCAGCTACGCGGAAAACGCCGAAGTGCTGCTCGATCATCAGCGCACCGACGATGCGCGCGGCAACCTCAAACTGATCAGCGAACTGACCGGGCGCATGGCCTCGATCATCGCCCACCTGCGCGCCTTTGCCCGCCGCGATCGCCACGCGCCGGAAAGCGTTGCCCTGCAACCGGCGCTCGACGATGCCCTTGCCCTGCTGGCCAAGCGTCGCCGCAGCATGGAAGTCGAGCTGATCCGCGATCTGCCCGCCGCCACTCTGTGGGTCGAGGCTGGAGAAACGCGCCTGCGTCAGGTGCTCGGCAATCTGCTGGCCAACGCCCTCGATGCCCTCACCGAGAAAGGCCCGCCGCGCAAACTCTGGCTGAGTGCCGAATCGACCACCGAAGGCGTCAATCTGTACATTCGCGACAACGGCCCCGGGTTCTGCATGGAAGCCCTCGGCCGCGCCAGCGAACCCTTCTACACCACCAAGACCCGCACTCAGGGCCTGGGCCTGGGCCTGGCAATCTGTGAAACCCTGATGCGCGCCTTCGGTGGTGAACTGTCGTTCGCCAACCACAAGCAAGGTGGCGCCTTGATTACCCTGCGACTGCGCGCCGGTGCGCCCGGGGTCAGCCTGCAACCGTCCGAGGATCGAAGTGCATGACCATCGACAATCGCATTCAGGTGGTGTTGATCGACGACGATCCGCACCTGCGTCAGGCCCTCGGCCAGACACTGGATCTGGCCGGCCTGAAAATTCTGCCGCTGTCCGAAGCCAAGGGTCTGGCGGCGCAGCTTGAGCGTGACTGGCCCGGCGTGGTGGTCAGCGACATTCGCATGCCGGGCATGGACGGTCTGGAGTTGCTCAGCGAATTGCACGCGCAGGATCCGGAATTACCCGTGCTGCTGATCACTGGGCACGGCGATGTGCCGCTGGCGGTGCAAGCCATGCGTGCCGGCGCTTATGACTTTCTTGAAAAACCGTTTGCCAGCGACGCGCTGCTCGACAGCGTGCGCCGCGCGCTCGCCCTGCGCCGGCTGGTGCTGGACAACCGCAGCCTGCGCCTGGCCCTCAGCGATCGCAACGAATTGAGTGCACGTCTGGTCGGCCACTCGACTCCCATGCTGCGTTTGCGTGAACAGATCGGCGCGCTGGCCGCGACCAAAGCTGACGTGCTGATCCTCGGTGAAACCGGCGCGGGTAAGGAAGTGGTCGCCCGCGCCTTGCACGATTTGTCCAGCCGTCGTAACGGCCCGTTCGTAGCGATCAACGCCGGCGCGCTGGCCGAGTCGGTGGTGGAAAGCGAACTGTTCGGCCACGAGCCCGGCGCTTTTACCGGTGCGCAAAAACGCCGCATCGGTAAATTCGAATTCGCCAATGGCGGCACGCTGTTTCTCGATGAAATCGAAAGCATGAGCATGGACGTGCAAGTGAAACTGCTGCGCATGTTGCAGGAGCGCGTGGTCGAGCGTCTGGGTGGCAATCAACTGATCCCGCTGGACATCCGCGTGATCGCCGCGACCAAGGAAGACCTGCGTCAGGCCGCCGATCAGGGCCGCTTCCGCGCCGACTTGTATTACCGCCTCAACGTTGCGCCACTGCGCATTCCGCCACTGCGCGAACGCGGCGAAGATGCGCTGGTGCTGTTCCAGCATTACGCCGATGAAGCCAGCGCCCGCCACGGTTTACCGCCGCATGAACTGCAACCGGCGCAGCGCGCTTTGCTACTGCGTCACACCTGGCCAGGCAACGTGCGCGAACTGCAGAATGCCGCCGAACGCTTCGCCCTCGGTCTGGAACTGGCGCTGGATAACAGCGGCGCTGAAGGCACTGGCACCACCACTGTCGAAGTCATCAACGGCGGCCTCAGCGAGCAAGTGGAAAACTTCGAAAAATCATTGATCGCTGCCGAACTGGCACGCGCTCACAGCTCCGTACGCAGCCTCGCCGAAGCCTTGGGCATTCCGCGCAAGACCCTGCATGACAAGTTGCGCAAGCATGGCCTCAACTTCGGCGACAGCAGCCAGGGGGACGAGAACGAATGAGTACAGACAGTCGCTATCTGGAGTCGGTCCTGCATCACGACATTCCGTTGACTCGGGACATGGCTCTGAAGGTGCTTGAGTGGCATGAACAGCAGTTGAGTCTGCATCTGCCACTCGATCCGAACGTCAATCACAAGAGCACCATGTTCGGCGGCAGCCTTTACTGCGGCGCGGTGCTGGCCGGTTGGGGCTGGTTGCATTTGCGCCTGAAAGAAGAAGGAATCACCGACGGGCACATTGTGATTCAGGAGGGGCAGATCAGTTATCCGCTTCCGGTGACCGGCGACGCCACGGCAATCTGCCCGGCGCCAGATGCGGCAGTGTGGAAGAAGTTTCTCGCGATGTATCGGCGTTATGGGCGGGCACGGTTGACGTTGAATACGCGGATCGTCAATGCAGGTAGCGATGAGGATGCAGTGACATTTACCGGGCAGTACGTTTTGCATCGCTGAAGATCAACAGCCCCTCACCCTAACCCTCTCCCAGAGGGAGAGGGGACTGACCGAGGTGTCTGGCGTTGTACATCGACCTGAAAGATCGCAGCGATTATGGATTCAGCAAACCTCGATCAGGTCAGCGCTGCTTTCCAATATCCCTCGGTCGGCTCCCTCTCCTGGGGGAGAGGGCTGGGGTGAGGGCGATTGCCGATCAGCCCACTTAACCCCGGGCCAACGCCAACAACCTTTCCCGCCAGGCCGCCTTCGCCGGCAATGCCAAAAAGAACTCATTGCGCAGCGATTCCCGCGCCGGATAACAGAACGCTTCTCCGCGCAGATCCAACACCTCACCACCCGCACCTTCCAGCACGCCCTGCGCCGCCGCAGTGTCCCACTGCGAAGTCGGCGCCAGTCGCGGATAGCAATCCGCCGCGCCTTCCGCCACCAGGCAAAATTTCAGCGAGCTGCCAATGTTCGCCAATTGCAACTCGCCCAGACTCGCACTCAACCCCGCCAGCAAGCGCTCCTGCTCGGGACTCGAATGGCGACGGCTGGCAACCACGGTAAACGCCTCGCCCGGCCCCGGCACATCACGCACCTGAATCGAAACCGGCGTGCCGCCCTTGTCGCAGCGCCATGCGCCAAGCCCGGCACCGCCCACGTAAAAGCGACCATTGGTCGGCATCGACACCACGCCAAACACTACTCGGCCGTTTTCGATCAACGCGATGTTGACGGTGAACTCTTCACTGCCGCTGATGAACTCCTTGGTGCCATCCAGCGGATCCACCAACCACCAGCGCTGCCAGCCGGCGCGCACGTCTTGTGGGATGTTGGCGTCTTCTTCCGACAACACTGGAATGCTCGGATCCAGCGCCGTCAGCCCGGCGACGATCAGGTGATGCGCGGCCAGATCCGCCGCCGTCACGGGCGAGTCATCGGATTTGGCAGTGACTTCAACGCCGGAGCGCCAGAACGGCAAAATCGCCTCGCCGGCCTGCAATGCCAGTTCAACCACTGGCGCCATCAACGGATGGGGAAAATTCATCGACACGTCACTCATGCTGGGAAGAACCCGCGCTGGGTCAGCAGATCGCGGGTCAAATACAGGGCGGCCAGGGCACGACCTTCGGAAAATTGCGGATTGAGCGCCAGCGACGACAGTTCGCGCAGGTTCACTTTATCGACGCGCATCGGCTCGGGCTCGTCGCCTTCCAGACGCTCTTCGTACAAATCAGTGGCCAGGACCACCTGAATCTTCTGGCTCATGTAACCGGGCGACAGCGACAGCTCGGTCAGATGTTCCAGTTGTCGCGCGCCAAAACCGGCCTCTTCCTTGAGTTCGCGCTCGGCCGCTGCCAATACATCCTCGCCGGGCTCGATCAGGCCTTTGGGCAGGGACAACTCATATTCGTCAGTACCGCCGCAATACTCTTCGACCAGCACCGCGTGTTCGGCATCCAGCATCGCCACGATCATTACCGCGCCGTAGCCCGCACCTTTGCCGACCAGACGCTCGTAAGTGCGTTCCACGCCGTTGGAAAAGCGCAGCTTGAGTTCTTCGACGCAAAACAGACGACTGGTGGCGACGATCTCGCGGGCAAGTACGGTGGGTTTCTGGCGCATGCAAAGCTCCTTGGCGTGAACGCGCTACTATAACGCGGCTTTCCCGATTGTTTACGTCGGATATCTTTCTACCGTTTCGAGACGTTGCCATGCCTTCATTACCGTGGTCCGACATCGATACCGTTCTGCTCGACATGGACGGCACGCTGCTGGATCTGCACTTCGACAATCACTTCTGGCTGGAACATCTGCCGCAGCGCTACGCCGAACTGCACGGGGTCAGCCGGGCCATGGCCGAGATGGAATTGCAGCCGTTGTTCGAACGCCATGCCGGTCAATTGCAGTGGTATTGCCTGGATTTCTGGAGTGCCGAGCTGAAGTTGTCGGTGCGTGAATTGAAGCTGGAAACCGCGCACCTGATTGCCTTGCGGCCGGATGCCGATACCTTTCTGGACGCGATCAAACGCGCCGGCAAACGGGTGATCATGATCACCAACGCGCACCGCGATTCACTGTCGTTGAAGCTGGAACGGATTGAGCTGGCGCCGTATTTCGAACGGCTGATCAGCTCGCATGATTACGGGTTTCCCAAGGAGAACCCGCAGTTCTGGGATGCCTTGCAGGCGGACATCGGCTTTGACCCGGCGCGCAGTCTGTTTATCGACGATACCTTGCCGATTCTTCGCAGTGCGCGGGATTTTGGTGTCGCGCATTTGTTGGCGGTGAAAGAACCGGACAGCCGCAAGGGGCCGAAGGACACGGCCGAGTTTGCGGCGGTTGAGGATTATCGCAATCTGATCGCTGGCCTTTGATCTTTGTAGGAGCTGCCGCAGGCTGCGATCTTTTGATCTTGTTTGGAAAAATCAAAATCAAAAGATCGCAGCCTGCGGCAGCTCCTACAGGGGTATTGTGTTACTCAGGAATACGCAGAGTCTGCCCCGGATAGATCTTGTCCGGATGAGACAGCAGCGGCTTGTTGGCCTCGAAGATCTTGTTGTACTGGTTGGCATTGCCATACACGGCGAGGGAAATCGCGCTGAGGGTGTCGCCTTTTTTCACCACGACAAACTTTGCTGCAGCCACCACCGGGCCGGTCACGGTGATCTGATCATCCACGCTGCCAACCCCGGCAATATTGCCCACCGCCAGCAAAATCTTCTCTTTCTCTTCCTGACTCGCGACTTCACCGGTGACAGTCACTTTGTCGCCATCCACCGTCGCCTGCACATTCGGATTGCCCAGACCGACCTTGCTGATGTGTTCCTTCAACTGCTCACTGGCATTGGCGTTACCCGGGGTCAGAAGATCGAGCAGCTTTTCACCGGCTTCTTTTACAAAACTTAAAAGACTCATCGTGGTTCTCTCCATGGAATAAAGGGTCAGTCGTCCAAGCCTAGACCACCGCGGACAAACCCGGTTCCAAGCCGACCAATGACCCTGCCACCGCGCAAGCGGTAGAATCGCCCACCCCCGCCAACACCCGGAGCGAAGATGGACATCAAGCAGCTGAAATTCCTCATCGCCCTCGACGAAACCCGCCACTTCGGCCAGGCCGCCGCGCGTTGCCACATCACCCAGCCAACCCTGTCGATGCGCCTGCGCAGCCTTGAAGAAGAACTCGACCTGCCGCTGGTCAACCGTGGCCAGCGCTTCGAAGGTTTCACCGCACCGGGCGAGCGCGTGCTGGCGTGGGCACGTTCGGTGATGGCGGCCTATGACGGTTTGCAGGCGGAAGCGGCGGCGTGTCGCGGCAATCTGATCGGCACGCTGCGACTGGGCGTGGTGCCGCTGTCGAGTTTCGATCCGCTGCCGTTGATGCAACGCCTGCACAGCGCCCACCCGAATCTGCGTTTTGAAATGTCGGCGCTGAGTTCTGAACAGATCCTCGAACACCTGGCGAACAACCGCATCGATCTCGGCGTGTCCTACCTGGATCGTCTGGATCACGAACGTTTCGAATCACTAGCCTTCAATGAAACCCGCATGGGCCTTTTGTACGACCAGCGCAGCTTTACCTTCGGCGACGCACCGTTGAGCTGGGAATCGCTGATCGAACTGCCGCTGGGCATGCTCACCAGCGGCATGCATTTTCGCCAGTCCATCGACCACAACTTCCACAGCCGTGGCCTGACCCCGCAACCGTTGCTGCAAACCGACGCCGTCCATCAATTGTTACAAGCCGTGCACGGCGGTTTTTGCTGCGCGATCATGCCGCTGGATGGCGGGCTGGAAAAACTCACCGACCACCTGCGCCTGCAACCCATCGAAAATGCCCAGACCCTCGCCCCGTTGGGGCTGATCATGCGTCGCGGGGCGCCACGCTCAGCGCTGGCCGAGGCCTGTTTCGCGCTCTATCAGAAATCGCCAACGGCCTCTTGATCGACGGCATCTATCGATAGATCGACACTAGCGATTAGACGCGACAACTTGCCGCGCCTAGTCTTAACGTTGATCAAACCGTCGGTGATGCCATGAACGCCAAGCGCCCAGCCTGCGCGGCGCCTGCACTTGAAACGCCCGCGCCTGCCGCCAGCCAGACCTACAGTTACAGCGATTTACCCCGCGAAGAATCGGCCAGCACCGCGCTGGCCGAGGAAGTTGCGTTGGCGATCGCCTACAACGGCATCAGTCAGGCAGTGATGCTGGTGACACCGACCGACCTGGAAGACTTCATCGTCGGCTTCAGCCTCGGCAGCGGCATCATCATCGATGCCACCGACATCTATGACCTGCAATTGACCGGCGCAGGCTCCGCACAATATGCGCAAGTAACCATCGCCAATCGCGCGTTCTGGAACCTCAAGCAGCAGCGCCGGCAAATGGCTGGCACCAGCGGTTGCGGATTGTGCGGCGTTGAAGCGGTCGAGCAAGCACTGCCCGATCTGAAGGTGTTGCCCGGTGCGCCGTTGCCGCCGATTGAGTGGCTCGACGGTTTGCGTCAGCGCATCAGTGCATTTCAACCTTTGGGCCAGTACTGCGGTGCGGTGCACGCGGCGGTATTCATGAACGCCAGCGGCGAATTGCTGCTCGGGCGCGAAGACATCGGCCGGCACAACGCCCTCGACAAGCTGATCGGCGGGCTGATCCGCCAGAAGATATCCACAGAAGGCGGACTGGCGATTGTCACCAGCCGTTGCAGCCTCGAATTGATCCAGAAAGTCTTGCGCGCCGGCATCCAGACCCTGGTCAGCCTGTCCGCACCCACGGGCCTTGCCGTGCAATGGGCCCGTCGACACAACCTCAATCTCATCCACCTGCCGCAGAAAAGTGCGCCGCGGGTGTATAGCCCCGCGATGGAGAATCAAGCGTGAGCCAACATCATCAAGCCGACCAGAAACCTGTCCCGCGCTACAAGCCTTACAAAGGTGCCGCCGGCGGCTGGGGTGCCCTGATCAGTGTGGCCCAGGCCTGGTTGACCAGCGACAACGCGCTGAAAAACCTGCGCATGATGCTCAAGACCAACCAGAACGGCGGCTTCGACTGCCCGGGTTGCGCGTGGGGCGATTCGCCGGAAAGCGGCATGGTCAAGTTCTGCGAGAACGGCGCGAAAGCGGTGAACTGGGAAGCGACCAAGCGTCGTGTGGACGCCAAGTTCTTCGCCAAACACAGCGTCACTTCGCTGCTGGAGCAGAGCGATTACTGGCTCGAGTATCAGGGTCGTCTGACCGAGCCGATGGTCTACGACGCCGAAACCGATCGCTACAAACCCATCAGCTGGGACGACGCCTACACGCTGATCGCCAGGCACCTGCAAAGCCTGCCGAGTCCGGATCTGGCCGAGTTCTACACCTCGGGTCGCGCCAGCAACGAGGCGGCGTACCTGTATCAGCTGTTCGTGCGCGCTTACGGCACCAACAACTTCCCTGACTGCTCGAACATGTGCCACGAGGCCAGCGGTGTCGCCTTGGCGCAAAGCGTTGGCGTCGGCAAAGGCACCGTAACTTTCGACGACTTCGAGCACGCCGATGCAATTTTCGTCTGGGGCCAGAACCCGGGCACCAACCACCCGCGCATGCTCGAACCGTTGCGTGAGGCGGTGAAGCGCGGCGCGCAAGTGGTGTGCATCAACCCGTTGAAAGAGCGCGGTCTGGAGCGTTTCCAGCACCCGCAGCACCCGATTGAAATGCTCACCAACGGCGATAAACCGACCAACACCGCGTATTTCCGTCCAGCCCTCGGTGGCGACATGGCGCTGCTGCGCGGCATGGCCAAGTTCCTTCTGCAGTGGGAGCGCGATGCGCAGAAGGCTGGCGAACCTGCCGTGTTCGATCACGACTTCCTCAACGCCCACAGCGCCAACGTTCTCGAGTATCTGGGCGTGGTCGATGACACCCCGTGGGATCAGATCGTCGAGCAATCCGGCCTGACCCTTGTAGAAATCGAGCAAGCCGCGCGCATGTACGCCAAAGGCAAAAACGTGATCATGTGCTGGGCGATGGGCATCACCCAGCATCGCCATTCGGTGCCGACCATCCAGGAAATCGCCAACCTGATGCTGCTGCGCGGCAACATCGGCAAACCGGGCGCAGGCCTGTGCCCGGTGCGCGGCCACAGTAACGTGCAGGGCGACCGCACGATGGGCATCAACGAGCGTCCGCCGGTGGCGTTCCTCGATTCGCTGGAACGACGCTTCCAGTTCAAGGTGCCGCGCCACAACGGCCACAACGTGGTTGAAGCGATCCACGCAATGGCTGAGGGTCGCGCCAAGGTCTTCATCGGTCTGGGCGGCAACTTCGCCCAAGCCACGCCGGACAGCCCGCGTACCTTCGCCGCACTGCGCAATTGCGACCTGACCGTGCAGATAAGCACCAAGCTCAACCGCAGCCACCTGGCTCACGGTAAAGACGCACTGATCCTGCCGTGCCTCGGTCGGACTGACATCGACATCCAGACTGAAGGCCCGCAAGCGGTCACCGTGGAAGACTCGTTCAGCATGGTTCACGCTTCCAACGGTCAGTTGCAGCCGCTGTCGAACCAGATGCGCTCCGAGCCGTCGATCATTGCCGGCATCGCTGCAGCCACGCTGGGCAGCAAACCGGTGGACTGGAACTGGCTGGTGGCCGATTACGGGCGCATCCGCGAACTGATCGCCGACACCATTCCCAACTTCAAAGAATTCAACGAGAAGATCAAAAACCCGGGCGGTTTCTACCTCGGTAACAGCGCTGGCGCGCGCAAGTGGAACACGCCATCGGGCCGGGCCAATTTCCGCGCCAATATGCTGCCGAAAGATCTGGTGCACGAACGCACCCGCGCGACCGGACAACTGCCGGATCTGATCCTGCAATCGATGCGCTCCCACGATCAGTACAACACGACGATTTATGGCCTCGACGACCGCTATCGCGGGGTCAAGGGTCAGCGTGATGTGTTGTTCGCCAACGAGGCGGACATCATTCGTCTGGGCTTCCGGCCGGGGCAGAAGGCTGACATTGTTTCGATATGGGACGATGGTCGTGAGCGCCGGGTGAAGGGCTTCACCTTGCTGGCGTTTGACATTCCAGCGGGCCAAGCGGCGGCTTATTACCCGGAAGTGAATCCGCTGGTGCCATTGGAGAGCACCGGGGATGGCAGCCATACGCCGACATCGAAGTTCATTGCGATTCAGCTGGAGGCGGCGAGTGAGACTGGGTTGATCATGGCCAAATCTGCTTAATTCAAAATCAAAAGATCGCAGCCTTCGGCAGCTCCTACACCGGTTCCTGTAGGAGCTGCCGAAGGCTGCGATCTTTTCGCTTCTGCTTTTCAACCGCCCACAAAAAAGGCCGCTTTTTCACAAAAGCGGCCTGTCCGAAGTAGCTAAAGACCGGCAAAAAACAGTTAAGTTCCGGTGAAAAAACAGCAACTTGCAAAGTTGTATACAAGTCGTGTTATTCGTCGGATTTCGATTGTCACGCTTGTTACACAGCCTCAGGATCGGCGCCGTCATCCCTTTGAGGCTCCTCTATGAAGTTCTCCTCGATTCTCTTGTTGTCCCTTGGCCTGGTCAGTGGTTTTGCTTCCGCAGGCGGCACCACCGAAGCAGGTGTGGGCGGCGCATTGGGCGGGGTTCTTGGCTCGGTCGTCGGTCAGTCCTTAGGCGGCAATACAGGTTCCACCATCGGCGCAGCCTTGGGCGGCGCGGGTGGTAGTGCGGTCGGCGCCGACAAACGCAGCCGTGGCGAAGCCGCCATCGGTGGTGCGTTGGGCGCAGCCGGCGGTAACGTGGTTGGCCGCAGCATGGGCGGCACCACCGGCAGCCTGATCGGCTCCGCAGCAGGTGGCGGCGCCGGTGGCGCGCTGGGCAACTACATGGGTAACAAGAGCGATGACGACGATCGTCGTTACGACCGTCGCCATGATGATCGTCGCTACTATCGCGACGACCACCGTGGTCGCGGCCATGCCTACGGCCACCGCAAGCATCACAAGTACTATCGCCACCGTTAAGGCGAATGCTTGAACAAAAATCGCAGCCCTCGGGCTGCGATTTTTTTGCCTTTTTTAAACCACAAGGTATTCCAGTGCCTGCCGCAGCTGGGCGGGAATCGGCACTGGCTGGTTGCTCGCCCGATCGACGAATACGTGAACGAAGCGCCCGGCCGCACACGCCTCGCTTTCGCCGACCTTGAACACTGCCAATTCGTACTGCACCGAACTGTTGCCCAGCTTGCCGACCCGCAGACCGATCTCGATCAGATCCGGGAAGGCGATCGAGGCGAAGTAATCGCACGCCGAACTGACCACAAATCCCACCACCTCACCGTCATGGATATCCAGACCACCGACCTGAATCAGGTAGGTGTTCACGGCCGTGTCGAAGAAGCTGTAGTAGGTGACGTTGTTGACGTGACCGTAAGCGTCGTTGTCGTGCCAGCGTGTGGTGATGGGCTGGAAGTGTGGGTAGTCGGTGCGTTGAGGGGTGGACATGGTTGGGCTGATTCTCTTGTGTTTTCAGTGAGGCCGCTTGCCCTCACCCTAGCCCTCTCCCAGAGGTAGAGGGGACTGACCGAGGTGTTTTCTCGAAATACACCGACCTGATCCTTTCGAGTCGAACTCAAATGCTGAAACCCACGCAGATCGGCTCCCTTCCCCCTCGCCCCCTTGGGGGAGAGGGCTGGGGTGAGGGGGTAAGATTTTGACTTCAACACTAATCCTGAGCAAACCGCCTACCCTGCGCCGCCAACTCACCAATCAACCGCGCCGGTTTCCACTGATCGCCCTGCCGCGTCTCCAGCGCA
This sequence comes from Pseudomonas sp. TNT2022 ID642, assembly GCF_028656995.1. Taxonomy (NCBI): domain Bacteria; kingdom Pseudomonadati; phylum Pseudomonadota; class Gammaproteobacteria; order Pseudomonadales; family Pseudomonadaceae; genus Pseudomonas; species Pseudomonas sp. TNT2022 ID642. The sequence continues at coordinate 25,301 of NZ_JAMDGW010000024.1, read as the reverse complement.
AGCAAGCGCTGATGAATAGCCGCCAGCCCTTGCTGATCCGCCCAAGCCATCGGCCCGCCCTTGTCCGCCGGGAATCCGTAGCCATTCAGATACACCAAATCGATGTCGTGCGCCGATTGGGCAATGCCCTCCTGCAAAATCTTCGCGCCTTCGTTAACCAGTGCCAACAGACAACGCTCCAGAATCTCCTCCGGGCCGATCTCGCGGCGCTGGAAGCCCAGCCCTTCGCTGACCCGCAATACCAGCGCATCGACCTCAGGATCGGGCTCAGCCTGACGACTGCCTGGCTCGTAATGGTAATAACCATTGCCAGACTTCTGCCCGAACCGGCCCATCTCGCACAAACGGTTATCCACCTGTACCTCTGGCGCCTCCTGACCCTTGCCGGCCAATTCGCGCGCACGCCACTCCAGATCGATGCCGACCACGTCGTACATGCGAAACGGCCCCATGGCAAAACCAAAACCTTGCAGCGCCGCGTCGACCTGCTGTGGATAAGCGCCTTCAAGCAACATCTTGCGCGCCTCCAGCACATACGGGTGCAACATGCGATTGCCAATAAAACCGTGACAGTTGCCCGACACCACGCTGACCTTGCCCATGCGTTTGCCCAGCGCCAGCGCTGCATCCAGCACCGCTGGCGAAGTCTGCGCACCGCGAACGATTTCCAGCAATTTCATGATGTGCGCCGGGCTGAAGAAATGCAGGCCCAGCACTTGCTCCGGGCGACGGGTCGCCGCAGCAATCGCATCGATATCCAACGCCGAGGTATTGCTCGCCAACAGTGCTTCAGGCTTGAGCAAGCCATCCAGCTCACGAAAGATCTTCTGCTTCAGCTCAAGATTTTCGTACACCGCCTCGATCACCAGATCGACATTGCGAATCGCCGCGTAATCCGCCGCCGCACTGACCCGCGCCAAACGGGCATCCGCCTCGGCCTGATCAATCCGGCCTTGGCGCACGTTGTGTGTATAGGTCTCGGCCACGGTGGCGAGTGCCTGTTCAAGCATCTGTGGATTGTTATCCACCCATTTCACCGTCACCCCGGCATTGGCCAGGCACATGACAATGCCCCGGCCCATGGTGCCCGCGCCGATCACCGCGGCCTGCTGAATATCGAAGGATGTCTGGCTCATGTTGTTCTCTTGTTGGCGATCCAAAGACAGACCTCAACCATAGTCAGCCAACGACGTTTTTTGAAGTTTATTACCGTGATGATCGACATTCAGCGGATGGATAGAGCCCCCGCCTTGATGACACTTAATGTAGGAGCTGCCGAAGGCTGCGATCTTTTGATCTTGAACAAATCAACATCAAAAGATCGCAGCCTTCGGCAGCTCCTACAACGATCAGAGGTGCTCTTGCGCCCAGCTGCGGACTTCGCCGTAGGGGTATTCTTCCAACGCCGCAAACCCCGGAATCGCTCGCGCCTTGAGCTTGGTGAACAACGGCACGCTGATCCCGCACAAAAACCGTGTCAGCCGCTCCGCCGTCGGGATAACCCCGGCGTGCTGCTCATGCCTGTGGATAAAATCGCCGCACAGTGCTGCAAAGTTTTTATCCACAAGCGCTGGCAACTCCGGTGGTGCCGGCAACCGCGCAACCTGCCCGTGACACACCGAACAATGCCCACACTGCTCAGGCGCATTGCGATCCCCGAAATACTCGGCCAGGCGATAGCCCAGGCAGCGCTCGCTGGCGAAGACTTCAAGCATCGCGTGGATACGCGCGACTTCGGCCTGCTCATGCCGGGTGAAATATTCGTGCAGTTCAGCGCTCAGAGCATCGCTGTCGAAGTCGCTTCGCAGCAGGCTATAGACCTCGGTCATCTGCTTGCTTTCCAGTTCGACCCAGCCCTTCTCCTGAAAGTAATCCAGCGCCTTCACCACTCGATTGCGCTCGGCGGAATACTGCGCGTACATCGACTCGAAATTAACCGTGGCCCAAGTGCGTGCACGCGTCGAGGTCTGAATAATTGCAGCGACGAAATCCCTGCGCTCACCATCGAAACGTTCAAGCAGCGCTTCCGGTTCCAGCAGGTATTTGAAACGGTATTCGGCGTAATAGGCGTAGCGCGGCGCGATCAAACCGCGCAGTTCCAGCTGCACCAGCAAAGTCTTCAGCGGCAGTGCGCGAATGTTGCTCTGATCCGCCAATGGCCCGAGCAGAAACTCCCACTGCCCTTCCGGCACCGAAGCTTTCAACTCGTCGAGTACATAGCGAATGCCGTCGCGCTCCGGCGTATCGCCGTAGACGAAGTTTTCCAGCACGTTGAGGCTGTCGCGATTGGCCAATACCAGACAGTCCGACGGCTGCCCGTCACGCCCGGCACGGCCGATTTCCTGACTGTAGTTTTCGATGGATTTCGGCAGGTCGAAGTGCACGACATTGCGGATGTCACTTTTGTCGATGCCCATGCCGAAAGCGATGGTCGCGACGATGCAATTGGATTGCCCGGCCATGAAGCGTTTCTGGATCGCTTCGCGTTTGTCGTGGGCTAAACCGGCGTGATACGCCTCTGCCTGAATGCCGTTACGCTCAAGGTGTTCGGCGATGTGTTCAGCGGTCTTCTGCAAGGTCACGTAGACGATGCTCGGTTGCCCCGGCCGCTCGGCCATCCACTCGACCAGACGCCGACGCTTGTCCTGGCCACGTACCGGCTCCACCAGCAGATTGAGGTTGGGCCGATAGAAACCGGTGGTCACCACATCTTCAGCGGCGATAGCGAATTTGGCCTGCATGTCGGCGATGACTTTCGGCGTGGCGGTGGCCGTCAGCAGCAAGGTTTGCGGGATGTTGAACTGGCGCTGATAGTCCGGCAACTTCAGGTAGTCGGGGCGGAAATTGTGGCCCCATTCCGAGATGCAATGCGCCTCGTCCACCACCAGCAGCGAGATCGGTACCTGCTGCAAAAAATTGCGAAAGCGCTCGTTCTTCAAGCGCTCCACCGAGATCATCAAAATCTTCAATTCGCCCGAACGGGCGCGGGCCATCACATCATTGGCGTCATCGCGGCTCTGCGCCGAATCGATGCTGCCGGCCGAAATACCGTGTCGCTGCAAGAAGGCCAGTTGATCCTGCATCAGCGCCAGTAACGGCGAGACCACCAACGTCAGGTGCGGCAGCATCAGCGCCGGCAATTGATAGCAAATCGACTTGCCGGAACCGGTGGGAAAAATCGCCGCCGCCGAGCGCCCGGCAAGCACCGCGCTGATCGCGGTTTCTTGACCGGGTCGAAACTGTGGAAAACCAAAAACCTGTTCCAGGGTGTTGTGCATTCGCTGTCACTCCATTGACTGCTGCCATGCCAACAGCCTAGCGGGCGATCGCAGCGAGTCGAGAAAAGGTCGGGGCCAAATCGATTCGGAATGATACAGCGGATGCCACGAACACCGGGGGACTCTGTGGGAACGAGCCTGCTCGCGAAGAGGCCAGCCGCCACACCACAAAATTAAAAAGTCAGGGACGCAAAACCGCCACCCGCAACTGCTCATTCAGCATCTGCTCATGCACGCCTTGGCTCTTGCTCGCCCACAGCGCATGAGCCGGGCTGATGTCGCCGGTGAATGCTGCCGCTAACTGGCGCAGGTCAGCGACGCTGCGCACACGCGGGCAGAACGGTTGTTCATCACAGTTCTGACTGGCATTGCGATAGGTGCTCAACAAGCCCTCCCAGAGGCCGTCGCGCACGTGGCGAATCGACTTCAGTTGCACGTGCGGCACACCGAGTCGCTGCTCAAGCCCTTCCTCATCCAGTGCTTCGCTGGCCAACAGGGCTTTGGCGAACATCAACACCTCACCGCGCGACGCCGTGTCCATGCTCGCCTGGCTGATGATTGCCTCCGGCCAGTCGGTGCGATCGAGACGATCCAGCACCCATGCATTGCCAACGTCAGAGGCCATGGTCAAACGGCAAGTGCTCAGCCCTAACAATAAAATCGCGGCCATTCGTAGCCAGTGCATACCTAATTCCCTTTAAGCGCGTGTCAGACGTTTGGAAACGCCCTACAGATTCTGGCGCGCACGATACAGCGGTTTACCGCGAATCGCCTGACAATCACGTAGGAATTATTACGCCTAAGGGTTTTGGCCTGAAAAAGCTGCGAAAACACGTAGGGCATTTCCTCAAAACACGGAAAAACCCCTACGAATGCTGTCCATTGCGGCTGTCTTGTTCCACAGAGAAACGCCCTTCTATAGTGACCGGCGCAGCTGCAAACAATCCGCCGGCCCGCCCCAGCGCCTTCGAACAGGACACGCCTCACCATGATCAACCGCTATCGCCCGCTCAAGACTTGCTACAGCGAAAACCCGGTACTGCTTATCGACAGCCACTCAAGCCAGACGGATCTGATCAATGCCGCCGATCAGCGTTTACGCGCGGCCGGTGATTTGCTGGAAACGCTCTACTGCTTATGTTTCAAACAGGCTGACGTGAAAGATATTCCCAACATCGTTAACGCGCTTTATCTGCTGGTGCAGGATGGTTGCGACTTGCTTGAAGTGGCCAAGCAGAGGCCAGCGCAGTCGGCGTACAACTAGATCACTCCAGGTCAGCGCTATATCTCCTTGGGCAGGAATCCAACAATGAATGTTACGAACGATCAGTTCGATCCACCGAGTGAAGAGGATGCCTACACGGCTTGGTTCATCCGACAGGTTCAAGCCAGCCTGGATGATCCTCGCCCCGGCATTCCCGATGAGGTATCCAGAGCATTGATGGCTGATAAACGCGCTCGTTTAAAACAGAAGGTCGATCAGCGGCGATGACCTATCAAATCTACGTCCCGTTCCTACAAAGACAGACTCCTTGTCTTCTATCGGCTTCGTGTAGCTGATCTCTATAGTCGTGGCTGTCGCTGCTAATCAGCGGCTCAGGTTTGGTCACCTGAAACAGAGATAACTGATGCATGCCCTTGTATGCTGCCAGCACATTCTGTCGGCACGCTTAATGGCGGCTGTGTTTGGGACGCTTCGGCGTACCGGGTTATCTCTGCCGGTTTGACCAACTTGAACACAGCCCGCCTCCACCGCTTGGTCACGGTAGCAGCGGTTTTTCGATACCTTCAGAGATATCTAAAAATGAAAACATGGAATCAGTTTCTTACCGAACGCTACCGCCCACTCGAATCCAATCTCACCGACACCAAGCCTCTGCTCATCGATACAGCCGCCAACCCGCAAGACATCCTCGAATGCGCCGTCCAGCGCCTGCGTGCTTCAAGCGACCTGCTACGCACCCTCTACTGCCTCAGCTTCAAACAAGCCGACGTCGAAGACATCCCCCACATCACCCACGCCCTCTATCTGCTGACGCAGGATGGCTGTGACCTGCTGCAGGTTGCGCAGCAGCGGATGCTCAACTGGAAAGCTCCGAGCGGAGCTTGAGTGATCACACCGCTCTCACCTATCCGTCGAGAGCGGTAAATAGGGCAATTAACCATCGGAGTAACCATGAGCAAATTTTTTGATGAGCTGATGGAAAGCGTCCAGGAAATGGACGAGATCTTACGCAGAGAGCGTCGCGCTTCCAGTCCGACTTTTACACCGAACACAGATGACGAGACCGCGTTGTCGTTTGAACAAAAGCAAGCCTACTTCGACAAGGTACGCCGTTCGAACTATCTGGCCAGCCTTCATCTTGAAGGTTTTGACACCCAGCGCACCGATACAGACAAGACGCTTCCTTTGCGTGAGTCAGCGCTCGAGAAACACCGTAGAAACAAAAACTGACTGGAAATCACAGATGCCATAAGTGGCAGTATTCTGGCTGTATACGTTAAAAACAGTTGGAATAATGCCATTTAAAAACTCGAACACTGCAGATTCGACCACCCCTGCATTTTTCATCTTAAGTGCTATTATTTTGGCAGTTAAGGTTAAAAAATGAAGGAATACTGCCACATGGCCAAAAAAACAGCGCCGCTTTTGCCCTCTACTGCTCGACTTCTGGTCGACTTTGGCGAACGCCTGAAGCTGGCTCGCCTGCGCCGCAAATTGACGGCCAAGCAAGTCGCTGAACGATCTGGCATGTCGCTGACGACCTTGCGCAATGTGGAGACGGGAGGATCAGGAGTGACCATCGGCGCCTACCTTTCGGTCATGCAAGTATTGGGGTTGGAGAAGGATCTGAACAAACTCGCTGCAGCCGATGAAATGGGTCGCCAGTTGCAGGATGCGCAGCTAATGCCTGCATCACGCGCCGCGACCAAAAAGCCCCAGCGAGTGCGAGGAGTCAGCACGGCAAAAAATGGCCCATCCGAAAATTCCGGGAGCTCAGACGTCATCGACGCCGCGACTACCACGAAAATTCCGGCTGACTTCCCTTTCAACACACACTCACTCTCCAGCCTTTTGAAGAAGAAAAAGGCCGGCCCCCCAACAGGTGAAGAATGACGCTGATTGCTGTTTATGCAGACTGGGAATCCTTGAAAGGCGCCAGACGCCTCGGATTTCTGCATGCGAGGAAAACACGCAACACCAACGTGTTCGAATTTGAGTACGACCCGAAAGCGTTGGCCGATCCTGAGTTGAATCTCACAACGCTAGACCCTCGAATCGGACTTTTTGAAGGCCGCCAATTCCCTGGCCAACATCAGACACGTTTTGGCGTCTTTGCAGATTCAAGTCCTGATCGCTGGGGGCAACTGCTGATGAAACGCCGCTTGGAAAGGGACATTCGCGACGGCTTGATTCCCAAGGACAGCAAGCTGTTCGAATCCGATTACCTGCTTGGCGTGCACGACCTTTTCCGTGTCGGCGCCCTTCGCTACAAACTCAATGAAGAGGGCAACTTCCTCGACGACCGCGACGGCGTTGCAGCTCCACCCTTTGTCGAGCTACGCGCGTTAGAGCAGGCAAGTCTCGCCCTGGAAAACGATAGGGACAACACAGCCAGCGAGGGCCGCGAATGGCTAAGAATGCTCATTGCACCCGGCGGCTCACTGGGCGGCGCAAGACCGAAAGCCAGCGTCGTCGACGAGTTCGGTCAACTGTGGATCGCCAAATTCCCAAGTACGAGAGATGACTACGATGTTGGTGGTTGGGAATTTGTAGTAAACGCTTTGGCGCTCAACTGTGGTCTACGTGTTGCGACCGGCATGGCCCGACGCTACGCAAGCGATCACCACTGCTTCCTGGTGAAGCGTTTCGACCGAACCGAACACGGCGGCCGACATCACTTCGCATCAGCCATGACCATGACAAACCGCGTCGACGGCGACGACGCCTCAACCGGCGCCAGCTATCTAGAGTTAGCGGAAGTCATCATGGAACACGGCTCGGAACCCAACACCGACCTCCGTGAACTCTGGTCGCGAATCGTCTTCAACATCCTGGTCTCCAACACCGACGACCACCTGCGAAACCATGGTTTTATTCTGGATCCTGGTCGGGGATGGCGGTTGTCCGCAGCGTATGACATGAATCCGGTGGCACATGCGGATGGGTTGAAGCTGAACATCACTGATTCTGACAATGCGCTGGACTTGGAGCTGGCGAGGGAAGTCGCGGGGTATTTTCGGGTTAGTCGTGAGGACTCAACACATATCATTGAGCGCATTCAAGACGTGATCCGTCTTTGGCCGGAGATCGCTAATGCGCTTGGGATGTCCAGAAGTGAGCAGGAAAGGATGGCGCTTGCTTTTCGTACCTTCTAATCACCCACAAAAAAGCCGCCCTCAAAAGGCGGCTTTTTCATTCGCTACAAACCAATCTTACAACTTCGGCCCAGCAGCCTTGATCGCGTCGTTCACTTCGAACTTCTTGAAGTTCTCGATGAACAGACCGGCCAGTGCTTTCGCAGCCTCGTCATACGCAGCCTTGTCAGCCCAGGTGTTGCGCGGGTTGAGCAGGTTGGTTTCAACGCCCGGTACGGCCAGTGGCACGTCGAGGTTGATGGTGTCGAGGTGCTCAGTGGCGGCACCGATCAGCGCGCCGCTCTGGATCGCAGCGATCACTGCGCGGGTGGTCGGGATGTTGAAGCGTTTGCCGACGCCGTAGCCGCCGCCGGTCCAGCCGGTGTTGACCAGGTAAACCTTGGAGCCGAAGCCGCGGATGCGCTTGATCAGCAGTTCTGCGTATTCGCCAGCCGGGCGCGGGAAGAACGGTGCGCCGAAGCAGGTGGAGAAGGTCGACTTGATGCCGCTGCCCGAACCCATTTCAGTCGAGCCCACCAGCGCGGTGTAGCCGGACAGGAAGTGGTAGGCCGCTTGTTCTTCGTTGAGGATCGACACTGGCGGCAGTACGCCGGTCAGGTCGCAGGTCAGGAAGATTACAGCGTTTGGCTCGCCACCGAGGTTGTGCTCGGAACGCTTGGCAACGTGCTCCAGCGGGTAGGCCGCGCGGCTGTTCTGGGTCAGGCTGACATCGGCGTAGTCGGCGTGCTTGGCGTCGTCGATGACGACGTTTTCCAGCACAGCGCCGTGCTTGATGGCTTTCCAGATAACCGGCTCGTTCTTCTCGGAGAGGTCGATGCACTTGGCATAGCAACCGCCTTCGATGTTGAACACCACGCCTTCGCCCCAGCCGTGTTCGTCGTCACCGATCAGGTAACGGCTTTCGTCGGCCGAGAGAGTGGTTTTACCGGTGCCCGACAGACCGAAGAACAGGGTCACGTCGCCTTCTTCGCCGATGTTGGCAGCGCAGTGCATTGGCAGCACGTCAGCGGCCGGCAGCAGGAAGTTCTGCACGGAGAACATGGCTTTCTTCATCTCACCGGCGTAACGCATGCCAGCGATCAGCACTTTCTTCTGTGCGAAGTTGAGGATCACGCAACCGTCGGAGTTGGTGCCGTCACGCTCAGGCACGCACTCGAAGTTGGCCACGTTGAGCACTTGCCACTCTTCACGACCGGCCGGGTTGTACTGGGCCGGGTTGATGAACAGGCAACGACCGAACAGATTCTGCCAGGCAGTCTGGGTGGTCATTTTCACGGCCAGGTAGTGATCTTCCGCCGCGCCTACATGCACGTGGGACACAAAGTGCTCTTGCGCGTTGTTGAATGCTTCTACGCGAGCCCACAGCGCGTCGAACTTGTCGGCCGGGAACTTGCGGTTGATCGGGCCCCAGGCAATAGCGGCCTGGGTGGAAGGCTCTTCAACGATGAAACGGTCAACAGGCGAACGACCGGTGCGGTGACCAGTGCGAACAACCAGAGCGCCGGTATCGGCAAGCTCGCCCTCACCGCGGTTCAGGGCTTCTTTAACCAGATCATCAACACTCAGATCGGTGTACACGGCGTTATTGGCTTGCGTCATGAGGTTCCCCGTCGGCCAGTGGCCGAGTGTGCTCCAAACGTTTTGTAGTAGAAAGTCGTGCACTACTACCGCGAAAAAAGTGGGCCGGATTATGCCAGAAAAGCCCAAAAAGAGTAGGGTCCTCCCGTCGTAACGGCGAAATTCCGTCGTTACGCAGTGAATTTACCTGCGCTGAACCGTTTTAGTGCCGGGTATCTGACGGCGTGTCGACGCCTGCGCCAGCGAACAATTGAGCAATATCGGCTGCGTCGAACTCGTAGCGCTCGTTGCAGAACTGGCAATCGATCTCGACTTTGCCACCTTGTTCGGCGACCAACGCTTGCGCATCTTCCAGACCCAGACTGACCAGCGCATTGCCCGAGCGTTCCCGCGAGCAACTGCAACGGAAGCGCAGGTTCTGCACATCGAACAAGCGAACCTGCTCTTCATGGTAGAGGCGATGCAACACGGTTTCGTTGTCCAGGCTCAACAACTCATCGGCGGTCAAGGTGCTGGCCAGCGCCGTAATGTGCTGCCAGCTGGCGGCGCGGTCTTCTTCGTCTTTCAGGCGATCGGCCGGCAGTTGCTGCAACAGCAGACCACGGGCACGACGGCCGTCGGCAAACAGCTTGAAACGCGTGCCGACCTGTTGCGACATGACGAAGTAATTGGTGAAGCAGTCAGACAGGGTTTCGCCGTCGAGATCGACGATGCCCTGGTAACGCTGGCCGACAGTCGGGTCGACTGTCAGGGCCAGAACGCCATTCGGCATCAGGTCGGCGAGGGTCGCGTCCGCCGCGATCTGCTCGGCGTTGTAACGCGCCAGGCCACGGATTTCGCGCTCACTGGAGCACTCGATCATCAGCATCGGAATCGGCCCTTCGGAACGCGCCTGCAGAATCAGCAAGCCGTCGAACTTCAGTGTGCCGACCAGCAACGAGGCTGCCGCCATCAATTCGCCCAGCAGTTGCGCGACCGGCTCCGGGTACGGGTGCTTGGCAAGGACTTCGGCGTAGCTGCGCTCAAGCGCAACCAGTTCGCCGCGCGTATCGCTGTCATCGAAGATGAAACGTTGGGTGAAATCGGTATCCGGTAGGTCGGTCATAGGTCTGGGTATCTGAATGTGGTGACAAAATGGTTACAAGACGTGAAAATTTGCGCTTCTTGGCACCCTTTTTGGTGCCGACTGCTCTGCCATGGGAGGCATTTTATGAACAATCCGGGTTTGTTCCAATCAAGGTGGAACCTCGGCCGGCTGGTTCTGTGCAACGTAGTGCCGTTGGCGCTACTGGCTTTCTGGTTATGGCCTACGGGCAACTCGCTGTGTGTGATTTTCGACGAGTGGCTGTTCCGCTCACTCAATGCACCGCTGGCCAGCAACCCGATATGGCTCCACATCTGGGCAATTGCAAGTCTGCGACCGTTCGACATTGTGGTCGGACTGATCCTGCTGATGCTGCTGATCAAGGGCGACTGGGTGTTCAAGGCCATTGACGTGCGTCGCGCCTTCTTCGGTTTTTTCTCGATCCTGCTGTTGATGGTGGTGATCCGCGCGCTGTTTTCCAAGTTCGCCGACCATATGGACTGGCAACACAGCAGCCCTTCGATGGTGCTGGAAGGCGCGGTGCATATCAGCGATTACTTCCCGCATCTGGAAAAAACCTGGGAGCTGAAGGATCGCTCGGGCCAGAGTTTCCCGGGAGACCATGCTTCCGTGTTGCTGATCTGGGCATTGTTCATGGGTGTGTTCAGCCGCACGGTCGGCCAGTTTGTGACGATCTGGGGCTTGGCGCTGTTGTTCATGCTGCCGCGACTGGTGGCCGGTGCGCATTGGGGTCAGGACGATTACATCGGTGGTGTGTTGCTGGCGGTGTGGGCGTTGGGTTGGGGTTACTACACGCCGTTTGCGTATCACGCCTCGAACTTCTGGCTGAAGGTAACGGCGCCGATCTTTGCGTTACTGGGCAAGTTGCCGCTGGTTGCGCGGATGAGTGTGGTGCGTAGCGCCTGATACCGAACTGTCTTCGGCGAGGGCTGCGCCCTCGATTCGCGAGCAGGCTCGCTCCCACATTGGAATGCAATCTTCTGTGGGAGCGAGCCTGCTCGCGAAGAGGCCAGCACCAACAACGCGATTATTCGTCGTTACTGCCGCCGCGAAACTTGAACAAATCCCGCCGCTGTTTTTTGCTCGGTTTGCCATCCGTGGTAACGCCCAGCGCGCCCGCCTTGCGCATCGCCGCAGCCGCTTCACGCTTGGCAATACTTGCCTCGGTCTCCGCGTACAACGTCTGCGCCTCCGGTGCGCCGCGTCGCACAATCGACAACGCCTCGACCTTCACCGTGCGGACTTCAAACCCGGTACGAATCTCGAACTCATCGCCAATGCGCGGCTCTTTGCCAGGCTTGCAGCGTTCACCGCTACAATGCACCTTGCCGCTTTCGATCGCCGCTTTGGCCAAGGCACGGGTTTTGTAAAAACGCGCGGCCCACAGCCATTTGTCGAGACGGACCTTGTCGTCCTCTTCCTGTTTTTGCGCCATGTGAATTCCTCGTTCAGCCAGTAGTCGGAACTGTACTACCGTTTCTGTCGGGCGCAAGAACTCGGCCCTCCAGATAGACTGTGATCTTGGCCGGTGCATCGCCATGGAGTGATCGAGTGACTAAATTTCCATCTTCATTAATCTCGCCCAAGGCCGGTTGCCAGGCCTGCCAGCAGAGCGAGCCGCTGGGCTTCGATTTTTCCTTCGCCTACCAGCCCATCGTCGATCTGCGCAATCAGTCGGTTTTTGCCCATGAAGCGTTGGTCCGTGGTGTGGCCGGTGAAGGCGCATTCACTGTGTTGGATCAGGTTACAGAAGAAAACCGCTACCGTTTCGACCAGCTCTGCCGGACCCGCGCCATCGAAGGCGCGGCCAATCTAAATATGCAGACACACTTGTCGATCAACTTCATGCCCAACGCGGTCTATCGTCCAGAGCTGTGCATTCGCAGTACGCTCGAGGCAGCAAAAAAACACCGTTTCCCTATCGACCGGCTGATTTTCGAAACCCTGGAAAGCGAGCACGTAGATAACTATCGCCATTTGACCAATATTCTGCGTGAATACCGCGAATTCGGCTTCAAGACCGCCATCGACGATTTCGGTGCCGGTTATTCGGGGCTCAATCTGCTGGCTGATTTCCAACCGGACCTGATCAAACTCGACATGGCGCTGATCCGCGATGTCGATCAAGACCGTGTTCGTCAGGCGATCGTTCGGGGGATTGTCACAATCTGTGCGGAGTTGGACGTTACAGTCATTGCCGAAGGCATTGAGAGCGCCGGAGAACGGGATTTCCTGGCGGACTGTGGAATATTTCTGATGCAGGGCTACTGGTTCGCCAAACCTGCATTCAAAGCGTTGGCCCAGGTTTCACCTGAGGCCTGGACGCGTTAATCGTTGGTTTTTTCCATTGAAGACATTTGACCATTTGACCGTTGTCGGTCTGCGCGAGTGGGTGGCGCTTCCGGATTTGGGAGTCGCCGGCCTGCGGGCGAAGATCGACACCGGCGCCAGCACCTCCAGCCTGCACGCCACCGACATCGAGCCGTTCGAACGCGATGGCGAGAAGTGGGTGCGCTTTACCGCGCACCTGGGCACGGTGGTGCAGTTGCGTCACCGCCGCTGTGAAGCGCCGCTGGTGACGCGCAAGACCATCAAAAGCTCCAACGGCCATGCGCAGGTGCGCTACGTGATCAGCACCACCCTGGCCCTGGGCGATCGAGTGTGGCCGGTCGAGTTCACCCTCGCCTGCCGCAAGTCGATGCGCTACCGCCTGCTGCTCGGTTCCAAAGCCCTGATCGATGGCCAGTTGGTGGTCAATCCGGGTATCAAATATGTACAAGACAAGCCGGTGTTCCCGGTATCTACCTCCTCCACAGGTGTTGCATGAAGATCGCTGTGCTGTCGCGGAACCCGCGTCTGTATTCCACCCGCCGTCTGGTCGAAGCCGGAACCGAGCGCGGGCATGAAATGGTAGTGATCGACACCTTGCGCGCCTACATGAACATCGCCAGCCACAAGCCGCAGATCCACTATCGCGGCAAACCGCTGGAAGGCTTCGATGCGGTGATCCCGCGGATCGGTGCGTCGGTGACGTTTTATGGTTGCGCGGTGTTGCGCCAGTTCGAAATGATGGGGGTGTTCCCGCTCAATGAATCGGTGGCCATTGCCCGTTCGCGGGACAAGTTGCGTTCGCTGCAACTACTGTCGCGGCGCGGCATCGGTCTGCCGGTCACCGGGTTTGCTCACTCGCCGGACGACATTCCCGATTTGATCGACATGGTCAACGGCGCGCCGCTGGTGATCAAGGTGCTGGAAGGCACTCAAGGTATCGGTGTGGTGTTGTGCGAAACCGCCACGGCGGCGGAATCGGTGATCGAGGCCTTCATGGGCCTGAAGCAGAACATCATGGTTCAGGAGTACATCAAGGAAGCGGGTGGTGCAGATATTCGCTGCTTCGTGGTCGGTGACAAAGTCATCGCAGCGATGAAGCGTCAGGCCAAACCGGGCGAGTTCCGCTCCAACCTGCATCGTGGCGGCAGCGCCAGCCTGATCAAGATCACCCCGGAAGAGCGCATGACCGCATTGCGCGCGGCCAAGGTCATGGGCCTGGCGGTGGCGGGTGTGGATATCCTGCGTTCCAATCACGGGCCGTTGGTGATGGAAGTGAATTCGTCACCGGGTCTGGAAGGGATCGAGACCACCACGGGGAAGAATGTGGCGGGGATCATCATTGAGCATCTTGAGAAGAATGGCGGGCCGAATATGACTCGCACCAAAGGCAAGGGCTAAAGCAAAGAGCAAAAGCCCCTCACCCTAACCCTCTCCCATAGGGAGAGGGGACTGATTGGGGGATATTGAAGAAGTACGCCGACTTGAACGAGCACTGCTGAATCCATAATCGACCGATTTTTGCAGGTCGATGTATGACGCCAGACACCTCGGTCAGCTCCCTCTCCCTCGGGGAGAGGGCTGGGGTGAGGGGCTTTTGATCTACACAGCATCTCGCGGCAGCATCAATCCCAAAGGCAACCTCACCCGCGCCTCCAACCCCCCCCCGGACCGGTTACGCAATTCAACATTGCCGCCGTGCATCGAAGCAATCCGCTTCACGATCGCCAACCCCAAGCCGGTTCCCTTACCGCCCCGGGCACGATCGCCTCGGGTAAACGGGTTGAAAATCGCCTCCAGTTCCGAAGGATCAATCCCGGCGCCACGGTCCATCACGCTCAGCACCACATAAGGCGCACTGACGTCACCGGACACATAAGCCGCGACTTCCACGCTACCGCCGGCATGGTTCAAGGCGTTGCCGATCAGGTTATTGAGCAAGCGCTTCATCGATACCCGACGCAGTGGAAACGGCTGGATCGGCTCCAGACGCAAACGCACCTTCTCTTCATTCTGGTTGTACGGCGCAGCGACCTCGCGCACCAGATCAGTCAGATCCACTTCCTCCACCGACTCGTCGCGACCATCACGAATAAACGCGAGGAACTGGTCGAGGATCGCGTCCATGTCTTCGATGTCACGCACCATGTCGTCGGTGAGGTCGTTGCGATCGCCCATCAACTCCAGCGACAGCCGTAACCGGGTCAGCGGTGTGCGCAAATCGTGGGACACGCCGGCCAACATCAACTCACGCTCGCGACCGGCCTGCTCGACATCTTCGGCCATCTGGTTGAAGGCGCGATAGACCTCGGTCATCTCGCTCGGCGTATCGCTGATCGGCAGACGTACGCTGCGACCCTGACCGAGTTGCCGGGCGGCATAGACCAGACGCTTCAAGGGTTGGTTGAGCTGGCTGACGAAAATCCACGCCGACGCCGTCGACAGCAAGCCGATGGCGAGGAACCAGCCGAGCACGTTCCAGATTTTCTGGCCGCGCAACGGGTGCGGATACAACGGCACCTTTAGCCAACCATCACCAAGGCTCGGCGCGCGTACCCACAGCGCCGGCGGCGAGTGCATACGCAAGCGCACTTCGGTGTCAGCGCCCAGCTCCGCCTGCATCTGCCGCTGATAGATTTCGCTGTACGGCCAGTGCTGCTCGCCTTCCGGCACACCGGCGCCGACCACCCGGATCAGGGTCGCGGCATCAGCGATCTTCGCGCGGTTTTCTTCATCGGCGGCCCAATAGGCACGCAGCGTCAGGGCGACGCCGTGGCTGTATTGGCGGTCCACCAGCACGTCCTCGTTCATCAACAGATAAACCAGGGTCAGCGCCTTGGAAAACAGCACGACGATGAGCACCAGCCATAGGGTGCGGGAGAAAAAACTTTGGGGGAACCAGACGGGGGTTTTCATCTATAACCGCTACACACTTGCAGGAGCGAGCAATGCTCGCATATTGCGGTTTGCGAGTCTGCGGGCATGGCCGTTCGACCAAAACCTGCAGACTCGCTCCTACAAATCACCGATCACTTGGTGGCGGCACCATCGGGTACAAACACGTAGCCCACGCCCCAGACAGTCTGGATATAGCGCGGCTTCGACGCATCAGGCTCGATCATGCGGCGCAGACGGGAGATCTGCACGTCGATGGAACGCTCAAGGGCATCCCACTCGCGGCCACGGGCCAGGTTCATCAGTTTGTCGCGGGTCAGCGGCTGACGCGCGTTCATCACCAGTGCCTTGAGTACCGCAAACTCACCGGTGGTGAGCATGTGCACCTCGTCACCGCGCTTCAGTTCGCGGGTGGCCAGCGACAACACGTAATCACCGAAGGTGACGTTTTCGTCTTCACTGCCCGGCGCGCCCGGTACCGGTGCGGCCTGACGACGCAAGACGGCTTTGACCCGGGCCATCAGCTCGTCCGGGTTGAACGGCTTGGCCAGATAATCGTCGGCGCCCAGTTCCAGACCCTTGATGCGGCTCAGCTCGTCGCCTTTGGCGGTGAGCATGATGATCGGGATCTGGTTGTTCGCGCCACGCAGGCGGCGGCAAGCGGTCAGACCGTCTTCGCCGGGCAGCATCAGGTCGAGGACGACCAGATTGAAAACTTCACGCGACAACAGACGATCCATCTGCTCGGTGTTCGGTACGGTACGGGCACGGTAGCCCTTGCTGACGAAAAAACGTTCCAGCAGGCTGCTTAGGCCCGGATCGTCGTCAACGATGAGAATTTTTTCGCCTTCAGCAGTTTGTGCAGTGCTGCTCATTGGATGCTCCTTTTAGCTCGGCGCGCATTATGGCGTAGCTGCCGTTATACGCACCGTGTGCATTGTTAGCAGATTTTTCCTTCACTGCCAGAAAACCGGGGTTTATGCCTACAGACTGCGACGCCCCCGAATGACAGAACGCTGGTTATAATGCGCGGCGTTTTGTGCCAGGCAACGTCTGAATCGTTACCGCAGGTGGCAGGCTTTTTTTCCTGTCCTGCGCAGTAATTGTTCGATTTCACGGGTCAATGGGCTGCCTTTTGACCCAGGCAGCGGCAATTTTCTAGCCGCTCAACCAGACTCCGGGCCTTTATTTCCGTGCCTGCGAGCCTGATTTCACAATATGTCAGGTGGTTTTATGGACAGCATCAACAGCCGCATTGCCGAGGAACTCGGCGTACGCCCACAACAGGTCGAAGCGGCCGTCGCGCTACTCGATGAAGGCTCTACCGTTCCCTTCATCGCCCGTTACCGGAAAGAAGTCACCGGCAGCCTCGATGACACCCAGTTGCGTCATCTGGAAGAACGTCTGCGCTACCTGCGAGAACTCGACGAACGGCGCATCAGCATCCTCGCCAGCATCGAAGAGCAAGGCAAACTCACCCCTGCTCTCGAACGCGACATCAAACTCGCCGACACCAAGACCCGCCTCGAAGACTTGTACTTGCCATACAAGCAGAAGCGCCGCACCAAGGGCCAGATCGCCCTGGAAGCCGGCCTCGGCGACCTGGCCGACGGCTTGTTCAACGACCCGAACCTGGCCCCGGAAACCGAAGCCGCACGCTTCGTTGATGCCGAAAAAGGCGTGGCCGATGTCAAGGCAGCCCTCGAAGGCGCCAAATACATCCTGATGGAACGTTTCGCCGAAGACGCCAGCCTGCTGGAAAAACTGCGCAACTACCTGAAGCAGGAAGCGACCCTCAGTGCCCGCGTCATCGCTGGCAAGGAAGAGGAAGGCGCCAAGTTCCGCGATTACTTCGAACACGACGAACCACTGAAAAGCATGCCGTCGCACCGCGCGCTCGCCATTTTCCGTGGCCGCAACGAAGGCATCCTCAGCTCCGCGCTGAAAGTCGGCGACGAACTGCCCGGCACCATGCACCCGTGCGAAGGCATGATCGGCCAGCAATTCAACATCCAGAACCAAAACCGCCCGGCCGACAAATGGCTCGGCGAAGTGGTGCGCTGGACGTGGAAGGTCAAGCTCTACACGCACCTGGAAACCGACCTGCTCGGCGAGCTGCGTGACGGCGCCGAAACCGAAGCGATCAACGTGTTCGCACACAACCTGCACGACTTGCTGCTGGCCGCCCCGGCCGGCCCGCGTGCAACACTGGGTCTCGACCCGGGCCTGCGTACTGGCTGCAAGGTTGCCGTGGTCGACTCGACCGGCAAACTGCTCGATCACGCCACGGTCTATCCGCACGTGCCGCACAACAAGTGGGATCAGACCATCGCCATTCTGGCCGCCCTGTGCGCCAAGCACTCGGTCGATCTGATCGCCATCGGCAACGGCACCGCCAGCCGCGAGACCGACAAACTGGCAATAGAGCTGATCAAAAAATATCCAGCGATGAAAATGACCAAGGTCATGGTTTCCGAGGCCGGTGCATCGGTGTACTCGGCATCGGAACTGGCGGCCAAGGAATTCCCGGATCTGGACGTGTCGATCCGTGGCGCGGTGTCCATCGCCCGCCGTCTGCAGGATCCACTCGCTGAACTGGTGAAAATCGATCCGAAATCCATCGGTGTCGGCCAGTATCAGCACGACGTCTCGCAGTTGAAACTGGCGCGTGGTCTGGACGCTGTGGTCGAGGACTGCGTGAACGCCGTCGGCGTTGATGTGAACACCGCTTCGGTGGCGTTGCTGGCCCGTATCTCTGGCCTCAACGCGACACTGGCGCAAAACATCGTCGCGCACCGCGACGAGCACGGTGCGTTCAAAACCCGTGCAGCGCTGAAGAAAGTCGCACGTCTGGGCGAAAAAACCTTCGAACAGGCCGCCGGTTTCTTGCGCGTGATGAACGGCGACAACCCGCTGGATTCGTCGGCGGTGCACCCGGAAGCCTATCCGCTGGTGCAGCGCATTGCCGCTGAAACCGACCGTGATATCCGTTCGCTGATCGGCGATGCCGGGTTCCTCAAGCGTCTGGATCCGAAGAAATTCACCGACGAGACCTTCGGTCTGCCGACCGTCACCGACATCATCCAGGAACTGGAAAAACCCGGCCGCGACCCACGTCCAGAGTTCAAGACCGCCGAGTTCCAGGAAGGCGTCGAAGATCTGAAAGACCTGCAACTGGGGATGATCCTCGAAGGCGTGGTGACCAACGTGACCGCGTTCGGCGCATTCGTCGACATCGGCGTGCATCAGGACGGTCTGGTGCACATTTCGGCGTTGTCGGAGAAATTCATCAAGGATCCACGTGAAGCGGTGAAGGCCGGCGATGTGGTGAAAGTGAAGGTCATGGAAGTCGACATCCCGCGCAAACGCGTTGGCCTGTCGATGCGCATGGGCGACACCCCGGGCGAGAAAATCGACGGCGCCCGTGGCTCGCGTCCGGGCTCGGCGCAACGCCAGCCTTCGAACAACGCGCCACGCAAGGAAACCGCGACCGCAGCGCCAGTGAACAACGCGATGGCCTCGTTGTTCGCCAACGCCAAGCAGTTGAAGAAACGCTGATGGAGATTCCGGCCGGGCTCGTCGAGAGCGCGTTTTTCAAGCTGTTGGGCTGCCGCCTGCACAGCCTGGAAACCGGGGTGGCGCAAGTCGCCCTGGTGCTGGAACCGGAACTGCGCAATCGCGGTGGCAAGTTGCACGGTGGCGCGCTGTTCAGTCTGGTCGACATCGCCATGGGGCTGGCCTGTTCCAGCACCCACGGCTTTGATCAGCAGAGCGCAACCATCGAGTGCAAGATCAACTATATCCGCGCCGTTTCCGACGGTGAGGTGCTGTGCACCGCGCGGGTGATTCACCCGGGCCGGCGCACGCTGGTGGTGGAAGCCGACGTGATGCAGGGCGACAAACTGGTCGCAAAAGCGCAAGGCACGTTCGCTGTCCTGTAGCTACCGGTCATCATTTTGAGTTAATTTCGGCGCAACGAATCCTGTAGGAGCTGCCGCAGGCTGCGATCTTTTGATCTTGCTATTGAAAAACAAAATCAAAAGATCGCAGCCTGCGGCAGCTCCTACAGGTATGTGTGCGGCTGACCGGTTAGAAAAACCAGGCGATAACGCCAGTTTCAACTTCACCCTTGTAGACCGTCCTGCCCACCCCCATATTGGGGCGACTGACGCGTGAAGGAATCCAAATTGAGCGAACTTCTCAACCGCCGCCTGGCTCTGCTCGGCGAGCGCGCTAACCTCTCTCTGCTCGAGCAGTGCCTGCACGGTATCGAACGTGAATGCCTGCGCGTGACCAGCGAAGGTCGCCTGGCGCAAACGCCGCACCCCGAAGCCTTGGGTTCCGCGCTGACCAACGAACAGATCACCACCGACTACTCCGAGTCGCTGCTGGAATTCATCACGCCCGCCCTTCCGGATCCGGCTGATACGCTGGCGAGCCTGGACAAGATTCACCGCTTTGCCTACAGCAAACTCGGCAACGAGTACCTGTGGAGTCCATCGATGCCGTGCCCGTTGCCGGCCGAGGAAGATATCCCGATCGCCTATTACGGCACCTCCAACATCGGTCAGCTCAAGTACGTCTACCGCAAAGGCCTGGCCCTGCGCTACGGCAAGACCATGCAGTGCATTGCCGGGATTCACTACAACTTCTCCCTGCCGGAAAAGCTCTGGCCGTTGCTGCGTGAAACCGAAGGTTTTGTCGGCACTGATCGCGATTTTCAGTCGTTTTCCTACATCGCACTGATCCGCAACTTCCGTCGCTACAGCTGGCTGCTGATGTACCTGTTCGGGGCATCGCCAGCGCTGGATGCCGGTTTCCTGCGTGGTCGTTCGCATCAGTTGGAACAGCTCGATCCGGACACCCTGTATCTGCCGTACGCCACCAGCCTGCGCATGAGCGACCTCGGTTACCAGAGCAACGCCCAGGCCGGTCTGACGCCGTGCTACAACGATCTGGCGAGCTACACCGACAGCCTGCGCAAAGCCGTGGCCACGCCGTACGCACCGTACGTTGAAGTCGGTACGCACAAGGATGGTGAGTGGGTTCAGCTCAACACCAACATCCTGCAAATCGAAAACGAGTATTACTCCAACATCCGCCCGAAACGCGTGACCTACACCGGCGAGCGGCCGATTCAGGCGCTGGTCGCCCGTGGCATTCAGTACGTCGAAGTGCGTTGCCTGGACATCAACCCGTTCCTGCCGATGGGCATCGACCTCACCGAGTCGCGCTTCCTCGACGCGTTCCTGCTGTATTGCGCGCTCAACGACAGTCCGTTGCTGACCAACACGTCGTGCGGCAATGCCACATCGAACTTCCTCAGCGTCGTGAAAGAAGGTCGCCGTCCGGGCCTGCAATTGCAGCGTGACGGTGAGTCGGTGGAGATGAAGACCTGGGCGGCCGAACTGCTGGAGCAAATCGCGCCACTGGCGGCGTTGCTGGATCAGAGCCATGGCGGCGATGCGCACAGCAAGGCACTGGACGTGCAACTGGCCAAGGTCAGTGATCCGTCCCTGACGCCGTCCGCGCAGGTGTTGGCGGCGATGGCTGAGCACAAGGAAAGCTTTGCGCAGTTCTCGTTGCGTCAGAGCCAGGCGCATGCGGAGTTTTTCCGTAGCGAGCCGTTAACCACGGATGAGCAGGCGAAGTTTGAAGAGCTGGCGCGTACGTCGCTGGCAGCGCAGGCTGAGCTGGAGCAGAACGAGGTGGGCGATTTTGATGTGTTTGTCGGGTCGTATCAGGCGAGTATTTTGGCGATCAGTAACTAAAAGCCCCTCACCCTAGCCCTCTCCCAGTGGGAGAGGGGACTGACCGGGTTGTTGATGCGAAGTACACCGACCTGAAATACCGAGCCGAACTCAGGCCTTGAAATGCATAAAGATCGGCTCCCTTTCCCCTCGCCCCTCTGGGGGAGAGGGCTGGGGTGAGGGGGCAAAGATCTACCGTCGAACGCAAGATCCGAAATATCCACAATCCCCCGCGCCTTAGATTTTTCCGCTCATAAGCTCATTCTAAAAAGTTATTTATTTACCGATTCTTAGATCATTTAGTCTCCTTTCACGCCGACGCTCGGTCGCCTGATATGGAGCTGTTCAATGAAACTGAATTTCCCGCTTCGCCTGCTCGCCGTAGCCTCTCTGGCTGCCGCGAGTTTTCTGGCTCAGGCCGCCGACCTCACCGTCGCCTACCAAACCACCGTTGACCCAGCGAAAGTCGCCCAGGCTGATGGCGCTTACGAAAAAGCCACCAAAGCCGACATCGCCTGGCGCAAGTTCGACAACGGCGCCGACATCATCGCTGCCATCGCCTCCGGTGATGTGCAGATCGGCTACCTCGGTTCGAGCCCGCTGACCGCCGCGATCACGCGCAAAGTCCCGGTTGAAACCTTCCTCATCGCCACTCAGATCGGCGCCGCTGAAGCACTGGTCGCGCGCGACGGTTCCGGCATCAAGACCCCGCAAGATCTGGTCGGCAAGAAAATCGCTGTGCCGTTCGTGTCCACCGGTCACTACAGCCTGCTCGCCGCGCTGAAACACTGGAACATCGACCCATCGAAAGTCACCGTGCTCAACCTCGCGCCGCCAGCGATCATTGCCGCGTGGAAGCGCGGTGACATCGACGCCACTTACGTGTGGGACCCGGCGCTGGGCGTGGCCAAGGAAAACGGCAAAGTGCTGATCACCTCCGGCGAACTGGCCAAGTTCGGCGCGCCGACCTTCGATGCGTGGATCGTGCGCAAAGACTTCGCCGAGAAGCACCCGGAAATCGTCACCGCGTTCGCCAAGGTCACCCTCGACGCCTACGCCGATTACCGCAAAGACCCGAAAGCCTGGCTCGCCGATCAAGCCAACGTCGACAAACTGGTGAAGCTCTCCGGTGCCAAGGCCAGCGACATTCCGCTGCTGCTGCAAGGCAACGTCTACCCGCTGGCGGCTGATCAAGTCGTCACCCTCGGCGCGCCGACCACCAAAGCCATCACCGACACCGCCGCGTTCCTCAAGGAGCAAGGCAAGGTCGAAGCCGTTCTGCCGGACTACGCGCCGTATGTCAGCGCCAAATACATCACCAACTGATCGGGAGTTAACCGCGATGGCCTTGCTACAGCTGGAGCGCATCAGCGCACAGTACCCGGGCAGCCCGACACCGGTGCTGGCGGATATTTCTCTGACCCTGGGGCCTCAGCAATTGCTGGTCGCCCTCGGCCCGTCCGGCAGTGGCAAGACTTCGCTGTTGAACCTGATTGCCGGTTTCGTCGAACCGAGCGCCGGGCGCATCACCCTCGACGGCGTGCCGGTCAAAGGCCCGAGCGCCGAACGAGGCGTGGTGTTCCAGGATGACGCCTTGTTGCCTTGGCAGGATGTGTTGGCCAACGTCGCGTTCGGTCTCGAACTGGCCGGTGTCGCGAGGGACAAACGCGAAAAAATCGCCCGTGAAATGCTCGCGTTGGTTGACCTTTCCGGTTTCGAAAGCCGCCGTATCTGGCAACTCTCCGGTGGCCAGAAACAACGCGTCGGCCTCGCCCGCGCGCTCGCCGCTGATCCGCGCGTGTTGCTGATGGACGAGCCCTTCGGCGCGCTCGACGCGTTCACCCGCGAACAGATGCAGGAGCTGTTGCTGCAAGTCTGGCAGCGCACGGCCAAGCCGGTTTTCCTGATTACCCACGACATTGAAGAAGCGGTGTTCCTCGCCACTGACCTGATTCTGCTCGCGCCGAATCCGGGGCAGATCGTTGAGCGCCTGCATCTGGACTTCGGTCAGCGTTACGCCGCCGGTGAGTCCGCCCGCGCGATCAAATCCGATCCGCGTTTTATCGAAACCCGCGAACACGTGCTGAGCAAAGTGTTCTCGCAACGCAGCGCCGGGCAACGGCAGGAGCGCGCATGAGCAGTTACGACGTTTCCTCGGCTGCGGTAAAACCCGCGCCCCCATCCGTGGCGATACCCGTACGCCGCAGCCTCAGCACGCGCTGGATCAGCCTGCTGACGCTGTTCGCGTTGTTGGCAATCTGGTGGGCCGTAACAGCCACCGGTTTGATCGAGCCGCTGTTCCTGCCGCCACCGTCCGCCGTGCTGCAAAAGGGCTGGTTGCTGGCGACTACTGGTTACATGGATTCGACGCTGTGGCAGCACCTCGGCGCGAGTCTGAGCCGCATCGGTCTGGGCCTCGGTTTTGCGATTCTGACCGCCGTACCGGTGGGCATTGCCATCGGCGCCAACCGCATCGCCCGTGGCGTGCTCGATCCGCTGATCGAGTTCTACCGCCCGATTCCACCGCTGGCTTATCTGCCGCTGATCGTGATCTGGTGCGGCATCGGTGAGTTGTCGAAAGTGCTGCTGATCTATCTGGCGATTTTCGCGCCGATTGCCATCGCCACGGCTACCGGCGTGCGCACAGTTGATCCAGCGAAATTGCGTGCCGCGCAGTCGTTGGGCGCGACTCGCGTGCAGCTGATTCGTCATGTGATTTTGCCGAGCGCCTTGCCGGACATTCTTACCGGCGTGCGCATTGGTCTGGGCGTTGGCTGGTCGACGCTGGTTGCGGCCGAACTGATTGCTGCCACCAGCGGCTTGGGTTTCATGGTGCAGTCGGCCGCGCAATTCCTGGTCACTGATGTCGTGGTGCTGGGGATTCTGGTCATCGCCCTGATCGCCTTCGCCATGGAAATGGGCCTGCGCGCCCTGCAGCGCAAACTGGTGCCGTGGCACGGCCAGGCCCACTGACACATCCCGTTTTTGAATCCCCGTGTAGGAGCTGCCGAAGGCTGCGATCTTTTGATCTTGTTTTTAAAAAGATCAAGATCAAAAGATCGCAGCCTTCGGCAGCTCCTAAACGGGGTGATGACCGCAATTGAAGAGAAAGACCATGAGCAGCCTCAACATCACCCCCTTAAGCTCCGCCCTAGGCGCGCAAATCAGCGGCGTCGACATCAGTCAGCCGCTGAGCCTGGAACACCGCGACGCCATCGAACAGGCGCTGCTCAAGTATCAAGTGCTGTTCTTCCGCAACCAGCCAATCGAACCGCCACAACAGGCACGCTTCGCCGCCTGTTTCGGCGATCTGCACATCCACCCGATCTACCCGAACGTACCGGAACAACCGGAAGTGCTGATCCTCGACACCGCCGTCACCGACGTGCGCGACAACGCAATCTGGCACACCGACGTGACCTTTCTGCCGACGCCGGCGATGGGCGCGGTGCTCAGCGCCAAGTTACTGCCGGAGTTCGGTGGCGACACCCTGTGGGCCAGCGGCATTGCCGCGTACGAAGCGCTGTCGGCGCCGCTCAAAGGCTTGCTCGAAGGGCTGACCGCGAC
Source organism: Pseudomonas sp. TNT2022 ID642 (assembly GCF_028656995.1). NCBI lineage: Bacteria > Pseudomonadati > Pseudomonadota > Gammaproteobacteria > Pseudomonadales > Pseudomonadaceae > Pseudomonas > Pseudomonas sp. TNT2022 ID642. The sequence continues at coordinate 420 of NZ_JAMDGW010000024.1, read as the reverse complement.
TCACGACTTCACTCGCTCGTTTCCACTGGAGCGCTATGGCAATACGCCTGAAGCGTTGGCGCAGTGGGAAGAGGCTCGGCGCAAGAATCCACCGCTGTCGCACCCGGTGATTCGTACACACCCGGTCAGTGGCCGGCGTTCGTTGTTCGTCAATGAAGGGTTTACGTCGAAGATCAATGAGCTGTCGGAAACCGAAAGCGAGGCGATTCTGAAGTTTCTGTTCGCCCATGCGACGCGACCGGAGTTCACCATTCGCTGGCGCTGGCAGCAGGACGATATTGCGTTCTGGGATAACCGCGTAACGCAGCATTACGCGGTGGATGATTATCGGCCGGCGCGGCGGGTGATGCAGCGGGCGACGGTGTTGGGGGATGTGCCGTTTTTTCGTTGAGCCTTGAACAGCAAAAGCCCCTCACCCTA
>NZ_JAMDGW010000023.1:0-84737 GCF_028656995.1 Pseudomonas sp. TNT2022 ID642 | reverse complement strand
CCCAGCCCTCTCCCCGAGGGAGAGGGGGCCGACCGAGGTGTCTGGCGCTATCCATCGACCTGAAAGATTGAGTCGATTATGGATTCAATAAAGCACCTTCAGGTCGGCGTAAATCTGAAGTATCCCCCAATCAGTCCCCTCTCCCTCCGGGAGAGGGTTAGGGTGAGGGGCTTTTGACTTTGATGTCTATCAAGCCTTAAAAGCTTCGCGAGCAGGCTCGCTCCCACAGAGATCTCCAGCGAACACAGATTGTGTGAACACCGAGAACCTCATGTGGGAGCGAGCCTGCTCGCGAAGGCGTCAGCTCAGGCACTACATTTATTTGCCTTGGAATGCAGCCTCACGCTTGGCAATAAACGCCGCCATCCCTTCCTTCTGATCCTGCGTGGCAAACGCCGCATGGAACACCCGACGCTCGAAGCGCACGCCCTCAGTCAGGTTCACTTCAAAGGCACGATTCACGCTTTCCTTGATCATCATCGCAATCGGCAGCGACTTGCTGGCAATCACCGCAGCAACCTTCAGCGCTTCGTCGAGCAGTTCATCACTCGGCACGATCCGCGCAACAATGCCGCATCGCTCGGCCTCCACTGCATCAATCAAACGCCCGCTCAGGCACATTTCCATGGCTTTCGCCTTACCTACTGCGTGGGTCAGGCGCTGAGTGCCGCCCATGCCCGGCAACACGCCAAGGTTGATTTCCGGTTGACCGAATTTGGCGTTGTCGCCTGCCAGAATGAAGTCGCACATCAACGCCAGCTCACAACCACCGCCGAGGGCAAAACCGTTGACCGCGGCAATGATCGGCTTACGCCGGTTGGCCACGCGGTCACTGTCGCTGAACAGATCGTCCATGTAGATCTGCGGATAGGTCAGTTCGGCCATTTCCTTGATGTCGGCACCGGCGGCAAAGGCCTTTTTCGAGCCAGTGAGGACGATGCAACCGATGTTCGCATCCGCTTCCAGCGCATCGAGGGCCTGGTTCACTTCGCTGACCAGTTGCGCATTCAGGGCATTCAGCGCCTGCGGGCGGTTGAGGGTGATCAGGCCAACGCGGCCGTGGGTTTCGAGCAGAATGGTTTCGTAAGTCATGATTAAAATTCCTTCTTAAAGGTTGCGCGAAATGACCATGCGCTGAATATCGCTGGTGCCTTCGTAGATCTGGCAGACACGCACGTCGCGGTAGATGCGCTCCAGCGGAAAGTCGTTGAGGTAACCGTAACCGCCCAGGGTTTGCAACGCCATCGAACAGACCTTCTCGGCCATTTCCGAAGCGAACAGTTTGGCCATCGACGCCTCAACCAGTGCCGGTTGACCGCTGTCGCGCAGGGCGGCGGCGTAATGCACCATCTGCCGGGCGACGGCGATCTGCGTGGCCATGTCAGCCAAGCGGAACGCCACGGCTTGATGCTCAATAATTGGTTTGCCGAAGGTGTCGCGCTCGCGGGCGTAATCACGCGCCGCTTCAAATGCGGCGCGGGCCATGCCCACCGACTGCGAAGCGATGCCGACGCGGCCACCTTCAAGGTTGGCCAGGGCGATCTTGTAGCCCTCGCCCTCTTCACCCAAACGATTGGCCACCGGTACTTTGACGTCTTCGAAGAGAATCTGGCAGGTGTCGGACGCGTGCTGACCGAGCTTGTCTTCGACGCGAGCGACTTTGTAGCCCGGTGAATCGGTCGGCACGATAAACGCGCTGATGCCGCGCTTGCCAGCGCTCGGATCGGTCACCGCAAACACGATCACGATCCCGGCGTTTTGCCCGGAGGTGATGAACTGTTTGCAACCGTTCAGCACGTAGTGATCACCGTCCAGCCGTGCACGGGTTTTCAGGCTGCTGGCGTCGGAACCGGCCTGCGGTTCGGTCAATGCGAAGGCGCCGAGCATGGCGCCGCTAGCCAACGGTTTGAGGAAGCGTTCGCGCTGATCGTCGTTGCCGAACTTGAGAATCGGCACGCAGCCGACCGAGTTGTGCACGCTCATGATCGTCGAGCAGGCGCCGTCGCCGGCGGCGATTTCTTCCAGGGCCATGGCGTACGCCAGGTAACCGGTGTCGCAACCGCCCCACTGCTCCGGCACGAGCATGCCGAAGAAGCCCAGTTCAGCCATCTGGCCGATGGCTTCCTTGGGAAAACGGTGCTCGCGATCCCACTCGGCGGCGAACGGTTTCAGGCGTTCCTCGGCAAACTGCCGGGCCATGTCGCGGATCTGGGTTTGGTCTTCGTTGGGAATCATGGTGAATCCTTAAATCCGGGTTACACACGTTCCCCTGTAGGAGCTGCCGCAGGCTGCGATCTTTTGATCTTGATTTAAAAACAAGATCAAAAGATCGCAGCCTCGTTGCACTCGTCAGCTCCTACAGGATTAGTGTGTTTAGTAAAGGCATTCCACAGCCATGGCCGTGGCTTCGCCGCCGCCGATGCAGATCGCCGCGATACCGCGTTTCTGTTTTCTCTGGCGCAGCGCTGAGAGCAACGTCACCAGAATCCGCGCACCCGACGCGCCGATCGGATGGCCCAGCGCACAAGCACCGCCATGCACATTCAACTTGTCATGGGGGATTTCCAGATGGGTCATCGCCGCCATGCCAACCACGGCAAACGCCTCGTTGACCTCAAACAGATCGACATCACCCAGCGACCAACCGGTTTTCTTGATCAGTTTCTTGATCGCACCAATCGGCGCCACCGGGAACAGGCCCGGGGTATCAGCAAACGCGGCGTGGCCATGGATCACGGCCAGTGGTTTCAGACCGAGTTTCTGTGCCTGCGACTGACGCATCAGCACCAATGCCGCCGCGCCGTCAGAGATCGAACTGGAGTTCGCCGCCGTCACCGTGCCGCCTTCGCGGAACGCCGGTTTCAGCGAAGCCACTTTGTCCAGTTTGGCTTTTGGCGGTTGTTCGTCGTTGCTGATCAGCACCTGTTCTTTGCCGACGGTCACGGTCAGCGGGACGATTTCGTCCTTGAAGCTGCCGTCCTTGATCGCCTGCTGTGCGCGGGTGGTCGAGGCGATGGCAAAAGCATCCTGCGCCTCGCGGCTGAAGTGGTTGGTCTCCGCGCAGTCTTCGGCGAAGGTGCCCATCAGGCGCCCTTTGTCGTAAGCGTCTTCAAGGCCATCGAGGAACATCGAGTCGAGCACACGGCCATGGCCCATGCGGTAACCGGCGCGCGCGCGATCCAGCAGGTACGGCGAGTTGGACATGCTTTCCATGCCACCGGCAATCACCACATCGGCACTGCCAGCGACCAGCATGTCGTGGGCGAGAATGGTGGTTTCCATGCCCGAGCCGCACATCTTGTTGACCGTGGTGCAACGGGTCGATTTATCCAGACCGGCACCGAGCGCAGCCTGACGCGCGGGCGCCTGACCGAGGCCGGCCGGCAGCACGCAACCAAACAGCACTTCATCGACCGCGTCGCTGGCGACACCGGCGCGTTCAACCGCAGCCTTGATCGCCGCAGCGCCGAGTTGCGGCGCGGTGAGGCTTTTCAGTTCGCCCTGAAAGCCGCCCATTGGCGTGCGCACGGCACTGACGATAACAATCGGATCGTTGGAAATGGTCATGACAAATCCTCCTTACTTGGCGGCCATGCGCAAGGCACCGTCGAGACGGATCACCTCGCCGTTGAGCATGCTGTTTTCGATGATATGCCGAACCAGCGCGGCGTACTCGGCAGGCTTGCCCAGACGCGGCGGGAACGGTACCCCGGCGGCCAGCGAGTCACGGACTTCCGGGGTCATGCCGGCCATCATCGGCGTTTCGAAAATACCTGGTGCGATGGTCATCACGCGGATGCCGAAGCGCGCCAGTTCACGGGCGGCTGGCAGAGTCATGCTGGCGATCGCGCCTTTGGAGGCGGAGTAAGCCGCCTGGCCGATCTGGCCGTCGAATGCAGCGACGGATGCGGTGTTGATGATCACACCACGCTCGCCATCAGCGTTGGCCTCGGATTCAGCAATCGCCGCAGCGGCCAGACGCAGCATGTTGAAGCTGCCGATCAGGTTGACGTTGATCACCTGGGCAAAACTGCTCAGCGCATGCGGGCCGTTCTTGCCGAGGATCTTCTCGCCACGGACGATGCCGGCGCAATTGACCAGGCCGTTGAGGCTGCCAAAGGCTTTGACGGTCGCCTGCACGGCGGCTTCAGCGGCGGCTTCGTTGCTGATGTCGGCAACGACGCTTTGCGCGCCAAGACGCTCAGCCTGAGCGGCCACGGCTTCGGCGTTCATGTCCACCAGCATCACTTTGGCGCCGGCACTGACCAGCAATTCAGCAGTGGCCGCACCGAGGCCGGATGCGCCGCCGGTGACGATAAAAACCTTGTTCTCGATCTGCATGACTGTATTTCCTGATTCAAGCTGAAACGTTATGCGCCGCAGCCTCTTGAGCCTTGGCGATTTCCTGGTTGCGCAAGATAAAGCGCTGCAATTTGCCACTCGGGGTCTTGGGCAATTCGCTGACAAATTCGATTTCACGCGGGTATGAGTGCGCTGCCAGGCGCTTACGCACATGTTGCCGCAGCTCTTCGGCAAGCTCCGGCGCGGCGCGGTATTGCGCACTCAGCACGACAAAGGCTTTGACCAGTTCGGTGCGCTCCGGATCGGGTTTGCCGACCACCGCCGCTTCGACCACCGCCGGGTGTTCGATCAGCGCGCTTTCCACGTCAAACGGGCCGACGCGGTAGCCGGAGGTGGTGATCACGTCATCGCTGCGGCCGACGAAGCTGATGCTGCCGTCCGGGTTCCATTCCACGGTGTCGCCGCTCAGGTAGTAATCACCGACGAAGGCTTTGGTCGGCGCGCCTTCGTAACCACCGAACCAGCACATCGGCGATTGCGGCCGGTCGATGGCAAGAATGCCCGGCTGGCCGACGCCGAGTTCGTTGTATTGATCGTCGAGCACGACGATGCGGTGACCCGGCGAGGCGAAACCAGCGGCGCCGACGTGAACCGCGTGGTCGAGACCGTGGTGGTTGCACAGGACCATGCCCAGTTCGGTCTGGCCGTAATGGTCGTGAATGACCACGTTGAGGTTGTCGGCAAACCAGCGGATCACTTCCGGGTTCAGCGGCTCGCCGGCGCTGCTGACGATGCGCAGCTTGCCTTTGATCGACTTGGCGAACTCGTCGCCGCCGGCAATCAGCAAGCGATAAGCCGTTGGTGAACCGGTGAGGTTGGTGATGCCGTACTTGTTGATCACCCGGCAGGTGCTTTCAAGGGTGAACGGGCCATCGTAAAAGGTGATCGGATGGCCCATGGACAACGGGCCGGTGACGCCGAAGTAGATGCCGTAGGCCCAGCCCGGATCGGCGACGTTCCAGAACGCATCTTCCGGGCGCAGATCGACGGCATCGCGGGTGTAACTCTGGAAGGCGACGATGGCTTTGAGTGGCACCGACAGCGCTTTTGAAGGGCCAGTGGTGCCCGAGGTGAACATCAGCAGAAACGGGTCTTCGCCGGTCAACAGTACCGGTTCGCACACATTGGAATAGTTGGCCAGTTCAGCCCAGAAACTGAAATCGCCACGAACGATGCCCTGGCCTTTCGCGCCGCCAACGGTGACGAGGGTCGGGCAATCGGCGACTTCAGCGAGTTTCGGCCGGTTGACCGCGTCGGTGACCACGACTTTGGCCCCGGAACTGTTCAGGCGATGTTCGAGGGCTTTCGGGCCGAACGCAGTGAACAACGGCTGATACACCGCGCCGATGCGCCAGGTGGCCAACACGGTGATGAGTAATTCAATGTTACGTGGCAGCAGGCCGGCGACTTTGTCGCCCTTCTGCACGCCTTGGGCGAGAAGGAAATTGGCGAAACGCGCGGCTTTGTCCTGCAGATCGTTGAAGGTGTACGTCGCACTCGCGCCGTCGCGGCCCTCCCAGAACAGCGCAATGCGCCCGGGCAAGGCGTGGCGGTCGCAGCATTCAACGCAGGCGTTAAGCGCCTCAAGCGTACCGCTGAGCGCGGCATCCACGGTGTGCTGATAGTTGAACTGTGCGGTGGCAGACAAGTAATCGCGCATTGCCAGAATCCCTCTGTTTTTTATTAGGCTGGGAAGCGTAAACAACAGGGGGATAGTCGCGCTGTGCGGGGGCTGGGGCAATGGTCAAAGCTTTCAATGTGGCTGACTGGTTTGGCCAAGACTGCTACCACACTGATCGTTCCCACGCTCTGCGTGGGAATGCAGCCTTGGACGCTCTGCGTCCGCTCCAGAGCTGGAACGCGGAGCATCCCTTGAGGCATTCCCACGCAGAGCGTGGGAACGATAAAGCGGCGGATGTGTTGGGTCAGACAACCTCATTCAAAATCAGCGTACGGTAATGCCCAGGATTCGACCCCGACCACTTGCGAAACGCCTTGTAGAAGGAACTCGCATCGGCAAACCCCAATCGGCTGGCAATCTCGACAAAACTGATCGACGGCTCCGCCAGCCAGATAATCGCCAGCTCTTTGCGCACGCTGTCCTTGAGGCCTTGATAGGTCTGCCCTTCCTCGGCCAGGCGCCGGCGCAGCGTCGAAGCGGACATGCACAGTTGCTGGGCCAACGCCTCGGTTTCCGGCCATCGTTCGGCAGGCAATTGCCGCAAGTCCTGTTTGATCCGACTGGCCAGACTTTCCGGGTCGCGGTACTTGACCAGAATGTTGGCCGGGGCGTGGGCGAGAAAGCGCTTCAACTCCTCGGCGCTGCGCTTGATCGGCAGGTCGAGGCATTCGGCTGAAAAAATCATCCGTGTCCGTGGCCGCTCGAAACGCAGGTTTTCCGAGAACATCACCCGGTAGTCATCGGTGAAGTCCGGCGCCGCGCAGCGCAGTTCGATGGCCAGAATCGGAATCCGCCGCCCGGCCAGCCAGCAGGCCACGCCGTGGACGATCATCCAGTAGGTGAAATAGGTGAAGGCGCGGCGCGGCTCGGGATCGTCTTCGAGCAAGACGATCTCCGCCAGACTTTGCTGGTGCACCAGTTGCGCCGGCATGCGCTCAAGCATCAGCGACAGAAAGCTCAGGCCCGTGCTCAAACCCGCTGCCAGCGTCGGTTGCGCCATCGCGCTGCGACAGAGGAATTCAAGGCTGCCGGACTTGAGCTTGCGCGGGTCCATACCGAAAAACTCGTCATCACCGCGTCGGGCCAACAGGCGCCAGAGTCTGGCGTATTGCGAGGCCGGCACCCGGCCCTGCTCGGTTTGCAGCAGCAACGGATCAATCCCGACCTTGTTCAAGACTTCTTCCGTGGCCACGCCCGGGGCACAACTTTGCAGCAGCGCTTCACGCACCAGTTGAACGGCGATGGTGTCTTTTTCCGACATGGAGCGCGGTGAACCTTGTTGTTTTGAGTGGCAGGCATCTTACCGCAACCAACGCAAATCCCGTGTAGGAGCTGCCGAAGGCTGCGATCTTTTGATTCTAAAAACCAGGATCAAGAGATCGCAGCCTTCGGCAGCTCCTACAGAGTTCCGGTGTCACCCGCATGAGAATGGTTGTTCTTTAACTTGTTCAGCTTTTGTTCAGGTTTGTGTCAATGATTGTCATGTGAGAATGGTTGTCATTATGTTACAACTTGTAACCTCTTCGAATGACTTGTTGGATACCGAATGCTCGTTCCCTTTCTGATCATGCTGCGCGAAGGCATTGAAGCCGCGCTGATCGTTGGCATTATCGCCAGTTACCTCCAGCAAACCGGCCGTGGCCAGTGGATGCCCGCCGTGTGGATCGGCGTGTTTCTCGCCGCCGCCCTCGCCCTGCTGGTCGGCGGTGGTCTGGAGTTGGTCAGCGCGGAATTCCCGCAAAAACAGCAAGAGCTGTTCGAAGGCATTGTCGGCTTGGTGGCCGTAGGCATCCTCAGCTCGATGGTGTTCTGGATGCGCAAAGTGGCGCGTTCGATCAAGCATTCGCTGCAAGCCTCGCTGGATGAGGCGCTTACGTCCTCGAAACACCAGGTGATCGCACTGATCGCCATGGTGTTTTTCGCTGTCGCCCGGGAAGGCCTGGAAACGGTGTTCTTCCTGCTCGCAGTGTTCCAGCAAAGCGAAGGCCCGGGTGCGCCGATCGGTGCCCTGCTCGGGTTGATTCTGGCGATCATCGTCGGCTTCCTGATCTACAGCGGCAGCATGCGCCTCAACCTTTCGGCGTTCTTCAAGTGGACCGGCCTGTTCATTCTGGTGGTCGCCGCCGGGATTCTCGCCAACTCGGTGCAGGCCCTGCATGAAGCCGGGCTGTGGAATCACCTGCAAACCGTGCTCTTCGACTTCAGCGCAACGCTGCCGATGGACGGCCCGGTGGGCTCGGTGCTGGCCGGCATGTTCGGTTATCAGGATGCGCCGACTGTCAGCACCCTTGGTGCCTATCTGATCTATCTGCTGGTGGCGCTGGTGATGTTCTTTTACCCGGCGCCCCCGGCCAAGCCTTCCGCGCAATCGTCTTCCGTTTCCAGCCAATAAGGGCATTCATGTCAAAGCCTAACTCTCCTCAGGCCTCCCCTCCCCGCGCCTTGCGCTGGGCGGTGGCCGGCTCGGTGGTGGTGATGATCGCCGCCGGTGGTCTGTTTTATTACGCCTCGAAAATGGCTGCGGCCAAGCGTCAGCACAACCACGATGAAGTGGTGGTGAATATCCATCCGGGCAGTTGCGAGCCGAACGCGCTGACGGTGCCGGCCGGCCGCGCCAGTTTCCGCATCGTCAACCGCTCCGACCGTGCGGTGGAATGGGAGATTCTCGACGGCGTACTCGTCGTTGAAGAACGCGAAAACATCGCGCCGGGCCTGAGCCAAGTGATCAACGCCAATCTGCAACCCGGCGATTACGCAATCACCTGCGGCCTGCTGAGCAACCCGCGCGGCACCCTGCACGTGACGCCGACTGCCGCCTCTGATGCTGCGGCCAAAGCCAAACCGTCGATGGTCGCCTTCGTCGGGCCGCTGTCGGAATTTCGCGTGTACCTGGCCAGCCAGAGCAGCGCGCTGATCAAAGCCGTCACGGCGCTCAATCAAGCGATTGAAAGCGGTGATCTCAGCCAAGCCCAAGCGCTGTACCTGCCCGCGCGTGCGGCTTATCAACATCTGGCGCCGGCCGCGCAGCGTCTGGCCGAACTGGACAACAGCATTAACGCCCGCGCCGATTACTTCGAAAAACGCGAGCAGGATCCGGCCTTCGTCGGCTTCCACCGCGTCGAATACGCGCTGTTCCAGCAACGCAAACTCGACGATCTGGCCCCCGTGGCCCAACGGCTGCTCAGCGACGTCACCACGCTCAAACAGCAATTGCTCGCGCAGTCGCTGCCACCGGAGCAACTGGTCAACATCATCGTGCGCAACCTCAACACCCTCGCCGACGTGCGCGCCGCCAGTGGTGAAGAGGAACGCTACAGCCACAGCGACCTCAACGGTTTCGCCGCCAATGCGCAAACCGCGCGCAAAGTTGTCGACCTGCTGCGGCCAATGCTGAGCAAATCTGCCGCCGACCTGCTGCCGAAAATCGACAAGGCACTGGCGGACTTCGACAGCGAACTCGACAGCTACAAGATCAAGGACGGCTACGCCAGCTACGACTCCGTCAGCGGCGCACAACGCAAGCAGATCGCCGACAAGGCTCAGGCTCTGGCCGACGCACTGGATGGCATCGATCCCGCCCTCGGCCTCTCCGGCCTGTAAGCAGAAGACCCATTCCCGATGAAAGATTCAGAAAACCTCAACCTGCAACGTCGCCGTGTCCTGATGGGCATGGGCGCCGCTGGTGTCGCCCTCGCTGGTTCCGCCCTGAGCTGCCCGGCCATGGCCGCCGCACCGGCACAAGTCACCGAAGCACCGAGCAGTGACAAGACTGAAGATCGCCACGATTTCCACGGCGTACACCAGACCGGCATCGTCACTCCGCGCCCGGCGTCGGGCATGCTGGTGTCATTCGACGTATTGGCCAGTGATCGCGAAGACCTCGAGCGATTGTTCCGCACGCTCAACGAGCGCATTGCGTTTCTGATGAAGGGTGGCCCGGTCGCACAAATCGACCCGAAACTGCCGCCACCGGATTCCGGAATCCTCGGCCCGAACGTCACGCCGGACAACCTGACCATCACTGTGTCCGTCGGTGAATCGCTGTTCGACGAGCGCTTCGGTCTGGCCGACGCCAAGCCCAAACGCCTGATGCGCATGGTCGGGTTTCCCAACGATGCGCTGGACGCCGATTGCTGCCATGGCGATCTGAGTTTGCAGTTCTGCTCGAACACCGCCGACACCAACATTCACGCCCTGCGCGACATCGTCAAAAACCTCCCCGACCTGCTACTGGTGCGCTGGAAACAGGAAGGCAGCGTGCCGCCGCAAGCCCCGGCGAAACCGGGCGTGCCAGCACAATCGGCGCGCAATTTTCTCGGCTTCCGCGATGGCTCGGCCAACCCCGATTCCAACGACAGCAAAGCCATGGATCGTCTGGTCTGGGTGCAACCAGGCAGCGACGAACCGGCCTGGGCGACGCACGGCAGTTATCAAGCGGTGCGAATCATCCGCAACTTCGTCGAGCGCTGGGACCGCACGCCGTTGCAGGAACAGGAAAGCATCATCGGCCGGGTCAAAACCACCGGTGCACCGATGGGTGCGCAGCATGAAAGCGAAGTTCCGGATTACAGCAAAGACCCGGCCGGCAAACTGACCAAACTCGACGCGCACATTCGTCTGGCCAACCCACGCACCGCCGAGAGCCAAGCCAATTTGATCCTGCGCCGGCCATTCAACTACTCCAACGGCGTCAACAAGAACGGCCAGCTCGACATGGGCCTGCTGTTCATCTGCTACCAGGCCGATCTGGAAAAAGGCTTCATCACCGTGCAGACCCGCCTCAACGGCGAACCGTTGGAGGAATACCTCAAACCAGTCGGCGGCGGGTACTTCTTCAGCCTGCCGGGTGTCACGGGCGACAAGGACTTCATCGGCCGGTCGTTGCTCAACGCCACGCAACCGAAAACCGCTGCCTAAAACAACATCTCAACACTGGAGCCACCCCCATGAAAAAGACGCCACTCGCGTTATTGCTGACCCTTGGTTTGCTCAACACCCCGCTGTCGGCGTTCGCCGCGACAGCACCGCTGGATCTGGTCGGGCCGGTGTCGGACTACAAGATTTACGTCACCGAAAAACTCGATGAACTGGGCAGCCACACTCAACAATTCACCGATGCGGTGAAGAAAGGCGACCTGGCCACTGCGCAAAAGCTCTACGCGCCGACCCGCGTTTACTACGAGTCGATCGAGCCGATTGCCGAGCTGTTCAGTGACCTCGATGCGTCCATCGACTCCCGTGTCGACGACCACGAGAAAGGCGTGAAGGCCGATGACTTCACCGGTTTCCACCGCATCGAATATTCGCTGTTCTCGGAAAAAAGCACTCAGGGTCTGAACGAGCTGGCAGACAAGCTCAACAGCGACGTCAAAGACCTGCAAACCCGCGTCGCCGGCCTGACCTTCCCGCCTGAGAAAGTCGTCGGCGGTGCTGCCGCGCTGCTGGAAGAAGTCGCCGCGACCAAGATCTCCGGCGAAGAAGATCGCTACAGCCACACTGACCTGTATGACTTCCAGGGCAATATCGACGGCGCGAAGAAAATCGTCGACCTGTTCCGTCCGCAGATCGAAAAACAGGACAAGGCGTTTGTAGCGAAAGTGGACAAGAACTTTGCCACGGTCGACAAGATTCTGGCCAAGTACAAGACCAAGGACGGTGGTTTCGAGACGTATGACAAGGTGAAGGATAACGACCGCAAGGCGCTGGTCGGGCCGGTGAATACACTGGCGGAAGACCTGTCCACGTTGCGTGGCAAGTTGGGTCTGAATTGATTTTTTGTAGCGTCTAAGCGGGCCCCATCGCTGGCAAGCCAGCTCCCACAGTGTTCTCGGTCATTCACAAATATTGTGTACACCATAGAACCTGTGGGAGCTGGCTTGCCAGCGATGGCATTTTCAGCAGCCTACAAAATCCGGTAGAGCAACCGCTCAATCCGCACCCGACTCACCCGCTTGAGAAACTTGGCCACCCCGGCCGGGTATTCCGGCAACGTCTCCAGACTCTGAAAGCTGTCAATCCGCGTGGTATGGCGGAAAATCTCTTCCAGTTCCTTCGCCCGCGGCGCCAGCCACTCCCCCTTCGGGTCATCGATCAACAACGCATTTTCCAGATCGAGGCGGAATGCCCGTGGATTGAGGTTGTTGCCGGTGAGCAGCGTATAGCGCTGATCGACCCACATGCCCTTGAGGTGATAAGTGTTGTCGCCATCACGCCACAAGTGCAGGTTCAACTGGCCGCTATCGATGTTGCGCTGATGGCGCTTGGCAAAGCGACGCAGGCTGATCTCGTACAGGTATGGCAGCGCTGCGATCACCTTGAACGGCTCGCTCGGCGGGATATAGAAGTCGTTGGCGGTCTTGTCGCCGACGACGATGTCGATCTTCACCCCACGGGCCAGCGCGCGGTTGATCTCTCGGATCACGCCCAGCGGCAGGTTGAAGTACGGCGTGCAAATGGTCAGTTGCTTTTGTGCGCTGGCGATCAGTTCGAGGATCGCCCGGTTCAACGGGTTGTTCTTGCCGACGCCGAGCAACGGACTGACTGACAGACCGTCTCTGGCGGTGCTGCCGGTGGCCGTGTCGTACGTTGCATATTTGAGGCGGCTACGCAGATCACCGATGTCATTACGCAAGCTACGCGTGGTCGGCAGGTTCGGAAGATCGAGGCGATGCACCGCTTTCGATTCGATCAGGCCGTGCTTGACCATGTGATGCATCGAGTCCGCCAGCTCGTGGCTTTGCAGTACGTGGTAGCGGTCGAAACGGTATTTGTCGAACTTGTGCAGGTAAACGTTGTTCAGGCTCGCGCCGCTGTAGACCACGCAGTCGTCGATCACGAAGCCTTTCAAATGCAGCACACCAAACAACTCGCGGGTCTGCACCGGAACGCCGTACACCGGCACTTCGCTCTGGTGCGTGCGGGTCATTTCCTGGTACCACGCCGAGTTGCCCGGCTGCTTGCCGGCGCCGATCAGCCCACGCTGGGCGCGCAACCAATCGACCACCACGGCGATTTCCAGCTCGGGACGCTTGAGCTTGGCGGCGTGGAGTGCATCGAGAATTTCCTGACCGGCTTCGTCTTGCTGCAGATACAGCGCAACGATGTAGATGCGCTGGGTCGCTGCAGCGATTTTCTCGAGCAGGCAACGACGAAATTCAGCGGCGCCGGACAGAATGGTCACGGCCTCGGCGGTCAGCGGGAAGCTGCGCAATTTGGGCAGCAAGGAGCGTTTGAAAAGCAACGGCATAGGGCTCGCAATGGGTCGAATCCGAAGAACCCGAGAGCTTACACCATCGCATCCTTCGGGTCTTGTTAGTGCCCGTAAAGAGATCAAAAGATCGCAGCCTTCGGCAGCTCCTACACGGGCCAATGTAGGAGCTGCCGAAGGCTGCGATCTTTTGATCCTAAAAAACCATTGCCAAAGGAGAACAATCGTTCTACTGTTCGCCACATGAACGAAATCACTAGCAACGACACACGCGACATCATTCTGGATGTCACCGAAAAGTTGATCTACAAAAGTGGCATCGCTGCCACCAGCATGGATCTTCTGGTGAAAACCGCCGGCGTCTCCAGAAAAAGCATTTACCGTTACTTTGCCGACAAGGACGCCTTGACCGTGGCCGCCCTGCAACGCCGTGACGTGCGCTGGATGCATTGGTACAGAAGCGCTGTCGATCAAGCCGAAACCCCGGCCGATCGCCTGCTCAACCTGTTTACCGTGCTCAAGAGCTGGTTTGCCTCGGAAGGCTTTCGCGGCTGCGCCTTCATCAACACCAGCGGCGAAACGGGTGATCCGCAAGACCCGGTACGGCTGGTCGCCAAAGAACACAAACAGAAGCTGCTCGACTACGTGTGCGAGCTGTGTACCGAACATGGTGCCGAGGATCCGCAACTGCTGGCCAAACAGCTGCTGATCCTGATTGACGGTGCCATTACCGTAGCGCTTGTGATGGGTGATCACAGTGCCGCCGATAATGCGCAATGCATGGCGCGAAAGTTATTGGACCTGTAACGCCTTAATAAGCCGGACTTGTTGTTCAATTGTTAATTAGATCGGGAGACTGATATGTCTACTGCAGCCCAGGTACGTCCGCCATTGCCGCCCTTCAACCGTGAATCAGCCATCGAGAAAGTTCGTCTGGCCGAGGATGGCTGGAACTCCCGCGACCCGGAACGGGTTTCGCTGGCTTACACCCTCGACACCAAATGGCGTAACCGCGCCGAGTTCGCCAGCAACCGCGAAGAAGCCAAGGCCTTCCTCACCCGTAAATGGGCGAAAGAGCTGGATTATCGTTTGATCAAGGAGCTATGGGCTTACTCGGATACCCGCATCGCCGTGCGTTACGCCTATGAATGGCACGATGACTCGGGTAACTGGTTCCGCTCTTATGGCAATGAAAACTGGGAATTCGACGAGCAAGGCCTGATGTTCCAGCGCTACGCGTGCATCAACGACATGCCGATCAAGGAAAGCGAACGCAAGTTCCACTGGCCACTGGGCCGGCGCCCGGATGATCACCCGGGGCTGTCTGACCTGGGTCTGTAACAATCGACCCTGTAGGAGCTGCCGAAGGCTGCGATCTTTTGATCTTGATCCTAAAAAACAAAATCAAAAGATCGCAGCCTTCGGCAGCTCCTACAGGGGATTTGTGGGTGTCAGGCAACAGCGGCAGTCTTCTCGGCCTCCAATTCGCGAACCAGCGGCAATACGCGCCGCCCGAAATATTCGACCTCTTCCTGAAAGTGCAGGAACCCCGCCAGCACCAGATCCACACCCACTGCTTTCAACGCCACAATCCGTTCGGCAATCTGCAACGGCGTGCCGATCAAGTTGGTCTTGAAACCATCGTTGTACTGCACCAGATCCTCGAACGTCGATTTCGCCCAGTTGCCCTCGCCCTCCGGTGAAGCCCGTCCCGCCTGCTTCGCCGCGTCGCCAAAGGCGTTCACTGCTTCGGGATCGGCCTGATCGATGATCTGCGCCAGTACGGCTCTGGCCTCTTCTTCGGTGTCACGGGCGATGACAAAGGCATTCACACCAACCTTCACCGAATGATTGTTCGCCGCTGCTTTGGTACGAATGTCGTCAACCTGCGCCTTGATCCCCTCGACGCTGTTGCCATTGGTGAAATACCAGTCCGAGACCCGCGCGGCCATGTCTCGCGCCGCACGGGAACTGCCGCCCTGGAAAATCTCCGGACGGCCGAGTGGTTTCGGTTTCAGGCTGTAATTGTCGAAGCGGTAGAAGTCGCCGCGAAAGGTGAAGTTGTCCTGGCTCCAGACCCCACGCAGTGAGCGGATGAACTCTTCGGAGCGACGATAACGCTCGTCATGCTCCAGCCAATGCTCGCCGATGGCCTGGAACTCGCCCTTGAACCAGCCACTGACGATGTTCACCGCGATGCGGCCGTTGGTGAGTTGATCGATCGTCGCCAGTTGCTTGGCCGCCAGCGCCGGTTGCCACGGGCCGGGCAGGATCGCTGCAATCACCTTGAGTGTGCTGGTGGCCGCGAGCAACGCGTGGCTGAACGCCACGGATTCATGCTGGAACTCGGCGCCATAACCGGCGGTGAAGCGGATCTGCGTCAACGCGTATTCGAACCCGGCCGCTTCGGCGATCTGCGCCAGTTTGCGGTTGTAGTCGATGCCCCAATCGGTGCGCTGCTCGATTTTGCTGACCACCAGCCCACCGCTGACGTTCGGCACCCAGTAGGCAAATTTCACGGCTTGCTGACTCATTGGCGTGTCCTCGGGACATTTGCGGAGATGGGAGTGGTAGAGCAGCAAGCGTGCCAGGGTTCGAATGCCCGGTTTTATTGATGTTCTGCGTGGGATTGATGTTTTGTAGAGGGGAATTTGTTGGCGGGTTGTTGTGTGGGCAACAGTTGGTTTATTTGTTGGCTCGACTGTCCTCATCGCTGGCAAGCCAGCTCCCACAAGGATCAAGGTGAACAATGATCTTGGGTACTACGCAAAAACCTGTGGGAGCTGGCTTGCCAGCGATGGCGTCAGACGGGTCGCCGCAACACTTGGAAATGAGTAACATGACCGCCCTCCCCGCAGCTCACGTTCTGCGCCCTGCCGAATAAGCCGATTCCATGCCTTTCGAACTCAGCGTTGACCTCACCACCCTCGCCATCCTGGCCCTTGTCGCTTTCATTGCCGGTTTCATCGACGCCATCGCCGGCGGTGGCGGTCTGTTGACCACGCCTGCCCTGCTGACCGCTGGCCTGCCGCCGCATCTGGTGCTCGGCACGAACAAACTCAGCTCGACGTTCGGTTCGGCCACCGCCAGTTTCACCTTCTACAAACGCAAATTGTTCCACCCGCGACAGTGGACCCACGCCATCGTCGGCACACTGGTCGGCGCACTGACTGGCGCTGTCGTCGCCCATTACCTGCCGGCAGAGTGGCTGAACAAAATGCTCCCGGTGATCGTCTTCGCCTGCGGTCTGTATCTGTTGTTCGGCGGCACACCGAAAGCGCCGCTGGACAGCAATGCGCCGATCAAAAAGAAATGGCAATCGACCCAAGGCTTCAGCCTCGGTTTCTATGACGGCGTGGCCGGCCCTGGCACTGGCGCCTTCTGGACAGTCAGCAGCCTGTTGCTCTACCCGATCGACCTGGTCAAGGCCAGCGGTGTGGCGCGCAGCATGAACTTCGTCAGCAACATTGCGGCGCTGTCGGTGTTCGTGTTTTCCGGGCAGGTGGACTGGATCATCGGCCTGAGCATGGGCCTGTCGGTGATGGTCGGCGCGTTCTTTGGCGCGCGCACCGCAATCAGCGGTGGCGCCAAATTCATTCGCCCGGTGTTCATCACCGTGGTGCTGGGTTTGACCGTGCGCCTAGCCTGGCAGCACTGGTTCAGCGTGGCCTAAACGCCGCGCCACGTAGACGTCGATCAGGTAACGGGCAATCGACTTGGACGCCGGCAGCGGCGGCAGGTCGTGCACGTTGAACCACTGGGCGTCTTCGATCTCGTCTTCCTGACAGACAATCTCGCCACCGGCGTACTCGGCATGGAAGCCGAGCATCATCGAATGCGGGAACGGCCAGCACTGGCTACCCATGTACTGAATGTTCTGCACCTCGATCTGCACTTCCTCGCGCACTTCACGAATCAGGCAATCCTCGGCCGACTCGCCCGGCTCGGCGAACCCGGCCAGCGTGCTGTAAACCCCGGTGACGAAGCGCGGTGAACGCGCCAGCAGAATCTCGTCGCCACGGGTGATCAGCACGATCATGCTCGGCGAAATACGCGGATAACTGCGCAGATCGCACGGCTGGCAGTACATCGCCCGCTCGCGCGGCACCTGCGTCATGGCTTGCCCACAATTGCCGCAGAAACGATGTTCGCGGGCCCAGGTACCGATCTGCGCGGCATACCCAAGCACTTTGTAGATGGTGTGATCGCCGTCGAGCATGAACGCCCGCAGACCTTTCCAGTTGCAACCCGACACTTCGCTGGCACTGCGCAGTTCCAGCAAGTACACCGGCTCGCCATCGAGATGGCCGATGCCGTGCTCGGCGAGGATCGACAAGTCCTGACGCTTGAGCCATTCACGTGGGAACAGCGCGCCGTTGTCGTCGAACAAAAAGCCTTCCGGGCTGCGCGCCACGGCCCAGCCGCCGGATTGATCGGTGTCCAGTACTGCAGTGGTCCAGCGAGATGTCATGGTTTCTCAGTCCAGAAATTCGGGTTTCTGTTTGCTCATATGGGCGGCCATGGCCACGCGCAAGTCGGTGGATTGCAACATGGCAGCGTTCCAGGTGGCAACGTATTCGAGACCGTCGTCGATGCGATGGTCGCGCATGTAGCTGATCATTTCCTTGGTGCCGGTCACCGCGATCGGCGACTTCGATGCGATCTCGCGAGCGATGTCCAACACGCCTTCAAGCAGCGCGTCCTTGTCGTTGTAGACACGATTGACCAGGCCGATGCTGCGCGCTTCTTCGGCGCCGAAGGTGCGACCGGTGTAAGCCAGCTCACGCAGCATGCCGTCACCGATGATCCGTGGCAACCGTTGCAAAGTGCCAACATCGGCGGCCATGCCGATATCGATTTCCTTGATCGAGAATTGCGCGTCTTCGGCGGCGTAACGCATATCGCAGGCAGCGATCAGATCGATGGCGCCACCCAGGCAATAACCTTGAATCGCGGCGATGACCGGTTTGCGGCAGTTGTCGACGGCGTTGAACGAGGCTTGCAGGGTCAGAATTTTTTTACGCAGCAGGCGCGCATTGCGGCCGACATCCTTGCCCAGTTCATTGGCGACGCCGGCGAGCATCATCAGGTCGATGCCGGAGGAAAAATGTTTACCGTTGCCGCTGAGCACCACCACGCGCACTTCGTCGGTGTCGTCGATCCACTGGAAGATCTCGACGATCTCGCTCCAGAACGCCGCGTTCATCGAGTTGATCTTCTCTGGGCGATTGATCTGCACATGGGCGATGTTGTCGGCCAGTTCGACGCTGAAGGCGGAGTATTGAGTCATGGCAGTGATCCTTTACCGGGCTGAAAATGAGGCCCGAACTATAACAAGGCATCACAGTGGCGGTTCAGCCAAATGCGGGACTGCAGTGCGCGTTCTCTGTAGGAGCTGCCGAAGGCTGCGACCTTTTGATCTTGGCCCTTAAAACCAAAACCAAAATCAAAATCAAAAGATCGCAGCCTTCGGCAGCTCCTACATAGGTTGTTTGCACAAGCCGATTATTTGGCCAAACGCCGCAACCCAAACAACATCCCCCCCGCCCCCAGCAACATCGCCGCCAGAAACACCGGATAGGAAATCCACCACGGCGTCCCCGCCGTCATCATGCTGAACTCCGACATCCCGCCAATGCTCGCAATCAGGTTCAACGGCAGAAACACCACATTGATCAACGTCAGCTTGCGCAGCAGGTTGTTCATGCTGTTGTTCATCAGATTGCCGCGCGCATCGATCAACCCGGAAAACACCGTCGAGTAGATTTCCGCCTGCTTGTAGCACTGGTTGTTTTCGATGATCAGGTCGTCGATCAGGCCGATCGCCTCGCTGCCGAAATGCTGCTTCTCGGCGTGATTGCGCAGCCGCGTCAGCACTGCGCCGTTGCTGTGCAGTGCGTTGATGTAATAGATCAGGCTTTCGCTGAGGTTGAACATCTGCACCAGATGCTGGTTCTGCATCGAGGCGTTGAATTTCTGCTGCAACTCGCGGGCGACCAGTTTGATCACCTTCAAGTGCCCGAGGTAGTGATGGATGTTGTTGAACAGCAGATCGAGCAATACATCCAGCGGCGTGTTCAACGGCTGGCGGGTGCCGAGGCCGTGCAGCGGCGTGTCATCGGTGGCGATTACCAGCAGTTGCCCCGGCGCGAACAGCAGCCCGCAGGACGACACTTCAAATGCCAGGCTGCCACCGCCGGAATAGTTTTCCGGGCGCTTCCAGATCAGGAACAGATGGTCGGGGTGGAACTCGATACGCGAGACTTCGTCTGGATCCAGCGCTGACGCCAGTGCATGCTCGTCGACTTTGAAATGACTGTGCAGCAAGTCGCGCTCGGCGGCATCGGGGTTGCTGAACAGCATCACCTCGGCGTCCAGTCGCTCGACCCGCTGCAGGGCGCCGTGGCTCAGTGCGAAGCTGTTGATCATCGGCGCCTCACCACGCCTGGCCGCGACGTTTGAGTTCCAGGCGGCGCACGAACTCTTCCAGCACCAGTGAGTACAGATCGTCGTGCAAATAGGCGTCTTCGATGCCGGCGTCGAGGTTGGGGTTGTCGTTGACTTCGATCACCACCACCTTGTCGCCGGCCTGCTTCAGATCGACACCGTAGAGGCCGTCGCCGATCAGGTTGGCAGTCTTTACCGCCAGTTCAACCACCGCGCGCGGCGCCTCGTGGATCGCCATCGTGCGGCATTCGCCGTTGACGTCCTGGCCTTTGGCCTTGTGGTTGTAGATCTGCCAATGGCCCTTGGACATGAAGTACTGGCAGGCGAAAATCGGTTTGCGGTTGAGCACGCCAATGCGCCAGTCGTACTCGGTGTAGAAAAACTCCTGAGCCAGCAGCAACACCGAGTGTTCAAACAGTTCGGCGGTCGCCTCAAGCAAGGCCTGCTGACTTTCGACCTTGATCACCCCACGGGAAAAACAGCCGTCGGGGATTTTCAATACCAGCGGAAAACCGAGGCGCTCGCCGACGCGCTCGAAGTCTTCGGGTCGCTCCTTGTAAAGGATCTCGGTGGCGGGCATGCCGAGTTGATGGCTGTTGAGCAGATCGGTCAGGTAGACCTTGTTGGTGCAGCGCAGAATCGACGTTGGGTCATCCATTACCACCAGCCCTTCGCTCTCGGCCTTCTTGGCGAAGCGATAAGTGTGGTTGTCGACGCTGGTGGTCTCTCGAATCAACAAGCCGTCGTACTCGGCGAGACGCGCGTAATCCTTGCGTTCAATCAGTTCGACGTCGATGCCCATGGTTTTGCCGACCCGGACGAAGTTCGCCAGTGCCTTGCTGTTGGAGGGCGGCAAGGCTTCCTGTGGATCATGCAGAATCGCCAGGTCATAGCGCGCTACTTGTGGCGAGCGCGGCACTCGCCAGACTTTACGGCTGAAACCGTCTAGCGCATTGGCGAACTGATCTTCCTGATCATCGCGCAACTTGTGCAAGGCGCCGGACTTTATACCTTCGATGTGCCAGCCGTTAGTTCGGCGAAACTCAACTAACAGAATCGGACAGGGAAATACTTCAAACAACTGCCGCGCCAGATCCTGTAATGGTTCGATATGGGTCCGACCGAAATACAGGGTCAGGGTAAAACCTTCGGTGTCACTGTAGAGATGATGACTAAGGGCTTTCTCGAGGGTTTTATCGAGATCATCCAGCGCCAGGCCGTACAGTGATTTTTTCGTCAGTTCGCTGATGGTGCGCACCGAGGGAATCACCTTGTGCCCGCGTGCTTCGGCGAGCAGCGAGCAGTAGTAGCCGTGGCCCAGGTACTTGTAGCTGCGGCACAGATTGATCACCTGTACGCGTTTGCCCGGCTCGTTATCACAGCTGTGCTCGAGGTATTCCTGCGCCGTCAGGATGTCTTCACTGGGAAAGTACGAAGCCCAGTCTTCCTTGCGTTCGACAATAATCAACACTTGACTGGAGGCCCTAGTCGCCGAGTTTAAATAAGTTGCCGCCGGCAAACTTTGCTCGGATACTTCGCGCCAATGACCCTGTACCGCTGACATAGAGATTGATCCGTTGGAGAACAAGACCTTTTCTATTAAGCACGAAGTTTTTTGAAAGTCTCGTTTCGTTACGCAACTTTTACGGTGGTCATATGAAGGCTGTTTTTCGTTTGGCGGTAGTTGAAGACTTGCCGGCGCTGCTGGCACTGGAAATGCAATGTTTCACCACGGACCGGCTCACCAGCCGCAGCTTTCAGTGGATGATCACCCGCGCTCACGGACAGTTGCTGGTGGCCGAATGCGACGGTCGACTGCTGGGCTACGCGCTGGTGTTGTTTCATCGCGGCACATCGCTTGCGCGGCTGTATTCCATTGCACTGGCCGTCGAGGCGCGCGGCACGGGCCTGAGCAAACAGCTGCTGCAACGCATTGAAGCGCTGGCGCTGGAGCACGACTGTGCGTATCTGCGGCTGGAGGTGCGCCTCGACAACCCTGCGGCGATCGCGTTGTACGAACGCAATGGCTACCGGCGTTTTGCGCTGATTCACGATTACTACGAAGACCACGCCGATGCGCTGCGGCTGGAGAAACGCATCCTTCAGCACCGTGATTCACGCAGCATCAAGGTGCCTTATTACCGGCAAACCACTGAGTTCACCTGTGGCCCGGCGTGTCTGCTGATGGCCATGGGCGCGCTACAAGCGGAACGCTCGTTGGAGCGTCGAGAGGAACTGCAGGTCTGGCGGGAGGCGACCACGGTGTTCATGACCTCCGGCCATGGCGGTTGCAGCCCGCAGGGATTGGCATTGGCGGCGTGGCGTCGGGGGTTTCGCGTGCGTATGGCGCTGAGCATGAGCGGGCCGTTATTCCTTGACGGTGTGCGTGATGCGCATAAAAAAGACGTCATGCGCCTGGTCCACGAGGAGTTCACGGCGCAATTGCAGGAGACCGACGTCGAGTGTGTGATCGGTGCGTTGCTGGATCTACCGCGACTGCTGGATGCCGGTGGGCAGCCGTTGGTGTTGATCAGCAGCTATCGACTGACGCGCTCCAAGTCCCCGCACTGGGTGGTCGTGACCGACTGCGACGAGGATTTCGTTTACCTGCATGATCCGGATGTCGACCACAGCCAGCATCGGCAACCCATGGATTGCCAACATGTGCCGGTGAGCCATGGGGAATTCGAGAAAATGTGCCGGTTTGGCCGGGGGAAGCTGCGTGCTGCGGTGGTGCTGTATTCCCGCAAAACGTAAGCCTCCACATGTAGGAGCTGCCGAAGGCTGCGATCTTTTGATCTTGATTCTCAGAAACAGGATCAAAAGATCGCAGCCTCGTTGCACTCGACAGCTCCTACAGGGGGGATCGTCTTTAAAGCGCGGGCTTCAGGCCGATTTTGTACAGTGAACCTTTCTCTTCATCCGTCAGCACATACAGATAACCATCCGGCCCTTGCCGCACGTCGCGAATCCGCTGATTCAGTTCACCTAGCAAACGCTCCTCGTGCACCACCTTGTCGCCATCGAACTGCAAACGAATCAGTTCCTGAGTCACCAAGGCACCGACAAACGCATTGTGTTGCCACGGTTTAAAGCGATCGGCATCGTAAAACGCCATGCCGGTGACGCCCGGCGACTTCTCCCACACATGGTGCGGCGCGACGGTGCCTTCCGCCGTTTTACCCTGGGCTTCCGGGATCGGCTGCATTGAATAATTGATGCCGTGGGTCGCCAGCGGCCAACCGTAATTCTTGCCGCGTTCGATGATGTTCACCTCATCGCCACCGCGCGGGCCGTGCTCGTTTTCCCACAGCGTGCCGGTCCATGGATTGAGTGCCGCACCCTGCGGGTTGCGCAGGCCGTAGGCCCAGATCTCGGGCCGTACGCCGGACTGGCCGACAAACGGATTGTCATCCGGCACCTTGCCGTCCGGGTAGATGCGCACGACCTTGCCTTGCAACTTGTCGAGATCCTGCGCCGTCGGCCGATCATTGTTCTCGCCCAGAGTAATGAACAAATAACCGTCGCGATCAAACACCAGGCGTGAGCCGAAGTGATTGCCGACCGAAAGCTTCGGTTCCTGACGGAAGATCACTTTGAAATCCTTAAGCGTCTTCAAGTCATCCGATAGCCGCCCGCGACCCACGGCGGTGCCAGCCTTGTCGCCGGCACCGCCGCCTTCGGCATAGGACAGATAAACCAGACGATCCTGTATGAAGTCCGGCGACAGCACGACATCCAGCAACCCGCCCTGCCCCTTGGCCCAGACCTGCGGCACGCCTGAAATCGGCGCGGACAGTTTGCCGTCAGCGTCCACCACGCGCAGATTGCCGGGGCGCTCGGTGACCAGCATGCCTTGGCGATCCGGCAGAAACGCCAGCGCCCATGGATGTTCAAGGCCTGCGGTGACGGTCGTGACTTCGAGGGTGCCCTGTTCGCTTTGCAGCTCTTTGGGGGCGGCGGCAAATGCTGGAACGCTGATCAGCGCGCCGGCACACAGTGTGGCTAGAAGGGTTTTACGCAACATGCACGATTCCTTTTGTTCGCTTGAAGGGTCGACAGAAGCACAGTCCTGCCGCTCAACGGTTGCTGCCTCCGCTGCGCGAAGGTGGATTGGGAATGAACGTCGGTGGCGTGCTTGGCACCGAGCGGATCGGCTGGCCATTGCCGATGCCACGGTTCTCGACGGTGGGCTGACGCGGTGTCGGTACCGTATTCGGCCCTCGAATGGGCGGCGCGCTGGGCTGAGTGCCCTGCATGCTGTTGGGGTTGGCCCGGCGGATCGGGCTGTTGTAGGGGTTGTTGCTGTTGCCGGTAGGGCTTTGCGCCAGCAAGACGTCGGCATGAACCAGACCGCCACTGAGGGTCAGGACGACGATGCCAAGCAGAATTCGGTTCATGACGCTGCCTCTCGATGGGCCGGGGATAGAGCCTTCGAGTCCACGCTACGCTCTGGGTTCGGATTTGTTAACCCGCATGTCTTAAACAACATGTAACACGGCTTGACCAAGTCATCGCCAACCCGCGCATTCCGGGGAAACTTTCCGCCGGGACTGCAGGTCATCCGATCATCACTCGGAGAACTCACCATGGCTCGGGCAATCTGGAAAGGCGCGATCAGTTTCGGACTGGTGCACATCCCTGTCGCATTGGTCTCGGCGACCTCGTCGCAGGGCGTGGATTTCGATTGGCTCGACAGCCGCAGCATGGATCCGGTGGGTTACAAACGGGTCAACAAGGTCACCGGCAAGGAAGTCACCAAGGAGCATATCGTCAAAGGCGTGGCCTATGAAAAAGGCCGTTATGTGGTGCTCAGCGAAGAGGAAATCCGCTCGGCGCACCCTGTTTCAACGCAGACCATCGACATATTCTCCTTTGTCGACGCCGAACAGATTCCCCTGCAGAACATCGACACCCCTTACTACCTGGCGCCAGACAAGCGCGGCGGCAAGGTTTACGCACTGCTGCGCGAAACCCTGAGCAAGACCAACAAAGTTGCCCTCGCCCGCGTGGTGCTGCATACACGCCAGTACCTTGCTGCGTTGATGCCGCTGGAGTCTGCGCTGGTGCTGGTGAAACTACGCTGGCCGCAGGAGGTGCGTGGCCTAGACGAGCTGGAACTGGGCAGCGAAGTGACCAAACCGCAGTTGGCCAAGGGTGAGCTGGACATGGCCAAACGGCTGGTGCAGGACATGAGTGCGGACTGGAAGCCCGAAGACTACAAGGATGAATTTGAAGACAAGATCATGGCCCTGGTCGAGAAAAAGGCCCATGAAGGCAAGATCGAGGATGTTGAGTCGGTGGGGGGCGAGGAAGAGCGCAAGACCGCTGATGTAATCGACCTGACCGAGCTGCTTAAACGCAGTCTGGGCGGGAAAGCTGCAGCCAAGCCGAAGGCGAAAGCCGCCACCAAAGCAGCGCCGGCCAAGAGGACAAAGAAGGCCTCCGGTGAATGACAATCCAAGAATCGTCAGGTAACTGACAGGTTGTATTTGAGAGAGTCTTCGCTAGCGGGCTAGCTCCCACAGGGTTCTGAGTCGAATGCAAAAATTGCTTTCACTCGAGACTAAGGTGGGAACGAACCTGCTCGCGAAGGGGCCAGCCAAAGCAATACAACAATTCAGATCAGAATGAACACCGCGAGCAAACCAGCGAAGATCGCCCACTTTTCCATGTAGTAGCGCTTACGATTACGCTTTTTCAGCTCTTTGCCACGCAGACGGATCTTGTAGATCCGGGTAAACAACCGGTTGATCCCGCCTGTACGGTCGCCAGCATCATTGGGCGCGCCCGCCGCCGACATCACCGTACGGCTGAACCAGGCGTTGAACGCGGCGGCCCAGCGATACTTCATCGGCCGCTCGATGTCGCAGAACAGGATGATGCGGTTCTTGTCCGTGGTGTTTTCGGCGTAATGAATAAAGGTTTCATCGAACATCACCGCTTCGCCGTCACGCCAGTGATAGTTCTCACCGTCGACATTGATGTAGCAGCCGGCATCGTTCGGCGTGTCCAGGCCCAGGTGATAGCGATAGGAGCCGGCATACGGGTCGCGGTGACGCACCAGTTTCGAACCCGGTGGCAGCTCGGCAAACATCGCCGCTTTGATCGAGCCGATGCTCTGCACCAGTTCAGTCGTGCGCGGGCACAGCTTCATGGCCGACGGATGGCTCTCGCCGTACCACTTCAGGTAGAAGCGCTTCCAGCCGCTTTTGAAGAACGAGTTGAAACCGACGTCGTCGTATTGATTGGAGCGCTTGATTTCGCCGGCACGTAGCAGGTTCTGCCCTTCTTCGCGGATTTCTTCCCAGTGCGCCTGCAGCGGGCTCAAGTCCGGAAACTCGCTCGGGTCGAGGTATGGCTTGTTGGGCTTTTTCGAAAACAGATACAGAAAGCAGTTGATCGGCGCGAGAAACGTCGAATGGTCGCTCAGCTGTCGACCGAGTTTGTGCCGCACACGGCCACGCAGGTGAACGTATGCAATCGAAATGACATAAATAGCAGCAATGATGAGTTTCACGGAAATCGTCACACGTCAGAAGTGAAAAAACTGCGCGCCGGCGGCCTGAAGCCCCGCGTCTTATGCAGTGGTCTGAATACACATGGCACGTCCTTGGCCCGCGCCGTTACCGGACGCTCGGTGAAAGGTGGCATTTTAGCCACAGTTTGTAACCGATAGTGAACCATCATCTGTGAAAAACTGTCCGGCGTATGTGCCAATCGGCGATCCGGGCGTCATCGCCCTATCGTTTAAAGAGCCAGACCAGTACAATCGCCGCCAAACTTTACGCGCCCCCCTTGGTTGATGACGGGACTTCCCCGCTTCAGCGCACTTTGACTCGGGCCAAGCGCTCCAGCCGCACCCTCGCTACTCAGAATGCTTCGCAGGAATAACTCTTGATCTCTACAGCTAACATCACGATGCAGTTCGGCGCCAAGCCGCTCTTCGAAAACGTTTCGGTCAAATTCGGCGCGGGTAACCGCTACGGCCTGATCGGCGCCAACGGTTGCGGCAAGTCGACCTTTATGAAAATCCTCGGCGGTGACCTCGATCCGTCCGGCGGTCAGGTCATGCTCGAGCCGAACGTGCGTCTGGGTAAATTGCGCCAGGACCAGTTCGCTTACGAAGAATTCACCGTGATCGACACCGTGATCATGGGTCACGAAGAGCTGTGGAAGGTCAAGGCCGAGCGCGACCGCATCTACTCGCTGGCGGAAATGTCGGAAGAAGACGGCATGGCCGTAGCCGAGCTGGAAACCGAATTCGCCGAGATGGACGGCTACACCGCCGAATCCCGCGCCGGTGAGCTGTTGCTGGGCCTGGGTATCGGCATCGAGCAACACTTCGGCCCGATGAGCGAAGTTTCGCCAGGCTGGAAACTGCGCGTTTTGCTGGCGCAGGCGCTGTTCTCCGATCCGGAAGTGCTGTTGCTCGACGAACCGACCAACCACTTGGACATCAACACCATTCGCTGGCTGGAAAACGTTCTGACCCAGCGTAACAGCCTGATGATCATCATCTCCCACGACCGTCACTTCCTGAACAGCGTGTGCACGCACATGGCTGACCTGGATTACGGCGAGCTGCGTCTGTTCCCGGGCAACTACGACGAGTACATGACCGTGGCGACCCAGTCCCGCGAGCAACTGCTGTCGGACAACGCCAAGAAGAAAGCACAGATTTCCGAGCTGCAATCGTTCGTCAGCCGCTTCTCGGCCAACGCCTCGAAAGCCAAGCAGGCCACCTCCCGCGCCAAAGCGATCGACAAGATCCAGCTGGCCGAGGTCAAGCCTTCGAGCCGCGTGAGCCCGTTCATTCGCTTCGATCAGAACAAGAAGCTGCACCGCCAGGCGGTCATCGTCGAAAAAATGGCCAAAGGCTTCGACGGCAAACCACTGTTCAAAGACTTCAGCTTCCAGGTTGAAGCCGGCGAGCGCGTGGCGATCATCGGCCCGAACGGTATCGGCAAAACCACCCTGCTGCGCACCCTGGTCAACGAACTGACCCCGGACGCCGGCAGCATCAAGTGGACCGACGCCGCCGAACTGGGCTACTACGCTCAGGACCACGCGCACGACTTCGAAGACGACGTCACGCTGTTCGACTGGATGGGTCAGTGGACTCAGGGCGAGCAGATGATTCGCGGTACTCTGGGCCGCATGCTGTTCTCCAACGACGAGATCCTCAAGTCGGTCAAAGTGATTTCCGGTGGTGAGCAAGGTCGCATGCTGTTCGGCAAGCTGATCCTGCAAAAGCCGAACGTGCTGATCATGGACGAACCGACCAACCACTTGGACATGGAATCGATCGAGGCGCTGAACCTGGCGCTGGAAAACTACCCGGGCACGCTGATCTTCGTCAGCCACGACCGTGAGTTCGTATCGTCCCTGGCAACGCGCATCATCGAGCTGAGCCCGAATGGCGTGACCGACTTCAGCGGCACTTACGATGACTACCTGCGTAGTCAGGGTGTGGTGTTCTAAAAAGCAGCTGAAAACTGAAAAGCCCTGTCCATGTGACGGGGCTTTTTGCATTCAGGACGCTGATCGTTCCCACGCTCTGCGTGGGAATGCATCCCGTGACGCTCCGCGTCACACGAGCGGGACGCGGAGCGTCCGTGGCGGCGTTACCACGCAGAGCGTGGGAACGATCGGTGGGGTGAAAGATAGTTAGCCTGCTTTCTTTTATCTCAAGCCCACGCCATGATGCGAACTCTCCCACCGCCGCCCGCGAACGAGTCCTCATGTCTGCGCAGCAACTGCCACCGCAAAGCTCCATGGCGATCACCCTGCAGATCGTTTCCATCGTGTTCTACACCTTTGTTGCGTTTCTCTGCATCGGCTTGCCGATCGCAGTGCTGCCCGGTTATGTGCATGAGCAACTGGGTTTCAGCGCGGTGATTGCCGGGCTGGTGATTGGCTCGCAGTACCTGGCCACCCTGCTCAGCCGGCCAATGGCGGGACGCATGTCGGATACGCTCGGCACCAAACGGGCGATCATTTATGGCTTGTGGGGCATTGTCCTCAGCGGTTTGCTGACGCTGCTCTCCACACTGTTGCAGGACTGGCCGCTGGCGAGCCTGATCATTCTGATTATCGGCCGTTTGCTGCTCGGCGTCGCTCAGGGGCTGATTGGTGTCGGCACGATCAGTTGGTGCATGGGCCAGGTCGGTGTCGAGCACACGGCGAAATCCATCGGCTGGAACGGTATCGCCTCCTATGGCGCGATTGCCATTGGTGCGCCATTAGGGGTGGTGATGGTCGCCGAATACGGCTTCACCAGCCTCGGCATCGCCTTGTCAGTGCTGGCAGCGGGTGCACTGCTGCTGATTCGCAACAAGCCGTCGGTGCCGGTGATCCGTGGCGAACGCCTGCCGTTCTGGGCGGTGTTCGGGCGAATCGCCCCGTATGGCGCCAGTCTGACCCTGGCCTCGATCGGCTACGGTACGCTGACCACCTTCATCACCCTTTATTACCTCAACCGTGGCTGGACCGGTGCGGCGTACTGCCTGACCGTGTTCGGCGTGTGCTTCATCCTGTCACGGCTGATGTTTATCTCGGCGATCAGTCGCTTCGGTGGCTTCAAGTCGGCGATCGCCTGCATGACCATCGAAACCGTGGGCCTGGTGATGTTGTGGCTGGCACCGTCCACCGCATTCGCTTTGATCGGCGCAGGACTCGCGGGGTTCGGCCTGTCGCTGGTGTATCCGGCGTTGGGTGTTGAGGCGATCAAACAGGTGCCGAGTTCCAGTCGCGGTTCGGGATTGGGGGCCTATGCGGTGTTCTTCGATCTGGCGCTGGCGATTGCCGGACCATTGATGGGGGCGGTGGCGTTGAATCTGGGGTATTCGTGGATATTCTTCAGTGCGGCGCTGTTGTCGGTGATTGGGCTGGGGCTGACTTTGCTGCTCCAGCGCCGGGCAACAGGCTGAAAAGCAAAGTCAAAAGATCGCAGCCTTCGGCAGCTCCTACAGGTTGAACGGTATTCCCATGTAGGAGCTGCCGAAGGCTGCGATCTTTTGATCTTTTGATCTTTTGATCATTGATCTGCGGTTTGCATGCCGGCCCGGGTCGGTTTACCCAAGGTGTGCGAGAAGAACCGTCCAGCCTCGGATATGAGGTTGCGGTGAATATCCTCGCGATCCACCCCATCCGCATCGGTACACAACGCCGGCATCGCGCGAATCTGCTCTTCATTGCACGGCGCCATAAAGACGAAGTGCCCTGCCCCTGCCAGTAATTTGAAGTCCGGCGCCGTCGGCAGTTTGCGCGCCAGCGCCGCCGCGTTCTTGTCGAAAGCCACCAGTTTGTCGCCATCGCCACTGTAAAGCAGCACCGGTACGTGCACATCGGCCAAAGTATGCCGACCAAACTTCAGGCTCAGCGGAGCCATCAGCAGCAAAGCATGCACACGCGGATCGGCGACCGGTTGCAGGTCATCCCGATCAACGATCAATTCACCCTGCGTATTGCACGCATCACGATCATCCGGACGTTCCTGGCAATAGCGGCGCAGACGATCCAGGTCTGGTTGCGCGCCCGACAGAATCAGCGCAGTTTCGCCACCTGCGGAATAACCGATCACGCCGACCTGCTCAGCGTTGACGTACGGCGCGAGCATGCGGTCGCCAAGCGTCGCTGTAATCGCTTCGGAAATCTGAATCGGACGTCCGTAAAGATTGCTCAGGGTGCCCAGTCGGCTGTGGTCTTTGGAGTTGTCGCCGGGATGAATCACCGCCACCACCACAAAGCCTTTGCGCGCCAGCGAAGTCGCGAGGTCGTGCAGCGCCAGCGGAGTGCCGGTGTTGCCGTGGGAAAGCATCAGCATCGGAAAACGGCCGATGGCGACCTTGGTGTCTTCGCCGGCCTCGACTGAATAGCCTTCGAGCAGGCTCATGTGTTCACGGTCGCTGGAAGGATAGAAGGCAATCGCGCGCATCGGCTGCAGATCCAGCGGATCGAGGAAGGTCATCTCGTGGTAGCCGACGCTCCACACAGGATGGCGTCCAGGCGCAGCTTGCACTGAATTCAGGCTGCCCAGCAGGCAAATCAGTAACGTTGCACAAAGACGCATCATGGGATGCCCCACCCTGTTGTTACTCAATCGAAAGATCCGTTGCGTTGCGGGCCTGAAACCCCGGGGATTCGGCGGTTCGGTACGACAATGCATTCAGACGCTGATTGTGTGACTGCATAACCCGGGCCAGATTATGTAACAGTCAGAAACAAAAAACTCCGTATTCGCCCCTTGCGGAACCAGAATACAGAGTTTTTTGGGGGTTACCTGAACATCAGCTGTTCTTTACGCAAGCCTTACGCGGCGGCGAACAATTGCTCGCTGATCTTCGCCTGCGCAGCGGTCATGGCGTTGTTGCGCACTTCTTCGCCATACGCCAGGCCTTCGGCACGGACGATTTCGATGTCGGTGATGCCGAGGAAGCCCAGAACCAGCTTCAGGTATTCTTCGTGAGCGATGCCGCTGGCCTGACCGGCATGGATACCGCCGGAGGTGGAAACGATCACCACTTTCTTGCCACCGCACAGGCCTTCAGGGCCGGCTTCGGTGTAACGGAACGTTTGACCGGCGACGGCAACGCGGTCGATCCACGCTTTGAGCTGGGTCGGAACGGTGAAGTTGTACATCGGAGCCGCGATAACAACGGCGTCGGCGGCGATGAACTCGGCCAGGGTCGAAGCGCTCAGTTCGGCTTCGTGCTGTTGTGCGGCGTTACGCAGTTCAGCGGTGGTACCGGCGGCAACCAGCGTGGTCGACGAGAAGTGGCTGATGGCGTCGGCGGCCAGGTCGCGATAGGTCACCACGGCGCTTGGCTCGGCGGCTTGCCAAGCTTTGACGACTTCGCCGCTCAACTGACGGGAAGCCGAGTTGTCGCCCAGAATGCTCGAATCGATATGCAGCAGTTTCATGTGGAATCTCCTGGAAGGAATCGCCGGTGGCGACGGAATGGAGACAATCCTACGCAAGAAACCAATGGATGATTAGCCGCCTGAAATGCGATAGTTTGTCCCACTGATAGAACAGTTGGATTTCCCTATGCAAGACCTCAACGATCTCTACTATTTCGCCAAAGTCGTCGAAGCCGGCGGTTTTGCCGCGGCCGGGCGATTGCTGGGGATTCCCAAGTCACGGCTGTCGCGGCGCATTGCCGAACTTGAAGAACGCCTTGGCGCGCGTTTGCTGCAACGCACCACCCGGCAACTCAATCTCACCGCGGTTGGCGAGCGCTACTTGCGTCACTGTCAGGCAATGTTGCTGGAAGCGGAAATGGCCGATGAGGCGGTGGCGAGCATGTCCAGTGAGCCGCGTGGACGTTTGCGGGTGTCATGCCCGACCGGTTTGGCGCATGAGATGCTGCCGTGGGTCATTAGCGACTTCCTCGGCAAATTTCCTCAGGTGCAACTGGAAGTCGTCCTGCTCAATCGTCGGGTCGATCTGGTCGGCGAAGGTTTTGACGTCGCGCTGCGGGTGCGTGAACACGGTGATGAGGATCCATTGCTGGTCACCCGGCGCTTGCGTCAGGCGCAAATGGTCGTGGTAGCCAGTCCGGCGTTTTTGCAGGGCCACACGGTCAACCACCCGCAAGACCTGAAAAATCTGCCGGTGCTGGGTGCGCTCGAGGCGGATCGCATGGTGCATGTGCGTTTGCTCGATCAGCAGGGCCACAGTTTCGAACTGAACATGGAAGCCCGCCTGGGCATCGATGATTTTGTCGTACGCAAGGCCTGCGTGCTGGCCGGTCAGGGCTTTACCCTGTTGCCGATGATGTATTGCGAGGCGGAGCTGGAAAACGGCACGCTGGTGCAGATGCTGCCCGAGTGGTCACTGCCCGGCGGCTGGCTGCAAGCGGTGTATCCGCATCGACGCGGGGTGATGCCGGCGGTGCGCGCATGGATCGATCATCTGGTCGAATCGTTCAATGCCTGTGGGGAGCGGTTGTTATGAGCAAGGGAAAGATGAGCGAAGCCGATGTGGCGGCGTTCTGCCTGGCATTGCCGGGCGCTCGGGAAGATTACAAATGGGGTGGCGTGCGGGTGTTTTCGATTGCCGGCAACAAGATGTTTGCCTTGCAGGGACTGCGCGGGGATTCACTGGCGTTCAAGGTCGACAAGGATCTGTTTCTCGGCCATTGCGACCGCCCCGGCATTCACCCGGCGCCATATCTGGCACGGGCGCAGTGGATCATCATGCACCCGCCCTACCCGTTGGCTGCCGAGGAACTGAAGGGGTTGTTGCAGCGTTCGCATCAACTGGTGGTGAGCAAGTTGCCGAAAAAGACCCAAATCGGATTACTGCTGTAACCCCAATCCCCCTGTGTAGGAGCTGCCGAAGGCTGCGATCTTTTAAAAGCAAGATCAAAAAATCGCAGCCTTCGGCAGCTCCTACATAGGGAATTGCGGTGTGTTCAAAACAGGGTTAGCAAGTTCGAGCCGAGAAACAACTGGTCGATCCAGAACACCTGATGCAACACCACAATCACCCAGAACAGAATCTGAAACGAGACCTTGCGCGTCTTGTGCCGGAATACCTGCTGGGCGATCAACGCGCCCGGCCAGCCGCCGGCCAGTTCCACGGCATGCAGGATGTTCTCCGGCGTGCGCCAGGCATCCGTGCGCGCCTTGCGCTTGTCTGCCCAGTACATGAAGAACGCCAGGACGCTGACGACCCCGTAAGCCGCCAACGGCACCAGCGAAATCCCGCGCAGCCACATCGATACAGAACCGAACAGCGGCAGCGCGCAGACGATCAGCAGAACCAGCAGTTTCAGCTTCAGATGCTGGATGTTGTTGCCGCCCGAAGGTCGTCCTTCGGGCCGGCGTGCGCGGGAATCACTCATGGTTTGGCCGCCGCCCAATCGATCCAGCCAAACTGCCACGTCGCCAGAATGACCAGACCAAACACAATCCGATACCAGGCGAACGCCGCGTAGCTGTGGCTGGCGATGAACTTGAGCAAACCGCGCACTGCAATCATGGCGAAAATGAATGCAGTGACGAAACCGATGGCGAACACCGGGAAGTCCGCTGGCACAAACAGGTCGCGATACTTGTAGCCCGAGTAAACCGCCGCACCGACCATGGTTGGCATGGCGAGGAAGAACGAGAACTCGGTAGCGGTCTTGCGCGACAGTCCGAACAGCAAGCCGCCAATGATCGTCGAGCCGGAGCGCGAGGTGCCGGGAATCATCGCCAGACACTGGGCGAAGCCGACCTTCAAGGCGTCCTTCCAGGTGATCTCGTCGACCGTTTCGGCGTGCACTTCATGCTGACGCTTTTCCGCCCACAACATGATGATGCCGCCCACCACCAACGCGGCCGCGACGGTAATCGGGTTGAACAGGTATTCGTGGATCAGGTCGGCAAAGATCACGCCCAGCACCACAGCGGGCAGAAACGCGATCAGCAGGTTGGCGGTGAAACGCCGAGCACTGGGCTGCGTCGGCAAACCGATGACCACATCGAAAATCTTGCGTCGAAACTCCCAGACCACCGCGAGGATCGCGCCGAGCTGGATGATGATATTGAACGCCATGGCCCGTTCGCCGCCGAACTCGAGCAAGTCGGCCACAATGATCTGGTGTCCGGTACTGGAAATGGGCAAAAACTCCGTCAGCCCCTCTACAACTCCTAGTATCAGTGCCTGCAAGGCCGTCCAAAGATCCATCAATCCCCCAAAGAGCGATGCGCGCGGGCATGCTCCGATAGTATTTTTTTACGTTCACTGCGATCAGCGTAGCTGGTTGTGGCTGTACCGATTCCGCGCGCACAGGATCCACACGAAACGGTCAAAATTCCGTGAAATATCAATTTGGATTCAGGTTTTCACGCGCGGGGCCGAAATCCTAACAGACAAGCCTTAATAGCGCTGCCGCGTTATACGACTTGGGTCGCGTATGCCCGCTCACAAAATCGTGGTTGGATGCTGGCGGTCGTTTATTACAAGAAAAAGAATCCGGAGTGACAGCGTTATGAACAGCTTGCGCAGTGTGTCGATCAGCCGACGCTTGTGGCTCATCTTGATTGTGGCGGTGGTCATGTTGCTGACCTTGGGCGTGTTGATGCTCAAGCAGATTCACGACGATCTCTATCACGCCAAGGCCCAGAAAACCCAGCACGTGGTACAGACGGCCAGCGGCCTGCTGACCTATTACCACGACCTCGAAACCGCCGGCACCCTCAGCAAGGAGGCCGCGCAGAAACAGGCCCTCACCGCCATTCGTGGTCTGCGCTATGACCAGAGCGATTATTTCTGGATCAACGACCTCACGCCCGTGATGGTCATGCACCCGACCAACCCGAAACTCGAAGGCCAGAACCTCTCGGCAATCCGCGACCCGGACGGGTTTGCGGTGTTCAACGAAATGGTCGCCATCGCCCGATCCAAGGGCGCCGGCATGGTCGACTATCGCTGGCCAAAACCGGGCGCCAGTGAGCCGGTGGCCAAGACCTCCTACGTCAAATTGTTCGAACCGTGGGGGTGGGTGCTCGGCTCCGGGGTTTACGTCGACGATGTGCAGGCTGAGTTCCAGGGCCAAGTGATCAAGGCCACGGTCATCGGCCTGGCGATTGCGCTGATCATGGCGTTGCTGGTGATCCTGATCGCGCGCAGCATCGTCCGCCCGCTACAGGAAACCGTGAACGCGATGGCCAACATTGCCAGTGGCGAAAGCGACCTGACCCGCAGCCTCGATACCCATGGCAAGGATGAAGTCACTGAACTGGCGCATCACTTCAACGCGTTCACCGCCAAACTGCGCCGGGTGATCGGTGATTTGCAGGTGTCGGCCAGCGCCTTGGGCCAGTCGTCCAGCGAACTGGGCAACGACGCCTCGCAGGCTCAGCAACGCAGCCAGCAGCAATCGCAGCAGATGGAACTGGTGGCCACGGCGATCAACGAAGTGACCTATGGCGTGCAGGACGTGGCAAAGAACGCCGAGCACGCCGCCGCCGAAATGCGCGATGCCGAAGCGCAGGCGCAACAGGGCCAGATCAATATCGACGGCAGCTTGCAGCAGATAGACAAGCTGTCCGGCACCATTGATCAAGCGGTGGAAGTGATTCGCACCCTGGCTGCCGAAAGCACGCAGATCGGCAGCGTATTGGAGGTGATCCGTTCGATTGCCGAACAGACCAACCTGCTCGCGCTTAATGCCGCGATTGAAGCGGCGCGGGCCGGGGAGCAAGGTCGCGGGTTTGCCGTGGTGGCGGATGAAGTACGCTTGTTGGCGCAACGTACGCAGAAGTCGACGGCGGAAATCCAGTCGATGATCGAGCGCCTGCAGAACCACTCCGAAGCCGCCGTAAAAGTGATCGGCGACAGCAGCAAGGCGTCGCAACTGACCATCGAACAAGCCGGGTTGGCCGGTGCGAGCCTGAATGCCATTGGCCAGGCACTGCGTAATCTCAACGGTCTGAATGCCTCGATTGCCAGCGCTACGCTGCAGCAGGCGCATGTGGTCGAGGACATCAATCAGAACGTGACACAGGCTGCTGGCCTTTCGCACAGCACGGCGATCGCGGCCGAGCAGTCGAGTGCGGCCAGCGTACGGCTCGGCCAATTGAGCGAACAACTCAACGGCCTGCTGCGCCAGTTCCGCGTCTGACCCGTGTAACTCTGGTGAGCCCACCCCTCACCCCAGCCCTCTCCCCTAGGAGAGGGGGCCGACCGAGGTGTATGGCGTCCAACACGGACCTGAACAATCGAGTCGATTATGGATTCAACCAAGATCGTTCAGGCCGGCGCCGCTCCAAAGCATCCCCCAATCAGTCCCCTCTCCCTACGGGCGGTCCGACGTTTCGGGAGGGTTAGGGTGAGGGGTTTGGCCCAATGCAGTACAATCCGCCCCCTCCTCAATTTCCCCCAAGGAACCTACATGTCCGGGCTCGAACTGTTTGCCGCCGCACTCGGCGTGATCGCCGTATGGCTGACGGTCAAACAGAATCCGTGGTGCTGGCCGATCGGCCTGGTCATGGTGCTGCTCTATAGCTGGATCTTCTTTGAAGTGAAGCTGTATTCGGACATGTTGCTGCAAGTGATCTACGCCGCGCTGCAAGTTTATGGCTGGTGGCAATGGACCCGCGCCGGGACAATGCATGACGGTCGTGAGGTGACGCGCCTCGATCAACGCTCGGTCCTGATCGGCTTGGGCGTTGGCGCGGTTGGCAGCCTGTTGCTCGGTGCGGCCATGGCTCACTGGACCGACGCCGCGCAACCGTGGCTCGATGCCGCGCTGACCGGTTTCAGTCTGGTGGCACAACTGTGGATGGCGCAGAAACGCCTGCAATGCTGGGCGCTGTGGTTCGTGCTCGATGTGATCTTTGTCGGCTTGTTCATCTATAAGGGGCTGTACCTCACCGCCGCGCTGTACGGGCTGTTCACCTTGCTGGCGATTCAAGGCTTTCGCGAATGGCGCACCGACCCGGCGTTGCGCACATGAAGGTCGTGGTGCTGACCGGCCCCGAATCCACCGGCAAAAGCTGGCTGGCGGCGGGCCTGCAACAACGCTTTGGCGGCTTGCGCGTGGATGAGTACGTGCGCCGCTTTATAGAGCTCAATCCCCGTGACACTTGTCTGGCTGACATCCCTGCAATCGCTCGGGGCCAGTTGCAATGGGAAGATCAAGCGCGGGCGCAAAAGCCTTCGTTGCTGATTCTCGACACTCACTTGTTGAGCAATATGCTGTGGAGCCAGACGCTGTTCGGCGATTGCCCGGGCTGGCTGGAATCCGAGTTGCTGGCGCGGCATTACGACCTGCACCTTCTTTTGTCCCCGGAACAGGTCGACTGGACCGATGACGGTCAGCGCTGCCAACCGGATCTGGACGAGCGAATGGCGTTTTACCAGTCCACGCAAAACTGGCTTGAAAACCACCACCAGCGTTTTCAGGTCATCCAGGGGAATTGGGCCGAACGCCAACTGCAGGCCTTTGCCGCCGTCGAGCAATTACTGGCGGAGTGACCCGGTCAATGGGTCACCTTCCCCGGCGTTTTCCCCTGCTTTGGGGGCAAAGTGTCCGTTCCTGAAACACTCGTTGATGTGCAGAGTGCCCGTTTCAACACTGTTCATGGCTTTGTCATCCGAGTTGTTACGCAGTTGAAACACATCGTCGCAAACCCTTGTGCCAGAGCTTTGTTCAGCCAATAGACAGCCCGGCGCGACCGTGCGTGTATCAACAGTGAAACAGCCTGTGGTTCAGTTGCGCGGCTCTATTTGTTAACCCATTGAAATTAAAAAACATTTAAAAAGCGGCACAGCTTTCGCTCTCTCCTTCACAACGCTGACTCGGGCCAGCCCACTGAAGAAGGAATTGCAGCCGTGGGGAATATCCAAAAAGGTTTGACCTGCCTTCTGCTGATCGGATCAGCCACCAGCACTTTGATCAGTTTCAACGCGCAGGCAGAGGGCAATGGCGTGATCGTCCTTAATCGCGACGTACAGCCCATTCCCATCGGTCGCAGCGGCGGTAAAGACCCCTATCCAACCACCGTCAATGCCAACCCTTCAGCCCGCATCAATCAGGCGATGGCTAGCACTGAGCTCAATGACGGTGAGTTCGCCAGCGTAGCCAGTGGCTCTTCGATCCGCGGCAACATCAACACGCCGACGGCGAACCTGCCCGGCATGAACACCCTGACCAATCCCAACGGCCTGCCCGGCATGAGCAGCGGCCACGGCGGCGGCGCCGGCGGTTCCATCTCCAATACCGTCAACCGTGCCATGGGCGCAGGCCTTGCGCCGCTGACCCGCATGGCTGGAGGCCAATAAGATGAATCGTTCCCTGCTCCTGCTTGCCCTCTTCGGCTGCGCCAGTGCCATGGCGGCCGACCCCAGCTCAGTGAACAACGCGAACATTCAGGACACCGGCATTCAGTACCGCGGCAACTACAACGTGAATCAGGCCGCTGGCGACCAGATGCAACAGACCAATACCAAGGCGATCGCCATTGGCACCTCGGCCAGCGCCACCACCAATGTCCGCCAAACGATCGACACACCCGCCAATCCTTCGACGAATGCCAGCGCAACCATTGGCGGCAACGCTTTCAGCAATGGCAACGGCATCCTGGGTGTGAACCAGGGCGCCGGGGCCAACAACCAGATGGCCAACGTCACGCGCGTCAGCATCAGTGCTGGCCCGCAGAGCGTTGACGACAGTGCCCTTTCACAACAGAACGTGGCGCTTTTACCGAGCTCAGGAGCAACTGGTACCTCACCCGGCAGTCGCCAGGTCACGACAAGTGATCAGGCCTTCACCGGCAGCCGCGGGGTAATCCAGGTGAACCAGAGTGCCGGGGTGGGGAACCGAATGGCTAACACCCTGAGCATCCGGGTCGCTGACTGACCCAAACAACAAAAAGCAGTGCAATTAGAAAGTACCAACACTTAACCAACTAATAAGCACGATGGAGAAACACCATGAAACCTACAATGGCTCTCAAACCACTGGTTTTCGCACTTGCAGCAGTGATGGCAATCGCAGCACAGGCAGGCGGTCGTGATGACGATCATGGTAACGGGCACGGCAACGGTCATGGCAACCATGAACCAAAAGGCCCTACCCTGGAACAACTTCTGCAAATCGGCGCCGGCGCTGGTGCTGCCGTACTCGACACGCAGAACAGCGATGGCAACCTGGTGGGCAACCAAGGCACCAAAAATGATGCCTCCGTTCGCGACTCGGCCAATGGCACCAACGGCAACGTCGGCATGAACAACACCGCCGGCGATGGCAACCAACAAGACAACGCCGCTGCTCTGGCAACTGCCGACGAAAGCTTCATCTTCGGCACTGCCGTGTCCGTTTCCAGCGCGACTCAAGTCAACAACAACAACGCGGTTGCCAACTACTCGACAACCAACAATGCCAACCTCAACAACGTGGGTAACGGCGGTTCCGGCAACATCGGTGTGAACAACAGTGCCGGCAACTTCAACCAACAGAAAAACAACCTGGCCATTGCTGTATCCGGTGGTCGTGTAGCTAACGCCGCTGCCGCTGCCAACCAAAGCTCCACTGGGTTGACTGTGTCCAACAACGGCACTCAAACCTACAAAACCGATACTCTGAGAGGCACCTTCACCGCTGCTGGCGCATTCGTGGCAGCTGGCAAAGCGACCATCGAAGGCGACAAAGGCCATGGTGGTGGCGGTTATGGCGACAACGACCGTGGTCATGGCGGCAACGGCGGCAGCAAAGATCAGAAAGCGACCTTTGAAGCTGTCGGCATCTTCGGTCTCGCCGGTGTTACCACGCAACAAGTGCTGACCCCAGACGGCTGGAAAAACCCTGTGACCAACAACGCAAACATCTCTAACGTTGGTAACAACTTCTCCGGCAACGCTGGTTACAACAACGCCGCCGGTGTTGGTAACCAACAAAGCAACTCGCTGTCCATCGCTGCAGGTTGCAAAGCCTGCCTGTAATCGCGATCGAAACGAAAGCCCCGGAAACGGGGCTTTTCCTCAGTCCGCAAAGGCGTATCGATCATGCGTAAGACTGCCCTCCTCGCTCTGCTTTGCGTCTGTGGCCTGACTCAGGCCGGCCAGATGCCCGTGGCTGCCCTGCCGGGTGGCACGCTTGTCTACAAGAACGTGCAAAGCATTCGTGAGCGCAAGTTTGCCGACATCGTCGAACAGAAAACCGATTTCAGCTGCGGCGCTGCTGCACTGGCAACGGTATTACGCCAGGCCTATTGGCTCGACGTCGATGAGGAGCACATCATAAAAGGCATGCTGGTCAACGCTGACCAGGACCTTGTTCGTACTCAAGGGTTTTCCATGCTGGACATGAAGCGCTACATAGAAAGCATCGGCATGCGCGCCAGGGGCTACAAGATTCCGCCGGAAAAACTCGACGCTGTAACAATTCCGGTGGTGGTACTGATGGAAATTCGCGGCTACAAGCATTTCGTCGTGTTGCAGCGTTCGGACAAGGATTGGGTTTACATCGGAGACCCGGTTCTCGGCCATAAACGCTACAAACATGATGACTTTGTCAAAGGTTGGAACGGCATTGTCTTCGCCATCGTCGGTCCCGGATATGACAAGGCCAACGCCTTGCGCAGCCCTCCGGTACCACTGACCGCCAAGAACAAGCTGGATGGCTTCAACCCGGTCAAAGATGCTGAATTGATGGACTTCGGGTTCATACAGAGCGACTTCTTTTAATCGCCGATTATAAAGAATGGGGCTGGATGTCCCGGGAGCAGCAAATGAAAACCTCATACTGGCTGGCCGCCGCCTGCCTGGCAGCGAGCGCGTCAGGCTATGCCAATGCAGGATTCAAACCTATAGAAATACAAGACAAGGAGTTGTCCGAACTACGGGGTCGTTATGTCATGCCGGGGCGGATTATCAGCTTCGGCATTGTCATGAGCAGTACCTGGCGCAACGCCAGTGGCGATTTGATCGGGGCATCGACCTCGATGCAACTTCAGGCAGCAACGGTAAAACCTGAATTCTATGTTCAAACCATCAAGGAACACGGCAACGGCGGCACCCTGTCAGCGGGTAATGGCACGATCACCGGTGGCGCCGGCCTTGATAGCAGCCAAGGCGTGACACAAAGCGTGCGTGCCGCTGGCGACAGCAACACGGCCTACAACAACGTCGCCATCAACGTCAAAGAAGCCAATCAGGCACCAGCACTGGCTCCCGCCCAAGGGCAGGCCCTGATGGCCGGCCAGACAATCGGCGGCAGCAATGCGGCGGGCAGCGTCGCCGTCTCGGCAAACGGAGGCGGTGTACAAATGGCCATCCAGGCCGCCGGCAATCAGGGCACCGCCCTGCAACAAGTCGCCCAGGGCGGTTTGCTGCAGAACACCCGCCTGCTGGGCAGTGCCAACGTGGTCAATAACATGACTCAACTCAACGTAGTCCTGAACAATAACGGCATGAGCGCCGGCGCACTGGATTGCAACCTGACCCAACTCAGGGCACTACGCACTATTGGATATTGAACTACGCTGAGTCTCGATCATTGGGCTTAAAGGGACGGCTTATTC
This sequence comes from Pseudomonas sp. TNT2022 ID642, assembly GCF_028656995.1. Classification (NCBI taxonomy): domain Bacteria; kingdom Pseudomonadati; phylum Pseudomonadota; class Gammaproteobacteria; order Pseudomonadales; family Pseudomonadaceae; genus Pseudomonas; species Pseudomonas sp. TNT2022 ID642. Next base: position 43,020 of record NZ_JAMDGW010000023.1, on the reverse strand, counting down.
ATGTATCGATCAGTATCACTGCGTGCCGCTGTTTGTTTGAGCACTCTTCTACCTGCAGCCATGCTGCAAGCGGCACCGGACGCCGATGTAGAAGTTCTGAAACAAGAGCTTCTGGAGCTGAAGCAACGTTACGAAGTACAACAAAAAGCCCTGGCGATACTCGAACAACGGGTTCGCCAGGTCGAAGACCAACCGGCGGCGCCGCAACCTAAACGGTTGGCCAAGTCGCCGTCGGATATGAAAGGCAATCCAAAAGTGGCCACCGGCACCGGGGCCGCAGCAGCGTCGGGGGGCGCAGCAGGTGGCAGTGGCGCTTCCTACGGGCAATCGCTGGCAGATGATTCGCAACCGGCACAAAGTGTGTCCAACCTGTACGACGAAGCCAGCGGCTTCTTCGGCGGTGGCAAATTCAGCGTCGAAACCGGTATCACCTACTCGCGCTACGACACCCGTCAGTTGATCCTCAACGGCTTTCTGGCACTGGACTCGATCTTTCTCGGCAATATCAACCTTGACCGAATCAAGGCTGACACCTGGACCCTTGACCTCACGGGCCGCTACAACTTCGACAACCGCTGGCAGTTCGATTTGAACGTGCCGGTGGTCTACCGCAGTTCGACGTATCAGTCGGGTGGCGGTAACGGCGGTGCGTCAAACGTCACCACAGAACAGGACGTCGATCGCGACCCAACCATTGGCGACGTCAACTTCGGCATTGCTTACAAGTTCCTCGACGAGTCGGTCAATACGCCGGATGCGGTAGTCACCTTGCGGGTCAAGGCGCCAGCCGGCAAGGATCCGTTCGGGATCAAACTGCGCCAGACCGACGCCAACTCCAACCTGTTCGTGCCGGACACTTTGCCAACGGGCAACGGCGTCTGGTCCGTCACCCCAGGCATCTCGCTGGTCAAGACGTTCGACCCGGCTGTGCTGTTCGGCAGCCTGTCCTACACCCACAACCTGGAGGAATCGTTTGACGATATCAGCTCGACGGTCAACCAGAAAAACCCGGGCAAGGTAAAAATCGGCGACAGCTTCCAGATCGGCGCCGGTATTGCGTTTGCGCTGAACGAGAAGATGAGTATGTCGTTCTCGATGTCTGACCTGGTGCAGCGTAAAAGCAAGCTGAAACAGGATGGCGGGGATTGGCAATCGGTGGTCTCCAGTGATGCCAACGCCGGTTACTTCAACGTCGGCATGACCATTGCGGCCACCGACAACCTGACCATTGTTCCGAACCTGTCGATCGGTCTGACCGACGATGCCCCGGACTTTTCCTTCAGCCTGAAATTCCCGTACTACTTCTAAGCAAAAGCAAAAGATCGCAGCCTTCGGCAGCTCCTACATCGGATTCATGTAATCCCTGTAGGAGCTGCCGGAGGCTGCGATCTTTTGATCTTCAGCCAGCTAGCGGATCTGATGCTTGTGCAGCAAACGGTAAAACGTCGGCCGGGACACGCCAAGGACCTTGGCCGCAACACTGAGATTATCGCTGTGCCGGTTCAACACATCGCACAGTGCCTGGCGCTCGGCACGGGTCTTGTAATCTTCCAGCGTGCCCATCGGTGTGGCGATCGAATGCTGACTGATCAGCCCGAGGTCACGGGCCTCGATCTGCCGACCCTCGGCCAGCACCAGTCCGCGCCGTACACGGTTGGCCAGTTCACGGACGTTGCCCGGCCAGTCATGTTTGCCCATGGCAATCAGCGCATCTTCGCTAAAGCTGCGTGGACGGCGGCCGGTTTCATGACTGTAGAAGTGGGAAAAGTGGTTGGCCAGCATCGACAGGTCGCCATGGCGTTCACGCAAAGGCGCGGTGACTACTTGCAGGACGTTGAGCCGGTAATACAGGTCTTCGCGAAAACGCTTCTTCTCGATGGCCGCCTCAAGGTCGACGTGGGTCGCTGCCAGAACGCGCACATCCACAGGGATCGGCTGACTGCCGCCGACGCGCTCGATGTGCTTTTCCTGGAGGAAGCGCAACAGATTGGCTTGTAATTCCAGCGGCAGATCCCCGATCTCATCGAGAAACAGCGTGCCACCATTGGCCGCTTCAATGCGCCCGACCTTGCGCTGATGCGCACCGGTAAACGCTCCCTTCTCGTGGCCGAACAGCTCGGATTGAATCAAGTGTTCGGGAATCGCCCCACAATTGATCGCCACAAACGGCTTGCTGTGACGCTGGGATTGGCGGTGCAGCGTGCGCGCGACCAGTTCTTTGCCGGTACCGCTTTCGCCGCGGATCAACACAGGCGATTCGGTGGGTGCCAGTTTGCTGAGTAATTTGCGCAGTTCACGGATCGGTTTGCTGTCGCCGAGCAGTTCATGCTCAGGCTGATCGACGTGAATCGTGCCCTGCCCGCGCAAACGCGCCATGCCGAATGCGCGGCCGAGGGTGACCTGCACCCGCGATACGTCGAACGGCAAGGTGTGGAAATCGAAAAACCATTCGCAGACGAAGTCACCGACGTTTTGTAATCGCAGGACTTCCTGATTGAGCACAGCGATCCATTCAGTGCCGCTGCGGCTGATCAGTTCCTTGACGGCTTCGGGACGCTCGAGGTGAAACGGCTGTAATCGCAGCAGGCCGACATCACAACTTCGATCGGCGGCATTTTCCAGGGTACAGCTATCAACATCCCAACCTACGGCGCGTAATCCGGGCAATAAGCGGTGGCAATCGTCGCAAGGATCGACCACCAATAAACGTCGTAACGCAGGCGCTTCGCTCATGACTGTTCCTTGGCGCCAAATTATTAGAAATGATTGTAAAAACAGTCATTTGGCAGACCCGACTGTAACATTAGCAAGATTTTGACAGGGCCTTGTATCGATTGCTTATAGGTGTACAAGCAAACACGTTATAAGAACAGAAGTTGTTAGTAAGCTATCGACTAATCCCAGCCTTAACCTTTCAGCAAGCTTTCAAAAACCTGTCGGTAAAGCAACGCCATAAAAGAAAGTTGAAATTTCTTTGTTTCCTGTGTGACCTGCCAGCGGGTTCGGTGCATCAGTACAAGTACCAGCCGAACGGTAAGCCCAACCGACGGCACATCACTTGATTGGGCACGACAGAGAGAAAACCCCATGACCGCCCCGCTCCGTATCAACGAAGCTCTTTTGATTGCCAACCACGCGTTCAAACCGTTCCAGTGCGTGGCCTGGGCGCCACAAGACGGCAATGGCGAACTGAGCCTGACCGTGATCGACCGGACCAATTCGCACATCGGTCGCAAACAGATCCCAAGCAGTGCCTACTCCGATCCAGCGCAACTCGAGCAACTGCTGCAGCAGGCTCGCGCTGAACTCAGTGAAGAAGGCCACACACTGCAATCCTGGTCGATGCCACACTAACAACCGGGCGATGCGGATGACGTTCAGGTCATCCGCCCTCCTCTGTTAGTTGTAAACTTTTAACCCTCCGTACTTTTGTACAACTATTCGCAACTTAGTCAGGCTTAACTGCTTGGCCGGCTTGCTATTGGTTCAAAAAGACACTGTTCTGGCACAGTGCGACCCTCCACCTGTTAGTTCTTACAGTTGTACTTCTCCCGGTTCAGGGATTGAATGTTTCGCTCATGCAGTTAGCCATCCGGTTTCCGGTTCAGGTCAACTCGCAAGGAGATGCGTGCATGTCCACCCTGAACACTTTTGCGCTGCCGGCATTACCGACGACGTTGTCGAATCGGGCCGGTCAACTCGACAGAACGTTTGCCGCCACCGGCGTCGCCCAAGTGTATTTCGCTGGCAGCGTGTCCAGCCTGACGGTAGATATCGCGCTTGATCCGCAGGGGCGGATTCTCGTTGCGGCAAAAGTCGGCATCAGCGCCGGCAGCCGATTCGGACTGGCGCGGATGCTCGCCGATGGCTCAGCCGATCTGACTTTCGGTGATCAGGGCAGCGTGATTGATACCTTTGCTCCAGGCTTCGAAGCCACCGCCGGCAAAGTCCAGGTGCTACCCGATGGGAGCATCCTGCTCGCCGGTCTGCATTATGAAAACGCTCATCGCACTTTGCCGGCGCTGGCCTTGTTCGATGCACAGGGCAAGCCGGATCCGAGCTTCGGTGACAATGGTCGTCAGGTGGTGCGCCTGCCCGGCGATCTGTCCATGGGCAGCCGTGACTCATGGCTGCCACCGGGCGTACCCGGTGCCGAAGCCTGCGACTTTGTCGTGCAGGACGACGGCCATATTCTGTTGATCGCCAATCACCACTTCGAACTCGCCGACCATGCCGGCATGCTGATTCGCCTCAAGCCCGATGGCAGTCTGGACGAAACCTTCAACGGCCGCGGCTTCGTGATGATTCGCCACTTGTTGCTCAACACCTGGCTCAGCAGCCTGCTGTTGCAAAAGGATGGGCGGATTGTCGTGGCAGGCTCCATCGACTTTCCGCAGGAGGGTCTATTGGCGCGCTACCTGCCCAATGGTCGTCTCGACGAGCGCTTTGCCGTGGATGGCTTCATGGCGTTCAAGGCACACGGCCAAAGCGCCCAGGTCAGTCAGGTCATTGAATCCACCGACGCGCTGCACTGCTTCGGCAGCAGTCGCGACCCGATCCGTTGCATGGCCTACAGCGTGCACACCAACGGTCGTCCGGACCTGCACAGCCATGGCGGACAGCCTCAACTGCTGGAAATCGGCCCCAGCGGCTGCCAATGGAGCGCCGCCCAATGCATGGCGGACGGCCGCATTGTCGCGGTCGGTGCCACCATTGGCGGAATCGAGGCGGATTTTATCGTTGCCCGCTACCTGAGTGACGGCAGCCTGGATCGCAGCTTCGGCGATGGCAAAGGCTGGCTGCGCACGCGCCTGGGACGCAGCCTGGACACGGCCAATTCGCTGGCTGTGCAACCGGACAATGCCATCCTCGTCGGCGGTTATTCATTGGATGGCAACTATCGAGCCATGGTGGCGCGTTACCTGAACCATTGAAAAACACGGACTGTACTTGATCTTCCGCAAGGCATCCGGCAACTTGCGCGCTTCTAAAGACAAGGAGCAGCCGATGTCCGGTTCAATGGCCCAGGCGTTCGCGCAAAATTTTCTCGGGCACTCGCCACGTTGGTACAAGGCGACCATCGTCGGTTTTCTAATCCTCAATGCGCTGGTGCTCTTCACCGTTGGCCCGGTCGCGGCCGGCTGGTTACTGGTGATCGAATTCATCTTCACCCTGGCGATGGCGCTCAAGTGCTATCCGTTGATGCCCGGCGGTTTGTTGCTGATCGAAGCGCTGTTGCTGAAGATGACCACACCGCAGGCGCTTTACGATGAGTTGGTGCACAACTTCCCGGTGATCCTGCTGCTGATGTTCATGGTGGCTGGCATCTACTTCATGAAAGATCTGTTGCTGTTTCTGTTCTCGCGCCTGCTGTTGGGCGTGCGTTCAAAAGCACTACTGGCCTTGATGTTCTGCTTTCTTTCGGCGTTTCTCTCGGCGTTTCTTGATGCTCTGACGGTGACGGCGGTGATCATCAGTGCGGCCGTCGGTTTCTACTCCGTCTACCACCGCGTCGCGTCCGGCAATGATCCGCGCCAGGACAGCGAGTTCGCTGACGACCAGAACCTGCCGAAACTGCATCACGACGACCTGGAAAAATTCCGCGCGTTCTTGCGCAGTCTGTTGATGCACGGCGCGGTCGGTACGGCGCTGGGCGGCGTGTGCACACTGGTCGGTGAGCCGCAGAACCTGCTGATCGGCCATGAAATGGGCTGGCACTTCGGCGAGTTCTTCCAGAAGGTCGCACCGGTGTCCCTGCCGGTGCTGGCGGCCGGTCTTGTGACCTGCGTGTTGCTGGAGAAGCTGCGCTGGTTCGGCTACGGCACACTGCTGCCGGACAACGTTCGCGCCGTGCTGGCCAACTACGCCGCCGAAGACAACGCCGAACGTACTGCTCGCCAACGCGCTGCGCTGCTGGTGCAAGGCGCAGCGGCATTGATTCTGATCGGTTGCCTGGCCTTTCACATCGCTGAGGTCGGCCTGATCGGCTTGATGGTGATTGTGTTGATCACCGCGTTTACCGGCATCACCGACGAGCATCGTCTGGGCAGTGCATTCAAGGACGCCATGCCGTTCACGGCGCTGCTGGTGGTGTTTTTTGCCGTGGTTGCAGTGATTCACGATCAACAGCTGTTCGCGCCGTTGATCGAGTGGGTGCTGGCCCTGCCGGTCGAGCAACAACCGGGCATGCTGTTTATTGCCAACGGCCTGTTGTCGGCGATCAGTGACAACGTGTTTGTCGCGACGATCTACATCACCGAAGTGAAACAGGCGTTCCTCGCTGGGCACATGAGCCGCGAGCATTTCGAGACCCTGGCGATTGCGATCAATACAGGTACCAACCTGCCAAGCGTGGCGACGCCGAATGGCCAGGCTGCATTTCTGTTCCTGTTGACCTCGGCGATCGCGCCGCTGGTGCGCCTGTCGTATGGGCGGATGGTGTGGATGGCGTTGCCGTACACTTTTGTGATGGGCCTGCTCGGCTGGTATGCCGTCAGCTACTGGCTCTGATCAAACCGCCCGGTCCATGTAGGAGCTGTCGAGTGAAACGAGGCTGCGATCTTTTGATCCTGTTTTTATCAATCAAGGTCAAAAGATCGCAGCCTGCGGCAGCTCCTACAAGATTTTCGCTGAATCAGCGAGGGAGGATGTATTTCTCGATCGCTTGGGCCACGCCGTCTTCAGTGTTCGGCGCGGTGACCACGTCAGCCTGACGCTTCACCGCCTCCTCCGCCTGCCCCATGGCAATCGACAGCCCTGCGCAATGAAACATCGCCGGGTCGTTGCCGCCATCACCGATGGCCGCTGTCTGTTCCAGTGGAATCCCGAGATGCGCGGCCAGCGTCGCCAGCGCGGTGCCTTTGTTGGCCTCCAGCGCCGTGACATCGAGATACACCGGTTGCGAGCGTGACACTTGTGCCATGCCGTTGACCTTGGTCAACAGGCGCGCCTCAAGCTCGATCAACAGTTCAGTGTTGTTACTGGTCGCGACGATCTTGTCGATGCGCTGCAGATACGGCTCGAAACTCTCCACCACCACTGGCGGATAACCGAGACCATGCTGCTCGCGTGGCACCATCGGCCCGTGGGGATCCTTGAGCAACCAGTCACCGCCGCTGAACACCCAGATTTCCACGTCCGGTTGATCGGCGAACGTTGCCAGCGCAATCAGCGCGGTGGTGGCCGGCAGGTAATGCGCGACCAACAAACTGCCATCCGGATTGACGATGGTTCCACCGTTAAACGCCGCTGTCGGCAAATCAACGCCCAGGGCTTCAATCTGCTGCAGCATGGCTTTTGGCGGCCGCCCAGTGGCGAGACTGAACAACACGCCGGCCTCACGCAGCGAACGCACCGCCTCGATGGTGCGCTGGCTCAGCGTGTGATCGGGCAGCAACAGCGTGCCGTCCATGTCGCTGAGCAGAAAACGAATGGGTTGTTTCGACAAGTCACTCATCCGAGGCCATGCCAGACGCGGCCATCGCGAGTCAGCAGATCTTCGGCGGCCTGCGGGCCGTCTTCACCGGCAGCATAGGTCTGTACGCTCGCGTCCTGTTGCCAGGCATCAAGGAACGGTTGTACGGCGCGCCAGCCGTTCTCGATGTTGTCGGCGCGCTGGAACAGTGTCTGATCGCCGGTCAGGCAGTCGTAGATCAGCGTTTCGTAACCGGTCGACGGCTGCATCTCGAAAAAGTCTTTGTAGGCAAAACCCAGTTCGATGTTGGCCATGTTCAGCGCCGGCCCCGGGCGCTTGGCCAGCAGGTCGAACCACATGCCTTCGTTGGGCTGGATCTGGATACGCAGATAAGTCGGCTGCAACTCATCGACTTCGGTGTCACGGAATTGCGCGTACGGCGCCGGTTTGAAGCAGATGACGATCTCGGTGTCGCGCACACTCATGCGCTTGCCGGTGCGCAGGTAGAACGGCACGCCGACCCAACGCCAGTTGTCGATCATCACTTTCAGCGCGACGTAGGTTTCGGTGCTGCTGTCAGGCGAAACGTTAGGCTCTTGGCGATAACCGTTCAGCGACTTGCCATCGACTTCGCCGGCGCTGTACTGGCCGCGAACCGAGTTGGCCCGCGCCTCTTCAGTGGTCCACGGACGGATCGCCCCGACCACTTTGGCCTTCTCGCCGCGCACCGCATCGGCGCCGAATGCCGCCGGCGGTTCCATAGCGACCATGGCCAGCAACTGAAACAGGTGATTGGGCACCATGTCGCGCAGTGCGCCGGTGTGTTCGTAAAAACTGCCACGGGTTTCGACACCGACGGTTTCGGCGGCGGTGATCTGCACGTGATCGATGTAGTGATTGTTCCAGAAGGCTTCGAACAGGCTGTTGGAGAACCGGCTGACCAGAATGTTCTGTACGGTTTCCTTGCCCAGATAATGGTCGATCCGATAGATCTGTTTCTCGGACATCACCTTGAGCAGACAGGCGTTCAACGCTTCGGCGGTCTGCAGATCGGAGCCGAACGGCTTCTCGATCACTACCCGTCTGAACGCTTCGGGGGTTTCTTCCAGCAGTTTCGCGGCGCCCAGTCGGCGAACCACTTCACTGAAGAAACGCGGCGCGGTGGCCAGGTAGAACACCGCATTGCCAGTGCCGCTGTCGGCGATTTTCGCCGCCAGCGCAGAATAAGTGCTGTCGTCCAGAAAGTCGCCCTGGACGTAGCTGATACCTTTGGCGAGCTTGGCCCACAAGGCCGGATCCAGCATCTGATCGCCCTTGCCGACCTTCGCCGCCACTTCGGTGCGGATGAAGTCTTCGAGCTTTTGCGCGAAGGCTTCATCGGTAATGGCGTTGTGGTCAACGCCAACGATCCGCAGATTGTCGTCAAGCAAGCCGTCGCGACTGAGGTTGTACAGCGCCGGCATCAGCAAGCGCTTGACCAGGTCGCCGTGGGCACCGAACAAAAACAGCGTGGTCGGTGGTGCGGGTTCTGCCTTGGATTTTCTGCGGATCGTATGGGTCATTTCTTCGGTGTCTCCACGTGGCCGCCGAAGCCGAAGCGCTGGGCCGAAAGAATCTTGTCGCCAAACGTGCCCTGACCGCGCGAGCGGTAGCGCGAGAACAGCGAGTTCGACAGCACCGGTACCGGCACCGCTTGCTCCATGGCCGCTTCGATGGTCCATTGACCTTCGCCGCTGTCGGCAACCGAGCCGGAGAAGCCGTCGAGCTTCGGATCGCTGGCCAGTGCATCGGCGGTCAGGTCGAGCAGCCACGAGGAAACGACGCTGCCACGACGCCACACTTCCGCAATGTCGGCGACGTTCAGATCAAAACGCTGATCTTCCGGCAGGCGCTCGCTGGATTTGGTCTTGAGGATGTCGAAGCCCTCGGCGAACGCGGCCATCATGCCGTACTCGATGCCGTTGTGAATCATCTTCACAAAGTGCCCGGCACCGGCAGGACCGGCGTGGATGTAACCGTGCTCGGCACGCTGATCCTCGGACTTGCGATCCTTGGTGCGCGGGATGTCGCCCATGCCTGGCGCCAGAGCGGCGAACAGCGGGTCGAGGCGCTGCACGGTTTCAGCGTCGCCGCCGATCATCATGCAATAGCCGCGCTCCAGGCCCCAGACGCCGCCGGAAGTACCGACGTCGATGTAGTGCAGGCCTTTCTCGGCCAGGGTCTTGGCCCGGCGAATGTCATCCTTATAGTTGGTGTTGCCGCCGTCGATGATGGTATCGCCGGCTTCGAGCAGCGTGCTCAGGGTGTTGATGGTGTCTTCGGTCGGCGCGCCGGCCGGCAGCATGACCCATACCGCGCGCGGTTTGGCCAGGCCGGCAACCATTGCCGGCAAGTCGGCGACGCCGGTGGAGCCCTCGGCGACCAGGTTATCGATGAAAGCGGTATTGCGGTCGTAAACAACGGTGGTGTGACCGTTGAGCATCAGACGTCGCGCAATATTGCCGCCCATGCGGCCCAGTCCAATAATCCCGAGTTGCATGTGCTGATGCTCCTTACTACAAATAAATGTGTGTCATTGGTTATAGCCCAACGCGACTGATGGAGGTTAGTCCAGAGCGTTGCGATGAAGTTTCCGGGCATTGTGCCCGATCCAGACTGATAACGCCCCGAATCATGCAGAAGACACACCGACCATGAAAAATAAAAAAGTTCCATTCACAGGCAAAAGAAATCAAAATCGGCGCCGATAGTAGATCAGTACCGCAAGCCGGGACGACCTACAGTTGATGCACGCCATTTGCGAGGTGAGCAATGGGCACAGTACACACAGCAATGCCGCCACAAACCCTGTACGTGACGATTCGTCGCGATGAATTGCGTCAGTTGAAAGACGAACGCGACCAATTGAAACAGGAACTGGCGCAACTGCGCCTGTTGACCCAAGGTGCGCAGCCGCAACCTTTGCCGGTCGTTCAGCGTCATCCGCACGCCTGATCCCCCGCCTTACCGGGAACGGCACCCGCTGTTCCCGACACGTTTAGCCTTGGCTGCTTTGGCCAACTAACAAACTTTTCACATTCTCTTCGTAATACTCCGCCCCCATTCTGGCCGTACCTACGTGTGCGGCCTCCGTTCGTCGGTTTCATGGATGTTCCGGCGGTGGTTGTAACGAGTGAGCTGGAGCGCCGAATGGCATTGTTCAAACGCAGCAAAACGACTGCGACAGGTTTCGACTGGGCCGGTTTTCTCTGGCTGTTTGTTTTCTTCTGGTACTTCTCGGGTATCACCCAACTGCTGATTCAGCTGACCGGCACCTCGGGCTTTACCGGGTTCCGTCAGGCGTTCGTCATGAGCGCGATCTGGCTGGCGCCGATGTTGCTGTTCCCCAAGCGCACCAAACTGCTCGCCGCCATCATCGGCGTGGTGCTGTGGGCCTGCTCGATGGCCAGCCTGGGCTATTTCTTCATCTATGAGCAGGAATTCTCCCAGAGCGTCATCTTCATCATGTTCGAGTCGAACATCTCTGAAGCCGGCGAGTACATGACCCAGTACTTTGCCTGGTGGATGGTGCCAGCGTTCCTCGCCCATACCGCGTTCGCGTACTTCCTGTGGACGCGTCTGCGCCCGGTGTACATGCCCCGTGGCCGCGCATTCGTCGCGGCGATGGCAATCCTGATTGCCGTGATCGGTTATCCGCTGGTCAAACAAACGTTGCGCATGGGCTCCTTCGACCAAGGCTTCGAGAAATTCGAAACCCGCATCGAGCCAGCGGTGCCATGGCAGATGGTCGTGGCCTATCACCGTTACCAGGAAACCCTCGCCGACATGCAGGGCATGCTGCACAACGTGAGCAAGATCGCGCCGCTGAAAAACCTCAAGGACGCCACGGCTGATCAGCCCAAGACCCTGGTGCTGGTGATCGGCGAATCGACCAACCGTCAGCGCATGAGCCTTTACGGCTATCAGCGCAACACCACGCCGGAACTGGACAAGCTCAAGGATCAACTGGCGGTCTTCGACAACGTCGTCACCCCGCGCCCGTACACCATTGAGGCGTTGCAGCAGGTACTGACTTTCGCTGACGAAGAGCATCCGGACCTGTACCTGTCGACACCGTCACTGGTCAGCGTGATGAAACAGGCGGGTTACAAGACCTTCTGGATCACCAACCAACAGACCATGACCAAGCGCAACACCATGCTCACCACGTTCTCCGAACAGGCCGACGAGCAGGTGTACCTGAACAACAACCGCAACCAGAACGCCGCGCAGTACGACGGTGACGTGATCGAGCCGTTCAACAAAGCGCTGGCGGATGCGGCACCGCGCAAGCTGATCGTTGTGCATTTGCTCGGCACGCACATGAGCTACCAGTACCGCTATCCGCCGACGTTCGACAAGTTTCAGGACCGCAACGGCGTGCCACCCGGCGTGCGTGACGATCAGGTACCGACTTACAACAGCTACGACAATGCCGTGTTGTACAACGACTTCGTGGTGTCGAGCCTGATCAAGGATTACGCCAAATCCGATCCGAACGGCTTCCTGCTGTACCTCTCGGACCACGGTGAAGACGTGTTCGACTCGGTGGGCCACAAGACCCTGGGCCGCAACGAAAACAAACCGACCGCGCCGATGTACACCATCCCGTTCATGGCCTGGGCTTCGCCGAAGTGGAAAGCCAACCACGACTGGAACTTCGCCGGCGACCTCGATCGCCCGTACAGCAGCTCGCACCTGATCCACACCTGGGCTGACCTCGCCGGTTTGAGTTTCGATGAACTGGACCGCAGCAAGAGCCTGGTCAGCGACAGCTTCAAGGCGCGCCCACTGCTGATCGGCGACCCGTACCAGACTGAGCAACGCGCGTTGATCGACTTCAGTTTGATGAAGCCGAAGAAACTCGACACTGCGCCGGCGGATGTTGCACAAAAGTAAAGCCGCTGTGGATTTACCGAGGTGATGGCAACCGCAGAGCGCTTTGCCTGATCCATTGAAAAGCTCTGTATCGAAAGATGCAGAGCTTTTTTTATGCCTTCAGAAATCCGGATCGTTCGATGAACAATCCGTTCTGCAAACGCCTACCGCACGTCGGATTTCGGCCCTTACCTGTCAGATCTGACAGGTGCGAAATCCCGCCAATGCGCTTTCAATCACTCCGTTACTTCACCGAACGGAGCACGCCCCCATGTCCAACCCAACACCGGATGCCCTGAAGTCCCTCTACTTCCCTGCCCTGAACCCACTCGACCCAACGGAAGACTACGATGGCGGCATCCCCATTCGTGGCGTGGAAAACGGTTTGCAAGGCACTGTGCCTGCCTGGCTCTCCATGAGCATCGGCGACCGGGTCGATGTTTTTTGGAACAACGCCACGCAGGCAGTGTGGAGCAAGACCATTCAATACGAGTCCGAACTCAATCGGGATGTGATCTTCACCCTGGCCAAGGATTTTGTGCTCGACGGTGATGCCACCAACGTTTACTACAAGATTTCCGGCAAGAACTATCCCGGCGAAGAATCCAGGCCCCGCTTGAAACTGCTGGTCAAACTCACCCGCCCCGGCGAATACGACGACATCCCCGGTGATGACGGCCACTCCGACCTCAATTTTTCCCTCGACCGCTACGAGGTCGATCAGGATTTTCCGCAAAACGGCGTGGTGACGATGCGCATCGTTCCCTACCGCAACCTGACCCGCTACGACCGCATCCACGCCCGCTGGGGCAGCCAGCAAGTGATGCATCTGGTCAGCCCGGAACAGGCGGCGGATCCGTTGAAAAACCCGATCGACATCACTTTCGATTACAACCTGATCAAGGCCGCCGGCGATGGCTCCGCGGTGGCGGTGGCGTTTCAGGTGGTCGACCGCTGCGGCAACTACCCGGACGAGCGCGCCCCGTGGTCAGCCCTCCAGTCGGTGCTGGTGGACATGAACGGCGACCGACTGGACTCACCGCTGGTGCTGGTCAAAGGCCAGCCGACCGATCGTGTGGACCTCGACACACTGGGTGACGACGACGTCATCGTTCGCGTGTACACGACGGCCAAGGACTTTGCCGTGAACGACGAAGTGCTCCTGACCTGGACCGGCACCCCCGCCCAAGGCCCGCAAATCATCGTCGGCCCGTTATCGAAAACGGTGGATTTCGTGCCCTTTCAGCTCGATTTCATCATCCCCAACGAAGCCGTGCGCGCTATCGCCAAGGGCAGTGCGTCGGTGGGCTTTGTCCGGCGCCGCGAGGGTGAATCCGACCGCCCCTCGAAAAACGCCAGCGTCAGCGTTGTCGGCGATATCAGCCAACTCCTTGCGCCTACCGTTGACGAGGCGCCGGGCGGGACGTTGCCAGTCGATACGCCGTGGGCGACGGTGAGTGCGCCGTGGTACGTCGGTCGCAACGGCAGTGATCTGCTGAATGTGATCTGGGAGGCAAAGGCGCCCGGCGGCGACCCTGTTTACTACGAGGACCCGCGTCCGGTCGGCAACGTAGCGGAAGGCGAGCCCGTTCTGCGCAACGTAAGCAAAACCGAAATTCAGCGTTTCGATGGTTTGAGCGTCAAGGTCTACTACGTCGTCACCAATAGAGACAACCTGCTGCTCAGCGTGCGCGAATCGCTGCCATTCATCATGCAGGTGGGCGTGGCGAAGCCAACCTTTGATCGCCCGGAAGTCGTAGAAGCAGACGACAACGACGTGCTGGATCCGGACAACGTGCCGCCCACCGGCGCAACTTTGGTCTTGACTCACACCGGTACCCAAGACAAAGACCGGTTCAACTTTAACTGGAAGGGTTCGGCCAGCGGCGGCAGCTTCAGTGACCATATCGACCTGATCCCCGTCACAGCCGGCAAGCCTGTACGGGTGACCGTGCCGAAACAGTACGTCACGGCCAACCGCGACGGCACTGTGACGGCGGATTACAAGATTGAGCGGGGGGGAGAAACGTTGGGGTATTCGCAGGAGTTGAAACTGCGGATCGGGGTGGCGCTGGATCTGAAAGAGCCCGAGATCAAAGAGGCACCTAACAACATCCTGCAACCCATCGCCGCCAAAGACACCCTGACTGCTGTCGTCCGGGCTTATCCGGACATGATCGGTACGCAGGTGAGCGTGACGTGGACAGGTACGCCGGGTGAAGGCAGCAAGACGGAAGGCCCGATAGAGGTGACCGCACAGCAGGATTTAGAGGTTGCACTGCCCAACTCGCTGGTTGCGTTCAACCTGGGCAACGATGACGTGATGGTCACTTACGTCGTTACTCGTAATGGAATGCCGCAGGGTTCGAAAGAAATGACCTTGAAGGTAGCGCCAATTGTTGATGGAGATCCCGAGTTGGGTATCCCATTTATCACCGAAGCCGCGAACAACGGCGCTGGCCCTGAGTTAAATATTAACGCGCTGACCGCTGACGCAACCATGCGACTCAACAACTGGCCGCTGATTTTTCCAGATCAGTATGTATGGTCGCGATTGAAGGGCACCAATAAAGACAACACCACGTATTCCAAAATTTTTTGGCAACCGCCAGCGTCGAAAACAGATGAAGAATGGATTAAGCAAGGCTTTAACGCACACGCCATTCTACTTAGTGATCTGAGAAACTTGAAAAACAATAGTCAACTAGCATTAGAAATCAAGACAGCATTTGGGGGAAGTTCCGATGAAAAATACGCGACGACTTTTAAGGAGCGTGTTTATAACGTCAAGACCGCAGCCCCTCTCGTCTGGAATGATAGTCCGGTGACACTAACAGTCCATACCGCTTCATTTGAAGGGG
This sequence comes from Pseudomonas sp. TNT2022 ID642, assembly GCF_028656995.1. NCBI lineage: Bacteria > Pseudomonadati > Pseudomonadota > Gammaproteobacteria > Pseudomonadales > Pseudomonadaceae > Pseudomonas > Pseudomonas sp. TNT2022 ID642. Next base: position 27,828 of record NZ_JAMDGW010000023.1, on the reverse strand, counting down.
CCAGACCAGACTGGGATATTATCGCAGATACTTTTTCACTTCCCTTATACCGGGGAGCCAAAGAAGGAGTTCCTCCTTACACATACAAATCAGCAAATGAAAGCGTCGCCACAGTTGATAAGCTTGGCAATATCAAGGCTGTGGGCAAAGGAAAAACCATTATTACGTTGCAAGACGACGCAGGCGAAACTAAAACTCTTGAAGCTACAGTAATACAAGAACACTACACTCTGTTATATTCCCCTCACTCTGGCACTCAAGAGGAATTTGTTGTGTGGGCAGGGAAAGTTGGCGGGAAATTGCCCCCTCCTTATTTTCTTGATACTGTTCTCCCCCGCTTGTATCGCCCAAAAAATACCAGTTGGCATCACGTGTCATATCGACGCAATACTAGTACTGAAGAGATGATGAATCCGTATCTTAATATCCAGTTCATACCTTTTCCAAACATCGCACCATTTCTAGTCGTCAAAGAATAACTGATTACCAAACGGAGCCAGACTATGTCGTCTGTATTTTCATAGAAGCTTCCCAGCCTATGGTAAATCCCACACTAACAGCGTGTGAGATTTACCATAGGTTTCGATCTTTTTTGTCGGAGAACTCAAAGGGGCCAGACTACGTTTCCTTCATTTTTTGATCAAAATATCGCAGCCATCGGTAACTCACTCTCGAACATTGTATGAGCATCTACACGTAGCAATCTTTGGCGTTGTAGAAAGCCAGCGGATTGGCAACTCCCGTAGCTTGCACCTACAAAAAATCTCGGAGAACTCCCGCAGACTGCAGCGGTTGACTGCCCTGCCCTCACTCCCTATCCTCGCGCCCTGTCACGACTCATTCGTGATCGGGTTTGACGGCCCGAAGTATTCCTAGGTCCTTGCATAGCTTCTATGGCAGCTGTGCGTGGGGCGCTTTCGAGTGCGCCGGGTTCCTAGGACCGGTCCGTCAACCCGCGTACAGTTGCCACCTAAATCGTTTGACGGCGATCAAGTGGCGACTTCATTTCCTGGGAGTTACACATGACCGATCCAACCACAAGACCCACCCCCTTCGCCCCCTGCGACCACGTCGCTCACCACCTCTTCACCGTCCAACCCGACATCCCCCTCCTCGACGCCCTCGAACACGCCTCCGTTTACCTCAACTGCGCCGAAGCCCTCGCCCACCAAGCCCCAACCGCCACACGCCCGGAACACTCCGGCTCTCTGCACTGGGCCAGTCAGCAAATGCTCAGCACCGCCCGCGCACTGGTGCTGGCCTCCGTTGCTGGTTTGCACGCCGCACAGGCCGGAGGTGAAGCATGAGTTCGCACATTTCGATGACTCACAACGAGGGCAGCATTCCGGTATTGCTGGTCTCGACCGAAGCGCCGCTGGATGTCTTGCATAGCAGCGCGGCCACTCGATTTCTGGCGGTGACGCAGATGATGGAAAGTCTGGCCAGCCTGGATATCTCATCCGCCAAAGGCGCCGATGTGCAGCAACTGGCCCATGCGGCGGCGATGTTGTTGCGTGATGGCTGTGACGTGATGGATGTGTTGGGCCGGCAGATTCGTTTGCGGGTCTGATAGGGGCAAGATCAAAAGATCGCAGCCTTCGGCAGCTCCTACTGGTATCGGTGCAGGAGCTGCCGAAGGCTGCGATTTTTTGTTTTTCAAGCGAGGTCGAGTCATGTCTCGGAAACATCCACAAATAACAATATTTCTCGTTTGACACTAAATCCCCGCCCCACCCTTCGTCTTTGAACAAACGGAATTTTTCCCTCGAAGACAAGGAGTCGGCTGCGATGTTCGCGCCCATTACCCGTTCCATGACCCTCACCCTCGGCCTGTGCAGCGCTGCTTTCAGCGCCGATCTGCTGGCTGAAGCCGAAGCCGAAAAACCGCCGCAGCCCGCCAGTCCGGCGCTGGAGCTGGCCGCGACCAATGTCAGCGCGAAAGGCCTGGGCACCACCACCGAAAACACCGAGTCCTACACCACTGGCGCGATGAGCACAGCGACGCGGCTGAATCTGTCGATCAAGGAAACCCCGCAATCGGTGTCGGTGATCACGCGCCAGCAGATGGATGATTTCAAACTCGGTACATTGTCCGAGGCCATGCGCCAGACCACGGGTGTGGTGGTGCAGCATCTGGATTCGGATCGAGTCAGCTATTCATCGCGCGGTTATGCGATCAACAACTTCCAGATCGACGGGATGCTCAACACCTTCGATCGCATGAAGTCCGACTCCGACACGATCATTTACGACCGTATCGAGGTGGTGCGCGGTGCCACGGGGCTGACCACGGGGGCCGGTGATCCGTCGGCGACGATCAACATGGTGCGCAAGCGTCCGACCGCGCAGTGGCAGGCGCTGGCCGGGGTCAGTGGTGGCAGCTACGACAATTACTACAGCTACGTCGATGTCGGCGGGCCGCTGGCGTTCGACGGTCGCTTGCGCGGGCGCACGGTGTTGGCGTATCGCGATAACCAGTCGATCAAGGACAAATACGCACTGCAACGGGAGGTCGGTTATGGCGTGCTTGAGGCGGATCTGAGCGATTCCACCGTGCTGGCGGTCGGTTACGACTATCAGAACAAGCATGTGCAAGGCTCGTCGTGGGGCACGGTGCCCTACTGGAATGCCGATGGCAGCAAGGCCGGTCTTGGGCGCTCGACCAACATGGCGGCGTCTTGGAGTTCCTGGCCGCTGCAAGACAAAACCGCATTTGCCACCCTCGATCAGCAACTGGCCGGCGGCTGGCGCCTGAAAGCGGCGTACACCCACCGCGAGAGCAATACCGACGGCAAGGTCTATTACGGTGGTGCCGGTTTTCCCGCAGCGGACCGCAGCGGCATGATCGCCTACACCTCGCACATGATCGGCACGCAGAAAATGCAGGCGTATGACTTCAATGTCTCCGGTCCCTACTCGCTGCTGGGCCGTGAGCACGAAATGATGTTCGGCTACGGTGAGGCCGTGCGCCGCTCGAATTCACCATACACCATTGCCGGTACGCGCCCCAAGGACTACGGGACCATCCGCGACTGGAAATACATGGGCGACATCGCCAAGTTCAGCGACACCGTCACCGACCTCACCGGCTCCAAGGACGATACCCGGCAGAAAGCCGGGTACATCGCCACGCGCCTGAGCCTGACCGATGATCTGCACGCCGTGCTCGGCAGCCGATATGGCAGTTGGCAAGCGTCCAGTACCAGCAACAGTTACGACGCCAATCGGCAGCTGACCAAGGTCGATTACACCAGCCAGAAACAGAACGACGTCTGGACGCCATACGCCGGGCTGCTGTACGACCTGAACCCGGAATACACGGCGTACGTGAGTTACACCGACATCTTCAAGCCGCAGGGCAACCGCGACAAGAATCGCAAATACATCGACCCGGTGGTCGGCAAAAACTATGAAGTGGGCATCAAGGGCAGCCTGCTCGAGGAACGCCTGAACCTGTCCACGGCGGTGTTCTGGAGCAAGCAGGATAACGTCGCCGAACTCGATAACTCGGTACCGGCGGATCCGGTTACCCGTGAGCAGTTCTACAAATCCGGCGGCAAGGGCAACAAGGTCAACGGCTTTGAAGCTGAAGTGTCCGGTGAAATCCTTCAGGGCTGGAACATGACCGCCGGTTACACCTACACCCACTCGGTGAACGGCGAAAGCGAGCGCACCAACACCAATCAGCCGATGAACCTGTTGCGCGTCTCCACGGCGTACCGTCTGCCGGGCGAATGGCAGGCGCTGACCGTGGGTGGCGCGGTGAACTGGCAAAGCGATGTGTATGGCACTTCAAGCCGACCGATTGGCGGCGACACCGAAGAAGCGCGAATCGCCCAGAGCGCCTACACCGTGGTCAATCTGATGTCGCGCTACGAGTTCGACCGGCATCTGTCGGCATCACTGAACGTCAACAACCTGTTCGACAAGAAGTATTACGACAACGTCGGTTTCTATAACGGTGTGTACTGGGGTGACCCGCGCACCGTCACCCTGAGTCTCGACTGGAAACTCTGACCCCCGCCTATCGGGCGCGGCGCGCCTTCGCTTGATGTGCGCCGCGTCTGTCTGATATCGCCCCGCAACATGCTGCAAAACCTACACTGAATCGGCGTTAACCCCGTGTTAATTCATGCCATCCAGACTCTCTTCCGAGATCTGCTTCATGGACGAACGGCTCCCACTTGTTCAGTAGGAGGCACCATGAAAATCACTACCGCAATCCTTGCCGGGCTGTTTGCCTTGGGTTCCGCCAGCGTCTTCGCCGAGGGCGGCGCTGAGCGCATGCGTTATTACTACGACAACTTCCCGGTCCACCACGCCCAGAGCGAGCAGAAGAGCGACGCCAACGCGAAAGAAATTCGCGTTCCCGCCGATCAGACGGCGCAAGTGACCGAGTCCTACCGCGACTGAGAATGACCGAGCAACCGATGGACCTCCCGTGGCTCCGCTCTGGCCTGGGAGAAGACAGTTTGGCGCCCTGAATGGGGCGCCTTTTTTATGGGCATTGAGCGGGGTGTTCGACCTTATGCTGTCGCGAGTTCGCAGATGGGGTTGGGTCAGCAAGATCCAACCCCCTCACCCCAGCCCTCTCCCCAAAGGGGCGAGGGGGAAAGGGAGCCGATTTTCATGCTTTTCAAAACCTGAGTTCGGCTCGATGTTTCAGGTCGGCGTACCTCGCCCAAACACCTCGGTCAGTCCCCTCTCCCAAAACACAGGAGCTGTTCTGTGTGCTTTTCAAAACTTGAGTTCGGCTCGATGTTTCGGGTCGGCATATCTTACCCAAACGCCTCGATCAGTCCCCTCTCCCAAGACACAGGAGCTGTTCTGTGTGCTTTTCAAAACCTGAGCTCGGCTCGATATTTCGGGTCGGCGTACCTTGCCCAAACACCTCGGTGAGTCCCCTCTCCCTCTGGGAGAGGGTTAGGGTGAGGGGCTTCTAGGCTTGGAGGTTTTTGATCCAGAACAGCATCCGCCCATGATCGGGATCGAACATGCCCGGCGCGAAGCCGAACTTGCGGTAGGAACCTTGCGCCACGGCGTTGCCTTCGAGCACTTCGAGGGTGATCTTGCAGCAACCGCGCTGACGGGCAATCTCTTCGACTTTCTGCAGCATTTTCTGGCTGAGGCCGAGGCCGCGGAATTTGCCCACCACCGCCACGTCGTGGACATTGACCAACGGCTTGCAGGCAAACGTAGAAAACCCTTCAAAGCAGTTCACCAGCCCCGCCGGTTCCCCCCCGACAAAGGCCAGCACGCTGAACGCATGCGGGCGACGGGCCAGTTCTTCGGGCAGCCGGCGCAACAGGTCAGGGTCGAGCGAATGACCACCGCCCATCGGGTCTTCGGCGTAATGATTGAGCACGATACCGATGGCCTCGGCGTGCGTTGGATTGGTATAGCTGGCTTGAAGTACAAGAATCTCTGCGGAATCCATTTCCATCCCCGAACACACAAAAGCCCCGGCGCGCAAAGTGCGCACTGAAAGGCTGCCTGACCTTAGCGCGGGGGTGATCAAGCGGGCAACCGGCAAATGCAAAAGATCAAAAGATCAAAAGATCAAAAGATCAAAAGATCGCAGCCTTCGGCAGCTCCTACAGATAATCGGGTGTAGGAGCTGCCGGAGGCTGCGATCTTTGGCTTTTTCAGTGGCCCCAGATCAACTCTTCAGTCCAGCCCAGTTCAGCAAAATCCTCAGCGCGCAGTCCGCTCTCGCCGACACAGAAGAACTCATCCAGTTGCGGCGGCTTCACCGCAGTATCGCTGAGCATCGCGTGCACCTGACCACGGTGATGAATCTGATGCTCGAACAAATGCGACAGCATGCGCAGACGACTGTCGTGCTGCGGCGTGTCGCGGGCGATGGTGACGATGCGGCTCAGATCGGCGTCGCGCTGTTGCTCGCAATAAGCAATCAGCCGCCGATCAACCTGAGCCTGCTCTTCACGCAACTGCGGGCCGTCGGTAAACGGCTCGTCCACATTGAAAAACACATAGCAGTCCGGGTGCGGCTCGGCCCCGCGCAGTTCACGCTCCAGTGCATCGACGTAGAACCAGTCGCAGGTGAGGATGTGATTGAGGGTCAGACGAATGCTCGGGAAGAAACTCACCCGAGGCGCCGCCAGATCCGTCGCACTAAGCTGCGTCCAGGCCTTGGCCAGCCGATGATTGGCCCAGGCATTCTGATAAGCCATGGTCAGCAAATGATGGGATAACGCTTGGCTCATGTCGGCGCCCTCTTCACTCAAGCTTCGGCAAAACGCTGCAGCTGCATCTCCTGCAACCGACTGAGGGTGCGGCGGAACGGGAATTCCAGATAACCCTCGGTGTACAGCGCATCCATTGGTACTTGCGCCTCGATGTACAGCGGCACCTTGCGGTCATAGCACTCGTCGACCAGCGCAATGAAACGCCGCACGCCATCGTCGTGAACAGACAATTGCGGCAGCTCGCGGTCACCGGCCACCACACGTTGCGCGCCGTCTTCGGTGCCGCGCGCGATGCGCCCTTCGCGTTTCTGTGCGCTGAGGTTCGGCACCTCGCTCAACAGAATAGCCGTGTAGCGGTCGCACAGCGCGATGAAATCCATGGCGGCGAAAGGTTGCTCGCAGAGATCGGGGTAGCGGCACCACACCACCGTTTCACTGGCCTGCACCACGTTCAACTGGCGATGCCCGACCGAAACCGGTTCGCTGCTGGCCGCTTGCCCGGCGGTCAGTGCCTGAAAGACTTCGTCCAGCGCACTGACCGCAGACGTAGCAACAAAGTAGCGTTGCAGGCCCGCCCCCGGATGCAGACGATGATCCTCGGCGCCATTCACCGCCACCACCTGCATATGCGCTTTGATCGCGGCAATGGCCGGTACAAAGCGGTCGCGGTTGAAGCCATCGGCGTACAGATCATCCGGCGGCAGATTGGAGGTGCAAACGATCACCACGCCTTCGTCGAACATCACCTGAAACAACCGACCGAGAATGATCGCGTCACCGATGTCGTTGACAAACAGCTCATCGAAGCACAACACCCGCACCTCGGCCGCCAGCTCTTTGGCCAGCGCGCGCAACGGGTCGGCAATCCCGGTCAACTGGAACGAGCGCTGATGCACCCAGCCCATGAAGTGATGAAAGTGTTGACGTCGCGCTGGCACCCGCAGGCTCTGATAGAACTGATCCATCAGCCAGGTCTTGCCGCGCCCGACCGGCCCCCACAGATAAACGCCGCTAACCGAACGGGCACCGGCGTGCAAGGCTTCGTGGCATTTTTGCAGCGCCCAGACCGCATGTTCCTGAGCTTCATCCTGGATGAAACCCTTGTGTTGCACGGCGTGTTGCCAGGCGCTGAGGGGGGAGTCGAAAGTCATGCGCGGCAGTATGCCACGACGGTTACAGGGAAATATCCAGTCGGGCGATTTTCCCCTGCTCGTTCAAGCGAAACGTGTAACGCAGCTGCGCCGGGCTGCCGGGGAAGGTTCCGGAAATCAACCCTTGCACCAGCACCTTGCCGGTACGCTGCTGGACGTCCAGCACTTCGACCCGTGGCTGATAGCGTTGCCCGGTGTCTTGCATCCATTGTGCGATGGCTTGCGGGCCGACCTGATGCTGGCCTTCGTCGAACACGTTGGCATCCTCGGCAAAAAAACTGCCGACCCTGGAGGTATCGCGCGCGTTGGCCGCATCGATGTACGCAGCGATTGCCGGGGCCAGTGCAGAGACGGGATGGGACATGGTTGCAGCTCCTTTTGTTTGGTTCTGCGAGCATCCTAAAACAGCGTTGCGTCAGTTTTTGTCAGGAGTGAAGCGCCCGCTTTCATCCAGTTGCATCTGCTCGCGCCAGGTGCGCAACAGGTCACTGCGGCGCCCCGGATAACCCTCGCCCTGGCGGCTGGCCGCGCTGATGCGGTCGGTTCGAAAAGTGCGGTAGGCACTGCGTAATTCGCACCACGCGACGATGATCCGCACCTCATTGAGAAAGCCCAGCGCCAAAGGCCAGATCAGCCGTTGGCTGGGCACCTGTTGCGCGTCAGCGTACTCGACGTGCAGTTTGGCCTGGTCGCGGATGGCATGGCGGAAAACGTTCAACGGCACGGCGTTTTGCGGAAAACCATAGCCCGGCGGGCCCGGCATCACCGTGGGATTGCGCAGCGCTTCCTGGGCCTGCGGATCGAGCACGGCGGCGATTTTCGCCAACGCATCCGCTGCTGCTTTGCCGAGTACTTCGTCGCCACGCTGATCGACGTAGCGCAAGCCGAGCACGATGGCTTCGGTCTCGTCGGCGTTGAGCATCAGTGGCGGCAAAAACAGGCCGCTGCGCAGCACATAACCGATCCCGGCTTCGCCATGGATCGGCGCGCCGAGGGCGGTCAGTTCAGCGATATCGCGATAGAGCGTGCGCTCGGACACTTCCAGCTCGGCAGCCAGAGTCGCCGCCGTGACCGGGCGCTTCTTGCCGCGCAGCACTTGCAGCAAAGTCAAAAGACGAGTGGTACGCGACACGATCGGCAGACTCTGGAGAGAAAAGATTCCGGAGCTTAGCAGAGGCTGGTGTCAGAAAATGGCAGGAGCAATGTGGGAGCGAGCCTGCTCGCGACAGCGGCGGGTCAGTCAATAAAGATGTTGGCTGAGCTGACGCCTTCGCGAGCAGGCTCGCTCCCACAGGGTTTAGGGTGTGCGGGTTAATGATCGACTTTGTGGCGGGCGGCGTAGAGGCAAAGCATTTCCATCGCCAGTGTGGCGGCGGCCAGCGAGGTGACCTCGGCGTGATCGTAAGCCGGGGCGACTTCCACCACATCCATCCCGACCAGATTGATCCCGCGCAAACCGCCGAGAATCTCCAACGCTTGCACGGTGCTCAAGCCTCCGCAGACAGGGGTTCCGGTGCCGGGAGCGAACGCCGGGTCCAGACAGTCGATGTCGAACGTCAGGTACACCGGGTTATCGCCAACCCGGGCGCGGATCGCTTCGACAATCGCTTCGCAGCCACGGCGATGCACCTGCCGAGCGTCCAGCACCTGAAAGCCCATGTGATCGTCATTGGTCGTGCGCAAACCGATCTGCACTGAGCGCGCCGGATCCACCAGCCCTTCCCGAGCGGCGTGCCAGAACATAGTGCCGTGATCGACCCGTTTACCCTCTTCGTCTGGCCAGGTGTCGCTGTGCGCATCGAAATGAATCAGCGACAGCGTCCCGTGCTTGCGTGCGTGGGCCTTGAGCAGCGGATAGCTAATGAAGTGGTCGCCACCAAACGTCAGCATCGCGCTGCCCGCGTTGAGAATGTGCTCGGCGTGGACTTCGATGCTTTCTGGAATGCTGTGTGGCGCGCCGTAATCGAAAGCGCAGTCGCCGTAATCGATGACCGCCAGATGATCGAACGGGTCGAACGTCCATGGCCAGTGGCGCTCCCAGGCAATCCCGGTAGAAGCCGCGCGAATCCCGCGTGGCCCGAAACGGGCGCCGGGGCGGTTGCTGGTGGCGGTATCGAACGGCACGCCGCTGACCGCGACATCGACACCACGCAGGTCACGGCTGTAGCGTCGGCGCATGAAACTGGTAATGCCGGCGTAAGTACTTTCGGCAGCAGTGCCGTACACGCTGTCACGGGTGATCGCCTGATCGTTTTGCATGGGCACATCCATCGTGGTGCTCCTGTTGTTATTGGTGGCTACGGAAAGTGGTCCACAGACGCGTGCGCTGACGCATGTCCTTGAGGCTCATGCTGCGATCGGCATAGAGCCGCGCGCGCACCTCGCTGGGTGGGTAGATGTCGGGGTCGTTGCGCACGGCCTCATCCACCAGCGGCGTGGCGGCCTGGTTGGCGGTGGCGAAAAACAGCGTATTGGTCAGTTCGGCCACGGAATCGGGGCGCAGCATGAACTCGATAAACGCCCGCGCGGCTTGCGGGTGCGGCGCGTCTTTAGGGATGGCCAGATTGTCCTGCCACACCAGCGTGCCTTCCTTGGGAATGCGGTACGCCACTTCAAACGGTTTGTTGGCCTTGTGTGCCTGATCAGCGGCCATGCTCGCGTCGCCGTTGTAAGTCAGCGCGAGGCACACGTTGCCGCTGGCCAGATCATTGATCTGCCGGCCGGTGGCGACGTACAGCACGGACGGCTGTAGTTTCTGCAACAACGCCTCGGCGGCAGCCAGATCATTCTTGTCCGTGCTGTAGGGATCTTTACCCAAGTAATGCAGGGCCAGACCGATGACTTCCTGCGGCGAATCGAGGATCGCGATGCCACAATCCTTGAGCTTGCTGGCGTTCTCGGGTTTGAACAGCAGGTCAAGGCTGTTCAGCGGTACATCGGGCAAGCGTTGTTTCACCGCCTCGACGTTCATGCCCAAACCCAAAGTGCCCCAGGTGTAAGGCACGCCGTAACGATTGCCGGGGTCGACGGCGGCCATTTTCTCCAGCAAGTCCGGATCAAGATTGGCGTAGCCCTTTAGCCCTTCGTGAGGAATTTCCTGTAACGCGCCGGCCGCCAGTCCCCGCGCCAGCACGCTGGACGACGGCACCACCACGTCATAACCACTGCCGCCGGTGAGCAACTTGGTCTCAAGCACCTCGGAGGTGTCGAAGGTGTCGTAACGCACGTGAATGCCGGTTTCCTGCTCGAACCGTTGCAAGGTTTGCGGCGGTACGTAATCCGCCCAGCTGTAGAGGTTGAGGGTGTTGTCCTCGGCCTGAACCTGAAGAGCCACGGACAACAGCAGCGCGGGGAAACACAGCTTGAAAACGGGAGCCATGACGAACACCTGACCGGGGGAAGTGGTTGCAGGATGCGCCGTCGGATACATTAGAAAAATTGCCGAATAATTATCCTGACTTTATCCCGGAGTAATGTGATGTTGGGTCAACTGCACGACGTCGATTTGCAGCTGTTGCGCCTGTTTGTGCGAGTGGTCGAGTGCGGTGGTTTCAGTGCGGCCCAAGGTGATCTGGGCCTAAGCCAGTCGAGCATCAGCCAGCAAATGGCCAAACTGGAAACCCGCCTTGGCTATCGTTTGTGCAGTCGTGGCAAGGGTGGCTTCAGCGTCACGCCCAAGGGCGAGCAGTTGCTGATCGCGGTGCGTATGTTGTTTGAATCGATCGAAACCTTTCGCCATCAATCCAACGGCGTCGCCGGGCGTTTGATCGGTGAAGTGCGTCTGGGGATCTCCGAGTCGGTCGATCAATCCGTATTGCAACGGGTGGCTGAGGCGATCCGGCGTTTTCGCGAGCGCGATGAGTCGGTGCGCATCGAACTGATCAGCGCCATGCCCGGAGAAATGGAACGCCTGCTGTTGCAACAGCGACTGGATCTGGCCATCGGCTATTTCTCGCAAGTGCAAAGCGCCTTCGACTATCGCCAGTTGTTCAGCGAAACCCAGCATTTGTATTGTGCGCCGGGCCATCCGTTATTTACCGATATGGCGCCCAGCGATGCCGCTTTGCAGGCGTGCGACCGGGTCGATCACCCCTATCGGTTTTTGCGCAGTGACGAGCCGTTTCAGGGCAAGGTCTGCTCGGCGCGGTCGGAACAGGTTGAGGGCACGCTGACGTTTATTCTGTCGGGTAAACATGTCGGCTATCTGCCGGATCACTATGCGCGCAGCTGGCAGGCCAAGGGTTTGTTGCGGCCGGTGCGTGAAGGCGAACTGAGTTTTGACGTGGCGTTTCATCTGGCCCGGCATCGGGCGCAGGTGCCGGGGGATGCGCAAAAAGCTTTTGAAGAGGATTTACTGGCCGCATTCAATCTCGCGTAGGAGCTGCCGCAGGCTCGGGCCGCGATCGGACGATCTTTTGATCTTGAAGGATCGCAGCCTCGTCTCACTCGACAGCTCCTACACGGGCGTTTGCCGATAGCGGCCAATAAAACCTGACCTTTCAGGCAGTTATTGCTCGTTGCCCTCGCCGCCCTCTTCCGGCATCCTGCGCCTCCATTTTCTGACCCGGCCCCGCCTCGCGGCGCGCAAAACACCATGACCGCCTCTGAAAAAGCCCCGCGCAACAACGACCTGATTTACGGCCTCAACGACCGCCCGAACCTGACTGCCACCGTATTTGCCGCGCTGCAACACGTGTTGGCCAGCTTCGTCGGCATCATTACTCCCACCCTGATCATGGGCGGCGCCCTCGGTCTGCAAAGCGAAATCCCCTACCTGATCAGCATGGCGCTGTTCGTGTCCGGGCTCGGCACTTTCGTCCAGGCCAAGCGTTTTGGCCCGGTGGGTTCGGGACTGTTGTGCCTGCAAGGCACCAGTTTTTCCTTTATCAGCGTGATTCTCAGCGCCGGGTTCATGGTCAAGGCGCGCGGCGGCGGCACCGATGAAATCCTCTCGACGATCTTCGGCGTGTGCTTTTTCGCCGCGTTCATCGAAGTGGTGCTGAGCCAGTTCATCGGCAAACTGCGCATGCTGATCACCCCGGTGGTCACCGGCACCATCATCACGTTGATGGGCCTGTCGCTGATCAAAGTGGCAATGACCGACATCGCCGGCGGCTTCGGCGCGCCTGATCTGGGCGCGGCCAGCCATATCTTCCTCGCAGCGCTGGTGATCGGCACCATCGTTGTGCTGAATCGCGTCGACGTGCCGTTTCTGCGCCTGGGCGCGATCGTCATCGGCCTGACCCTCGGCTACGTGGTCGCTTGGCTGATGGGTACGGTGAATTTCGCCTCGATGCCCGAAGTGCCGCTGGTCAGCGTGCCGGTGCCGTTCAAGTACGGTTTCAACTTCGACTGGGTGGCGTTCGTGCCAGTGGCGGTAATTTTCCTCGTGTCGCCGCTGGAGGCTGCCGGTGATCTGACGGCCAACTCGATGATTTCCCGGCAACCGGTCAAAGGCCCGCTGTACATCCGCCGGATCAAATCCGGCCTGCTCGCCGACGGCCTCAACTCGGCCATGGCTGCGGTGTTCAACAGCATGCCGATGGTGACCTTCGCGCAGAACAACGGCGTGATTCAGCTCACTGGCGTGGCCAGCCGTTACGTGGCTTTCTTCATTGCCGGTTTGCTGGTGCTGCTGGGCCTGTTCCCGATGATCGGCGCAGTGCTGCAACTGATGCCGAAACCGGTACTCGGCGGTGCCGAACTGGTGATGTTCGGCACTGTGGCGGTGGCCGGGATCAAGATCCTCGCCGAGGCCGGTCTGCATCGGCGCAACATGCTGATCGTGGCTATTTCGCTGGGCATGGGCCTGGGCATCGCGGCGGTGCCGGAAGTACTGCGTGAACTGCCGCAAGCGCTGCGCAACATCTTCGAATCGCCGATCACCGTCGGTGCGTTGTGCGCTATCGTGCTGAACATCTTCCTGCCAGAAGAGTTCATCGAGCTGGAAGAAGACGATTTCGACCCGGAAGCTTCTATTCTGCAGGTCATGGAAAACCCCGATATGCCGGCCAAAGGTGAACCTGCCCCAGCGGCGGCTGTCGCACAGTTGAACCGCTAACGTCTGGCCTCTAAACGAAAGGGCTGAGCCGGTAACGGTTCAGCCCTTTTTTGTTGAGAGACTGTTTATGCGCCGCTTGCACGCCGTCATTCTGTCGTTACTGCTGCTGTCCCTCAGCGCCTGCGCGCTGTTCCCCAACCGTGATCCGGTAAACATCAACGTGGTCGGTCTCGAGCCGTTGCCGAGTCAGGATCTGGAAGTGCGCTTCGCCATCAAGATTCGCGTGCAAAACCCCAATGAGACGGCCATCGACTACAACGGCATCGCGTTGGATCTGGAGGTCAACGGCCATTCACTGGCCTCCGGTGTCAGCGATCAGAGCGGCTCGATTCCACGGTTTTCCGAGGCCATCGTCAGCGTACCGGTCAGCATTTCGGCGTTCTCGGTACTGCGCCAGACATTGGGCCTGAGTCAGACGCAAACCCTCGATAACCTGCCCTATGTGCTGCGCGGCAAGCTTGCCGGCGGTCTGTTTGGCACCATGCGCTTTGTCGACAGCGGCAAGCTCAGCCTGCCCAAAGCTACTGCCGCGACCTGGTAAAAATGCGTTAGCCTGCTTCGTTCATTAAAGACACTCAGGGAGGCTGCAGGTTTATGGAAGACTTACCGACGCTGTACACCGAACGACTGATCCTGCGCCCATTGCAACTGGCCGATGCCGAAGCGGTGCAGCGCGAATTTCCGCATTGGGACGTGGTGCGTTATCTGAACGCGGCCGTGCCATGGCGGTGCCCTCGCCTATCTGCGCGACATTGTCTTGCCGGCGGTCGCGGCGGGCAAGGAATGGCCTTGGACGATTCGCCTGAAATCGGCACCGGAACAATTGATCGGCAAGATCAGCCTGATGGATCAGACGGACAACCACCGCGGCTTCTGGCTGGCGCCGGCGTGGCAAGGTCAGGGGTTGATGGCTGAAGCCTGCGTTGTTGTGACCGATTACTGGTTCAACGTTCTGCAACGCCCGCTGATGCGCGTGCCGAAAGCAGCGCCAAACATCGGCTCGCGCAAGCTCTCGGAGCGCGTGGGGATGCGCTTGATCCGGACCGATGAAGGCGATTTCGTCGGTGGGCGTTTCCCTCGGGAGCTTTGGGAAATCACTCGTGAGGAATGGCTGCAACGCCACTGATTTCCAGACACACCAGCGATCCATTGTAGGAGCTGCCGAAGGCTGCGATCTTTTGCTTTTGTTTTTTAAGATCAAGATCAAAAGATCGCAGCCTTCGGCAGCTCCTACAGGGGTTACCAAGGCAGTGGGTTAGGTGTTGAAGCGCACCCCGTGTTTGGCGCGTTCATCTACTGACAACTCAAACACATCCGGCCGCGCATAGTGGCCGACCACGTCGTAGTCATAGCGCGCACGCACCAGTTCATCGGTGTCGATTTCAGCCGTCAGCAACCCCGCCTCCCCCCGCAACGGCCCCGCCAGCACATCACCCATCGGCCCGACAATCACGCTGCCACCGGCAATCAACGGCCGATCCGCCGGCCAATTGGCGATCTCCACGCCCAGTTCATTCGGCGACGCCTGCACCTGACACGCACTGACCACAAAGCAACGGCCTTCATGGGCGATATGGCGCATGCTGACCTGCCACATCTCGCGCTCATCGACGGTCGGCGCGCACCAGACTTCAATGCCCTTGGCATACATCGCCGTGCGCAGCAGCGGCATCATGTTTTCCCAGCACACCACCGCGCCAAGCTTGCCGACCTGCGTCTCGAGCACCGGCAAGGTCGAGCCGTCGCCCTTGCCCCAGATCAGCCGCTCGGTGCCGGTCGGCATCAGTTTGCGGTGTTTGGCGACGAGCCCAGCCTGCGGATCGAAATACAGCGCCGTGCAATATAAGGTGCTGCCGGCGCGCTCGATCACCCCGATCACCAGATTGGCCCCAGTGCGCGCCGACAGCGCGGCCAGTGCTTGGGTCTCGGCGCCAGGCACATCGATCGCGTTGGCAAAATAACGGGCGTAGGCCTCGCGCCCTTCCGGCAGGCGATAACCCAATTGCGTGCCGAAGGCCTCGCCTTTTGGATAACCGCCCAGCAGCGCTTCCGGCATCACCACCAGCGCCGCGCTGGCCTCGATGATTGCGTCTTCCCAACTGAGAATCTGATCCAGGGTGGCGTCTTTGCCTTCGGGCAAGGCGCCGATTTGCAGCGCAGCAACAATTGATTTGGGCATCGAGGTGACTCCATCAGGTTCAGATGTTGCTGATTCTGCGGCGCCACGCGATCATGAATAAAGCCCCGAACACTGCTGAATGATATGAGCCAAATGAATATCGCCACCGTCGACCTCAACTTGCTGAAAGTCTTCGAAGCTCTGCACGAAGAATCCAGCGCCAGCCGCGCGGCGTTGCGTCTGGGCGTGACGCAATCGGCCGTCAGCGCGGCGCTGCGCCGGTTACGTGAGGTTTACGGCGATCAATTGTTTGTGCGCACCGGGCGCGGACTGGCGCCGACACTCAAAGCCAATCAATTGAAACCGGTGGTCAGCGAGGCGCTGAACAAATGCCGGCAAAGTCTGGCAATGGTCGACCCCGCCGCCAATCAATACGACGGCCGTTCGGTGATTGTCGGGCTGTCGGATGACTTCGAGATCGCCTACGGCCGCCGCCTGATCGAAGAAATTGCCCGCAGTGCGCCGAAGCTGCGCCTGATCTTCCGTCAGACCCACAGCCAGATCGTCGCCCGCGCCTTGATGGAACGCAGCATCGACCTGGCAATCACGGCGGGTGGCTTTGCCGAACGCCTGCTCAGCCGTCAGGTGTTGGGCGAAGGTGGTTATGCCTGTCTGGTCGATCCGGCGAGTCTTACGCCCGGCCAGCAGCAGATCGACCTCGACGAATTCGTCGCCCGCGAGCACCTTCTGGTCTCGTCCGGCGGTTTTATCGGGATTACCGATGAGGGTTTGGCGGCGCTGGGCCTGAGTCGACGAGTGTGCGCCTCGACCACGCATTTCGCCGCGTTGCCCTGGCTGCTCAAGGGCAGTCGAGCGGTGGCGACGATTCCGGCGCATGCCGCCGAGAGTATCGCGGCACTCAGCGGTCTGGCGCTGCTGCCCTGCCCACTGAAACTGCCGCGTTACCCGATCGAACTGGGCTGGCGCACCAGCACGCAGACCGATCCGGTGGTGGTCAAAGTGCGCGAAGCGATTGCCGCGACGTTCACCTGAGACTTTACTTATTGGCGGCCATCAGCCGATTGACTTCACTGCGCACCATGTTGGCGAACTCCGGCGGCGACATGCCGTCCAGTTCAGCGCGGACCCACTCGGCCCATTTGCCTTTGCGCTTGGCGCGCTCACCGAACAAACGCGCGGCTTCGCCTTTGGCTTTGCCCAGATTGTTCTGCCAGAGTTCGAACAGACGGGATTTCTCGTCTTCCAGCGCGGCGCGCTCTGCGAGGGGTTTGTCGGCCAGATTGAAACTCATGGGGAATTATCCTGCTGCGTAAAATGGCGACATCTTACACGCTCGACGGAAATCTCCCGCGCAGGTTTTTCTCTCTGGCCAAAATTCAGTGCAACTTTTTGCTCAGCGTCACACTCCATTGAACACTGTCCATTCAACTGCAAGGAGTCACCCAATGGCCCGCAAATCCGCCGTGCAAGCCGCCGAAGATCAAATCAAGGATCAGGCCTTCAGCGAACTTCAGGCTCTGATTGAAGAGTCCGACAAACTGCTCAAGAGCAGCGCCTCACTGGTCGGCGAAGAAGCGGAAACGCTGCGCGGACAAATCGCCCTGAAACTGCAACAGGCGCTGGATTCGGTATCGAGCGTGCGTGATCGCACCAAGCCGGCGGTCGATGCCACCGAAAGCTACATCGGCGGCCATCCATGGCAGACCGTGGCGATCTCCGCCGGTTTCGGTCTGGTGGTTGGTTTGCTGCTCGGCCGTCGCTGAGTCAAACGCACACAAAAAAAGGCGAACCCACTGGGTTCGCCTTTTTTATGCCTGCTTGTTTTTGCCAGTTTTGCCGCGTTCAAAACCTGAGCTCAGCTCGATCTTTCACGTCGGCGCACCTCCCCCATTCACCTCGGTCAGTCCCCTCTCCCCCTGGGAGAGGGTTAGGCGGGCGGCGTTCCGATGAGGGGCCTTTGCTCTTTGCTCACACCGCCGCCAACTCACGCAACTGCGCCAATGTCTGCGCGTCCAGCACAATGCCCTCAGCCAGCGACTTACTGCGCTGCCAATGCCGACGATCCCCCGGCAAACGCTTGAGTCCGACCCCGTGCATCTGCCGCACCAATTCGCCACTGCGCTCGGCAAAACTCTGCCCTGCGGCTTTGCTCGGATCGATGACAATCAATAACTGCCCGGTCCACGGCGTTTTCGCCCCGGGATGATTGGACCAATCAAATTCAAAGGAAAAATTGCCCCCCGTCAACGCGGCGGCCAACAGCTCGACCATCATCGACAACGCCGAGCCTTTATGGCCACCGAACGGTAACAGTGCTCCCCCTTCAAGAATCGCCTTGGGGTCTTGAGTCGGCTGGCCGAGGCTGTCCACGCCCATTCCGGCCGGCAGCCGTTCGCCTTTGCGCGCGGCGATCTGCACGTCGCCATGGGCGATCGCGCTGGTGGCCAGGTCGAAGACAATCGGCGCAGCACCGGCCCGTGGTGCGGCGAAGGCAATCGGGTTGGTGCCGAACAGTGGCCGGTCGGCGCCATGGGGCACCACGCAGGTCATGCTGTTGACCACGCTCAGCGCGACCAGACCTTCGTCAGCGAACGGCTCGACATCCGGCCACAGCGCGGCAAAGTGATGCGAGTTACGAATCGCCAACACGGCAATCCCGGCGTTACGCGCCTTCTCGACCAGCAACGGCCGGGCGGCGGCCAGCGCCGGTTGCGCGAAACCATTACCGGCATCGACACGGACAAACCCCGAGGCGACATCTTCGACTTGCGGCACGGCATGCCCGTTGACCCAGCCGCTTTCAAGGGTCGAGACATACCCGGGAATGCGGAACACGCCGTGGCTGTGGGCACCATCGCGTTCGGCCCCGGCGCAGTTCGCGGCCAGTACTCGCGCGACTTCGGCAGAGGTGCCGTGGCGCAGAAATATCGTTTCAAGCAGTTGCGTCAGCGCCTCGAAAGACAACGAGGACGAGGCAGCAGAGGACACATGATCGTGTGGCGCAGACATCTGAAGCTCCAGAATGATTATTGGAGGGAACAACAGCGTACGGACGACTTGCCTACCGATTAACCATGGCGGAGCTGTCGGCTGTCAACCCTTCGATCACTCGGCAATGACTGACGCCCTGCCCTGCACATTTCAGCTCGGCGTGTGCGGTAACTATGTACCGCCTGCGCACTGAATTGCGTACCTATTCTTGTGTCTCCCGCCCAAGGCGCCTGCACTTAGAGTTCGATGATGTCTAGCCCCACCGCACCTTTACTATTCCCCGATATTCTCAAATTCCCCGGCCGACATGCTGACTTGGGTCGGACGCATAGCATCAATAGCAAAGACTTCAATTGGCTCACCCATGTGCAATTGGCGACCCATTCCCTGCGCGCCACGCAAACCCCACCCATGTTGGCCGAACGCATTTTGCTCAACGCCGATAAACAATTGGCTGTGCCACTGGCCGGCAGTTTTATTCTCAGCGCCGGGCCGGATGACAACGGCGTATTTCTCTATACCCCCTACGGTGGCCTGAAAAAATACAGTGATGACAAGGCACTGACCACGGCCTTGCAAACGCGCCTCGACAACGCTGACGAAAAGGATGATCTGTTTGCCTTTCTCACCGTGTCACAGCGCAAGGAGTTAGTCGAAAAACGCGGTATTACCGCGACCCGGGAACTGATCGAAGGCGATGTGTTCGAGGATCAAAAAGACGCGATCAACCAATCTCGGGAAGCCTGCGCGCGCGACCTGCTGGATGAGCTCAAACGTCTTCCTGCGCTGACCACCCTGCTGGACAAGATTCTCGATGAGCTGCTCGAACCTCACTTTGCCGATTTGCAGCAGTCGCGCACACGCGTCAGTTTTTTCGCCGACACGGCGCCACGCTCAGGGGATGTCAGGCAGTGGGTCGACTCCCTGTCACTGAGTGAAGCGCTGCTGCTGCACTTCCGCCGGCAAGGCTGGCCTCGCGGTCAGACAGCGGAATTTTCCCATCCTGCCCGTTCAAGCCGTGATGCTGACCAGGTCGCGTGGGCGCAAGCGATCAAGTCCGCATCGGAAAAACTGACCATGCTGTTGTTTAGACAGCTCGAGGCTTACTGGAATGCCGCCTCATTCGAGGGGTCACCCAGACGCACATTCTTTAGCCAGGCGCTGCAGGATCAGGTACGTGCGGATTTAATGATCAAGCGCGAAACGGGAATCCTCTCCGCCACCGAGTTCGACGCCTTGCACTGTTTGATTCGGGAACCGGATATCGCTGTCCGGCGACCCAGCTTCGAAACCGTGTGTTTGCGCGATGAGACCGTCTATGTCGAGTTGGCCGGCTCGTTGATGATCAACCATGACAATGCCTATCTCTACACCCCGACTCAGGGCTTGCAAGTCCTCACCAACTACGCCGACCTTAAACAAACGCTGACCGCCAAACTCAATGCCGCCGGACATGAAGACGAGTTGTACGGCCTCATGAATCTGGAGGAACGCAATCGTTATCTTGGATTCGCCAATGTACAGGTGTCCGGGGAAAACATCGGCGGCGAAATCATCACGACGCTGTTTGAGGCAATCCTCACTAAACAACGGCAGAACGTTGAGTTTGCCCTTCAGCTTTTTCGTCAGAACGAACGCACAACTGACATCCATGCACTTTTCGACAAGGCCCTGGATGTACGCGCAATGATTCACGAGCGCCTGCTCAAGCTTGACGTCAATCAGCGCTGGAGTACCCGACCGCTGTTCACCAGCTCTCCGCCATCTTCACTCGTTCAGGCCGACAAGGCTGCGCAGTTGGCGACAAAGCTCGAACGAACCCTGGAGAATCTCTCCAGCCACTTTAAAGACCAGCCGACGACGAGTAACGCCGATCAACGCGCCTTTCTCGAGGGCATTCGATGGAAACTGGCGCTGGCTTTCGAGGATGGGGTGCGGGGTGAGGCACAGATGAGAAACCTCGGCGATTCCTGGCTGACGGCCGAGCGAAAAATAGTCGAAACCGTGTTCAACGCAAAATACGCAACACGTATGGATCGCCAGTCCTTCAATGGCTTCCGGCCGGATGCATGGTCGCTCACTCTTCTCACCCGCGACGGCAAAAGTGAGGTGCTGTCGCTTGCCCACTGCGTACTCCTGACCGAACGCGGCGGCATGGACGTCGAGCATTCCGGGCGCGCCATCCTGTGGACGCCGGCCATCGGTCTGGAATCGTTCGACGACATCGCCATTGCGCAAAAGCAGCTGCAACGGCGGCTCGACGACAACAACCAGAATCAGACACTGCTGGAAAACCTGCCACCGAAACGACGCCAACCCGATCAGCAATACACGCTGGGTGCCTTCCGATTAATTGAAGACAATGTGTTGAACGATCGCATGCAGTCGGCCATTGATCATTTCCTCGACCATTGCGAGTTATTACGCGTTTGCATCAAAGACAAGGACACACTCGAAAACTACCTGGATCAGATGAAAAACAGCGTGATCGATACCAACCTGCGCCGGGCCATTGAACTCGCTCGGGCCATTGTCCGTCGGCTTGATTACCCAGACTGGCTGCGCATGGCCCCAGTCACGGAGCAACGCACGCAACTCGCCCTGCTGGATGAGTTGCGGCGCAGTTTCATTGATGGCAAGGACTTTCTCGAGGGCATCCCTGCGTTGACCACTCATGTCGAGAAGACACTGAAGAACCAGCTCGACGCCAGATTCCCGGACACTGGACTCAAGCCACAGGACATCCAGATCACTCCGAATCTGACACTGGCAGGCCCAGCCTGCAATCTGCTCGATTTTGCCTTGCACCACTACAACATCGTGCAGGGCACCGGTTTCAAGGTTGCCTCGAATACAGCCACAGCCTTGCCGAAAGATTTCGATCAGTCTGCAGTACAGCAACTGCTGCAGTCCCTCGAAATCACCACCACCTACACACAAAAAATGACCGAAGCACTGTCAGCCAAGAGTGACTCGGCACGCACCAGCAAAGAACGCTTTGTGCGTCAGTTGCCTTGGCAATTGATGCAGCACGCGCACGCGTTGAAGTTGCAGCAACAGCTATCGGAAAGCGGTTACGACTATATTTGCCAGGTGCTGGACATGCCGGATGCGATAGCGCGTGCCACTGTGGAGGGCGCTCAAGCCATTGCTTGCCCGCTCTCATTGATCAAGACCGAAGGCGCGGACTTCGTCGACGCTCTGGGACTCTATGTCATCGGACCCGGTGCGGGAAAAGCAGGACCACGGGTGCTCTACGCCCCCTACTCCAAATACGTTTTTCGCGAGTTCGAAAATGAAGCGCAATTGATAGATGCGTTGAATACACCCGGGCATTTTCAGGATTTGATCATCCGACGCTTGCCATCCGGGCAACAGGCGGTCTTCAAGAATCTTTTGCAGACAACGATCGGCAACCCCACTGAAATCAAGCTGCAAAGCACTGCCATTAACGGCAATCTGCTGGAGCGATTGCACAAGGACACGCTCAGTCTGTTGCCGCGATTGCTCAGTTGCCAGCCGCAAATCAATGCGCAAGCCGACTGGGAAGCGGCGAAGTATCTATTCAGTCAAGGTGTTCGTCTGGTTCCCCATCTTTTGCCGGGAAAACTCGCCTCACCGTTTTTTCTCTGGAAGAGTTACAAGGACTTCAAAGAATCCGCCGAAGGTTTTCAGGAGCATCATTGGTCCAACGCCCTGAAAAACTTCATCGCAGGGGCGATTTCCCTGTTCAGCCTGGGGCGTTTGTCCTGGGAAACAGAAATAGAAGAAGAAACGGCCGAGTTCGCCTCTGAAGCGCAGGCGCCTGGATCGACGGCTGCCGAAACCAGCGGGACTACAATCGTAAAAGCCGCCCCCCGCTGGGCAAAGGTCCCGCCCGTTGCTTCCTCACGCATTAATCTGCAAAGCTTTGAAACCACCGAAGCTCTTGAGAAGCTCAAGCTTGAGAGCAATGACCTTGTTTATGGGGATTCGTCGACGACACAAAAGTACGCGGCGATAGCCGGCAAGGTCTATCCAGTGATCCAGTCTGAAAAAACCTGGTATTTGCGCGTCAAAGACGGGGGCCAGGGACCGGCACTTGAACAGAAGAACTCAAGACTTGTGGTTGCCAGCACCAACAAGTCGGCCCGTCTCTGCCGATCCAGGAAGCAGGATGCTCTGCAAGCCAATATTGAGAAAGAGTGCTCAATAATGATGCGTATCCAGGCCCGCGGGATGGCACAAATCAACCGACTGTATCCCGCCAGAGCCTTTGTGATACAGCAAGCCGTCAGCCGGGCAAGAGATTACGCGCTGAACTGTCTGCATAACTACGTCATACATCGCGACAACATGGGAGGCACTCGCCTGGAAACGCTATTCAGAAATTTTTTCCAAGTGTCCCAGGTAACGCCCACGCTGCTCGGCAAGATAGAAAAGGTGATCATCCCGCTCTGTCGTGAGCTGGCTAATCCCAAGGATGATTTGCTCTATACAGAGCGCTTCTTTGCGGGTTTGAATGCCGATAAGAAAGACAATACAGTTGCGTTTGTATTCAAAGACGACAAGCGCAGAATAGTCCATTTTTCCGAACACTTTTTTAATCCGAAAATGGATGCTTTTACCGCTTTCCTGCCTCCCAGGTTCAACATTGACTCTCACGCTCGGGCTGCGACGCTGATCCATGAACTTTCGCATCTGATCTGCGATAGCGAAGATCTCTCCATGGTTTATGCGATGGGCCCCTTCTCCGATCTTGTCGATACGACAACCGCAGAGGGTCTACTGGTTAAAGCTGATCTGGACGGTCTTCGTCAATCCTTGTCCCGCTCGATAGAGTCTTCGCAGTTGTTCTCGGAAAAAAATGATAAGGGGGTGTGGGTAGGTCTGGATCAACTGCCATCGCGCGTCAGGGATTATAAAAAAATCCTCAGTGTGACCAAAACCAAAACCCTTGCCGATGCACGTCTAGCCTTTCGCAATCCACTTTCTGATGAGTTACGAGTCGAGGTGATATTGGCCAATGCCGACTCGATCGCTTTGCTGATCAGTGAAATGGGCAGAGTGCTGGATCCACCTCAGGCGGCGATACCTTTGCCGGCGCCAACCTCTAGCCAGACAGGATCCTTGCTATCGTTGCCTTAACAACCGGAAAAAGTACGCCGGCTTAAAGCCGGCGTACTTTTACAAGACGCAATTGGATTCGTTAATCCTTCTGATCCCGCAATACATTGCCCGACGCCCCGTCGATACGGAACTCGTAGACAACGCCATCTGCCTTGCGCCCCTCGCCTTTCCAGTAGCCGTCGTTGTCGGCCCCGATCTCATAGACCTCGACGTAACCAGCCTTGGTCTTCACGATCTCGATGGCTTTTTCAATGGTGATCCAGCCTGCGCCCGGCCTGTCGGCCAACGCTGCGCCCGCACTGAGCAAACCGGCAGTGGCGATTAAAGCTGCGAATGTCTTTTTGATCATTTTTTCACTCCATTTGTGGATAGTGGTCATTGACGTCCTGCTTTTTGGGTGCCTGAGCGAAAAATAAGTTCCACTTTGATGGGTAAATGCCATGACGGATGTTCTCGGTAACTTCCCGACAAGGTTAGAATGTGCGAAATCAGGACGAGTCAATGACCCAAGACACCCTCTCGGAAGCCGAATACGATGCGATCACCGATGCCGCTGCGCATTGGTGCATGCGTGTGCATGCCGCTGACTGTACGGACGAAGAGCGTAGCGCGTTCAAGCAATGGCACGATGCTCATCCCCTGCACGCGTTCGAGTATGAAGCCATGCTGGAAATCTGGGACGTGGCCGAACACCTGCCGCGCCTTGAATCGCCCTCCGTCGTGACACCGCGCCCAGCTTCTTTGCGCTCTTGGCGTCCGTTTGCTATAGCCGCAGGTGTCTGTGCACTCGCACTGCCGTTGGCGGCTTATACCGGCTGGAATCTGGGCTGGTTGCCCAACAGCTATCAGCATTTCGCTGCCACCGATAATGTCCGGCAGGTCACGTTGAGCGATGGCAGCCAGATCGAACTGAACCTGAACACCGATCTGACCTTCAGCAATTACAAGGACGAACGCCGCGTCACCCTGAAAAAAGGTGAAGCGTTCTTTACGGTCAGCCACGACATGGCCCACCCGTTTGTCGTCCGCGCAGGTGAAGGCAATATTCGGGTGACGGGCACACGCTTCAATGTCTGGATGTATCAGGATCAGGTGCGGGTGAACCTGATCGAAGGGTCGGTGTTGGTCACCAGTAATCGCTCATTGCCGGGCGACGGCTTGCGCCTCGGACCATCAATGCAGGCGAGTTACAAGCAAGGCGACTACATGCCACAAATCAGCCAGACCTACCCCGGCGACACGTCACTGGCCTGGCGCCAGGGCAAGCTGGTCCTGGACAATCTGGCACTGAGCGAAGCCCTGCCACTGATCAACCGTTATCTGAGCAACCCGCTGGCGTTGGCCGACAACACGACCGGCTCGATTCGCGTGGGCGGCATCTACAACATCAAAGAACTGAATAACCTCGCCAACAGCCTGCCCAAGGTGCTTCCGGTCTACCTGTCCCGCAACAAGGAAGGTAACCCGGTAATCAATTCGATACCGCAACAGCCGCCAAAAAACTGAAAACCGCATCCCTTGCAGGATGCGGTTTTCAGGCTCAACACCAGTAACGCTCGGGTTTACTGCGCAGCGACTTTCCCCGCCTTGTCCAATGTCTCGCGAACAGTCTGCACCTGATACTGCGGGTCAGCCTGAATCTGCTGTTCGGTGAACGGCAGCACACTCCACTGTTTCTTCGAGAACGCTTCGGTCTGATCCCGCGAATATTTCGACGCCGGATCGCTCGACAGCGAGAACGCCAGCAGCCCTTGCGCGTGCGGACCCTTTTCATCGAAGGTCACGACCTGCAGATAGCTGGTACCGCTGACCACTTCGAGTTTGCCATCTTCACGTGGCACGCTCTGAATGGCGTTGTAGATGCCCAAAGTGCCCGGGCCACCATGAATCGGTGTCTGTTGTCCGCCACTGCTGACGACCTGGATATCGCCCCAGCGGGTTTGCGGCTTCAGGCCCATTTTTGTGCTCAATTCGACCGACGCCAGCATGGCCTCACGCAGCGCCTTGGCCACCGCTGGTTGCTCGAATGCCAGGCCACGCGGAGTGTGTTGAGCATCTTTGGGATCGAACGCGACGCGCCAGACATCCGGCGAAGCCTGCAATGCCTGCATGATGTTCTGGAAATGCACCAGGCCCAGGCCAGCATCCAGATTGGCCCGACCATCCCATGCCTTGAGGCTGGTGCAAACCGGCTTCAGTGCTTGCGCATCGGCGCCAAGGTCAGCGGCACAGAACTTCAGCAGATCCGGCACAACCTGAGTCGCCAGATACACCTGATCGTCCATCACCATTTGCTGCAGATCTTTCACTGCCAACGGACCTTTTTTACCCAGCGTGCTCAAGCGATCCAGGGCGAAACGCGAGCGTAAGCCCAGCGGTTGACCTTCCTGACTGATCAGCGGCGAGAAACCGGTCAGCGGTTGCGCCGGGTTGGCCAGCCATGCCGAGTCATTGGAATGCTGGACGAAGTCCTTGCGCAACAGTTGCGGCAACTGGCTGGCTGCATAGATGCCCTTCTGCGCCGCTGCCGGGTCGATATCCCACGCGCAGGCGCTTTTGGAGCCATCCAGCACGATCATTTGTGTGCCGATGCGTGGATCGCTGCACTTGGCCAGTTTCTCGGCGTTGACGTTCGGCACCACCGACAGGTTCATGTACAGCGTCTGGCCTTTGTCATCGACGGCCAGGGTGTTGACCCACGGAATGCCCTGGATCTTGTGTACCGAATCCTGCAGCTGCGCGAGGGTGGACGCCTGATTCATCGCGTACCACTGATTCAGCACACGATCATTGTCGATATTGGCATCGCGCAGGCTATAGGCGAACTGATTGTCCCAGTCGAGCTTGCCCGGCCATTGCACGATCGGGCCGAACTGCGAGCTGTAAACATCACGCGAGACCGGCACTACCTGCCCGTCTGCCTGCTTCACCTGCACGGTGACGGTCTGTTTGTTCAGCGGCAATGACTTGCCATCGAGCAGATAGCGTGTGGAATCCTTCGGATCGAGTTGCAGGCGATACAAGGTGAAGTGTTTTGACGAATCGACCGTGTGCGTCCAGGCCAGATGCTGATTGAAGCCGATATTGATCATCGGCAGTCCCGGCAAGGCGGCGCCCATCACATCGAGTTTGCCAGGGATGGTCAGGTGCATCTGATAGAAGCGCATACCGCCGACCCAAGGGAAATGCGGGTTGGCCAGCAACATCCCGCGCCCGTTGAACGAACGCTCGCTGCCGACGGCGACGGCATTGCTGCCACGATCAAGGGCAAAGCGTTGCTGACGGGCATCGGCCAACTGATAGGCTTGCGCGTTTTGTTCGATGGCGGCGGTCGCATGCGGCGGTGTGGCGCCGGCCAGGGCCTCGGCAAACTGACCGACCCCACCCTCGACCAGCAGACGGCGGGTCAGCTTCACCAGATCTTCCGGCGCAATGTCTCGCACCCACTCGCCCTGACACTGTTGCGGCAAGCCTTGCGGGCGGCGCTCGGCCAGATAGCGGTTGTAGCCGGCAGCATAGCCTTCGACCAGATCACGCACCTGGGCAGGTTGCGCCTGCCAGAATGCCTTCACCGCTTGCGGTGTGTTGAGCCAGGTAAAAAACACGTCGCTGACACGGTTTTCGCGTTGTTCGACGGTGAGCTGATCCGGACCGAAATAGCGTGAACGCTGGCCGTTGACCGTCACGATCTCGTTGGCCAACAGGCACAGATTGTCCTGCGCATAGGCGTAGCCGATGCCAAAACCGAGCCCGCGCTCGTCCTGTGCACGAATATGCGGCACCCCAAAAGCGGTGCGGCGAATGTCGGCGCTGACATCAGTGGCCGGGCTGAACGCATGGGCTGAACAGCTCAGCCCGAAAACCACGCCGGCAAAGGTCAGTCCGGTTAACTGTCTGGAAATAATCACGCTCGCTCCTGATCGACATGCCAAAGAGCGGATCTGGCGCTAATGCGGATCCACCCGAAAAACACCCACGCGTCCACGCGCAATGAGCCTGTCGAAGAAACGAAACCAAAGAAAAAAATTTACCCCCATACACCCCGAAAAACCTGAAAACAAAAGCCCCTCACCCTGGCCCTCTCCCGGAGGGAGAAGGAACTGACCGAGGTGATTGGTGGAGGTACGCCTACGTGAAATACCGAGCTGGACTCACATACAACAGCAG
>NZ_JAMDGW010000022.1:0-82307 GCF_028656995.1 Pseudomonas sp. TNT2022 ID642 | reverse complement strand
AACCCTAATCAGCAACACCCGCAGCAACGGATATACCCCAAAAACCCCAAGAGCCTGGTCGGCCCAAAGGCCGCCAAGCCCAAAGCGTCAAAGCCGAAAATGCCCAACCATCCCCCGCAACTCACTCCCCAACTGCGCCAGCTCAACACTCGAAGCCGCATTCCCGCGCATCGCGATCGACGACTGATCCGCACTCGCACGAATACTCGTCACACTGCGATTGATCTCCTCCGCCACCGAACTCTGCTCCTCGGCCGCCGCCGCAATCTGCTGATTCATCTGCTGAATCAACGACACCGCCACCGCAATACTCCCCAGCGCACTCTCGGTCTGCAACGCATCACTCACCGCCAGCTTCACCAACTCCCCGCTGCTCTGAATCTGCTGCACCGACGAATGCGCCGCCGAGCGCAGCGCACTGACCAGCCGTTCAATTTCCTCAGTCGATTGCTGCGTGCGCCGCGCCAACGCGCGCACCTCATCGGCCACCACCGCAAAGCCCCTGCCCTGCTCACCGGCCCGGGCCGCCTCGATCGCGGCATTCAGCGCCAGTAAATTGGTTTGCTCAGCGACGCTTTTGATCACCCCCAGCACCGTCCCGATATTCTGGATTTCCGCACTGAGGCTTTCGATGCTCGAACTGGCCGACGTCGCCGAATCAGCCAATTGCTCGATCCGCGCCATGCTCTGGCGTACCACCTGCTGACCACTCTCGACCTTGTCATCCGCCGTCTGCGCAGCCAACGCCGCCTCTTCGGCATTGCGCGCGACGTCATGCACGGTGGCGGTCATCTGGTTCATCGCCGTGGCGACCTGCTCGGTCTCTTCCTTCTGGCTGCTGACCTCAAGGTTGGTCTGCTCAGTGACCGTCGACAACGATTGCGCCGAACTGGCCAACTGCTCGATCCCCGCCTGCAACCCGCTGACAATCGCACTCAGCCCCGCTCCCATCTGCTGCATCGCCAACATCAACTGGCCGATCTCGTCCCGCCGGGTCACCTCCACGGTCGCACTCAAGTCGCCGGCGGCAATCTGCTGGGCGACCTGAATCACACTGCGCAATGGCGCGACGATGAGTCGAGTAATCAACCACGCAGCCAGCAATCCGACCAACAGCGCCAGCGCCGATGAACCAATGATCAGTAGCGAGTTTTTCTTCAGTTCCGCCTGCATCGCGCCGTCTTCAGCGACATAAGCCTGATTCACCCGCTCGACCACTTGGTCGGCACGCTGGTGCAATTGCTCGTAGACGGTTTTTTCCTGCGCGAGCAATCCGGTGTACTCGGCCAGTTTGTCGTTGAAACCGGCGATATGCCCGGACACTTCATTGAGCACGGTCAGGTAACCCTCGTCCTTGACCGTGGTTTTCAGTTCTTCGGCCTGCGTCTGGGCCTGTGCGGCCTGTTCGATATTGCCTTTGCCGGCACCGTCGGCATCGCCCTTGCGGCTTTGATCGAGGCGAATCCGCGCTTCGTTCATCGCTTGCAGCATCAAGCGCGAGACCTGACTGACCTGGCTGGCCTGCTCAATGAACTGGGCACCGTCCTTGCCCTCGGTGTCCTTCAAGGTATACGCACCGTCATCGGCAAGCCCGGCCTGTAACACATCAAGGTTGTTGGCCACACTGGACACCGACCAACTGGCCATTTCCAGTGCCAGATCCTTGGCCTGCGTCAACGAGACAAACTCGTCGAACGCCTTGCGATAGGCCGCCAGCGACTGCTGCACATCATTCATTACCGGCACATTGGCCGCCGACTGCGCTTTGAGCTGATCAGCCAGAGCAACCAGTTCGTCGACGCCCTTACGCAGGGCATCGGCCGTCTTCGGATCGCCTCGCAAGGCATATTCCTGCTCAAGCAGGCGCACCTTGAGCAAGCCACTGTTGAGCGAGGACATCTGTTTCAGCCCGTCGAAACGCTGACTGATGGTTTGCAGGGACCAGACGCCAATGGCTGCCACCAGCGCGGTCAGCAGCAAAACCAGTACAAACCCGATACCCAGTTTTTTTGCCATACCGAGGTTGGCAAAACGTCCTTGCATGGCCGAAATCATTGCGCGTAGTCCCCTGCCATTGTCAGTAGAGCGAAGAGTCGCAACGGCCATCCACCGGCACAAGTCTCTGGCGTCGGAATAATGGCAAAAAGCTACGCCTGCGTCGTTTTCAGAACGCTTGAGGTCGATCCGAACCGGTGTGGCGGAAAAACTGCCGGGCACGTGGATCACAAGCATAGGCGACGTTGATGCGCAGCCAGTCGCCCGACTCGCCACTGGGGCTGAACGCGTCAGGCGCTGAGAGCAATACGCCGCAGCGTTGCGCCTGCCGACGCACCCGAACCTGATCGGCCATGCGCGAGCGCGCCCAGATGAACAAGCCACCCGCAGGCTTGCCGAAAACCTCCCAGTCGGCGTCTTCCAGAGCCTGCAGCGCGGCCGCGCGATCGGCATTCAGCCGTTGTCGCTGGCGTTGTACCAGTTTGCGGTAAGCGCCACTGACCATCAGGCTGGCCAATACCGCCTCGGAAAACCTCGACACCCCCAGCCCACTGATCATCTTGACCTGCGCCAACCGCCTGACCATTTCGTTGTCGGCGAAAACGAACCCGACGCGCAGCGAACTGCTCAGCGTTTTGGAGAAACTGCCCACATAGATGACTCGCCCCTCATCATCCAGCGCCGCCAGTCGCGTACCGTTACCGGTGTGCAAGTCGGCGTAGACATCGTCTTCGATCAAGCGCAGATCGTAAGTCTTGCTCAGTTGCAGGATGCGTTGCGCCACGCTCGGCGACAGGCAACTGCCGGTGGGGTTGTGATGATGACTGTTGATGAACAACCCGCCGGGCCGGAACTGCTGCAGCAAAGCCTCCAGCGCGTCGACATCCGGCCCGTTCGGGGTGCGACGCACCTCGAGTATGCGTACGCCATGCAGGCGCAGCAGATCGAACAACGGCGCATACCCGGGTGTTTCGACCACCACGCAGTCCCCGGCCTTGAACAAGGTGCGCACGATCAGATCCAGCGCATGGCTGGCGCCGCAGGTACTCAACAACTGCGAACTGCGGGCTTCGATACCGAACAGCTTCAGACGTTTGACGATCTGCTCGCGCAACGCTGGAAGCCCCAAGGGCGTGCTGTAATTGAACAGACTGGCCATGTCGGTGCGCGCCACCTCGCGCAGGGCATAACTGAGGTCGTCAGGCTCGCGCCAGCTTTGCGGCAAACCACCGGCACCCAGCTTCAAACCGCCGACTGTTTCACACACGGCATCGCACCAGGCATACCGGCCTTCGAAGGCCGCCAATTCCTCATCTGCACCACCTGTTGACGGCGCGGCGGCGACGATGAAACCGGTGCCTTGGCATGAGTTCAGAACACCCTGCGATACCAACCGCTCACACGCCTCGACGACACACGACTGGCTGAGCAGATTGCCCCGGGCGATTTGCCGCACGGAGGGCAAACGGGTGGCCGGCGGTACGCCGCTTTGCAGGATCCACTCCGTCAGTCCGTCAACAATCTGCTGCACGACCGGCACCATTGCCTGTCGATCAATTCTCAATTCCATGAGCAAGCAAACTCCTGTCCGTTTTGCTGGCGGCAGTAAATCACAGCCGCGCCGGACAGGCTGTGCGACAACGCCGCCAAAAGCGACCGTTCTAACCGTTTGATACACATTGTTTAAGGGGCTTCACGGAACTGACCGTGATCCACAAAAAGCCCGCAACGAATGCGGGCTGTTTTTCTTGCGCGTTTTTCAGAACGCGGTGACGCCGCCATCCACTGCCAGCGAGTGGCCGGTGGTGAATGCCGCACCGTCGCTGCACAGGTACAACACAGCGCTGGCGATCTCCTCCACTTTGCCGATGCGCCCAACCGGGTGCATGGCATTGGCGAATTCGCCTTTCTTCGGGTCAGCCTCATAAGCGCGGCGGAACATGTCGGTATCGATCACCGCCGGACACACAGCGTTGACGCGTATTTTCTTCTTGGCGTATTCGATGGCCGCCGATTTGGTCAGACCGATCACCGCGTGCTTGGACGCGGCATAGATGCTCATCTTCGGCGCCGCGCCCAGTCCCGCTACCGAGGCGGTATTGACGATCGCCCCGCCGCCCTGCGCCAGCAACAGCGGCAATTGATACTTCATGCACAGCCAGACGCCTTTGACATTGACCCCCATGATCGCGTCGAACTCATCCATCGAGCCGTCGGCCAGTTTGCCTTTTTCGATTTCGATGCCGGCATTGTTGAAGGCGTAGTCGAGACGGCCGTAGGTATTGATGACCTCGTCCATCAGATTCTTCACTTCGCTTTCGACGGTAACGTTGCAGCGCACGAAGGTCGCTTCACCGCCGGCTGTACGAATCAGCGCGACCGTGCCCTCGCCCCCCGCCGCGTCCAGATCAGCGACCACCACTTTCAGGCCTTCGGCGGCGAACGCCTGGGCGGTCGCACGGCCGATGCCGTTGGCTGCGCCAGTGACTACAGCAACCTGACCGGAAAACGTCATGCTCATTGTTATGTCCTCGAAGGGATGGATGCAGGGGATTTGTAGATTCGCAGCATAGTCATTGAGGTCTGCCGCACGTCAGCACTATCCAATGGCTGTTTATGTACCCATGCGTCGCAGTGATAAAACCATCCCGGTGATCATCACTGCACTGGATCGGCGTGCATTCGCCGCATCAGCCAACCTTGCGCCAATGCCGCTGAGGGTCTATCAACAAGGCTTCATTCCGTTCGAGTGCCTGCCATGACCAACCAGACCAATCGCCAGTTCCTGCTCGCCAAACGCCCGGTGGGAGCGGCCAACCGCGAGACCTTCACCTATCAGGAAGTACCGGTCGGCGAACCGGTGGCGGGCCAGATTCTGGTCAAGAACGAATACCTGTCTCTCGACCCGGCCATGCGTGGCTGGATGAACGAAGGCAAGTCCTACATTCCGCCGGTGGGTATCGGTGAAGTCATGCGCGCGCTGGGCGTCGGCAAAGTCATCGCCTCGAACAACCCGGGCTTTGCGGTCGGGGACTACGTCAACGGCGCCATTGGCGTGCAGGATTATTTCCTCGGTGAGCCAAGAGGTTTCTACAAAGTCGATCCGAAACTGGCGCCGCTGCCGGTGTACCTGTCAGCGCTGGGCATGACCGGCATGACCGCCTACTTCGCCCTGCTGGATGTCGGCGCACCGAAGGCCGGTGACACCGTAGTGTTGTCCGGTGCAGCGGGCGCGGTGGGCAGCATTGCCGGGCAGATTGCCAAGATCAAAGGTTGCCGTGTGGTTGGCATTGCCGGCGGCGCCGACAAGTGCAAATTCCTCATTGATGAGTTGGGCTTTGACGGTGCCATCGACTACAAGTCCGAAGATGTCGTGGCCGGGCTTAAACGCGAATGTCCGAAAGGCGTCGATGTGTATTTCGATAACGTTGGCGGCGACATCCTCGATGCGGTGTTGAGCCGCTTGAACATGAAGGCGCGTGTAGTGATCTGCGGCGCGATCAGTCAGTACAACAACAAGGAAGCGGTCAAAGGCCCGGCCAACTACCTGTCGCTGCTGGTCAATCGCGCGCGGATGGAAGGTTTTGTGGTGATGGACTATGCCGCGCAATACGCCAGCGCGGCGCAGGAAATGGCCGGCTGGATGGCCAAGGGGCAACTCAAGAGCAAGGAAGATATCGTCGAAGGCCTGGAGACGTTCCCGGAGACGCTGATGAAATTGTTCAGCGGTGAGAACTTCGGCAAGTTGGTGTTGAAGGTTTAAGGCCAGCACAAAAACCAATGTGGGAGCGAGCCTGCTCGCGAAAGCGGTGGTTCAGTCGATACTGACTTCGACTGATACACCCTCTTCGCGAGCAGGCTCGCTCCCACATTTGGATCTTCAGTGTGGCTTAGGCGATTTCGGCTACAACCGACGCCAGCGCCTGTGCCGGATCCGCCGCCTGGCTGATCGGACGGCCGATCACCAGATAATCGGAACCGGCATCCAGCGCCTGACGCGGAGTCAGAATGCGGCGCTGATCGTCCTGCGCGCTGCCCGCCGGACGAATCCCCGGGGTCACCAGTTGCAGCGACGGATGCGCGGTTTTCAGTGCCGTGGCTTCCAGCGCCGAGCACACCAGACCGTCCATACCAGCCTTTTCGGCCAGCGCGGCCAGACGCAGCACTTGCTCTTGCGGCTCGATATCCAGACCGATACCGGCCAGGTCTTCACGCTCCATGCTGGTCAGCACGGTCACGCCAATCAGCAGCGGTTGCGGGCCGCTGCGCTTGTCCAGCTCTTCACGGCAAGCAGCCATCATGCGCATGCCACCAGAGCAATGCACGTTGACCATCCACACGCCCATCTCGGCAGCAGCTTTCACGGCCATCGCGGTGGTGTTGGGAATGTCGTGGAATTTCAGGTCGAGGAATACTTCAAAACCCTTGTCACGCAGGGTACCGACAATTTCTGCGGCGCAACTGGTGAACAGTTCCTTGCCCACTTTGACCCGGCACAGTTTCGGGTCCAACTGGTCGGCCAGCTTCAGTGCGGCGTCACGGGTAGGGAAATCCAGGGCGACGATGATAGGAGTCTGGCAGGCGGACATGAATGGGCTCTCAGGCAGGTCGAAATCGGCGCGCATTGTAGCGGAACCGGCGGCGGCGCGGCACCCGATGATCGGTAAATCGTCGCGCCGGCCGTGATCAGCATAGCGCTCGCTGCTATTGTGTCGACTCCGATACACAACCGACACGCCAGCAACAAGCACCCGCGCTAGCCTCGCCAGCCGCAATACGTCCTTACATCAGCACTTCCCGCCTCACGGCCGGACGCCTATGCTGAAACCACAACCTCGCAGCCCATCTTTTGTGGTTGGCGGCCTACTGGCAGATGAACAGCCTCATGCACAACACCCAAATGACCGCGACGGATGAGCCTAAAGACGACAAGCGCTGGAGCATTCGTGCGCTGATCGTCGATGACGACGTGCCGATCCGCGAGCTGATGATCGATTACCTCGCGCGCTTCAACATCCACGCCAGCGGCGTCACCGACGGTGCGGCAATGCGTCAGGCGCTGCTGGCCGAGCATTTCGACGTTGTCGTACTGGATCTGATGCTGCCCGGCGAAGACGGCTTGTCGCTGTGCCGCTGGCTGCGCGCCGAATCGGACATCCCGATCCTGATGCTCACCGCTCGCTGCGAACCGACCGACCGCATCATCGGCCTGGAACTGGGCGCTGATGACTACATGGCCAAGCCGTTCGAACCGCGCGAACTGGTCGCGCGCATTCAGACCATCCTGCGCCGGGTGCGTGATGACCGTACCGAACAACGGGCCAACATTCGTTTCGACAACTGGCGCCTGAACAGCGTCCTGCGCCAATTGATCGCTGACGATGGCCTCGTGGTGCCGCTGTCCAACGCCGAATTCCGTCTGCTGTGGGTGTTTATCGAACGCCCGCGCCGGGTGCTCAGCCGCGAGCAATTGCTCGACGCGGCCCGGGGTCGCTCAATCGAAGCGTTCGACCGCAGCATCGACCTGCTGGTCTCGCGTCTGCGGCAGAAACTCGGCGACGACCCGAAAGCCCCGCAGTTGATCAAAACCGTGCGCGGTGAGGGTTACCTGTTCGACGCGCGAGACATCGGCTGATGCGGGCGCGCTTCGACACGCTGTTCGGGCGCCTGTTTGGCGTGCTGTTCGTGGCGATCGTCCTCGCGCACCTGCTGGCTTTCACCTGGTTCCGCCTCTACGGCCCGCCCCCGCCTCCGCCACCTCCGGAGTTCTCCCAAGGCGCCAACGGCCAAACGATGGCGCAGGACCCGCGCTACCCGCCACGGCCCCCGCGTCCGTGGTTCGGTGGCCCGGTGGTGCCGCTGACCTTTCAATTCATCACGCTGATGATCGCAGCCTGGTACGGCGCGAAACTGCTCAGTCGCCCGATCCAGCGCCTGAGCGACGCCGCCGAACGCCTCAGCGAAGACCTCGACAGTCCGCCGCTCGACGAGTCCGGCCCGCGCGAAGCACGGCAAGCCGCGCACACCTTCAACCTGATGCAACGGCGCATTCGCGAACAGGTGCAGCAGCGCGCGCGGATGCTCGGCGCGGTGTCCCACGACCTGCGCACACCGTTGTCACGCCTGAAACTGCGTCTGGAAAACATCAGCGATGAAAAGCTGCAAGGCCAGATGCGTCAGGATCTGGACGACATGATCGGCATGCTCGACGCCACCCTCACCTACCTGCACGAACAGCGCACCAGTGAAGCCTTGCAGTTGATGGATGTGCAGGCGCTGGTCGAATCGCTGTGCGAAAACGCTCAGGACCAAGGTGCCGACGTGCAGGTCAGCGGCCATTGCGCACCGTTGCCGGTACAGCCGATGGCGTTGCGTTCGTGCATCAATAACCTCATGGACAACGCCCTGCGTTACGCCGGGCAGGCGCGGATTGAACTGCAGGATCAGCGCGAACAACTGCTGATCCGCGTGATCGACCACGGCCCGGGGATTGCCGAGGACAAGCGCGAAGCGGTGTTCGAGCCGTTCTATCGACTGGAAGGCTCGCGCAATCGCAACTCCGGCGGCGTCGGTCTCGGAATGACCATCGCTCGCGAGGCAGCGCTGCGTCTGGGTGGCCAACTCAACCTCGAAGAAACCCCCGGCGGCGGCCTTACCGCCATTATTCGCCTGCCGCGCCTCTGAGAACATCACCGACTCACTGTGGGAGCGAGCCTGCTCGCGAAGGCGTCAGTTGATCCAATATCTCTTTTGTATGCACTGGCCTCTTCGCGAGCAGGCTCGCTCCCACAGGGTTCGGGGGTGTCCATTGCATCGTGTGTACCCACCGGTACAAATCCCACATACCCCCGACAACTTGCGCCCTGACGCTGCATAAGCCGGTACACCCACCGGTTTTCCATTCCAGGGAGTGAGTCCGATGATCGGTAGCGTCAGCAACTACACCAGCTATACCAGCACCAGCAGCACCACCACGCAAAACGCCCGCAGCCAGCAACTGCAAAAAGAACTGTTTGCCAAACTCGACAGCAACGGCGACGGCGCGGTCGATCAGGACGAACTGAAAAGCGCCCTGTCGCAGAAATCCGACGACGGCCTGTTGGTCAACCTGAGCAAGCAATTCGGCGACCTGGACAGTGACGACAGCGGCAGCCTCAGCGCCGAAGAAATGACCGCCATGGCGCCCCCGCCGCCACCGCCACACGATCAAGCACCGGACACCGACCTCGCCGACGCCCTGATCAGCGCCCTCGACACCGATGGCGACGGCGCCATCAGCGGCGACGAACTGAGCAGCGGCCTGACCAGCGCCGGCAGCACCGCCGACAGCAACGAAATCTTCTCCGCCCTCGACAAGAACAAGGACGGCACCGTCAGCCAGGACGAACTCACCGCCAGCCTGACCCCACCGCCACCTCCGCCACCACAAATCAACAGCGACGAACTGTTCAGCCAACTCGACGCCGATGGCGACGGCAGCGTGACCGCGACAGAACTCAGCAGCGCACTGCAAACCAGCGACAGCGCGACTTCAACCACCAGCACTGACACCAGTGCCGCGCTCCTCAAGGTTCTCGATAGCGACAGCAGCGGCGGTGTCAGCAGCGACGAGCTCAAAGCGGCTTTACAGGCAGGCCGTGAACGACCTGACGAAGAACAGACCGCTTCGACCCAGAGCACCACTGAAGCCCTGAACCGCATGATTGCCAATCTGAGCAAGCAGTACTCGCTGGAGAAAACGGCGTCGGTGGGCAAGTATTTGAATGTGGCGACTTGAGTCGAAGCCATTATTTGCCGCAGACAATCAAAAGCCCCTCACCCTAACCCTCTCCCCGAGGGAGAGGGGACTGATCGAGGTGTTTGGACGAGTTACGCCGACGTGAAATACCGAGTCGTACTCAGATTCTGAAACAGATCAAAAGCCCCTCACCCTAGCCCTCTCCCCGAGGGAGAGGGGACTGATCGAGGTGTTTGGGAGAGTTACGCCGACGTGAAATACCGACTCGAACTCAGATTCTGAAACAGATCAAAATCCCCTCACCCTAGCCCTCCCGAAACGTCGGACCGCCCGTAGAGAGAGGGGACTGATCTGAGGCGTTTGGACGAGTTACACCGACGTGAAATACCGAGTTGAACTCAGATTCTGAAACACATCAAAAGCCGAACACCCCACGCTCTTCACCACTCAATAGGCCGAGTGTCAGCTCGCCTGCTTTTGATCTTGATCCACGAGCGACGTCGGAAGGCTGAGTGGAGGGATTGATCCGGGCGTGGGAGCGCAGCGACCGTTTGGCGCAGCCAAACACCGCGAGAGGGAGCAAGCCTTTGGGGTTCCCTTTTCGGCGTTTGGAAAAGGTGACCCGCCGTAAGGGCGGAACCCTAAGCAGCCGTTACCGCAGCAACGGATATTCACCCAAAACCCAAAACCCAAAACCGCTAGCGCCGCTCCTCAACCCGCCCCTGACTCTTGCTCCAATCCGTCAACAAACTATAAGCCACCGCCAACAACGTAGGCCCGATAAACAACCCGATAAACCCAAACGCAATCAACCCGCCAAACACCCCAAGCAACACAATCACCAACGGCAAATTCCCCCCGCGACTGATCAGATACGGCTTGAGCACGTTGTCCACGCCACTGATGATGAACGTCCCCCAGATCCCGAGAAACACCGCCATCCCATACTCACCCTTCCACGCCAGCCAGGCCGTGGCCGGCACCCACACCAACGGCGGCCCCATCGGAATCAGACTCAACAGGAAGGTGACAATCCCGAGCACCAGCGCCCCCGGCACCCCGGCAATCAAAAACCCGATCAACGCCAGAACCGCCTGCGCCGCTGCCGTGCCGATCACCCCGTTGACCACGCGCTGCACAGTCCCGGCGACCAGCTCGATGTAATAGCCCGCGCGATCACCGATCAAGCGCTCCAGCAAACTGTGCACAAAAGCCGCCAGCCGTGGCCCGTCACGATAGAAAAAGAACACAAAGACAATGCTCAACGTCAGCTCGAGAATCCCGCCGCCAATCTGCGCACTGCGCGCCAACAGCCAGTTACCTACCTGCCCGAGATACGGCTTGACCGAGACCATCAGCGCCGCACCTTGCTGATCGATGCTGTCCCATAGTCCCACCAGCCGCTCACCAACAAACGGCACAGCCCCCAGCCAGGCCGGCGCTTCCGGCAGACCGTCGACCTGCACATCCTTGATAAACGCCGTGGCATCGCGCACATGATCGGCCAGGTTGAACCCCAGCCACACCAGCGGCGCCGCCACCAACAGCATCCAGCCCAGTGTCAGAATCGCCGCAGCCAGCGATTCCCGGCCATTGAGCCAGCGGGTCAACAGGCGCATCAGCGGCCAACTGGCAAACGCCAGCACCGCGCCCCAGAACAGTGCCGACCAGAACGGCGCCATCACCCACAGGCTGGCACCAAACAACACCAGCAGCAGGATCTGCACCAGCAGGCGATCATTATTGAGCATGTGATGTCTCGAAAAAGTCAGTCAGGCAAAGAGTAGGCGAACACGCCGCGCGTGCTCGCCTGAAACAGCTTAACGCAACAGATCGATGCGCAGGCCAGCCCCTTCGACACTGCCGGTTTCCATGCGTGCCGCCCGCACACCCTGATTGATCAACGCCTGACGCCAGGCTTCGGCCTTGGGCCCGGACACCGTCACCCGCAATGTCGTGTCGAGATTGAGACCGCGGGAAATCAGTCGCAGCCAAGTGTCATCCGGCTCATTTACGCGATCAGGAAAGTCCAGCTCACCGGTGCTTTTGAGCTGACGCAACAAGGTTGCCGAAGTCGGCAGCAACTCACCCAGCGGTGCCACTGCCTCGAACTGTTCGACATGCAGATAGGCTTTGCGATTGCCGCGGGTGATGCTGTAAAGCGCCACCAGCGTGTTGTCACGCGGTGCCGCCAGTCTCAACAGCAGGTAAGCCTGTTGCTCGTCGGCACCATACAGTTTGGCGTTTCCGAACACCTCGTTGGCCCACAGGCTGCTTTCGCCGCAATCACGGGCCTGACACCAGAACAGCAATTCGGCGTCCTGTTTTTGCAGGGCTTCGCGAGCAGCGGTAAAGGCTTCGGTGGCGGAGTGTTCGGGGGGCAGCTCGTAAGTGACGGAGGTGGTCTGGCCACGGGCGGTGACCTGGCCGTCGAAGCGCAGTTGCCCGCTGATCTTGCGGATCGAGCCCAGCGGATAGATGCGCTCCAGTTCAACCGGAGGGCGATAGTCGACGATCTGTGCATCGGCCAGACGCGGCACGATCTGCAGATCCTGACTGCCCGGCACATCGACGGCGAACGAAACGGTACTGAAACAGCACAGTGCCAACAGACTGAGTGACCGCATAGTCAGGCTCATCGGATCGGCAATGCTGGATGATTCGAGGTCGCAGCGGTGTAGAAATCCATCGTGATTGTCTCCCATTTCAACCCGCCCAGCCTCGACAGTTGCCCGCAGCAAGTCAAGGAATGGCGAAGAACCGATTGAAACAGTCTGCGACAAGGATCGCCCCGGCCTCATCGTTCAGGTGCAAATGGTGCCCGCCCGCCAACTGTTCCCGGCTAAAGGGTAGACGTTCCAGCAATTCGGGATGTTTGGCCAGCATGCCATCAGCAGCGACCACCAGATGCGCCGGACAACTGACCCGCAGCGCGAAAGCCATCGCCTGCTCCTGGGTCAGGCGCAGCGGCGATGGCAGGGTCAGGCGATTGTCGGTGCGCCAGGTGTAACCGCCCGGCACCGGCATCAAGCCGCGCTGGGCCAACAATTCGGCGGCCTCTCGACTGACCGCCACCAGCCCCTTCATCCGCGCCTCGATCGCACGATCGAGGGTGTTGTAGACCGGTTTGCGCTTCTCGCGCAGATCCAGTTGCGCTTGCAGGGCCATGCCCATGCGCTCGGCGGCATTTTCGCCTTTGTCTGTAGGAGGAATGACGCCGTCGATCAGCGCCAGATGGCTGATGCGTTCCGGCAGCGAACCTGCCAGCACCATGGAAACGATGG
This sequence comes from Pseudomonas sp. TNT2022 ID642, assembly GCF_028656995.1. NCBI lineage: Bacteria > Pseudomonadati > Pseudomonadota > Gammaproteobacteria > Pseudomonadales > Pseudomonadaceae > Pseudomonas > Pseudomonas sp. TNT2022 ID642. The sequence continues at coordinate 69,290 of NZ_JAMDGW010000022.1, read as the reverse complement.
CGCCCATCGAATGCCCGAGCAGGCCGAAACGCTTCCAGCCCAGTTGTTCGGCGACTTGCAGCACGTCATGGGCGTAATCCCACAGGGCATAGCCGGCGCCGTTCGGCCGATGCCCGGAATGCCCGTGCCCGGCCATGTCCAGCGCGATGATGCGCAAGCCTTTGAGCTTGGGCGCCAAACGGGCAAAGCTGTTGGCGTTGTCGAGCCAGCCATGCAGGGCGATCACTGGCAAACCGTCCTCGGGACCGAACAAATGCGCGGCCAGCTCGATATGCGGCAGGCTCAGGCGCACTTCTTCGAAGGTCGGGCTCATGCGCAATCCTTGTCCTGGCGGTTTTCCCAGCGGGTGAACAGATTCTTCAACAACCGAGCGGTGTCCTGCGGCCGTTCGAGTGGAAACATGTGGCCACCGGGCATGCTCAGTGCCTCACCCTGGGCCAGACGCGAAACGAAACGGGTGTGATGGCGCATTACCACGCGACTCTTGTGCCCGCGCACCACTGCCAGCGGCACCTGCAATTGTCGGGTGCGACCGGGACTCGTGTGGGGCACGCCGCGATAGATGCTGATTTCGGTCGCCGGATCGAAACGCAGGCGCAGCTTGTCGCCGACCTGGTGCAAACCATGTTGCAGGTAGGCATCGAAGCATTCTGGATCGAAACCACGGAACAGTGTCTTGCCAGCAAAATAGCTGCGCGCACTGTCGAGGTCGGCGAATTCTTCCCGCCGGCCCAGGGTGCGGCCCGCCGGGGTCAGTCTGTCGATGAAGCCAAAACGCTTGGCGGCACGGATCACCCACTGATCAGTGCGAGTCAACACGGGTGAATCAAGCATCACCACACCGCGATACAGCTCAGGGCAGCGCAGCGCCGCGTGCAGGTGCAACACCCCGCCAAAGGAGTGGCCAACGCCCCACACCGGTTGATCCTGCTGCTGCAAATGGTGGATCAACTCGTCGACGAGGTTGTACCAATTGTCATCAGCCGGGAAACGCGGGTCATGGGCATGCTGCTCCAGATGCGCAACCCGGTACTCGGGCGCCAGCGCCGCGAACAACTTGCCATAGGTGCCCGAGGGAAACCCGTTGGCGTGGGCGAAAAAGATTGGTTGCGACATACGGGCAAATCCATGAGCGGGAAACGTGGCGTTGATTGTCCGTAAGACCGCGCCTTACAGCAATGACCGTAACTGCCAGGAATGATGACAGTCCGGTCAGGGCTATGGTGAGTCAGTCGGATCGCTACCCCCTCACCCCAGCCCTCTCCCCCAGGGGGGCGAGGGGGAAAGGGAGCCGATCTCCATGCTTTTCCGAATCTGTATTCGACGCGGTATCTCAGGTCGATGAAGCACGTGAAAACAACGAGGTCGGCCCCCTCTCCTTCTGGGAGAGGGCTGGGGTGAGCGGCTGATCACTGAAGAACCCCACTCAACGCACCGGCGGCTGCTCACCCAACGGCACCACCGCCATGGTCAGCCGCGACACACAACTGGCCTTGCCCTCATCGCTGGTCAAACGGATATCCCAGACATGGGTGGTGCGACCGATGTGAATCGGCTTGGCCACCGCCGTCACCCGCCCACTGCGCAAGCCGCGCAGATGGTTGGCGTTGATCTCCAGTCCCACGCAATAAAACTTGCTGGCATCGATACACAGATAACTGGCCATCGAACCGACGGTTTCCGCCAGCACCACCGACGCGCCGCCGTGCAGCAAACCGTAGGGCTGATGGGTGCGATGGTCGATGACCATGCTCGCTGTCAGCGATTCTTCGTCGAACGCTTCGAAGCGGATGTCCAGCACTTCGCCGATGGTGTTCTTCTGGATTGCGTTCAACTGCTCGATGTTCGGAGTGGTACGCCACAAGCTCATCGCAGACTTCCTTTGTTGTTGTAGTGGTCGCTCAATCCTGCCACAGCACCGACTCGCTGCGCTCGCTCCATTCTTCGAAACGCGCGCCGTAGGTGTCTTCGATGACGTTGCGCTTGATCTTCAGGGTCGGCGTGAGAAAGCCGTTTTCCACCGCCCAACTGTCCTTGACCACCACCAGACGGCGCAGGCGTTCATGCTTGTCGAGTACGGCGTTGACCTCCTCCAGGAGTTTTTCCAGGCTCGAATGCAGGCTCGCCCGGCCCTCCTCCTGATTGACGCTCGAGAGCACGCACAACCCCAACGGTGCACTCAAACCGTCACCGACCACGCAGACCTGTTCGATGCGTGAATGCACGGCCAGACGATTTTCGATCGGCGCCGGGGCGACGTATTTGCCCTTGCTGGTCTTGAAGATTTCCTTGAGTCGACCGGTCAGGCGCAGGCGCCCTTCAGCATCCTGCTCGCCCTTGTCGCCGGTGCGCAGAAAGCCGTCCTCGGTCAGGGTCTCAGCGGTTTTCTGCGGTTCCTTGAAGTAGCCGAGCATGTTCGCCTGACTGCGCACCTGCACTTCGCCCGACTCATCGATGCGCACCTCGACATCCGGGCACGGCTTGCCGATCCAGCCCTGCTTGTATTGCCCCGGCAGGCAGATGTGCGAGTAGCCGCAGCCCTCGGTCATGCCGTAGACCTCCAATACATCAAGGCCGAGTTTCTGATACCAGGCAAGCAAGGTCTGCGGCACTGGCGCGGCACCCGACAACGCCACACGCAAGGCATCCAGCCCCAACCCCGCCAGCACTTTGTGCCCGACCCGCTTGCCGATGAATGGCAGGCTGAGGAGGAAGTCCAGGCGCTTGGCCGGGATCTTGCTGTACACGCCCATCTGGAATTTGGTCCAGATGCGCGGCACGCCGAACATTGCGGTTGGTCGTGCACGTTTCAGATCGTTGATGAACGTGTCGAGGCTCTCGGCAAAGAACACCGTTTGCCCGGTGTAGATCGACGCCAGTTCAACGAACATGCGCTCGGCAACGTGGCACAGCGGCAAGTACGACAGCAGTCGGTCGTTCTCGTTGAGGCCGAACAGTTGCGTGCCACGGGTCGTGGCAAAACCGAGATTGGCAAAACTGTGCATCACGCCTTTGGGCAGGCCAGTGGTGCCGGAGGTGTAGATGATCGTCGCCAGTTGCTCGGCCGCCGGACGTGGATCGTCCTGAATCGGTGAAGTGCGCTGCAGGTCGGCCCAGGTGAAATCGAAATCCCCGAGCGGATGCAATGGCAGGCTGATGGTCGGCAGATCCGCCGGCACGCCTTTGGCCATGCCCGGCCAGTCGTCGAGCTTGCCGATGAAGGCCAGGACGCTTTCCGAGTGATTGAGTACTTGCGCGACGGAGTCGGCGGTGAGGTTGGGATACAGCGGCACAGAGACGTGCCCGGCCATCCAGATCGCCAGGTCGGCGATGATCCAGTGTGCACAGTTTTTCGAGATCAGGGCGATGTGGCTGCCTTGTGGCAACTCGCGGGCGCGCAACCAATGTGCGGCGCAGCGCGCCTGATGGCCGACGTCGGCCCAACTCAGCGTCTCGACCTGGCCGCCGCCGATGGGCTGCACGAGGAAGCGCTGGCGCGGATGGCGGGCTTCACGCTCGTAGAACACGTCCAGCGGCAAACGGAAGGCGGCAGACATGCGACTCGCTCCTGTTTTTGGGTCTGGAGCAAGCGTAGTCAACCAAGCAAGTGCTTGGTTGGAAAATTCAAACAAATAATTTCATGGTGTACGCAGAAACCAATGTGGGAGCGAGCCTGCTCGCGAATGCCGTGTGTCAGACACATAAAGGGTGAATGACACGCCGCTTTCGCGAGCAGGCTCGCTCCCACAAAGGATCAGCGTTACGGATGTTTGAGGCTGTTGAGGGTCATCGAGCCAATCAGCAGTTCAGGGCTTTCCAGTTCAGCCAGCCCAGCGGTGCTGACCTTCTCCGGCGGATACCCGGCGCCATGCTGCAAATAGCTCAGCAAGTTGCCCACCAACGGGTTGTGGCTGACCAGCAGCACGTTGCTCACCGACACCAGTTGATCGGTGACCTTGTCCGGATCAACCTCCGGGATGAGCCAGTCGACCGTGCGAATTTCCGGCTCGAAACCCAGCGCTTCGCGAACAATCTGCGCAGTTTGTTGCGCACGCAGATAAGGGCTGGCGTAGATTGCCGTCAGCGGCTGGCCGATCAAATGGGCGGCGCTGCTCAAGGCCTCTTTGCGACCGTGCTCGGTCAGTTCCCGCTCGGAGTCGGGACACGAGCCGTAAGGCACGGCCTCACCGTGACGCAACACCCAGAGTTTCATAGCTTGGGTTCCTCATCTCGAACCGGATGCGGCGCCGGTGCGACGGCGTGCGGCGCCTCACCTTCCGGGGTACGCGGCGTTGGCCAGTCGGCAAACGGCCACGGTTTCTGGTCGCTGTGGAAGCTGCCGAAGCGGCCGATCTGCGCCAGGAACTGGCTCAGGCTGTCGCCGAAGTTCATCAGGCTGGCGCTCGGCGCGCCATAGATCAAACGATAGATCAGTTGCACCAGCACCACTGCGCCGAGGATGAACTGCGCCACTTGCCAGACCAGCACATAGACGATCATCCACAACACGCGCAGGAGGATGGATTCGTACTTGGCTTCGGTTTTCGGATCGTTCATGGCTTGCTACTCCCGGCTCACTCAGTTGAAACCGCTGGTGGAAATAAAATCGACGTCGGTTTTCGGTTCGGCTCGCATCAGTAGACCGATCACCTGCTCCAGCGTGCGGCCTTCGAACAGGATCGCGTGCAGCCCGGCGACCAGCGGCATGTACACGCCGACTTCCTGAGACTTGGCCTTGAGCACCTTCAAGGTGTTGACCCCTTCAGCGACTTCACCGAGGCGCGACACCGCTTCGTCGAGACTCAAACCCTGACCCAGCGCGAAACCGACTTGATAGTTACGACTTTTTGGCGATGAGCAGGTCACGATCAGATCGCCAACACCGGCCAGGCCGAGAAAGGTCATCGGGTTCGCCCCCTGATTCACGGCAAAGCGGGTCATTTCCGCCAATGCGCGAGTGATCAGCATGCTCTTGGTGTTCTCGCCCATCTCCAGCGCCACCGCCATGCCGGCGATGATCGCGTAAACGTTCTTCAACGCCCCGCCCAGCTCGACGCCGAAACGGTCGGCGCTGGCATACACGCGGAAGGTGCGACCGTGCAGCGCGGCTTGCACGGCTTTGCACAGTTCTTCGTCTTCACTGGCGACCACGGTGGCGGTCAGCGCGTGCTCGGCGATTTCCCGCGCCAGGTTCGGCCCGGACAACACGCCGATGCGCGCATTCGGGGCGATCTCTTCGAGAATCTGGCTCATCAGTTTGAAAGTCTGGGCTTCGATGCCTTTGGTCAGGCTGACCAGCATCTTGCCGCTCAACCGCTCGGCGTGGGCGGCGAGTACCGTGCGCAACGCGCTCGACGGCAGCGCGACAAAGCACAAATCGCAGGCGTCGAGGGTTTCCTGCAGGTCGGTGACGGCAGTCACGCCGGGCAGAATCTTGATGCCTTTGAGGTAACGCGGGTTTTCGCGATTGACCCGGATGGCCTCGGCCTGCTCGGGGTCACGCATCCACTGCCGGACTTGATGGCCGTTCTCGGCCAATAGATTGGCCACGGCGGTACCAAAACTTCCGCCTCCCAGGACCGCAATCGGGCGCTGTTCAGTCATATGCAATCCGTTAATCCATACCAGTGGCGATGGCGGCATTATACGGGGCGCCCCGGTCGCGGCCAGCCCCCGCAACAATTACCGACACTTGTAGGAAGAAGACCAATAAAACCGAGGAAAATGCCTGCAACGTGACTGGAAAAGTCGCTGTCCTCGGTTAACATGCGCGCCAATTCTTCGCTATCAAGGTTGTGTCGTGTCTTTTGGCTCTTCGTCCCCGCGTTCGTCCATCTTACTGGCGCTGCTGTTCAGCCCGGTATTAATGGCGGACGACCTGTTCATGGACAACGAAGCACTGCCACAAGTGCTGACCGCCACGCGCCTGAAACAGACGCCAGCGGAAGTGCCGGGGAGCATGACCGTACTCGACAGCGAACTGATCAACGCCAGCGGTGCCCGCGACATCAGCGAACTGCTGCGGCTGGTGCCGGGGATGATGGTCGGCAACATCAGCGGCAATCAGGCGGCAGTCAATTACCACGGCACCAACGCCAGCGAAGCGCGGCGCATGCAGGTGTTGATCGACGGTCGCTCGGTGTACCGCGCCGGTTTGTCGACAGTGGACTGGAGCGATATTCCGGTGGCCATGGAAGACATCGAGCGCATCGAGGTCTTTCGCGGCCCCAACACCGTCAGTTATGGCGCCAACGCGTTGATGGCAGTGGTCAACATCATCACCCGCCACCCGGCGGACAGCCACGGCACGCGGATGAAGTACACCCGTGGCCAGCGCGGCATCAATGATTTCTATGCCAGCCAGGGCACCGGCTGGAATGGCGGTGATTTGCGCCTGTCGTTGTCTGGCCAGGAAGATGATGGCTTCGACAGCGATCGCAGCGGTGCCGATTACCGCGACAGCCGCCGCTTGAATCGCTTCAGTCTCGCGGTCAGCCACACGCTCAGCGACAACCAGAGCCTCGACTGGCAGGTCAACGCCAAGGACGGGACCAACCAGCGGCCGTACACCTACCGCCCGGTGTTCTCAGGGATTACCGACGCTGGGAACAATTCCGACGTAATCGCCAAGGATTACGCCGGCTCGGTGCGCTGGAACCTCGACATCAACCCTGAACACAGCCTTTATATACAAGGCTCGGCACAGCACTGGGATCGCCAGCAAACCTGGCGCGCCTGCGATGCCGAAGTATCGTTCAGCCCCGAGCTGACGCAACTGTGGCAACTCAATCCGAATTACACCGAACGCCTGGCGCGCAACATCACCCGGTTCACCGGCCCCGGTGCGGCGCCCGGCACACCGCAGGAAATGGCCCTGGCCAATCAGGTGCTCGAGCAATGGCGTAACGGCGCGAGTCGAACCCTGTGCGGCGACATCGACCAGAGTGCCCGCGAATCGCGCTACGATCTCGAATTGCAGGACACCCTCAGCCTGTCCGACAGCCTGCGGCTGGTCAGCGGCATGAACTATCGTTACGACCGCGCCGACTCCGAAACCTACTTCAATGGCACGCTGGACGACACCACGTGGCGCGCGTTCGGCCAGCTGGAATGGCGTGCCACGGAACACTGGCTGTTGCAGGGCGGTGCGATGTTTGAAGACACGCAACTGATCGGCAGTTCGCTGACCCCGCGATTTGCCGTCAATTACCTGATCAACCCGCGCCACGGTCTGCGCGCGGTGTACTCGGAAGCGATCCGCTCGCCGGACATGTTCGAGAACAATGTCAACTGGAGCTATCAGGTCAGCAACCTGCGCCCCTCGGCTTACGGCAAGTCTTCGGCACGATATTTCGTCAAGACCCGTGGCCCGGGCGATCTCGACCAGGAACACATGCGCTCGCGCGAGCTGGGCTACAACGGCTATTTCGCCGAACTCGGTCTGGCCCTCGACGTGAAGCTGTTCTACGACGAAATTACGGGGATGATCAGTGAGCCGCTGCGCAACAACCAATACATCGCCAGCAACGCCAACAGCTCACGCTTTCGTGGCACGGAAACCCAGCTCGACTGGCGCGTGAGCATGGCCGACCGTTTGCGTTTCACTTACGCCTTCGTCGATGCCGAAGCAAGCAATCCGCTCGATCAGCAGTTCACTTCGCGTAACAGTGGTTCGGCCGGTTGGCTACGCGATTGGGGCCATGGCTGGAACAGTGCCCTCTTCTATTACGGCGACAACGCGCTCAACGGCTACCGTTTCGAACGGGTCGACACACGCATCGCCAAACGCATTGCGCTGGGCAAAGCACAGCTACAACTGGCTGGCGTGCTGCAACAGCGCCTCAACCATGAGCCGACCACCTTCGTCGACAACAATTATGACGAGCGCCGGGTGATGTATTTCAGTGCCGAGCTGGAGTTCTAGGATGCGCTACGGGCCATCACGGAAGATGCCAACCCTTGGCCACTGGCTGGCCGGGCTCTGCCTGTTTCTGACCGCATGGCTGCACGGCGTGGCGGTACAGGCCGCGGATATTCTGTTGACCGGTGCCGAGGAAAGCCCCGGCGTCCAGGCGTTCGTGCAGGCACTCAGCGAACTGCGCCCGACCGACAACGTGCGTTTCCAGCCGCTGGCCAGTCTGCCTGCGCCGGGGAAACTGCCCGCCAGTCTGCGCCTGATACTGCTCGACCTGCCGAGTCTCGACTGGCGCCTGCAAGAATCCCAAGGCCCGGCAACGCTGGTGCTGCGCATCAGTCGCCTGCAGGCCCGCCAGCGTCTCGGCAGCACGCAACCGGCACATCTGAGTTTGCTCTGGAGTGATCCGCCGCTGAGTCGCCAGTTGCAGTTGATCCGGCGCATTCTGCCCCAGGCCCGACGCATCGGCGTGCTGTTTGATGAGCACAGCGAATTCCTCCTCAAGGAACTGAATCTCGCCGCCGCGCCGCTGAATCTGCAAATCGTCAGCGAGCGCTGGGACAACACCCACGACAGCCGCCCTCTACAAGCCGTGCTGAAGAACAGCGACGTGCTGCTGGGGCTCGACGACCCCGATCTGTACAACCCGAAAACCGCAAAAAACCTGCTGCTCAGCAGCTACTCACGGCAAGTCGCACTGGTCGGCCCCAACGTTGCGTTCGTCCGCGCTGGCAGCCTGGCCAGCAGTTACAGCGACCAGAACGACTGGCTTGCAATCCTCGATCAATTGCTCGATCAACCGCCGGCCAGTTGGCCACGGACGCTCTACCCCGCACGTTTTAAAGTCTCAAGTAATGCGCAGGTCGCTCGTTCACTCGGTATCGAACCGCTGAATGACGCATCTGTTGCCAGCGCACTGGCTGAAGGAGAACGCCGCCCATGAGTTTCCGTCGCCGTTGGGACATCAACACCCGCACCCAGCTGATCAGCCTGGGCCCGGCGCTGTTGCTGACCTTGCTGTTGATCAGCTTCTTTACCTTCGTGCGCATTCAGGATTTGCGTCAGGAGCTGAACCACACCGGCCAATTGATCGCCAACCAACTGGCGCCCGCCACCGAATACGGGGTGATTTCCGGCAACAACGAAGTGCTGGAAAGCCTGCTCAAAGCCACACTGGCCACGCCCAACGTGCGTTTTCTTGAAGTACAGGACAGCGCCAACCGGATTCTGGTGTACGTCGAACAACCGGCGGCAGCCCACAGTCGTCCGCATCAGGTCGAAGTGTTTCAGGCACCGGTACGCCTGCAACGCATCGCCCTGCACAATGATTTCTTCCAGGACGGCAAGGTCAGCAATAACGGAGCCGGCGAAGATTATCTGGGCCGTGTGATCGTCGGTCTGTCCAACGACGCGTTCAGCCAGCGCCAGCAGGAGATTCTGCTCAAGGCCGGGATTCTCGCGCTGTTCGCCCTGCTCTTCACCTTTGTCTTGGCGCGACGTCTGGCCGGCAGTCTGTCGCAGCCGATTCGTGATATCGGCGATGCGGTCAAAGCGATTCAGGACGGCGACTACAAAACCCCGCTGCCGATTGTTGATGACACCGAACTGGGCGCGCTGTCGCAACACATCAACAACCTCGCCCAAGCGCTGGAACAGGCCAGCCGCGAGCAGCATCAAGCCATGGCACAACTGATCCAGACCCGCGAAGAGGCGGAAAAGGCCAACAACGCCAAATCCGACTTTCTGGCGATGATGAGCCATGAACTGCGCACGCCCATGAACGGCGTGCTGGGCATGCTGCAATTGCTGGAGACCACCGAGATGACCGAGGAGCAGGTCGAATACGCCGCGCTCGCCTCGGAGTCCACCGAGCACTTGCTGAAAGTCATCAACGATATTCTCGACTTCTCGCGCATCGAACGTTCGGAGCTGGAACTGGAGCACATCCCGTTCAATCTTGCCGAACTGATTGGCGCCTGCGCCCAGTCGTTCCAGCACAGCGCGGTGCAGCGAGGGCTGGCGCTGAATCTGCGCATCCCGGATGACATGCGCGGTTTGCAGGTGCAAGGCGATCCGACGCGGATCCGGCAGATTCTGGTCAATCTGGTCGGCAACGCGCTGAAGTTCACCGAACAGGGCCGGGTCAGCATCGAGGCGCAGTGGCAGTCGCTGGATCACGAACTGTTATGGTTCACCTGCTCGGTGCGCGACAGCGGCATCGGTATTTCTTCTGAAAGTCTGGAGTTGATGTTCAACGCCTTCCAGCAGGCCGACAGTTCGATTTCACGGCGCTACGGCGGCACCGGCCTAGGTCTGCCGATTGCTCGTACATTGGCCGAGCGCATGGGCGGCACCTTGCGCGCGCAGAGCGAGGAAGGTCGTGGCTCGGTCTTCACTCTGGAAATTCCGCTGGCACTCTATAAGCAGGCGCTGCCGCCACTGGCCGCGCCGCGTGCGCTGAATGGCATGGGCCAAGGCGAAGGGCGCAATGTCTTGCTGGTCGAAGACAATCCGGTGAACCAGACGGTTATCGAAGCGATGCTGCGCAGTCTGGGCTTTACTGTCAGTGTTGCCACTGATGGCGCACAGGCTGTGCGCAGTGCCGAGGGCAGCGACTTTGAGGTGATTCTGATGGATTGCCGGTTGCCGATTATCGATGGCTACGAGGCCACCCGGCAGATCCGGCGCCTGCCCGGACGCAGTGATGTGCCGATCATCGCGCTGACCGCCAACGCGTTGCAGGGTGACCGCGAAACCTGTCTGTCGGCGGGTATGAACGATTATCTGGCGAAGCCGTTCAAACGTAATGATCTGCAGCAGATTCTGCAGCGCTGGGTGTCGTAGTGTGGGCCTTTCGACCATCTGCGACTGGCGTGAAAAGCGAAAGTGCGGCAGTCTTAGGCACCCGAACGAGCCTCAAAAGGGGCTTGAATAAAAATTTCAGTGCACAAGTGTACATTCATGTCCTTGGTGCTGTGACTTTCACCACAACGCAATAGTCTATGAGTAGGCTGCCGGTTCGAGGCATGAACGCTTCGAACGGTCGGGAAGATTTGCCCCACCTGCCGCATGGGATTATTGAGGAGCTCGCATGACCAAACAAAACGCCTTTACTCGGGAAGATCTGCTGCGCTGCAGTCGCGGTGAGCTGTTCGGCCCAGGTAACGCGCAACTGCCCGCCCCGAACATGCTGATGGTTGATCGCATCACCCTGATCAGCGAAGAAGGCGGCAAGTACGGCAAAGGTGAATTGGTCGCCGAGCTGGATATCAACCCTGATCTGTGGTTCTTCGCGTGCCACTTCGAAGGTGATCCGGTGATGCCGGGCTGCCTCGGTCTGGATGCCATGTGGCAACTGGTCGGTTTCTTCCTGGGCTGGCAAGGCCTGCCGGGCCGCGGCCGTGCGCTGGGTTCGGGCGAAGTGAAATTCTTCGGTCAGGTACTGCCGACCGCCAAGAAAGTCACCTACAACATTCATATCAAACGCGTCCTCAAGGGCAAGCTGAACCTGGCCATTGCCGATGGTTCGGTGACTGTCGACGGTCGCGAAATCTACACCGCCGAAGGCCTTCGCGTCGGCGTGTTCACCTCCACTGACAACTTCTAAGGGTTATTCGCATGCGCCGCGTCGTTATCACTGGTCTGGGCATCGTTTCGTGCCTGGGCAATGACAAAGAGACCGTCTCCGCTAACCTGCGTGCAAGCCGCCCTGGCATCCGGTTCAACCCGGAATATGCCGAAATGGGTCTGCGTAGCCAGGTTTCCGGCTCCATCGACCTCAACCTTGAAGAGCTGATCGATCGCAAGATCTATCGCTTCGTCGGCCACGCAGCGGCTTACGCCTACCTGGCCATGAAAGACGCTATCGCTGACTCCGGCCTGACCGAAGAGCAAGTGTCCAACCCGCGTACCGGCCTGATCGCTGGTTCCGGTGGTGCTTCCACGCTGAACCAGATGGAAGCGCTGGACATCCTGCGCGAAAAAGGCGTGAAGCGCGTTGGCCCGTACCGTGTAACGCGGACCATGAGCAGCACCGTTTCCGCTTGCCTGGCCACGCCGTTCAAGATCAAGGGCCTGAACTACTCCATCGCTTCTGCCTGCGCCACCAGTGCTCACTGCATCGGTACCGCCATGGAACAGATCCAGATGGGCAAGCAGGACATCGTCTTCGCCGGTGGCGGTGAAGAAGAGCACTGGAGCCAGTCGTTCCTGTTCGACGCCATGGGCGCTCTGTCCAGCAAGCGTAACGACACCCCGGAACAAGCTTCCCGTGCCTACGACGCCGACCGTGACGGTTTCGTCATCGCTGGCGGTGGCGGTATGGTCGTGGTTGAAGAGCTGGAACACGCTCTGGCCCGTGGCGCCAAGATCTACGCGGAAATCGTTGGCTACGGCGCAACGTCCGACGGCTACGACATGGTTGCCCCGAGTGGCGAAGGCGCGATCCGCTGCATGCAGATGGCGATGTCCACCGTTGATACCCCGATCGACTACCTGAACACCCACGGCACTTCGACTCCGGTCGGCGATGTTGCGGAAATGAAAGGTGTGCGTGAAGTGTTCGGCGACAAGGCTCCAGCGATCAGCTCGACCAAGAGCCTGTCCGGTCACTCCTTGGGCGCCGCCGGCGTTCACGAAGCGATCTACTGCATGCTGATGATGGAAGGCAACTTCATTGCCGGTTCCGCCAACATCGACGAGCTGGACCCGGAAGTGGCCGATCTGCCGGTGCTGACCAAGACCCGCGAAAACGCCACCATCAACACCGTGATGAGCAACAGCTTCGGCTTCGGCGGCACCAACGCCACGCTGGTACTGAAGCGCTGGGAAGGCAAGTAATTCCCCCCGCTTGAGCCACACACAAAAACGCCCCGACTGGTTCGGGGCGTTTTTTTTTCGCCTGCAGAAATTAGCCGGAACCCCACCGATCCCTGTTTTGATCGTTCCCACGCTCTGCGTGGGAATGCAGCCCGTGACGCTCCGCGTCACTGGACGCGGAGCGTCCCTAGAGGCATTCCCACGCGGAGCGTGGGAACGATCAACATCTATGTCGCCTGACACCCCGCTATCGCTGGCAAGCCAGCTCCCACAGGGTTGTCGGTGAGCTCTGGAGATGAAACTTCTGTCATGAAACTTTGCCCCCTGCGACCGAATGTCGCGGATTACGCGGGCTGCAGCACTGTTGCAAAAAACGCAATAACACCTTGCGCAAATCAAGCGTTTACTTAGCAAGCTAACAAATCATATAAAAGAGTCCTGCACACGCCTTGCTGCAGATAACTTGAGATTTGGAGCTAGCAGATGACTGTAAAAGTAACTGAACGCGACGATTCACACATGTCCCACGAAGGCGTAGCCGCCGGTATCCGCATCTGGGATGTGCATCAACAAGACTTGCTGGTCGGCATGTTCCACAACGAGATCGACGCCCACAACTACAAGGCCGAACTGGAAGTGCAAGAACAGCAGCGGGATCTGAAATCCGCCTGATTCAACCACAGCATTGAAAACGACAAACCCCGCCATGAGCGGGGTTTGTCGTTGTTACAGCTTTATCGATTTACCACATCAGGTCATCAGGGATCTGATACGCCGCGTACGGATCGTCCTCGCTGCTGACCTCTTCGGTCTGCACGTTGAGCTGGACGATGCGCTGTGGATCGCGCTCCTGGATCTTCAGGGCCGCTTCACGCGGAATCACTTCGTAGCCGCCGGCATGGTGGACGATCGCCAGCGAACCGCTGCTGAGCTTGTTGCGCATCAGCGTGTTGACCGAGATGCGCTTGACCTTCTTGTCGTCGACGAAGTTGTAGTAGTCCTCGGTGGTCAGCTTCGGCAGACGCGAGACTTCGATCAGTTGCTTGACCTGCGCCGCACGCGCCTTGGCCTCGGCTTTCTCTTTCTGCTGACGGTTCAGCTCCTGGTCGCGCTTGACCTTCTCGGCCATGGCTTCCTGGGCGGCACGCTGCTGCGAGTCGTCCAGCTCGATCTGGCCTTTGTGCGCCAGACGCTGCTGCTTCTGCTTGTCCTTGCTGACCTGTTTGGCCTGCTTTTGGTTGACCAGGCCTGCTTTGAGCAACTGGTCGCGAAGGGAAATACTCATGGTGCTTACTCACTTGGGCAGTGGCTCAGCCGCAGCCGGGCAAATTCTTTTCCTGACGTTTGGCTTCACCCCACAGGGCGTCCAACTCTTCGAGGGTGCAATCTTCTATGGGACGGTGGGTGTCGCGCAATGCCTGTTCGATAAATCGGAAACGTCTTTCGAACTTGCCGTTGGCGCCACGCAATGCCGTTTCCGGGTCGACCTTCAGATGCCGGGCCAGATTGACCACGGAAAACAGCAGGTCGCCGATCTCGTCAGCCACGGCGACGGGATCGTTTTCCGACATGGCTTCGAGCACTTCATCGAGCTCTTCGCGCACCTTGTCGAGCACCGGCAAGGCGTCCGGCCAGTCGAAACCGATCTGCCCTGCGCGCTTCTGCAACTTTGCCGAACGCGACAATGCCGGCAACGTCGCCGGCACGTCATCGAGCAGCGACAGTTGCTCGGGCGCGGCGGATTTCTCGGCGCGCTCTTCGGCCTTGATCTCTTCCCAGCGCTGCTTGACCTGTTCTTCGCTCAAGCGCGGCACATCCAGCGGTGCGTAGAGATCACCGGTGGGGAACACATGGGGATGACGACGGATCAGCTTGCGGGTAATGCTGTCGATCACCCCGGCGAATTCGAAGCGCCCTTCTTCCTTGGCCAACTGGCTGTAATACACCACCTGGAACAGCAGATCGCCCAACTCGCCCTGCAAATGATCGAAGTCGCCACGTTCGATGGCATCGGCCACTTCGTAGGCTTCTTCGAGGGTGTGCGGGACGATGGTCGCGTAGGTTTGCTTGATGTCCCACGGGCAACCGTACTGTGGATCGCGCAGACGGTTCATGAGGTGGAGCAGGTCTTCAAGGCTGTACATCATTTATCTCTCACCACAAAACCCTGTGGGAGCTGGCTTGCCAGCGATTGCATCACCTCGATGTTCCTGAAAGACCGAGTTGTCTGCATCGCTGGCAAGCCAGCTCCCACATTGGATCAATGCCATCTTCACGGAGTACGGTTACGCCGCGTTTCGATGATGTTCGGCAACTGCGAAATCCGCCCCAGCAAGCGCCCCAGCGCATCCAGACCCGGGATCTCGATGGTCAGCGACATCAGCGCGGTGTTGTCTTCCTTGTTCGAGCGGGTGTTGACCGCGAGCACGTTGATGCGCTCGTTGAGCAGCACCTGCGAGACGTCACGCAGCAGACCGGAACGGTCGTAGGCGCGGATGACAATGTCCACCGGGTAGGTGAGCACCGGCACCGGGCCCCAGCTGACCTGGATGATCCGCTCCGGCTCGCGTCCGCCCAGTTGCAGCACCGAGGCGCAGTCCTGACGGTGAATGCTCACGCCACGGCCCTGGGTGATGTAACCGACGATCGCATCGCCCGGCAGCGGCTGGCAGCAACCGGCCATCTGCGTCATCAAGTTGCCGACGCCCTGGATCTGAATGTCGCCGCGCTTGCCCGGTTTGTAACCGGTGGCTTTGCGTGGAATCAGTTCCAGTTGTTCGTTGCCGCGTTCCGGCTCGACCAGTTGCTGCGCCAGGTTGACCAGTTGCGCCAGACGCAGGTCGCCGGCACCGAGGGCGGCGAACATGTCTTCGGCGGTTTTCATGTTGGCCTTGTCGGCCAGCTTGTCGAAGTCCACCGCTGGCAGACCAAGGCGCGTCAGTTCGCGCTCGATCAGGGTTTTACCGGCGGCGACGTTCTGGTCGCGCGCCTGCAATTTGAACCAGTGGACGATCTTCGCCCGCGCCCGCGAGGTGGTGACGTAACCGAGGTTGGAGTTCAGCCAGTCGCGGCTCGGCGTGCCGTGTTTGCTGGTGATGATCTCGACCTGCTCACCGGTCTGCAGGCTGTAGTTGAGCGGCACGATGCGCCCGTTGATCTTCGCGCCACGGCAGTTGTGGCCGATCTCGGTGTGCACGCGGTAGGCGAAGTCCAGCGGCGTCGCGCCTTTCGGCAAGTCGATGGCGTGACCGTCGGGGGTGAAGATGTAGACCCGATCCGGCTCGATATCGACACGCAGTTGTTCGGCAAGACCACCGATATCGCCCAGTTCTTCGTGCCACTCGAGGACCTGACGCAGCCAGGAGATTTTCTCTTCGTAGTGGTTCGAGCCGGATTTGACGTCGGTGCCCTTGTAGCGCCAGTGCGCGCAGACGCCGAGTTCGGCTTCTTCGTGCATCGAGTGCGTACGAATCTGCACCTCAAGCACTTTACCCTCAGGGCCGATCACCGCGGTATGCAGCGAGCGGTAGCCGTTCTCTTTCGGGTTGGCGATGTAGTCGTCGAATTCTTTCGGGATGTGCCGCCACAAGGTGTGGACGATGCCCAGCGCGGTGTAGCAGTCGCGCATTTCCGGGACCAGCACGCGCACCGCACGCACGTCGTAGATCTGGCTGAATTCCAGACCCTTGCGCTGCATTTTGCGCCAGATCGAATAGATGTGTTTGGCCCGGCCGCTGATGTCAGCGTCGACGCCGGTGGCCTGCAATTCGTCCTTGAGCTGGGTCATCACATCGGCGATGAAACGTTCGCGGTCAAGCCGTCGCTCGTGGAGCAGCTTGGCGATCTGTTTGTATTGATCCGGTTCGAGATAACGGAAGGACAAGTCCTCCAGTTCCCATTTGATATGACCGATACCGAGGCGGTGCGCGAGCGGCGCATAAATGTCGAAGACTTCGCGGGCGACACGGTTACGCTTTTCGTCGTCGGCGGTTTTCACCGCGCGAATGGCACAGGTACGTTCGGCCAGTTTGATCAGCGCGACACGAACGTCGTCGACCATCGCCACAAGCATCTTGCGCAGGTTTTCCACCTGCCCTTGCGTGCCCATGACCATCGACTGACGCGGGCTGAGGCTGGCGCTGATGGCGGCCATGCGCTGCACGCCGTCGATCAGTTTGGCCACCACCGGGCCGAAGCGCTGGCCGACGGCCGCGAGTTCGATCTGGCCCTCGCGCACGCCGCGATACAGGACCGCGGCGACCAGCGAATCCTGATCGAGCTTGAGGTCGGCGAGAATCTCGGCGATTTCCAGGCCCGTACTGAAACTGCCGGAGCCTTCCGCCCACAGATTCTTCTTGGCATTGGACTGTTGTTCGGCCTCGCGAGCGAACTCGCAGGCTTCTTTCAAGGCTTCGCGATCCAGTGCCAGATCGACACTGACCGCGTGATCGAGCCAAGCCTCGAGATTGATACTGCCGTCAGTGTTGATCGGCTGGTGTGCTCTCACCTGTACCATCTTGCTTTACCTTCCCTACGACGCAGATTCAATGCGTCAAATCGCTGATCCTTATTGTCCGTTTGCGCTCGCGGGGCTAAAGCGAGCGCTGCGCGGACAGATCAGGCGGATTCAGACGAGCCTTCCTGGCTCGCTTCAAATAACGCCATGGCCTCGACATGTGCCGTCTGAGGAAACATATCGAGAATCCCGGCACGTTTTAACCGGTAGCCCTGCTTGATCAATTCGACCGTGTCGCGCGCCAGAGTTGCAGGGTTGCACGACACATACACCAACCGTTTGGCACCCAGGGTCGCCAGCTTGCGAACCACCTCGAAAGCACCGTCACGCGGTGGGTCCAAGAGTACCGCAGAAAAGCCGTTTCCGATCCACTGGGCATCGGTCAAAGGCTGCGATAAATCGGCTTGAAAAAACTTTGTGTTATGCAAATTGTTACTGGCCGCGTTGGCTTCGGCGCGATCGACCATGGTCTGCACGCCTTCGACCGCCACCACTTCACGCACGCTTTTGGCCAACGGCAAGGCAAAGTTGCCCAGGCCACAGAACAGGTCCAGCACACGCTCATCACTACCCGGCTTCAGCCAGTCCAGCGCCTGCGCCACCATGGCTTCGTTGACGCCGGCATTGACCTGAATGAAGTCACCCGGCCGATACGCCAGATCCAGATCCCACTGTTCCAGGCGATAGCCCAGCGACTGGGTCGCATCGACCGGTTGCGGCTCGCCTTCGCCATGCAGCCACAGCTGCGCTTCATGGAACTGGCAGAAGTCCTTGAGGATGGTCAGATCCGCTTCGGACAACGGCGCCATGTGCCGCAGCAGCACCGCCAGTGACGAGCCGCTGAACAACTCGACATGCCCCAACGCTTGCGGTTTGCTCAAACGACGGAGCATCTCCGGCAAACGGGTCATGATCGGTTGCAAGGGCTGTACCAGCACCGGGCATTCGCTGATCGCGACAATGTCCTGACTGCCGGCGGCACGGAAACCGACTTCGAGTTTCTTCGCCTTCATGTCCCAGCGCACCGCAATCCGGGCGCGACGGCGATAGCCGAATTCGGGACCGGTCAACGGCGCTGCCCATTCTTCCGGTTCGACACCGGCGACACGCGACAATTGCTCGGCGAGCATGCGCTGTTTCAGGGCGAGTTGTTCGCTGTGGGGCAAATGCTGCACGCTACAACCGCCGCAACGGCCGGCGTGTTGACACGGTGCCGGGCGGCGCAGTTCGCTGGCCTTGAACACGCGCTCGGTGCGCGCCTCGACCACTTTGCCGTGGGCGCCGAGCACCCGCGCTTCGACCTCTTCACCGGCGAGGGCGCCGAGGACGAACCATGTTTTGCCTTCGAAAAACGCGATACCGCGACCGTCATTGGCCAGGCGCTCGATGCTCAAGCGCTGCTTTTTGCCGGTCGGAATTTGCGGCGCCTTGCTTCCGCCCGTGGGCTGGAAGCGCAGGCCTCTCTCATGCTTGGCCATCAGTTGGGCGCGTCGAAAATGCCGGTCGACAAGTAACGGTCGCCACGGTCACAGATGATCGCGACGATCACCGCGTTTTCAACTTCTTTGGACAGGCGCAGCATCGCCGCCACCGCACCACCCGAGGACACGCCGCAGAAGATACCTTCTTCGCGGGCCAGACGTCGGGTAACGTCCTCGGCTTCGCTTTGCGCCATGTCGACGATGCGGTCAACGCGGTCGGCCTGATAGATCTTCGGCAGATATTCCTGCGGCCAGCGGCGGATACCGGGAATGGCCGAGCCTTCCATCGGTTGCAGGCCGACGATCTGCACGCTGTCGCTCTGCTCTTTCAAGTAGCGCGACACGCCCATGATGGTACCGGTGGTGCCCATCGAACTGACAAAATGAGTGATGGTGCCCTGGGTCTGACGCCAGATTTCCGGGCCGGTGGTGGTGTAGTGCGCCTCAGGATTGTCGCCATTGGCGAACTGATCGAGCACCTTGCCACGGCCTTCGGCTTCCATACGCTGGGCGAGATCGCGGGCGCCTTCCATGCCCTCTTCCTGGCTGACCAGAATCAGCTCGGCACCGTACGCGGTCATCGCCGCTTTGCGCTCGGCGCTGGAGTTGTCGGGCATGATCAGGATCATTTTGTAACCCTTGATCGCCGCAGCCATGGCCAGCGCGATCCCGGTGTTGCCCGAGGTCGCTTCGATCAGCGTGTCGCCGGCGTGGATCTGCCCGCGCAACTCGGCGCGAGTGATCATCGACAGCGCCGGACGGTCCTTGACCGAACCCGCCGGGTTATTCCCTTCGAGCTTGAGCAATAGGGTGTTGCTGGTTTCACCGGGCAGGCGCTGCAAACGCACCAGCGGAGTGTTGCCGACGCAATCGGCGATGGTTGGGTACTGCAGGGTCATGGCGTATTCGCAATCCAGACGTGCGGGGGCGCCTATCATACCGGCAAACCCGCGCAGGCCATATCACGCAAAGTGCGGTGCTTATGGTTTATGGGAATAAGCAGCAATAGTCTCACCACTGGTGAGACTTTTACGCTGGGTCATTTTTGTTTGCGGTGATGCAAATGACCTCATCGCTGGCAAGCCAGCTCCCACAGTGACCCGTGTTGCTCTATTAATAATGTCAGCAGTGCAGACACTGTCTTGTATTGCTCAAACAATCTGCGGGTAAAACACACTCCCTATGGGATGGGAGTAAGCGATAAAAGTCGCACCAGTGGTGCGACTTTTGTGTTGAGCCATTTTCATTGGTGGTGATGCGCAGAGACTCTTCGCGAGCAGGCTCGCTCCCACAGGTAGTAGTGTCATTCGCAGAATAGTGTCAGCAGTGATGACACTATTAACTGTTGATCACACGATCTGCGGCGATCCGATTTCCAATGTGGGAGCGAGCCTGCTCGCGAAGGCGTCAGTCGACGCAACATCACCTTCAGCCACCAACCGCAGATTCAACCGCAACCCCGCCCCGCTGTTCTCCGCCCAAATACTTCCGCCCTGACGCTGCACGGCATTGCGCGCGATGCTCAGCCCCAAGCCAAATCCACCGTCGCCGGGCCGCGAGCCGTCGAGGCGGGTGAACGGCGAGAAGATCCGTTCCAGATCCCCTTCTGCTACGCCGCCGCCCTGATCTTCCAGCCACAGATGCCAGAAATCGCCATCGCGCCGTCCATCAAGACGCACAATCCCGCCCGGTGGCGAATGCCGAATGGCGTTGCGCAAAATGTTCTCCAACGCCTGCGCCAGCGTATTCAAGTTGCCACGCACCCAGCACGACGCCTCGACCGAACACTGCAATTGCAGACTCGGCCAGCCGCTTTCATAACAGGCATTGTCTGTGAGCATTTCCCAAAGCGCCTGAATCTGGATCGCTTCATCCGGCAGCGGCGTGCGGTCAGTGTCGAGCCAGGCCAGTTGCAAGGTGTCTTCGACCAGCCTTTGCATACCGTCAACTTCACGACCGATGCGCTCGCGCAATTGCGGCAGGCCTTGTTCACTTTCGCTGGCCACGCGCAGTCGGCTCAGCGGCGTGCGTAATTCGTGAGACAGATCGCGGAGCAATTGCTGTTGCAGAGCCACGGTGGATTGCAGGCGCTCAGACATCGAGTCGAATGCCCGCGCCAGTTCACCGAGTTCATCCGGCCGTTGGGTAATGCCGCTCGACAGCCGCACATTCAATTGATCGGCGCGCCAGGCGTTGGCCTGTTCGCGCAGGTTGTTCAGGGGCACGACCAGCAAGCGGTACAGACCGACACACAGCCATAACGTGAACAGCCCGGGAATCACGCCGTTAGTGATAACGCGCCAGAACAGCCGATATTTGCCCGGCAGGAATCGCTCGGGCAGTTCGATCACCAGGCTGCCGGCAGACGGCTCTTTGGGGAAAGGAATGCGCAACCACGGCCGGCCCTGTTTGTGAATCGGCCAGTCGAGGCCGCGCAGGAAGGTCAGGCGCTGCAACTCCTGATCATTCAGCGGGTCATTGCTCAACGACTGCAAGTTGCCGCCGATCACGCCGACCCAACTGGCCTCGCGCAATTCCATGCTCTGCAACCAGTCATCGACCCCGCTGCGTCCACCGCGCTGCCACGCCTGTTCCGCTTGTGCGGCATAACGAGTGAGGGTGCCGCGCGCTTCGTCGGAGAGGAACTGATTGCGCTCCTCCATATAACGGCCCCACGACCAGCTCAGCCAGATCATCAGCAGACAGAACGCGACCAGCAGAAACGCCAGCTTCCAGAACAGCGAATGCCGCCTCGGCAGTTCAGAGCGTTTCATCGGCGGCGCTCAAGACGTAACCCTTGCCCCAGACGGTGCGCACTTCACGCTCGATGTAACCGATGGCTTTGAGCTTGCGGCGGATCTGACTGATGTGCATGTCGAGGCTGCGGTCATGGGCCGCGTAGCCACGCTGCAGAACGTGCTGATAAAGGAAGGCTTTGCTCAGCACTTCTTCATCATTACGGTTGAGGGTTTCCAGCAAACGGTATTCGCTACGGGTCAGCCCGGCGGCTTGCTCGCGGAAAAACACATCGCACTGTTCGTCGTCAAAACGCAGCGTACCGGCCGCCACTGGCGCCGCCAGCGATGCCGGGCGTCGATCCAGCGCCACCCGACGCAGGATCGCTTCGATGCGCACATGCAACTCGGCCATGCTGAACGGCTTGGGCAAATAGTCGTCGGCACCCAGACGAAAACCGCTGATGCGATCCGCCTCGGCGCCGAGGGCCGACATCAGCAGCACCGGCGTCGAATGGCTCTGGCGCAATTGCGTCAACACATTCAAACCGTCCATGCCCGGCAGCAGGATATCCATCAGCACCACGTCGAACGGCTGGCGTTTGGCGATGCTCAGGCCTTCCTGGCCATTCTGGCACCAGGTAACCTGAAAGCCGCTGCGGCCCAGATGTTCGTGAACATAGGCGCCGAGCACCGGATCGTCTTCGATAGATAGAATGCGTGGCTGGCCGACGGAAACAGGAGTCATGAGTATCTGCAAGTAATTCTCAGTTGAGCGCGATTATTCAAGATTGTCGGACAGCGGGCAACACAAGGCTGCCCTTTCTGACAAACGAGCACCGGCGCCCTGACCCACCCTGACAGCATTTTTCCGGAGATTGCCTGCGAGCAAATCGCTACACTGCGCCCATGTCGCGTGCCGGATGCACGCATGAGTCAACAGATCAGCGGGATGCAGGAGATAGGCGTGCTCAAGAAACTGGGAATCAAAGGTCGCGTGTTATTGCTGACCTTGTTGCCGACCAGCCTGATGGCGCTGGTGCTGGGTGGTTATTTCACCTGGACGCAGCAGTCCGACTTGCAGAGCCAATTGATGCAACGCGGTGAAATGATCGCCGAGCAACTGGCGCCGCTGGTGGCCCCTGCCATGGGTCACGGCAACAGCGAGTTGCTTGAGCGCATCGCCACTCAGTCCCTTGAACAACCGGACGTGCGCGCGGTGACCTTCCTCGCCCCGGACCGCTCGCCGCTGGCCCACGCCGGCCCGACCATGCTCAATCAGGCGCCCAGCGGCGACAGCGCACATTTGCAACGGCGCAGTGGCAATGACGCGACGCGTTACCTGATGCCGGTGTTTGGCAAGCATCGCAACCTCGCAGGCGAATTGATCCCGCAAGAGTCCGACCGCTTGCTCGGCTGGGTCGAACTGGAACTGTCCCATAACGGCATGCTGCTGCGCGGTTATCGCAGCCTGTTTGCCAGTCTGCTGCTGATTGCCGCCGGTCTGGCGGGCGCGGCGTTGCTGGCACTACGCATGGGCCGCACCATCAACCGTCCGCTGAGCCAGATCAAACAAGCTGTCGCGCAGCTCAAGGATGGTCATCTGGAAACGCGTCTGCCGCCGCTCGGCAGTCAGGAACTGGATGAATTGGCCTCCGGCATCAACCGCATGGCCGGCACCCTGCAAAACGCCCGCGAAGAGTTGCAGCACAGTGTCGATCAGGCCACCGAAGACGTCCGGCAGAATCTGGAAACCATCGAAATCCAGAACATCGAACTGGATCTGGCACGCAAAGAGGCACTGGAGGCCAGCCGGATCAAATCCGAATTCCTCGCCAACATGAGCCACGAGATCCGCACGCCGCTCAACGGTATTCTCGGCTTCACCCATCTGTTGCAGAAAAGCGAACTGACCCCGCGCCAGCTCGACTATCTGGGCACCATTGAAAAGTCCGCTGACAGCCTGCTGGGAATCATCAACGAGATCCTCGACTTCTCGAAAATCGAGGCCGGCAAACTGGTGCTCGACCATATTCCGTTCAACCTGCGCGACCTGTTGCAGGACACCCTGACCATCCTCGCCCCCGCCGCGCACGCCAAACAACTGGAGCTGGTCAGCCTGGTTTATCGCGACACGCCGCTGTCGCTGGTCGGTGACCCGCTGCGTCTGAAGCAGATCCTTACCAACCTGGTCAGCAACGCGATCAAGTTCACCCGCGAAGGCACCATCGTCGCCCGGGCGATGCTTGAAGATGAACAGGACGACAGCGTGCAACTGCGCATCAGCATTCAGGACACCGGCATCGGTCTGTCGAACCAGGACGTGCGCGCGTTGTTCCAGGCGTTCAGCCAGGCCGACAATTCGCTGTCGCGCCAGCCCGGTGGCACCGGTCTGGGGCTGGTGATTTCCAAACGCCTGATCGAACAGATGGGCGGCGAAATCGGCGTCGACAGCACACCGGGCGAAGGCTCGGAATTCTGGATCAGCCTGAGCCTGCCCAAGACCCGCGACGACGCCGAAGACTTGCCGGCGGCGCCGTTGCTCGGGCGCCGCGTGGCGGTGCTGGAGAATCACGAACTGGCGCGTCAGGCCTTGCAGCATCAACTGGAAGATTGCGGCCTCGATGTCACGCCGTTCAACACTCTCGAAACCTTGACCAACGGCGTGACCGGCGCCCACCAGACCGATCAGGCGATTGATCTGGCGGTCATCGGCATCACCAGCAACGACATGCTGCCCGAGCGTTTGAATCAGCACATCTGGGACCTCGAACACCTCGGCTGCAAAGTGCTGGTGCTGTGCCCGACCACCGAACAGACGCTGTTCCATCTGTCGGTGCCGAACCCGCACAGCCAACTGCAAGCGAAACCGGCCTGCACGCGCAAATTGCGCCGCGCCCTGGCCGACCTGGTCAACCCGCGCCAGCCGCGCAATGAGCCGGGCGAACCGCTGTCGAGCCGTGCGCCGAAAGTGCTCTGTGTCGACGACAACCCGGCCAACCTGCTGCTGGTGCAAACCCTGCTCGAAGACATGGGCGCGAAGGTGCTCGCGGTGGAAAGCGGTTACGCGGCGGTCAAAGCGGTGCAAAGCGAATCCTTCGATCTGGTGTTGATGGACGTGCAGATGCCGGGCATGGACGGCCGCCAGAGCACCGAAACCATTCGCCAGTGGGAAAGCGAGCGGCACTGCACGCCGCTGCCGATCGTCGCCCTCACCGCCCACGCCATGGCCAACGAAAAGCGCGCACTGCTGCAAAGCGGCATGGACGACTACCTGACCAAACCGATCAGCGAGCGGCAACTGGCGCAAGTGGTGCTGAAATGGACTGGCCTGGCCTTGCGCAATCAAGGGCCGGAGCGGATCAGCGACAGTGCGGCGGGCAACCATGAGCTGCCAGTGCTCGATCACGAGGAAGGTTTGCGCCTGGCCGCCGGCAAAGCGGATCTGGCGGCGGACATGCTGGCCATGTTGCTCGCCTCACTGGAAGCCGACCGTGAAGCCATCCGCGCAGCACGTGACAGCCACGACCAGAATGCCTTGCTCGAACGCGTGCATCGCCTGCATGGCGCGACGCGCTACTGCGGTGTGCCGCAATTGCGCGCAGCCTGCCAGCGCAGCGAAACCCTGCTCAAACAGGACGACCCGAAAGCCACGCTGGCGCTGGATGAACTGGAACGGGCAATCAACCGCTTGGCCGCGCAAGCGAAGATCAGCGCCTGACCCACGGCAATGTCGGCCAACGCCGGCAACGCTAAAGTGGTCTCGGGTGATTCAATCCGTGTCGATGCTCCAGGAGGATTTCATGCGCACGATCGTTTTCAGTAGCCAGACCTACGACCGCGACAGCTTCCTCGCCGCCGATTGCCCGGCGGGTATCGAGTTGCAGTTTCAACCGGCCCGGCTCAGTCTCGATACGGCGGCGCTGGCCGATGAACATGAAGTGGTCTGTGCGTTTATCAACGACGACCTCAGTGCACCGGTGCTGGAGCGTCTGGCTGCCGGTGGCACGCGCCTGATTGCGCTGCGCTCGGCGGGTTACAACCATGTCGATCTGCCCGCGGCGAAACGTCTCGGACTGGCCGTGGTGCGCGTGCCGGCCTATTCGCCGCATGCGGTGGCCGAACACGCCGTAGCGCTGATCCTCGCGCTCAACAGACGTCTGCACCGCGCCTATAACCGTACCCGTGAAGGGGATTTCAGCCTGCATGGCCTGACCGGTTTCGATCTGGTCGGCAAAACGGTGGGGATTGTCGGCACCGGACAGATCGGCGCGACTTTCGCCAAAATCATGCACGGCTTCGGTTGTGAGTTGCTGGCCTACGATCCATTCCCGAATCCAGATGTGCTGGCGTTGGGCGCACGCTATCTGAGCCTGCCGGAACTGCTCGCGCAGTCGCGGATCATCAGCCTGCACTGCCCGCTCAACGAGCAGAGCAAACACCTGATCAACCGCGATTCACTGGCGCACATGCAGGCGGGCGCCATGCTCATCAATACCGGTCGCGGTGGACTGGTCGACACCCCGGCGCTGATTGACGCCTTGAAGGACGGCCAGCTCGGCTATCTCGGCCTGGATGTCTATGAAGAAGAGGCGCAACTGTTTTTCGAGGATCGTTCCGACCTGCCCTTGCAGGACGATGTGCTGGCGCGATTGCTGACCTTTCCCAACGTGATCATTACCGCGCATCAGGCCTTTCTGACGCGTGAAGCACTGGGTGCGATTGCCGCAACCACACTGCACAACATCGCGACCTGGGCGGCGGGAACGCCACAGAACCAGGTCGAGGGCTGAGAGTTTTCAGCTTATTTCGGTGAAAGCGAAGACGCCAGAATCAACAACGCCAGCCAGCCGAAGCCGAAGAAGCGCTGTTTCATCGAGTGGCCGTAGCGCAGCAGGAACCAGACGAAAACCATCGGCAGCAGGAAGATCATGATCTTCAGCCAGCCTTCCACCGGGCGACTGCCGTCGGCATTGGCCTGCTCAGTGGCCGGTTGCTCGGTTGGTTGCTGGCGCCGACGCCGCGCGGCGGCCGGCATGACTTTCGGTAAAGGTTGCGGTTCAGGCGCCGGAGCACTGACTTCGGGCACAGCCTTGTTACGCGGCAGACTGCCAAAAGAAATCGTCGACGGCTGAGCCGGTGCCGCGACTGCCTGCGCCGGGGCGTGAGCGGTTTGCTCCGCCATTGGAGCCCCGCAGTGAATGCACGCGTTGGCTTCGGAGCTGATGCTCTTCTTGCATTCATAACATTCGATCAGCGCCATGTTCCGTTCCTTCAGAGTCGAGGGCGGCAGTTTGCCATGAGCGCCCGTCGATTTGAACCGGATCGAAGGTCGCACGCGCGCATCATTCTGCAATCAAGCCCGTGCTAGCATGTCGCGCATATTTGGAGGACCCATGGTCGAACACGATTTCCGCTACACCCTGATGAACCCGCAACACACCCTCACCGAATGCCGCGCCCTTGTTCCGGGCCGCTATCAGGTCACTGGCAACGGTGGCTCGATTCGCATCGGTGACGCCTTGGTGGTCACCCTCAAAGGCAGCAAGGACTTGTCCATGCGCCTGACCGTTGAAACCGTCCGCCACCTGATCAACCCGCCGGGCCAATGGACCGCGATGACCACGGGCCCAGTGTTCGGCGAACTGGCGATCCACACCTGGCAGGTCAACTGCGACAGCTGCGCCAAAGAGCTGAGCTTCGAATTCGCCGTGGACGCCAAACTCGGCAAAGCCGCCGAGAAACCGGCCGCCACCGCGCGCATCGCCGAGCTGGGCTGGAAAGCCGTTGGCGACAAGCACCTGTGCCCGAAATGCCAGGAGCCTGCGTGATGAAACGCTTTGCCCTGACCGCTATGGTCGGTGTGGGTCTGGTGGGTTGCGCGGCAGAGCCTGTGCAACTGCAACAGAACCGCAGCTACATTCTGGAATGGATCGGCGAGCGGCCATTGATGGATTACAGCCATCTGACCGTGACCCTTGGCGATGATGGCCGCGCCTACGGCAACGGTGGCTGCAACCATTGGTTCGCGCCGTATACGCTGGACGGCGACAAGCTGACCTTCGGCAAGATCGGCAAGACCCGCAAACTCTGCGCGCCGGCGCTGATGGAGCAGGAACAACGCTTCCTGCAGGCGCTGGAGCATGTCGAACGCTGGGACATCTCGCCGATTGAGCAGATGCGCTTCTGGCCGGCTGAAGGCAAGCCGTTGCGCTGGTGGCTGGAAGAGGGTTAAGCCTCAGGATCGCCAAAGCCCTCATCGGAACGCCGCCCGCCTAGCCCTCTCCCAGAGGGAGAGGGACTGATTGGGGGATATTGGAGAGCTACGCCGACCTGAACGTGCGCAGCTGAATCCATAATCGACTGGATCTTTTAGGTCGGTGAGCCTGCCAAAGCCCTCACCCTAGCCCTCTCCCAGGGGGAGAGGGGACTGATTGGGGAATATTGGGGGGTTATTTAGGTTGGTGAGCCTGCCAAAGCCCTCACCCTAGCCCTCTCCCAGGGGGAGAGGGGACTGATTGGGGAATATTGGGGAGCTACGCCGACCTGAACGAGTGCAATTGAATCCATAATCGACTGGATCGTTTAGGTCGATGAGTCCGCCAAAGCCCTCACCCTAACCCTCTCCCAGAGGGAGAGGGACTGATTGGGGGATATTGAGGAAGTACGTCGACCTGGAAGGTTTCGCCGAATCCATAATCGATCGGATCCTGCACTGGCCTCCATAATCGACCGGATGTGGCTCTCGCGAATCCACAATCGACTCGATCTCTCAGGTCGATGTAACTCGCCAGACACCTCGGTCGGCCCCCTCTCCCCCTGGGAGAGGGCTGGGGTGAGGGGCTTTTGACGTTACTGGGTCGCCTGCAGAGCCTCAAGCTTGGCCATCACCCCCGCCGCCGTCTGCTCGCCCATCAACTGTTCACGCACCTTGCCCTTGTTGTCGATGATGTACGTCACCGGCAGCGCTTCACTGCGCGGCAACTCGAACAGCTCCGCCGGATCCTGCGCCAGCACAGTGAACTTGATGCCCAGTTTTTCACTGGCGTCTTTCAGCTCCACACCCTGCACATTGTCGAAGTTCACCCCGAACACGCCAACGTTCTTGCTCTTCAGCTCATCCGCCAAATGGTTGAGCTCCGGGATCTCGGTCCGGCACGGACCGCACCATTCGGCCCAGTAGTTGAGCACTACCCATTGTTTGTCCAAACGCTCGGACGCAACCTTCTGACCGTTCTGATCGATACCGTAATCATTGCCGCAGCCCCCCAGCATCAACGCCCCGATTATCGTCAATGCCGCTGCCAATCGCCGTGTCATGTCGTGTTCCTTGTGAAAATTTGAAGGCGCCTGCGACCCATTGCCTCCGAAGGTTCTGGATTGCGCGCTGCACAGTTAGAATAGCCGCCACTTTACGCCAGAAGCGACCCGCCATGACCGATCTGACGCTTTATCACAATCCGCGCTGCTCGAAATCCCGCGGCGCGCTGGAACTTCTAGAAGCCCGCGGCCTGACCCCGAACGTCGTGCGCTACCTCGAAACCCCGCTGAACGCAGCGCAAATCAAGGCCCTGCTCGGCAAACTCGGGATCGGCGCACGCCAGTTGCTGCGAACCGGGGAAGATGAATACAAGATGCTTCAGCTGGCGGACGAAAGCCTCAGTGAAGCGCAATTGATCGACGCCATCGCCCAGCACCCAAAACTGATGGAACGGCCAATTCTTGAAGTCGGCGACAAAGCCGTCATCGGTCGTCCGCCGGAAAATATCCTGGAGTTGTTGCCGTGAGCGCGCCGTACATTCTGGTGCTGTATTACAGCCGCAACGGCTCGACCAACGAGATGGCCCGGCAGATTGCCCGTGGTGTCGAACAGGCGGGTCTCGAAGCGCGCTTGCGCACCGTGCCAGCCATTTCCACCGAGTGCGAAGCGGTGTCGCCGGACATCCCGGACGAAGGCGCGTTGTATGCCACGCTCGATGACCTGAAGAACTGCGCGGGTTTGGCCCTTGGCAGCCCGACGCGTTTCGGCAACATGGCCGCACCGCTGAAATACTTCCTCGACGGCACCAGCAACCTGTGGCTGACCGGCGCCCTCGTCGGCAAACCGGCTGGCGTGTTCACCTCCACCGCCAGCCTGCACGGCGGTCAGGAAACCACCCTGCTGTCGATGATGCTGCCACTGTTGCACCACGGCATGCTCATCACCGGTCTGCCTTACAGCGAATCGGCGCTGTTGGAAACCCAGGGCGGCGGTACGCCATACGGTGCCAGCCATCACGCTGGGGCTGACGGTAAAAAAGGCCTCGATCAGCACGAAGTGGCGCTGTGCCGCGCGCTCGGTCTGCGTTTGGCCAAGACAGCGCAGAAGCTGGAGGGCTGACGGTGGCGAAAAAGCCGAAAGTCCTGCCCTCGGTCGAGTGGCTTGAACCGCGAGTGAAGGCGATGCGCGTGCTCAGCCTGCTGAGCTTTTTCGCCCTCGCCGGGCTGCTCGCTGCCTACTATTTGCTGTTCGCCGACCTGCACGGCGCACGGCCGTGGGTGATTCTGCTGGTCGAGCTGATCCCGTGGATTGTTCTCGCCCCGGCGATGATCATGGGCAGCGCCCGTGGGCATTCGTGGATGTGTTTTGTGGTGAATCTGTATTTCATCAAAGGCGCACTGGCGGCGTATGACCCGAGCAGACAGTGGTTTGGCGTGCTGGAGATGATCGCGAGCCTGGCGGTGTTCTGCTCGGCGCTGTTGTATGTGCGGTGGCGGTATCAGTTGAATCGCAAACTGGCGGGCGAAGGCGAGATCTCCGTCGCCTGATGGAAAAAGATCGCAGCCTTCGGCAGCTCCTACACTTGGGGCGCACTTCCCTGTAGGAGCTGCCGAAGGCTGCGATCTTTTAATGATTCACTGTATACGCGAGCATCATCGAAATCTGGCTCATCGCCCGTCCGCCGCTCTGCTCATGCCACTGGTTGAACGTGTCCTGGACAATTGCCAGATCACGCAAACTGGTCGGCACCTTGTCGACGATCTTCTGCGCATTCAGCGCCGCGACCACGTCGTAGCTCGGCACAAACGTGTCCTTGCCAACCATGCGCAAAAACCGTGGCGCCGACAGCCCGCCCAGTTGATGGCCGTGCTTTTTCAGGTACGTCCATAAACCGACGATATCGGTCACCGGCCAGTCGGCGATCAGCGCACCGAAACTGCCCTTCTCCTTCTCCACATCGAGAATGAACTGTGCATTGCGCGGCACGCTCTTGAGCTTGCCGAGGTGACGGATGATTCGCGCATCCTGCATCAGACGCTCAAGGTGTTCGGCACTCATCAGCACGACTTTTTCCGGGTCGAACTTGAAGAACACTTCCTCGAACGCCGGCCACTTGGCGTCGACCAGGCTGTGTTTGAGGCCTGCACGGAACACGCGCAGGGCCATGGTCGAGAGGTAGCGGTCGTCGCTGATCTTGCGCAGTTGTGCCGGGGTCTTGGGAACGGGCAGATGGGCTTCCAGTTCAGCTGCCGAACCGAAGCGGTTCAGACAGTATTCGTGCAGCCACTTGTAATCGCGCATGCCCTCTCCTATTGAATAAAGCGAAGAAACCAATGTGGGAGCGAGCCTGCTCGCGAAGTGGGAGTCTCAGTCAACAAATCAGTTGAATGACACACCGCTTTCGCGAGCAGGCTCGCTCCCACATTTGAAGGTGTTTACAGGTTGACGACGTTGACGAAGCGCGAAGCTGCGGTCTCGTCGATCTTCAGGCTGGTGAAGTCGAACAGGTTGCGGTCGGCCAGTTGCGACGGGATCACGTTCTGCAGACTGCGGAAGATGCTTTCAGTTCGACCGGGGGTCTTGCGCTCCCAGTCCAGAAGCATTTCCTTGACCACCTGACGTTGCAGGTTTTCCTGCGAACCGCAGAGGTTGCACGGGATGATCGGGAATTCTTTCAAATCCGAGTAAGCCTGAATGTCTTTCTCGTTGCAGTACGCCAGCGGACGGATTACCACGTTGCGACCATCGTCGGCGCGCAGCTTCGGCGGCATTGCCTTGAGCGAGCCGTTGAAAAACATGTTGAGGAAGAACGTCTCGACGATGTCGTCACGGTGGTGACCGAGGGCCATTTTCGTCGCGCCGATTTCGTCGGCGAAGGTGTACAGCGTGCCGCGACGCAGGCGCGAACACAGCGAGCAGGTGGTCTTGCCTTCCGGGATCAGTTCCTTGACCACCGAATAGGTGTCTTTCTCGACGATGTGGTACTCGACGCCCAGCTCTTTCAGGTAGGCCGGCAGCACATGCTCAGGGAAGCCCGGCTGCTTCTGGTCCATGTTCACCGCGACGATCTCGAACTTGATCGGGGCAACCTTCTGCAGGTGCAGGAGCACGTCGAGCATGGTGTAGCTGTCCTTGCCGCCGGACAGGCAGACCATCACCTTGTCGCCGTCTTCAATCATGTTGAAATCGGCGACCGCTTCGCCGGCCAGGCGGCGCAGGCGCTTTTGCAGTTTGTTCTGGTTGACCGTAAGAGTGCCCATGACGCGAAATCCGTGAGGTGTGACGAAAGGCCGGCATTTTACGCAAAAACCCCGGGGTTGTGGGCACAGGTTGTCGCGGCCAGCCGACGACGCGTTAACAGACCCCAAGGCGATTACCCGCCCTGTTTACAGCGCGATTTGCTCTAAGCCCCTAATACCTGTGCGGGTAAGACCTTTCTATACTGCGACATAAGGTCGCACACAATCTGAAGACCTGTATTTGCTCGGCCACCTTGGCCCGTAGGCGCTCCGCTGGGGGGCGATGGCAATAACAAGAGGAGTGACTGGCATGATCCATCACGTAGTGGGACTTTTTACCCACCCCGATCAGGAATGGAAGGAAATCCGTGGCGACCAAGAGGAAAGCATCAGCCACATGTACCTCACCCACACGCTGATTCTGGCGGCGATCCCCGCTGTCTCGGCGTTTATCGGCACTACTCAGGTTGGCTGGGTGATCGGCAACCGCGCACCGGTGATGCTTACCTTTGAAAGCGCACTGTGGATGACGATCATGTCGTACCTGGCCATGCTCGGCGGCGTCGCGGTCATGGGTGCCTTCGTGCACTGGATGGCGCGTACCTATGACGCCAATCCGAGTCTGGCCCGTTGTGTCGCATTTGCCACTTATACCGCGACACCGTTGTTCGTCGGCGGTCTGGCGGCGCTGTATCCGCATATGTGGCTGGGGATGATCGTCGGTACGGCGGCCATCTGCTACACGGTTTATCTGTTGTATGTGGGGCTGCCGACGTTCATGAATATTCCGTCGGACGAGGGCTTCCTGTTTTCCAGCTCGGTGCTGGCGGTGGGTCTGGTGGTGCTGGTCGCCATCATGGCATTCACCGTGATTGTCTGGGGGCTGGGCGTCGGGCCTGTGTATACGAACTGACTCGACAGGCTGATCACAGGCCGCCGCAAGGCGGCCTTGTCGTTTCAAGGATGACCATTCGGCAGCTCGGCGATTCGCAAGTCCACAGGGTTGCGGCATACTCGACGCCTCTGGAGATCCATCAAGCATGCCCGAGCAACTCAATACCCGCGTCGAAGACTGTTACCAACTCGCTGAAGCCTTTTTCAAACGTTCTTTCCCACGCCCTGTCGTCAGTCTCAAGCTGCGCGGGCAAAAAGCCGGTGTCGCGCATCTGCACGAGAATCTGCTGCGCTTCAATCCGCAGCTGTACCGGGAAAACACCGAACACTTCCTCAAGCAGACCGTGGCCCACGAAGTCGCGCACCTGATCGCCCATCAGTTGTTTGGCGAGCGCATTCAACCCCACGGCGAGGAATGGCAACTGATCATGCGCGGCGTTTACGAACTACCGCCGGATCGCTGTCACACCTATGCAATCAAGCGCCGCAGCGTGACCCGCTATATCTACAAATGCCCGTGCGCGGACAGCGATTTTCCGTTTTCGGCGCAGCGCCATAGCCTGGTGCGGCAGGGGCGGCGGTATTTGTGTCGCCGCTGCCGCAATACCTTGGTGTTCAGTGGTGAGATGCGCGTCGAATAGTCAGTTTGCGTCGCCCCGACTGGCCCCATCGCTGGCAAGCCAGCTCCCACAGGTTTAGGTGTCTTACACAGAATCTGTGGACACCTCGAAAAATGTGGGAGCTGGCTTACCAGCGATGAGGCCAGAACAGGCATTAAAGAATGACTTTGGCAGAACGCAATTCAGCAATCCGCTCAACACTGAACCCCAACTCCCCCAACACCTGATCCGTATGCTGCCCCAACACCGCGCCAACATGCCGCGGCGCCGGCAACGCTTCGGAAAACTTCAACGGACACGCTATCTGCGCCTGCGTCGAACCATCCTCACGCGGCACCTGCGTCACCAATTCCCGTGCCCGCAACTGCGGATGGCTTACCGCCTCCCCCAGACTCAATACCGGCTCGACACACGCATCGATCCCGGCAAACAACTCGCACAATTCAGCAAAATCATGCTTTTCAAACTCCACCGTCAGCGCGTATTTCAATGCTCGCTGCTGCTCAGGTTTTGAGGACAAGCCCTGCGCCGCCAACTCCGGCCGCCCCAACGCCGTACACAGTTGCTGCATGAACCCCGGTTCCAGACTGCCCACCGACATCCAGCGCCCATCGCGGGAACGGTAGTAGTCGTAGAAACTGCCACCGTTGAGCATCTGATCTTCCCATCCAGGCTCTTCACCGCATGCCAGATAGCCGGCCCCGGCCATGGCATTCAGGCTGAACGCGCAATCGGTCATGCTCACATCCAGATGCGTGCCCTGCCCGGTTTGCTGCCGCGCAATCACCGCCGCCAACAAGCCGATCACCCCGTGCAATGAACCACCGGCGACATCCGCCACTTGCATGCCCAGCGGCAGCGGGCCGCTGTCTGTACGGCCGGTGTAACTGGAAAGACCCGCCAGCGCCAAGTAATTGATGTCATGCCCGGCGCGATCCTTGTACGGCCCGGTCTGGCCGTAACCGGTGATCGACACATAAATCAACTTTGGATTGATCGCCTTCAGCGCTTCATAGCCCAGGCCCAAACGCTCCATGACACCGGGGCGAAACTGCTCGAGGACGATGTCGTAATCGGTCAGCAATTGCTTGACCACGTCCAGCGCCTCAGGCTGTTTGAGGTCCAGCGCCAGGCTGCGCTTGTTGCGATTGAGGTAGGCATGACTGGCCGAAACTCCGCCATCATGCGGCGGCAAAACGCGCAGCAGATCCAGGCGCGTCGGCGACTCGATGCGCAGCACTTCCGCGCCCATGTCCGCCAGCAACAACGAGGCAAACGGCCCCGGCAGCAGCGTCGAGAAATCGAGGATCTTCAGTGAGGCCAGCGGTGCGGACATGGGCGAACTCCTTGGGCGATGCACTCAGCCTAGGCAGCGATACCGCGTACGGCAATCACCGGAAATGTCAGCGGGTGTGACCGTTACGCTCAAATCGCAGGCAAGAAAAAACCCGCCGAAGCGGGTTTTTCCAGGCAAGCAGTGCTTACTTCACATTGCTTGGGGTTGGGCCTTCAGCCACACCCAGATCATCTTCAGGACGGGTATCAGAGATACCGCGACCGCCCGAGGCCAGCTCGGTTTGCAGCTGATCGGTATCCAGCTCCTTGACCCACTTGGCAACCACGATGGTGGCTACTGCGTTACCGACCAGGTTGGTCAGTGCGCGGGCTTCGGACATGAAGCGGTCGATACCGAGGATCAGCGCCAGACCGGCCACCGGCAGGTGACCTACCGCCGACAGGGTCGCGGCCAGTACGATGAAGCCCGAACCGGTCACGCCAGCCGCGCCTTTGGAGGACAACAGCAATACCAGCAGCAGGGTGATCTGGTGGGTGATGTCCATGTGGGTGTCGGTCGCCTGAGCGATGAACACGGCCGCCATGGTCAGGTAGATCGAAGTACCGTCGAGGTTGAACGAGTAACCGGTCGGGATCACCAGACCCACTACGGATTTCTTCGCGCCCAGACGCTCCATCTTGATCAGCATGCGTGGCAGTGCCGATTCCGAGGAGGACGTGCCCAGTACGATCAACAGCTCTTCACGGATGTAACGCACCAGTTTAAACACGCTGAAACCGTGAGCACGGCAGATCGCACCCAGCACCACCACCACGAACAGGATGCAGGTGATGTAGAAGCAGATCATCAACTGGCCCAGTTGCACCAGCGAGCCGACGCCGTAGGCACCGATGGTGAAGGCCATCGCGCCGAAAGCACCCAGCGGCGCCAGTTTCATGATCATGTTGATGATGTTGAACATCACGTGGGCGAAGCGATCGATCATGTCCAGCAGCGGACGACCGTACGAACCCAGGCGATGCAGGGCGTAGCCGAAGATCACCGAGAACATCAGCACTTGCAGGATGTCACCGGTGGCGAACGCGCCGACGATGGTGTTCGGGATTACATTGAGGAGGAAACCGACAATGCTCTGGTCTTTACTGGCCGTCACATAAGTGGCGATTTTCGAGGCGTCCAGGGTGGTGACGTCGATGTGCATGCCGGCGCCCGGTTGCACAACGTTGACCACGATCAGACCGATCAGCAGGGCAATGGTGGAAACGATTTCGAAGTACAGCAGCGCGTAGCCGCCGGTCTTGCCCACGGATTTCATGTTCTGCATGCCGGCGATGCCGCTGACAACGGTACAGAAGATGATCGGGGCGATGACCATTTTGATCAGTTTGATGAACCCGTCACCCAGCGGCTTGAGGGCCACACCGGTCTGAGGGTAGAAGTGACCAAGCAGGATGCCGATGGCGATGGCAACGATCACCTGGAAATACAGGGATTTGTACAGTGGCTGACGAGTCGTCATTGCAGGTTTCCTCAAGCGTCCCGCGTGGCAACATCCATCTGTTGGCCGCGAAACCTTAATTGCGAACCCTCCTGCACTGGAGGGATTTGTTGTTGGAGCAGCGTTGTCCATCAGGGCGAAACGCACGCTTCTGTGGCTTGTATCGCAAACGTCGTGCCACTTTGGTGCGATTGCCTGCAAGCCTTTTGATATCAGGGATTACAGCGTCATGGATGTCACCACTCGGTGACTCAAGTGTGGCGGATTTCCGCCAACTCGCCGCTTCTCGTCCTACAATTTGGCGGAAATCCGCCTTGTAGGTGCGTCCGGCCGCCAGCTACCATCCGGCGCCTGAGGAAGGATCTGCCGCTTATGCGCGAACGCACCATCGCCAGTCATTTCGCCCGTGCCGCCCTCGGAGGCGCACGCCGCGTGGGTTTCGATTACTCGGGCCTGCTGCTGCAACTGGGCATCAGCGCGGAATTGCTCGATGAGCCGCGTGCACGCATTGCCCCGGAACAATTCACCCGGTTGATTCAGGGCCTGTGGCTGGCGCTGGACGACGAATACCTGGGTTTCGGCAACGCACCAAGCAAACCCGGCAGTTTCGCCATGATGTGCCATGCCTCGATTCACTGCCGCAATCTGGAGAAAGCGCTGCAACGGGGTTTATTGTTTTATAGCCTATTCCCCGAAGCCCCGCGCCTGAGCCTCACGCGCGAAGACGAGTGGGTGCGTTTGAGTCTCGACGATTCGCAGTTATGGGACCCGGATCACTTTCTCACCGAGAGCTTGCTGGTGATCTGGCATCGCCTGGGCAGTTGGCTGATTGGCCAGCGGATTCGCCTCGAACAGGCGAGCTTCAGCTATCCACGCCCCGAGCATGGCGCCGAGTACGATCTGCTGTTCCCCTGCCCGCTGACCTTCGGCACCGAGCAAAGCAGCCTTTTATTCCACAGCCGCTATCTGTCCATGCCGCTGTTGCAGGACGAACGCACGCTCAAACATTTCCTCGAACGCTCTCCCGCCGACCTGCTTTCTCGCCCCGACGACGGCGACAGCCTGAGCAGCCGCCTGCGCCGTTTGCTCAGCCGCGACAGTGCGAACTGGCCGGATCTGGAAGCGGTCGCGGCGCATCTGCACATCAGCCCGCAGACCTTGCGCCGGCACTTGCGTGAGGAAGGCACGAGTTTTCAGGAGTTGAAGGATCAGTTGCGGCGGGATATCGCCATTTATCATTTGGGCCGCGCGGATCTGTCGTTGCAGCAGATTGCCGAGCAGTTGGGATTTTCCGAACCGTCGGCGTTTCATCGGGCGTTCAAGAAGTGGACGGGGCTGACGCCGGGGGCTTATCGGGCGCAGGAGCAGTGAGGCGCTAAATCAAAAGCCCCTCACCCTAACCCTCTCCCCGAGGGAGAGGGGACTGATTGAGGGATGCTCAAGAAGTACGCCGACCTGAACGCTCTCTACTGAATCCATAATCGACTGGCTATTTCAGGTCGATATAAAACGCCAGACACCCTCAGGGAGAGGGGACTGATTGGGGGATGCTTGAGAAATACGCCGACCTGCAAGCTCTCTATTGAATCCATATTCGCTGCAAATCGCTCAGGTCGATAATTTTCCAAAGACACTTCGGTCAGTCCCCTCTCCTTCTGGGAGAGGGTTAGGGTGAGGGCAACTCCCAATCACACCGCCGGAAAATGAATCCTGAACGCCGCCCCACCCATCGGTGAATCGCCCAACGCGAGTTTGGCGTTGTAGCTTTCGATAATGTCCTTGACCACCGCCAACCCGATCCCCTGCCCCGGATGCTGGGCATCCAGCCGTTCGCCACGCTCCAGAATCCGCGCACGCTGATCCGGCGGCACGCCCGGGCCGTCATCTTCGACGCACAGTTCGATCCCGGCGAGGGTCTCGCGCACGCTGATGCGCACTTCGCCCAGACACAGGCGATAAGCGTTTTCCAGCAAGTTGCCCATCATCTCCAGCAAAGCGCCCTGCTCGATCGGCACATAACAATGCTCCGGCAGATCAAACGCCACCCGTACATGTTTATCGCGATAAACCTTGTCCAGCGTGTCACACAAACTTTTCAGTACCGGTTGCAGGCGCACCTGATGCCGCACCAGTCCGCTTTTGCGCAAACTGGCCCGTTGCAGTTGATAGCTGATCTGCTGGCTCATGCGTTCGATCTGGCTTTGCAGCACCCAGGCCTGATCGCGTTCTTCGGGGCGTTGGGCCATGTCCTCGCTGACGCCTTGCAACACTGCCAACGGGGTTTTCAGGCTGTGCGCCAAGTCATCGAGAGAGTCGCGATAACGACTGCGCTGTTGGCGTTCACTGTGCAGCAAACGGTTGAGCGAGCCGGTCAGGCGCAGCAGTTCGCGCGGATGTTGTTCAGTGAGACTTTCGCGGGTGCCGCCCTCGATTTCGTCGAGTTCCTGACTGAGCCGGCGCAAGGCTTTGAGGCCCCAGGTCAGGCCGATCCACAACAATGCCAGCAGCACCAGCAACGCTGCACCGAAGCCCAGATAGAGATTTTCGCGCAGGCCTTCGAGGGTGGTTTCGTACTCGCGCACCGGTTGCAGGGCAACGATGCTGAACGCCGCGCTTTTGCCGCCGAGCAGTTTGACTTCGACGTCGTAGACGAAGAATTCCTGGCCATTGGTTTCACGGATCCGCGCGAACTCGTTACCGAGTCCGTCGTAGCGCGGTTTGTAGTTGATCTGCTCTTCCTGGGTGGCTTTCGAGCGCCACACCAGGTGCCCTTCGCGATCGTAGATGTAGCCGAGCAAACGGAAATCGGTGAGATTGAAGCGCTCATCCGGCAACTGATTGGGCATCACTAGTCGACCGTTTTCGATGCGCGCGGCCGAAATCAGCGTGGTCACGTCCGAAGCCAGGCGCTGCTCGATCGAGTCCTGCAACGCCAGGCTGAACGCGCCTTGCATCGCCGGCAGCAAGGCGAGCATGAACAACACCGCCAACGTGGTGGCGGCGAGCATCAAGCGAACGCGAAGAGAACGAATCAAGTGCAGCGCTCATTGAACAGGTAGCCGAGACCGCGCACGGTGTCGATCGGCTTGAACCCGGCCGGGCCTTCAAGTTTGCGGCGCAGACGGCCGACCAGCACTTCGATGACATTCGGATCGCGCTCGTCGTCATCCGGATAGAGCTGTTCCATCAGGCGATCCTTGGGCACCACTTGCTGGTGATGGCGCATCAGGTATTCGAGGATGCGGTACTCGTAGGCGGTCAGCGCCAGCGGTTGCTCGTCGAGGGTGGCCTGTTTGCGATTGAGGTCGAGCAGCAGCGGCCCGGCGACGATGGTCGACTGGGTGAAACCGCTGGAGCGGCGCAGCAAGGCATTCAGGCGCGCGTCGAGTTCTTCGAACTGGAACGGCTTGACCACGTAATCGTCGGCGCCGGCGGCGAGGCCTTCGACCTTGTCCTGCCAGTTGCCGCGCGCGGTGAGGATCAGGATCGGGAAGGTCTTGCCCCCCGCGCGCAATTGGCGGATCAAATCGAGACCGCCCATGCCCGGCAGGCCGAGATCGATCACCGCCAGGTCGAAGTTGAACTGTCCGGTCTGGTACAGCGCCTCCTCGGCATTGGCCACGGACTCGACCACGTGGCCACTTTCCGTCAGGCGGGTTTGCAGGTGATGGCGCAACAGCGCTTCATCTTCGACGACCAACAGTTTCATAACACTCTCCCGGGCAAATCAGAATCTCCAGTCACACACCTGTGGGAACGAGCCTGCTCGCGAAGGCTGTGTGGCAGTCGATAAATTGATCGACTGATTCACCGCTTTCGCGAGCAGGCTCGCTCCCACATTGAACCTGCTGGCAACTCCTTAGAAATTGTAGTTAGCCGACAGGTAAGTCTGCGCGCTGCTGGTCAAATCCAGCGAGCCTTGCTTGCTGCCACCGCGCTCGCTCATCTCGGTGCTGGCGTTGCTGCGCAGGTAACGGTAACCGAGTTCGACCGAAGTGTTTTGCGATACTTGTTGCAACACACCGATCTGACCGCCGACGGCATAACCGATATCACTGTCGCGGCTAAAGCCTGGCGACTCCTGAGTCAGTTTGGTCAGACCGGCCGTTGCACCGCCGAACAACTTGGTGCTGCCGCCCACCGGGTAGAACAGATCGTAGCTGCCCAGCAGGTTTTCCTGACGCAGTTTAATGCCATTGTGCGAACCCGACACGTTGTCGTAGGTGGCGTAGTAGCGACCCTGGCTGTTTTGCTGACCGAGGCGTACGCCGTAGGTGTTGTTGCCGTCGATGGCGCCGGTGGCGTTCGGGTGGTCGAGGTTGTTGTTCAGTGCGTGGGACTTGTCGATCTTGTCGCTGGTCTGGCCGAAGGACAGGCCGGCGAAGTTGGAAGTGGTATCGGCCTGGGCCGCGATACTGGCGCTCATTACGGTCAATGCCAGCAACAGTTTGTTAAAAGTCATGGGTATTTCCTCTTTCACAGTGCTGTTTGGGTATGGCGCAAGGTTACTGACCCTCCCCTGTACCGCCCCTGAACCGTCTCTGAACCTGACCTGAACCAAATGAACTAGGCTGTTTTGACCCTTTACTGTCAGGAGACTCGACCATGCGCCTGTTCCTTGCCCTCACCTTGCTGGCCGTCAGCAGCCTCACTCAGGCTGCGATCAAGACTGAAGAAATTCCCTACCAGAGCGCCGACGGCACGAAACTGATCGGCTACTACGCCTACGACGACGCCATCCAAGGCAAACGCCCGGGTGTCGTCGTGGTGCACGAATGGTGGGGGCTGAACGACTACGCCAAGCGCCGCGCGCGTGATCTCGCCGCACTCGGTTACAGCGCTCTGGCGATCGACATGTACGGCGAAGGCAAGAACACCGAACACCCGAAAGATGCCATGGCGTTCATGCAGGCGGCGACTCAGGATGCGGCGGCTTCCAGCAAGCGCTTTGAGGCCGGGCTGAATTTGCTGAAGAAGCAGGCGCAGACCGACGTCAACAAAATCGCCGCCATCGGTTACTGCTTCGGCGGTGCGGTGGTGCTGAACGCCGCGCGCCAAGGAGAGCCGCTGGCGGGCGTGGTGAGTTTCCACGGTGCGCTGGCAACCAAAACCCCGGCGACACCCGGCAGTGTGAAGGCGAAGATTCTGGTCGAACACGGTGCGCTGGACAGCATGGTCACTCCAGACAATGTCACGGCGTTCAAGACGGAAATGGACAAGGCTGGCGCTGACTATAAGTTCGTCAGCCTCGACGGCGCCAAGCACGGATTTACCAATCCGGATGCCGATCGCCTGAGCCATGGCGAGCACGGTGGCCCGGACATCGGGTACAACAAGGCAGCGGATGAAAAATCCTGGGCGGACATGAAAGCGTTCTTGCAGAAAATCTTTAGCTGACCCCTCCGCACCTGATCGTTCCCACGCTCCGCGTGGGAATGCAGCCCGGGACGCTCTGCGTCCCAAAGCGAACGCAGAGCGTCCATTGAGGCATTCCCACGCAGAGCGTGGGAACGATCATCTCGACCTTGTCTCGACTAACCGGCAAAATGCCCGCCATGAATCTCACCCCCGCCCTCCCCGCCTGCTGTACCGCGCTCGACAGCCATTGGCCGTTGCCGACGGTGTTGCCTGATACCGTGCTGCTCAGTACTCACTTCGATCCGGCTCAATTGCTTGGCGATGACTTTCGCCGCAGTGCCATCGAGCCGCCGCCGAGCATTCAGCGTTCGGTGGCCAAGCGACAGGC
This sequence comes from Pseudomonas sp. TNT2022 ID642, assembly GCF_028656995.1. Taxonomy (NCBI): domain Bacteria; kingdom Pseudomonadati; phylum Pseudomonadota; class Gammaproteobacteria; order Pseudomonadales; family Pseudomonadaceae; genus Pseudomonas; species Pseudomonas sp. TNT2022 ID642. The sequence continues at coordinate 27,270 of NZ_JAMDGW010000022.1, read as the reverse complement.
AGAATTTCTCGCCGGGCGGATTTGTGCCCGCGCGGCGTTGCAACAACTGGAAGGCAGCAGCGTTGTCCCGGCGATTGGCGAAGATCGCGCGCCGATCTGGCCCGCGCATATCTGCGGCTCGATCACGCACAGCACCGGACGCGCGGCAGCGATTGTCGCCAACAAAAGGCACTGGCGCGGTTTGGGCATGGATCTGGAAAACCTGCTCGACACCGAACGTGCCGAGCGGCTGGCTGGGGAGATTCTGACGCCACCTGAAATGCAACGCATGACGGCCGCCTCGCGGGATCAGTTGGCGCTGTGGGTGACGCTGACATTTTCGGTGAAGGAAAGTCTGTTCAAAGCGCTGTACCCGATTGTGCAGAAGCGCTTTTATTTCGAGCACGCTGAAGTGCTGGAGTGGACTGAGGCCGGTGAAGTCCGGTTGCGGCTGTTAACGGACTTGTCTGCCGAATGGCGCAACGGCACTGAACTGGAGGCGCAGTTCGGGGTGCTGGATGGGCAGTTGTTGAGTCTGGTCAGCATTCAGGCCTGAAATCTTTAGCGCCTGTGCCGGCCATTCGCGAGCCGGCTCGCTCCCACATTTTGAAGTACGTTCCCCTGTGGGAGCGAGCCTGCTCGCGAAGGCGGCATGACAGGCACTACAAAACTCAACGGCGTTCCTGATTCCTCGGCCAACTCAGGCTAAAACAAGCCCCGCCCAGACTCTTGCTTTTGCCAATGATCGCCCGGCCGTCATGCCAGTGGATGATCCGCCGCACAATCGACAAGCCCAGACCATGCCCGCCCGACGCCCGGGTGCGACTGTCATCCAGGCGCAGAAATGGCGTGAAAATCCGCTCCCACGCCACTTCCGGTACACCCGGCCCGTCATCCTCGACGTCGACGCGGCAGCGTAATTGCCCGACCTGATAACTCACCGTCACGCTCGAACGCGCATGACGCATGGCGTTGCTCACCAGATTCTGCAATGCGCGGTGCAGATAACGCGGCTCGGCTTCCACCCAGGCATCATCGTTATCCGCCGCAGACAGGCACAAACCACGTTGCACGGTGACCTCAGCGCGCAACGGCGCCAGCTCCTCGATCACTTGATTGACCAAGGCATCCAGGTCGATGCGCTGGAACGTCAGCGCTGGCGAACCCTGCTCCAGGCGCGCATAGGTGAGCATTTCATCGACCAGCTTATCGAGGTCTTCGATGTCGTGATCCATGCCCTCGCGGTATTTCTCCAGCGCTTGCGGGGTGGTCGCCGAACCGATCATTTCCAGACCGAAACGCAAACGCGCCACCGGTGTGCGCAGTTCATGCGACACCGCACGCACCAACTCGCGCTGGATCGCCAGTAACTGCTGCAAGTGCTCAGCCATGCCGTTAAACGCTGACGCCAGGCGCCCGACCGAGTCGGCACCGCGCGCCGGCACACGGGTTTCCAGGCTGCCCTTGGCAATCCGCGTGGCCGCCGCCTCGAGACCGCGTAAACGCCGTTCGAGCTGACGCACCAGCAGATAAACGATAAGACCGATCAGGCTTAGCCCGAGCGCAGCAATCAGCACCAGCCATTCCGGTGGATACGGGTTCATCTGATACAGCGGGCCGATCTCCAGCACCCACGGCGTACCGACCATGCCGGCAAATACGCGGATCGAATCGCCGCCCTTGCCCAGCGCCATCACCGTATCGCCTTCAGAGACGCGACGGCTCTGATCCTCGTCCATGTCGGCGTCATTCACCGTGACCAGGCGCAGATCGAAACCGAAGCCCTTCTCTTGCTTGATCTGCGCGAGGCGCTTGGGCTGCTCGCCGACCGGTACGCGCACCAGTTCATCGGCCAGCAGGTAAATGGTCGCGCGGGCCAGTTGCTCGCTGATCTGCTGCACTTCTCCCACCAGTACAAGTTGTTCCTTGTCGCTGACCATCCGGTAGACCTTGGCCGCGTGCGGACCGGTCTGCTCGACCAGGGCCTGACCGCGCTGTACGCGGGTGCGCTGGGACAGATCGAGATCGGTCTCGGCGAACTTCTTCAGCGCCAGCGGAATCCCCAGCAACCGCTCCCATACCAGCAACGCTCGATGGCGCTCGGTTTCGTTCATCGGTTGCAGGTTGTCGGCCATCAGCGAAAAGGTGCCGTGGGCCAGCCGCTCGCGATACTGCTCGCTGCGCACGGTATTGAGCAGATTCAGCGCCAGCACACCGAGCACCGCCACCAGAATCAGCGCTGCGCACATGCCGCCGTAGATGCGCAGGAAGATCGAGTTCACAGCGGCAGGTCTACGCAGGCTTCAGGAACGAACAGATAACCTTTGCTGCGAATGGTCTTGATCAGGCGCGGGTGGTCCGGGTCGTCGCCGATTTTCGGGCGGATCCGCGAGATACGCACATCGATCGAGCGGTCCTGGCCGTCGTAGCCGATGCCGCGCAGGGCGGTGAAGATTTCTTCGCGGGACAGAATGCGCCCGGCGTTGGACACCAACAGCCAGAGCAGGTCGAATTCGGCGCTGGTCAGCTCGATGCCGTTGTCGCTCAGCCACGCCTCGCGCAAGGCGTTGTCGACCACCAGCGGGCCGAATTGCAGACGACGGGATTTCTCTGCCACCGCTTCGGTGCTGTCGCTACGACGCAGCAACGCTTGAATGCGCGCCAGCAAAAGACGTGGGCGCACCGGTTTGCACACGTAATCGTCGGCACCGAGGTCGAGGCCCTGGATCTGATCGGCATCGTCAGTGCGTGCGGTGAGCATCAGAATCGGTCCGTCGTACTGATTGCGCACCTTGCGACAGATGCTCAGGCCATCTTCGCCGGGCAGCATCAGGTCGAGAATCACCAGATCCGGCTGCTCCTTGATGATCCGCGCCGCCGCCAGCGCACCGTTGCCTTCGATGTCCACGCGCAGTCCATTGGCTTGCAGGTAGTCGCGCGTCAGTTCGGCCAGTCGCTGGTCATCTTCGACGATCAATACCTGAAAGGCTTGTTGCTCCACCGGTGACCTCTGCTTTCTATTGTTATTAATAAAAGGAAGGCGATTGCCCGGACACACAATCCCCTGTAGGAGCTGTCGAGTGAAACGAGGCTGCGATCTTTTGATCTTGCTTTTCAAGATCAGGATCAAAAGATCGCAGCCTTCGGCAGCTCCTACAGGGGTACGCGATATTTAGCGTGATCCTCCCGTCCTTTTGTCATGTTTCTGGAGGATAACAATGCCTGCACATGGGCCGATTGTATAAACGGCGTACAGCCAGAACACAAGTCGGTAAATGCGTTCGGACAAGGCAGTTTTTTGTGATAGGGTTCGCGCCCTTAAAAATCCGCTGAAGCGTTTTTCCCGGTGAAAAAACAGTGACAGACGGTCTAGCTCAGCAGGTTCGCGGCCTACACGCGAATTCCGGATTTCTTACACAATTTACGCACAGGTTTATCCACAGCTAGTACGTTGCAAGCACCCGTGAAACGCATTATCTTGTAGCACGGCGCAGGGAGAGACCCTACATATAGGGTTTTCCGCTTAAACGCCCAACCACATTTAAGACCTGAAACTCAAGCGTTTTATTGCCGGTTTCCGGTTGAACCAAGCAAGTTTTTCAAAGCCCAAACCGCACTTGCGGATGGCACCGTTTTTTACCGCGCAGCGGCGAGAACGGTACGGGTGTTGCAGTCATTACTGTCACCTGGGAAGGAATCCGGTTCGGGCCCTGGCTCGTAGCCAAAAACTTCGGCAAGGATGCGGCTTCATCAGCCTTTTTTCCTACTGTCCCGAAGTTGTTATACCCGACGCCCGTCGGCTGTAGTGCTTCTGGACAGAACGGTGGGCACCATGATGGTGCCCAAACAAACATAGAGAATGTGGAGACCACCCCCCATGCAAACCGACACAACTCGCGAGAACCCGCAGGGCACCTTGCCGCAGGCCGCTGATTCGAATTCGGATCTGGCAGCCACCGCGCCTGGTCAACTGCGCGTGATCAAGCGCAATGGCACTGTCGTTCCTTACACCGATGACAAGATCACCGTCGCTATCACCAAAGCGTTCCTCGCAGTTGAAGGCGGCACCGCTGCCGCTTCGTCGCGAATCCATGACACCGTTGCCCGTCTGACCGAACAGGTCACCGCGACCTTCAAGCGTCGCATGCCGTCGGGCGGCACCATCCACATCGAAGAAATCCAGGACCAGGTCGAACTGGCCCTGATGCGTGCCGGTGAGCAGAAAGTCGCTCGCGACTACGTGATCTACCGTGACGGTCGTTCGAAAGAACGCGCTGCCCACGCACCGGCAGAAGAAGCGGTCAACGCGCACCCGTCGATCCGCATCACCCGTGCCGACGGTAGCCTGGCGCCGCTGGACATGGGTCGCCTGAACACCATCGTCACCGAAGCCTGCGAAGGTCTGGAAGAAGTCGACGGCGACCTGATCCAGCGCGAAACCCTGAAAAACCTGTACGACGGTGTGGCCCTGACCGACGTCAACACCGCGCTGGTGATGACCGCCCGTACCCTGGTCGAGCGTGAGCCGAACTACTCGTTCGTCACCGCCCGCCTGCTGATGGACACCCTGCGTGCCGAAGGCCTGGGCTTCCTGGGTGTGGCCGAAAGCGCCACTCACCACGAAATGGTCGACCTGTACGCCAAGGCTCTGCCGGCATACATCGCCAAAGGTATCGAGTTCGAACTGCTGAACCCTGTGCTGGCCTCCTTCGACCTGGAAAAACTGGGCAAGGCGATCAACCACGAGCGCGATCAGCAATTCACCTACCTGGGCCTGCAAACCCTGTACGACCGTTACTTCATCCACAAGGATGGCGTGCGTTTCGAACTGCCGCAGATCTTCTTCATGCGCGTGGCCATGGGCCTGGCGATCGAAGAGAAGCAGAAAGAAGACCGTGCGATCGAGTTCTACAACCTGCTGTCGTCCTTCGACTACATGTCGTCGACCCCGACCCTGTTCAACGCCGGTACCCTGCGTCCACAGCTGTCGAGCTGCTACCTGACCACCGTGCCGGATGACCTGTCGGGCATCTACCACGCGATTCACGACAACGCCATGTTGTCGAAATTTGCTGGCGGCCTGGGCAATGACTGGACGCCGGTGCGTGCACTGGGTTCGTACATCAAAGGCACCAACGGCAAGTCGCAAGGCGTGGTTCCGTTCCTGAAAGTGGTGAACGACACCGCCGTTGCCGTTAACCAGGGTGGCAAGCGCAAAGGCGCTGTGTGTGCCTACCTGGAAACCTGGCACATGGACATCGAAGAGTTCATCGAGCTGCGCAAGAACACCGGTGATGATCGTCGTCGTACCCACGACATGAACACTGCCAACTGGATCCCTGACCTGTTCATGAAGCGTGTCTTCGATGACGGCAAGTGGACCCTGTTCTCGCCATCCGAAGTGCCGGACCTGCACGACCTGACCGGTAAAGCCTTCGAAGAGCGCTACGAGTACTACGAAGCCCTGACCGAATACCCAGGCAAGGTCAAACTGTTCAAGACCATCCAGGCCAAAGACCTGTGGCGCAAAATGCTCTCCATGCTGTTTGAAACCGGCCACCCATGGCTGACTTTCAAAGACCCGTGCAACCTGCGTAGCCCGCAGCAGCACGTCGGCGTGGTTCACAGCTCGAACCTGTGCACCGAGATCACCTTGAACACCAACAAGGACGAGATCGCCGTTTGCAACCTGGGTTCGATCAACCTGCCGAACCACATCGTCAACGGCAAGCTGGACACCGCCAAGCTGGAACGCACCGTGAACACCGCTGTACGCATGCTCGATAACGTTATCGACATCAACTACTACTCGGTGCCACAAGCGAAGAACTCCAACTTCAAGCACCGTCCGGTCGGTCTGGGCATCATGGGCTTCCAGGACGCTTTGTACCTGCAGCACATTCCTTACGGTTCCGACGCTGCCGTCGAGTTCGCCGACAAGTCGATGGAAGCGGTCAGCTACTACGCGATCCAGGCTTCCTGCGACCTGGCTGACGAGCGCGGCGCGTACGAGACGTTCCAGGGTTCGCTGTGGTCCAAAGGCATCCTGCCGCTGGATTCGCAACAGATCCTGATCGAGGCTCGTGGCCAGAAGTACATCGATGTCGACCTGAACGAAACCCTGGACTGGGCACCGGTTCGCGCCCGTGTACAGAAAGGCATTCGTAACTCCAACATCATGGCCATCGCACCGACCGCGACCATCGCCAACATCACTGGCGTCTCGCAGTCGATCGAACCGACCTACCAGAACCTGTATGTGAAATCGAACCTGTCGGGCGAATTCACCGTGATCAACCCGTACCTGGTTCGCGACCTGAAAGCTCGCGGCCTGTGGGACTCGGTCATGATCAACGACCTGAAGTACTACGACGGTTCGGTTCAGCAGATCGAGCGCATCCCGCAAGAACTCAAAGAGCTCTACGCGACCGCGTTCGAAGTGGACACCAAGTGGATCGTTGACGCGGCCAGCCGTCGTCAGAAGTGGATCGACCAGGCCCAGTCGCTGAACCTGTACATCGCCGGCGCATCGGGCAAGAAGCTCGACGTGACCTACCGCATGGCCTGGTACCGTGGTCTGAAAACCACTTACTACCTCCGTGCCCTGGCTGCGACCAGCACCGAGAAGTCGACCATCAACACCGGCAAGCTGAACGCTGTTTCCAGCGGCGGCAACCACGGCGACGATTCGGTTCTGGCAGCACCTGCCGGCCCTGCTCCAGTGCCAAAGGCTTGCGCGATCGACGAACCGGATTGCGAAGCTTGCCAATAAGCTGAGCGTGTTCAGGTGTTGCAAGACACCTGAATGAGAAACCCCCGACAGACCTCTGGTGTGTCGGGGGTTTTCTTTTGCCCCGCATTCCCTGCAAGAGCGAACGGGTATTGGCAGATACAAAAAAGGCCCCTTCATTGAAGGAGCCTCTTTTCGATACTTACCAATAACGCTTAGCGGCGGCAGCCGCCGTTATTGTAAGGACCGGCAACACGAACCCAGCCTTTGGCCTGCGGAACATTGCTGCACATAGTACGGCCGGTCGAAGCCGACTCATAAAGCCACCAGGAAGCCGGTGCAGCCTGAACAACTACAGCACCCAACAGCAAACTTGCGGCCAAAGTCAGACCAAAACCCATACGCAGCGACATAACGATCTCCATTTCAAATAAACATCTCGGCAGGCTGCCGTCACGATGATTGCAGAGCACTCATCATCGTGTCGACGCAACCGGAGACTTCAATAAGAGTACTTCAAGCGAGCACTCTCCCCCTCATCAAGAGCCCCGATGAGAGAGCGCGCACCTTACGTTACGACACAACTAAAAACAATAAAACAAAGGCCCTGAAAGCAAACTATCCATTAATTAAATAACACAAACAAAAACCAGCAAACGAACAGCCGCCTACAACTTTAATTGCATATGAAAACATTGATTTACATCAAACAAAAACCAAATTAAGTTAGACGCGCTAGACAATCTTCCTTAATGACCAACAACACTCCCCAAACATCCACAGCTGTGTGCGCAATGAACTAACGTGTAAAGCCCCCACCTAGCGCCAGGTACAACCCCATTTGCGCCTGCAATCGCTCGAAGTGATTCTGTGCCAGCGAAATTTGCGCGGCACGACGACTCTCTTGCAGATCCAGCCACTCCTTGATACCTGTCTGCCCGCTGCGATAACGAATCTCTGCCAATCCTTCGGCTTTCATCGCCGCGGCCAGAGCCTGCTCACGCTGCAACCCCTGATCGGCAAAGTGCACTTGTGCCGACAGTGCGTCTTCAACTTCCGCCAACGCGATATACAGGCCCTGGCGAAAATCAATGATCGCCGCCTCGTAGTCCACCAAGGAAAGTGCGACGGTGTACTTGCGGACATTCCACTGCACAAACGGCAGACTGATGCCGATGCCCAACACGCCGACAGGATTATTGAGCACTTGGCTCAACTCCCGACTACTGCCGGTGGACAGGTTGCCCGTCAGCGTGAACGAGGGATAGAAACTGGCACGCGTTGCGTCATAGTTAGACAGCGCCTGCCGTAATCGCCACTCAGCCGCCTGCAGATCGGGACGCCGGGCAACCAGATCCGCCGGCAAGCCTGCCGGTACACTCGGCAATGTCGCTGAAGGTAATTGTTGGAGTTCGACAAACCGACGCTCGGGTGCCTGATCGAAAACTATTGCCAGTGCGTTGCGCGCCACTTCAAGTTGCAGCAGGTAATCGCTTAATACTGCACGTTGCGTGGCCAGCACTTGCTCGGCCTGGGCTTCTTCAAGCCCAGTCGCCGCGCCTGCCAGACGCTGGGACTGCACCAGCCGCAGTGTCTGTTCGGCGTAGCGGATACTCTCCCGGGCCGACCGGGCCAGTTCGTTGAACAGACCGATTCGCCAATACAAGCGAGCGGTGTTACCGATCAAGCTCAGGGCACTGGCGCGCCGATCAAAGTCGGTTGCCAACACTGCCCATTCAGCTGCATCGCGCGTACTCGCCAACCGCCCCCACAGATCGACTTCGTAACGCATCGACGAAGTCGTGGAAAATCGCCGCTGACTGGCATTGTCACGACGCAGATTCCTGCTCCAGTCTGCACCCGCCCCCACGTCCAGATCGGGCGTGATACTGGTGCCGGTGAGTCCTGCCTGAAGCGTTGCCCGACGCACTCTGAGGGCAGCCGCAGCGAGATCGTTATTGCGCGCCAGGGCGTCGTCGACCAGTGCGGTGAGACGCTGATCGCCAAACGTTTCCCACCATCGCGCGCCCGCACTCAAGGAACGTTCGCTCGTCGCATCACCCAACCAGAAGGCTGGCGTCTCCACCTCCGGTGGCTGGTATTCGCTGTGCAACAGAGCGCCGCAGCCCCCCAACCACACAGGCAACAGCAATGCCGAAGCCCACTTGCAATTGATGTACTTCATTCTCGGGACAACGCCTGAATAGGATCAAGTCGGGCGGCATTGCGCGCCGGGATATAGCCGAACAACACCCCGACCAGCAGCGAACACATACAGGCTGAAATCATTGCCAGCGCCGTGAACTCCATGACGATCGTCTGCACGAAGTAGCCAAACACCTGACTGATCAACAACGACAGCAGAACGCCCAGCAGGCCACCCAACAGGCAGACCAGCACAGCCTCGATCAAAAACTGCTGCAAGATGTCTGCACGCCGGGCGCCGACAGCCATGCGAATGCCGATCTCACGGGTTCGCTCGGTGACCGATACCAGCATGATATTCATCACCCCGATACCACCGACCAAGAGTGAAATGAACGCCACGGCAGAGATCAACAGCTTCAGGGTGTCCGTGGTTTTCTGCACGATCTTGAGGATGCTGTCGCTGGAACTGAGGAAAAAATCCGCACGCCCATGTCGTGCCACCAGCAAGGTTTGCAGCGCCTGCTCTGCTGCAGGGCTGGCGACCTGATCCTTGAGCCTGACCTTGATCGAGTTGAAATGACTCTGCCCCAACAAGCGCCCCATCACCGTCGTGTAGGGCAAATAGACTTGCAGGCTCGGCCCTGAAAAACCGTCATCACGACTTTCCATGACCCCGACCACCGTACACGGCAGACCACCCACCAGGATCACCTGGCCCAGCGGTTGCTCCCAGTCCTTGAACAGCCGTTGTCGAGTGTTGTGGTCGATGACCAGAGTCTGACCACGACGCAGCACATCGTAGGCGCTGAACACTGCCCCTTGGGACATGCGGATGCCCATCACCTGAAAGTAGTCCTGGCTGACACCATTAACGGTGGCACTGACATGCTGGTTGCGGTAACGAATTGTCCGGCTGCCATTGACCATCGCCGAAACGCTGTCGACCCAGAACTGCGCCTGGATGATGCGCAAGTCCACAGGCTGCAGGGTGCGGATCGAGGCGGCCTGCTCATCACCCCAGTCCTTGCCGGGATAAACATCAATGGTATTGGTGCCCATGGCGCTGATGTCGCGCAGCACCCGAGTCTGTGCGCCCTGCCCCAGTGCTACCACCGAAACCACTGAGGCGATGCCGATAATGATGCCGAGCATGGTCAGTAACGTACGCATCCGATGGCTGTGCAGGGAAATCCAGGCCATCTTGAAGGCCTCGCTGAAGCGCCGCCAATGCGCTGCCGCCCCGTCGCGCTGTCGATCTTGTGTACTTTCATCGGGCTCGGTCAGCTGAACCGCGCTCGCCTTGCGCTCGGCATTCAGTTGATCGGCGACTATCTCGCCGTCATGAATTTCGATGATGCGGTCAGCGTGCTGTGCCACCTGCGCGTCATGGGTCACGATAATGATGGTGTGACCGCTGCAATGCAGTTCACGCAGGATCGCCATCACCTCCTCGCCACTGCGCGAATCCAGCGAACCGGTAGGCTCGTCGGCGAGGATGACAGCACCGCCATTGATCAGCGCACGGGCAATGCTGACCCGTTGCTGCTGACCACCGGAAAGTTGCCCCGGCCGATGCTGCATGCGCTGGCCCAACCCGAGGCGCTGCAGCAGCGCCCGGGCCTTTTGCTGATGCTCGATAAACGGCTGATCGGCATAAATGGCCGGCACCTGAACGTTGGCTTCGGCGCTCAGATGCGCCAGCAAATGAAAGCGCTGGAAAATGAAGCCGAAATGCTCACGCCGCAGCGTCGCCAATTCATCGCTGCTCATACCGGCCATGTCGACGCCGTTGATGCAGTAGCGACCCGCGGACGGACGATCCAGGCATCCAAGGATATTCATCAGACTGGACTTGCCGGAACCGGACGGCCCGACGATCGCCACCATTTCACCGGCAGCAATCGCCAGATTTACGTCACGCAGTACCTGAGTCCTGGCCTCGCCATCGGCGAACCAGCGCTGTACACCTTCAAGGGACAACAGCGGTGTGACCGGCAGCTCTTCATCCACGGGGTTTGGCGTCACGCCGCGCAGACCGTTGGCGCTGCTCATTGAGGCTCAGGCTCTTCGCCAAGGACGACTTCGTCATGCTCCTTGAGCCCGTCCAGGACCTGAACGTTGAGGTCGTTGCGCAAACCGGTGGTCACCTGCACTGTCTGCGGCTGGCCATCGACCAGTTTGCGCACTTCGTAGCGACCGTCGGCACCGCGCTTGCCCAGCGCAGCCACCGAGACGGTGGTGGCTTTTTGCACTGAATCGAGCAGAACACTGACCTGCGCCGTCATCGAAGTACGCAACGAGCGATCCTCATTGGGTACGTCGAACAGCGCGTTGTAATACACCGCGGCGTCGGCGCCGCCGGCCGTTGCGCCACCGGCACCCTGCATTTGATCCTGCCGGGCAATCGACTCCGGCGCTGGCTCTACCGCTCGAATATGACTGGTAAAACGTCGGTCCGGATCGCCTAGGATATTGAAGGACACGGCTTGCCCCGCCTTGACCCGAACCACGTCTGCTTCCGATATGCGCGCCTCGACGGTCATCCGGTCCAGTCGGGCAAGGATCAGCAATGTCGGGACACTCTGCGCCGACACCACGGTCTGGCCTTGTTTGGTCACCACGGCGATGACCTCGCCGTCCATCGGCGCGCTGATACGCGTATAGCCAAGGTTGACTTCGGCGATCCTGATTTCGATCTCCGCTTGCGAGATCTGTGCGGCCAGGGACGCCAGTTCGGCGCGCGAGCTGTGCAGTTGCGCTTCGGCAATTTCCAGATCGGCCCGCGATCCTGCCTCACTGGCGACCAGGCTTTGCTTACGCCGAAAATCGAGTTCGTACTGACGAATCATTGCCTGTCGGGCTTTGTATTGCGCCCGGACACTGAGCAATGCGGCCCGCGACTTGAGCAGCTCATTCTGTGGCAACAGCGGATCGATTTCGGCCAGTAACTGACCCTGGCGCACGGTATCGCCCAACTCCGCCTTGAGGCTCTTGAGCTGGCCATTGACCTGAGCGCCAACGCTGACTTGCTGAAAGGGTTTGACCACGCCGCTGGCCAATACGGTTTCCTCGAGATTCTCGACGGACACCGTGGTGGTCAGGTACTTCTTTGGAGAGGATCCCCAGCCTTGGTGCCAGGCAAACCAGGCCAGCAAGGCAAAAACGGACAGCGTCCCGATGACGATCCGGGAGCGAGAGAGAAAAGCCATGAAGTATGTGTTGCATCCCTGTCAGTGGTCGGGCGAACCACTCATTGGCGCCCTGGAGTTGCGTGGTGCAGCATGGGAGAACGCCCTCGCCCTCACCAGAACCGGGCACGGATGGCCGCGGCGCGTGCATTAAACAAGAAAGCCCCTCAAAGAGGGGCTTTCCGTTACAGCTTTTTACAAAGCATCGATATCAGGTCATCTGAATGATGGTCTGCATGATGGTGCTCTGGGTCGAAATGGTCTTGGCGTTCGCCTGATAGTTGCTCTGACCCTTGATCAGATCAACCAGCTCGTTGGTCAGGTTAACGTTCGACTCTTCCAGCGAGTTGGACTGGATGGAACCCAGTGTGCCGGTTTCCGGAGCGTCATAACCCGGGATACCCGAAGCGAAGGTTTCCTTCCAGCTGGTGCCGCCTACTGCTTGCAGACCTTGCTCGTTAGTGAAGCTGGCCAGGGCTACCTGACCGATCGCCTTGTTCTGGTTGTTGCTGAAGTTGGCGAACAACGTACCGGTGCCGTCGATGGTCAGGTTGGTGATCTGGCCAGTGGCGTAGCCATCCTGAGTCGGGATGGTACGCGAGGTATCCGCGTTGTACTGAGTGGTCTTGGCCAGGGAAACGGTCACGCCATTCGGGTTGGCAGCCGCGCCGTTAGGCGTGAAGTTGCCATTGGTCACGGTGCCCGGCACCCAGTTTTTCAGTGTGAGATCGCTGCTGATGATCGGGTTCGGAGCCGGCGGCGGCAGAGTGCTCGGTGTGCTGACCTGAAGCAGCTTGCCGGAACTGTCGAACGTCAGAGTCGAAGCAGTGGGTGGGACAGTCACCGGATTACTACCGGTCGCATCCGGGTTGCGCCCATCGACCAGCGTGTACACCTTCCAGGTGTTTTCGCCCGTCTTCACGACGTACTGATCCATGTTGTGCTTGTTGCCTTGCGTGTCATAGATCGGGGTGCTGAACGACTCGGTGTAAGTCTCGACCTTGGACGGGTCGAACTTGACAGCGGTGGCGCCGGTATCAACGATCACCGGTGCCGACGAGTTCAGGTTGATGCTCGAAGCCACGGCGGAAGTGGACTTTGGCGCCAGGTTCGAGGTGTCGATCTTCAGGTCGGTCAACACACCCTTGATGATCTTGCCGCTGGAATCCACGGCGTAACCTTGCAGGCGCGAGGTGTAGTCGGTGTTGGTGATGAAACCGGCGTCGTCGACTTTGAAAGTACCGGCACGGGTGTAGGAGATCGAGCCGTTGTTGCTCATGGTGAAGAAGCCGGAACCGTTGATACCCATGTCCAACACGTTGCCGGTGTTGTTGATGTCACCCTGGGTGAACTGCTGGGAAACGTTGGCCAGGCGCACACCGTTGCCGATGACTTTGCTGCCGGTGCCCAGGCGGGTCGCCGAGTAAACGTCTTCGAACTCTGCACGGGACGATTTGAAACCGGCGGTCGCGACGTTGGCGATGTTGTTGCCGGTCACGTCCAGTTGTTTGTTGGCTGCATAGAGACCGCTAAGGCCGATATTGAAAGACATATTCCACTCCTTTGTTGCCGGTTAGTCGGCTCTATATACCAATGGTTTGTACTTTGGACAGGGCAACGGAGCCCTTGCCAGCCAGGTTGAGCATCAGCTCGCCACCGGTCTGGCTGATCGTCACGCTGTTCACCGTTGCCGGCAGGTAAGTGGCCAGATCGGTCGCGGTGCCGTTGATCGGTGCGCTCGCCTTGAAGGTGTAGGTACCGGTCGGCACGAGGGTGCCGGACGTGTCCTTGCCGTCCCAGGTGAAGCTGGCACTGCCAGCGGCGCGACTGCCCAGATCGATGGTACGAACCGTCTTGCCGCTGCTGTCGGTGATGGTCACGGTACCTTCAGCAATGGACGTCGACAGGTTCACCGAACCGGTCAGGCCTTTGCTCGGATCGTCGAGCTGCGCGGTGTTGGTCTGCACGATCACATTGCGACCGACCAGCGACGAAGCCTGCAGCGCTTGCGACGAGTTGTAGTTGCCGGCCAGGCCACTCACGGTGCTGTTGAGCGTGGTGATGCCTTCGAGGCTGCTGAACTGCGCCAACTGCGCAACGAATGCGCTGTTGTCCTGCGGGTCGAGCGGGTTCTGGTTTTTCAGCTGGGTAACCAGCAATTGCAGGAACGCGTCCTTGCCCAGCGCTTGACCGCCGGTGGCACTGTTGGTCGCCGAAGCGATGCCGCCCGTCGTGGTGCTGCTGGTCTTCGCCGAGTTGGCGAGGATGTCCTTCAGGCTCGGCGTAGCGGTGGTATCAGTAACACTCATGGCAGTCGCCCCTTATTACTGACCGAGGGTCAGTACCTTCTGCATCATGGTTTTGGCGGTGTTCATCATTTCGGCGTTGGTCTGGAACGAACGACTCGCGGAAATCATGTCAGCCATTTCTTCCACCACGTTGACGTTCGGGTAGTAGACGTAGCCTTTGGCGTCAGCCGCCGGGTGGTTCGGCTCGTAGCGCGCTTCGAGGTTGCTCTGGTCTTCGACCACACCGAGTACCTGTACGCCCTGACCGGCCGCGTCCTGGCTCTGGAACAGCGAGTTGCTGCCGCTGTTCTGGCCGCCCTGGAACATGGTGGCGAATACCGGGTGACGGGCGCGATAGGTCTGGTCGATGCTCGACGAGACGGTCTCGGCGTTGGCGATGTTCGAGGCCACGGTGTTCAGACGCGTGGTTTGTGCGCTCATGCCGCTGCCGGCAATGTTGAAAACGCTGGACAGGGACATGAATTACTCTCCGCGCAGGGCTGACACCAGCCCTTTGAATTTGCTGTTGAGCAGGGTGAAGCTGGCCTGGAAGCCGACGGCGTTTTCCGCGTAGTTCGACTGTTCCAGTTGGGCGTCCACGGTGTTCTGGTCGATCGAAGGTTGCATCGGCGTGCGATACATCAGCGATTCGTCGCCGTTGCCCAGGCCTTCAGCTTCGATGTGACGGCTGTTGGTCATGTTCAACGCGATGGTGCCGTTGGCGTTTTTCTGGGTCTGTGCTTCAAGCACTTTGGAGAAGTCCAGATCCCGCGCCTTGTAGTTCGGGGTATCGGCGTTGGCGATGTTGTTGGCCAGCACTTCGGCACGCTGGGCGCGGAAGCCCAATGCCTTTTCGTGAATGCCGAGCGCTTTATCGAAGCTGATGCTCATGTCGGGAACCTTCAGGTGACCGGTTTTTCGTAACTGAGCTTTAGCAAGCGCCGTGCCAAACCACAAAACCCTCATAAACCGGGGCTTTGCCGGGAGTCGGCAAAGCGGCAATGCCAGAAAAGCGGCAACCGGTTTCCGCCGGATGCCGCTTTTCTGCCGCTTCTTCCTGTTAACACCTCCCCCCTGTAGGAGCTGCCGAAGGCTCGGGCCGCGATCGGACGATCTTTTGATCTTGTTCTTAAAAAACAAAATCAAAAGATCGCAGCCTTCGGCAGCTCCTACGTGAAGCATGCGGCAAAAAAAAGGAGCCCTTGAGGGCTCCCTTTTTTCCGCATGCTTCACTTCGCCTGGTAAATGATCCCCGGGCTGCACTGAACCATCTGGTAATGGTCCGGCAAACCGTTCAGCGCCTCGGAAGCGCCAAGGAACAGATAACCGCCCGGCTTCAACGTGCTGTGAATGCGCAACAGGATGTCTTTCTTCACTTCGGCAGAGAAGTAGATCAGCACGTTGCGGCAGAACACGATGTCGAACTTGCCCAGCGCCGCATAGCTGTCGAGCAGGTTGAACGAGCGGAATTCCACGCGGTTCTTGATCGGCGCCTTGATCACCCAGCGCCCCGGCCCTTTCGGGTCGAAGTAACGCTGCAGGCGTTCCGGCGACAAACCGCGACCGATCGCCAGGCTGTCGTATTCGCCCGTCTTGCAGTTGGTCAGCATAAGGCCGGACAAATCAGTGGCAACGATCTGCACGCCCATTTTCAGCTGGCCAAGGTTGCTGCGCTCGAACTCGTCGATCGACATCGACAGCGAGTACGGTTCCTGGCCCGACGAGCAGGCTGCCGACCAGATCCGCAGACGCTGGTTGGGGCTGGCCTTGATCGCTTCAGGCAGCACCTTGTTCTTCAAGACTTCAAACGGATAGGTGTCACGAAACCACAGGGTTTCGTTGGTCGTCATGGCATCGACCACCTGCTCGCGCAAACCGCTGCGCGGCTGGGTCTGGATGCGCTGAACCAGCTCACCCAGGGATTTGATGCCTTGCTGCTCCATCAGTTTGTTGAGACGGCTCGAGACCAGGTACTGCTTGTTTTCACCGAGCAAAATGCCACAGGCTTTTTCCAGGAAGACCCGGAACTGTTCGAAATCCAAATTACCCGTAGACAATGATGCCGCCTCTTAAATCGTGTTGACCGCCAGGAGCAAAGCGCTCCTAGCTGATATCTGCTGCTTTGATCCGGTCGACTACCCGGGATGCCAGGTCATCAGGGCGGAACTTGGCCAGGAAGTCATCAGCACCGACTTTCTTGACCATCGCCTGATTGAATACCCCGGACAACGAAGTATGCAGGATGATATGAAGCTTTTGCATGCGTGCGTCGCCGCGGATTTCCGCCGTCAGGGTGTACCCGTCCATCTCCGGCATCTCGATGTCGGAAATCATCATCAGGAACTCTTCTTCCGGCTTCTTGCCCTCATCGACCAGCTTGCGCAGGTAATCCAGCGCCTGCTTGCCGTCGTTCAGCGCCACCACTTCGACACCGATCGTCTGCAGACAACGCGTGACCTGCTTGCGCGCCACCGACGAGTCATCGACCGTCAAGACACGCAACGACAGTGCCTTGGTCTGGGTCTCGACATCGACCACGCCCACCGAAATCGCTTCCGGTGTCGGCGCAACTTCGGCCAACACTTTCTCGACGTCGATGATTTCGACTAACTGATTGTCCACCCGAGTCACAGCGGTCAGGTAATGATCGCGACCCGTGCCCTTGGGCGGCGGATGAATCTCTTCCCAGTTCATGTTGACGATGCGCTCCACCGAGCGGACCAGGAAACCCTGGGTCTTGGTGTTGTACTCCGTGATGATCACGAACGGGTTGTTCTTGTCCTTCAACGCTCCGGAACCGGTGGCCATTGCCAGATCAAGGATCGGAATGGTCGCCCCCCGGATATTTGCCACCCCGCACACGACAGGACTGGACTTGGGCATCAACGTCAGCGACGGGCACTGCAACACTTCCCGTACCTTGAACACGTTGATTCCGTAGAGCTGCTGACCGTCAAGACGGAACAACAACAGCTCCAGGCGATTCTGCCCTACCAGTTGCGTGCGCTGGTTCACCGAATCCATTACACCAGCCATGCCCAGACTCCTACACCAACGCCAAGTGTTGTTGCGACGCACATTCATTGCTAAACGGCACGGCGCTTGCTTTTTAACTCGTATGAACGCTCAAACGACATTTTTTCGACGCCTGACATCACCCCTTCGCAGAGGGCTTTGTGCTGCGGGCGCTATTTGCTGCTTTTTCGCTGGCAGCCCTGCCATTGCTGATGCGGTTACCTTGCCTGACATGCTTATCGGCGTCACTCAGGGCTTTCTTGAGTTCACCGTAGAAGACTATCTGGCTACCAGTCAAACGGAAGGCCGCTACGAAATCGAAGTAAACCAGCTCGACCCGCGTATGCGCATGCCTATGTGCGACAAGGAATTGACAGCTACTTTGGAGAGTCCGGCACGTCCGCTGGGCCGGGTTACCGTGAAGGTCCGCTGTGAAGGCGCCTCGCCCTGGACCGTGTTCGTGCCCGCTCAAGTCCGCCTGTTTCGCGAGATTGTGACGACCACGCGCCCGCTCAAACGTGCGGGGATTATCGAACCACAGGACGTGACCCTGCGTGAGCGCGACGTGAGCACGATCAACCAAGGCTTTCTGACCTCGGTAGACGAAGCGATCGGACAGAAATTAACCCGACCAACGGTAGCCGATCAGGTCATTACTCTGGTTCATCTGGAACAGGCGGAAGTCGTTCGCAAGGGCGATCAAGTGGTCATCACTGCGCGCAGCGGTACGCTCGCCGTGCGCATGCCCGGCGAAGCGCTGGCCAATGGCGGTTTGAAAGAACAGATCCGCGTGAAAAACCTCAACTCGCAACGGGTCATCAAGGCGCAAGTCACCGCGCCGGGCCAAGTGGAAGTGGCGATGTAGAAAACTGGCGCTGACCACGGCTGTTCCCTAAACTGTGCCGCAGCAGGACACGCGCCGGCGCATGCAAGGCTCATTGTAAATGTGCCTAAAGTTTTCCAGGGGATGGCCGAAAACATGGCAAGCGTCCAAATTCCCAGAGGTTTTTTATCATGGTCATCGATTTCAGCCGTTTGAACAGCTCCTCGTCACTTACGGGCAGTACACGTACCAGCAACGCCAAGGAAACCGCCGAAACCGGCACCTCCGCGCCGCTGAATACCCCGGCCGAACAGGCCAGTACCGCAAAAAGCGGGGAATCGGTACACCTCAGCAATGAGGCTCAACAGTTGCAGAAGGTCACTGACAAGCTGCGCGATCAACCTGCTGTCGACAAAGCCCGTGTGGCCGAGTTGAAAGCCGCGATTGCCGATGGCAGCTATAAAGTCGACAGCAACCGTGTAGCCAGCAAACTGCTCAACTTCGAAGCCCAGCGCTAGGCCTTTGCCAGCGCGAGGCTTTTGGACGCTTAAAACCCAAGGCCAGCCATGCACGACACTAATTTATTGCAACTGATCAACGACGACTTTGCTCCAGCTCAACAATTGCTGGAGTTACTGCACACCGAATCCCTCGCGTTGCACGGTCGCGACATGCCGCTGCTGGAAGAAATTCTGGCGCACAAACAGGCATTGATCATTCTGCTTGAACAGCATGGCCGCAAGCGCAGCGAAATTCTCGCCAGCCTCAACCTGCCCGCTGATCGTACAGGTCTTGTGCAGTTGGCTGGCCAGTCGAGCATTGGCGAGCAGTTGTTGACGCAAGGCGACGCATTGACCGATCTGATCGCGCAATGCCAGGCCGCCAACCTCAAGAATGGTCAGTCGATCCAGATCCAGCAGGCCGCCACGGCCAATCAGCTGAAGATCCTCACCGGTGGTGAAGCGCCAGCGCTTTATAACGCCAGCGGTACATTTGCCAAACCCGCCACGCCGCGTCCGCTCAGCCAGGCATGAGCCGTTGATGCGCCAGCTCTATCAACCCGCGGAACATGCTGGCAAAATGCTGGCTAGTCGTCATATTTTGTCTGGAGATTGATAAACCGTGTCCAACGCCCTCAGCGCGGATGATGCTCCGCAGCCCCCTAAGGTGCTTACCACGCCACTGGAAATCTCCAGCAACCTGCGCCAGCTGCAAGAAAGCCACGATCCGCTGATCATCACCTTTCATGAGCGCAGCCAGCGCTTCCAGAGCTACCTGATCAAAGTCGACCGCGACAGCGCTTCGATCGCGCTGGACGAGATGATCCCGCGTGATGGCGAACGCTTTCTGCTGGCCGGTGAGCCGTTCAAGGTCGAGGGTTTTCACGACGGCGTTCGTATCGCCTGGGAATGCAACGGCACGCTGAACATTGAAGAATCCGACGGCGACCGTTTCTACACCGGCGAGCTACCGACCGAAGTGGTTTACCACCAGCGCCGTAATGCTTTCCGCGCCGCACTGAAACTGACTGATCTGGTCAGCGTTGAACTGGGCGGCGAAAAGCTCAAGGCGCCGATCAACGGCAAACTGCTGGATATCTCCGCAACCGGCTGCAAGCTGCGTTTCGAAGGCGATATCACTGATCGCCTGCAACTGGGCCAGGTCTATGACCGCCTGATCGCCCCGCCGCTGTTCGGCAACCAGCCGACCTCCGTCGAATTGCGTTATCTGCACTTCGAAGAAAAACTCAACATCACCTTCGCCGGCCTGCGTTTCCACAACATCAGTGGTCAGGCCGCACGTAACGTCGAGCGTTTCGTGTATCAGCTGCAACGTGAAGCACGCCGTTTCGACAAAGACGATATGTGATTCGCAGCGACCAATAAAAAGGGCAGTTCCTGGTGGGACTGCCCTTTTTTATGCGCGGTGATTTTTGTTCAGTTCAGGGTCTGCCGCCGCTGAGATCGGGCGCAGGATTATCGGTATCCGGTTCGCCTTCTGCCGCAGGCTCTGACGGCGCAGCAGGTTCAGGCTCGGGATTTGCCGGCGCCTGCACCGGGTCCTGTACCATCTGCTCCTGCACCACTTGCTCATCTACACGAGGGTCGAGGGCGGCCACCAGCGGTGAACTGGACATGCTGTCCGGCATGGCCACGTGGTGCAGCGGCGCGTCGTCGACCTGATGCAGATTGGTCACCGCTTTCGGCCGGATCCGCCACACCAGTACCAGCGCGAAGAAGCTGAAGAACGCATACAGGCTCTGACTGCCGAACAACTTCATCAGCACACCCGCGAGCAACGGCCCGATGCTCGCGCCGACCCCGTAGGTCACCAACAACATTGCTGTCAGCGACACCCGGCGATCCCCTTCCACGTGGTCATTGGAAAACGCCACCGCCAACGGATACAGACAGAACTGCACCAGCGAACAGAGAAAGCCAACCCCGAACAGCACCTCGAGCGGAACCTGCGGCAGCACCGCCAACGGTAACGCCGCCACCGCCAGGAACCCGGCAAAGCAGCGTATCAGCAGCGCTCGGTCATAACGATCGGACAACCAGCCCAACGGCCACTGCACCAGTAAACCGGCAAAGATGCAGCTACCCATGAACAGACCGACCTGCTCGGTCGACAGCCCTTGTTGCGAGGCATACAACGGTGCCAGACCATAGAACGAGCCGATGATCAAACCAGCCCCCAGCACCGTACTCAACGACTGCGGCACCCGCTTGATAAAGAAGCGCGGCTCCATCGGTGCCGGATGCAGGGGCGCCGGGTGAATCCGTCGAGTCAACGCCACGGGCACCAGACACAGCGCAAAGCACAGGGCGACCAGCATCAGCAGTTCCAGGCCCAAGCCCGGATGCATGACCAGAATCAGTTGACCGAGCACCAGGCCCAGGTACGAAGCGATCATGTAACCGCTGAACACCAGACCTCGCTGATTGGCATCCGCCTGCTCGTTGAGCCAGCTCTCGATCACCATGTACTGACACATCATGCCCAGACCGACAATGGTCCGCAGCACCAGCCACGCCGGCAGCCAATCGACCAGACCGTGGCCAAGCACCGCCGCCCCGACGATCCCGGCACACGCTGAATAAGCACGGATATGCCCGACCCGGGCGATCAGCCGGTGACCGATCTTGCCGCCCAGCACCAGGCCGAAATAGTTGGCTGCCATCAACGCACCGACCCAGAGACCGTCGACGTTGTCAGCCGCCAGACGCAAGGCCAGATAAGTGGATAGAAGGCCCGAGCCGATCAACATCATCAGCGAGGCGAAATACAACGCTCGAAAGGATTTCCAGATTTGGCGCATCGGCGTTCCGAGCGGCTCCTTGCAGTAAAGACCGGACTATCAAAACGATAGCCCGGTGGCGTTAGTTCGTCAGGCCTGGGCTGCTAGAACACGCCGTTCCCAGGGAGTGATTTCATCAAAGAAGCTGGTCAACTCCATGGTCTTCGAAGCGATGTAGCCTTCGATGAACTCCTGTCCGAACAGTTCCCTCGCCAGTTGACTACGCTTCAGACGCTCGAGCGCGGCATGCAAAGTACATGGCAGCGAAAGATTGTCCGGCACCTCGAACTCGCCCTGAATGGCTTCACTCGGTTCCAGCTCATGCTCGATGCCATGCAAACCGGCGGCCAGACTCGCGGCGATCGCCAGATACGGATTCGCATCGGCGCCCGGCAAACGATTTTCCACCCGCCGAGCGACTGGCGAGCTGGCCGGAATTCGTAGCCCGGCCGCACGGTTGTCGTGGGACCAGCAGGCGTTGTTAGGCGATGCGTAGGGATGACACAGGCGCTGGTAGGAATTCACATTGGGTGCAAACAGTGCGGTGAAATCGGCCATGCCGGCCTGCTGACCAGCGATGAAGTGGCGGAACATCGCCGTCGGCTCACCGTGCGCGTCACTGAACACATTCTTGCCGCTGGCGATCTCGACGATGCTCTGGTGAATGTGCATCGAACTGCCCGGCGTGTGCGCCAGTGGCTTGGCCATGCACACCACGGTCAGGCCATGCTTGAGCGCGACTTCCTTGAGCAGGTGCTTGAACAGGAACGTCTGGTCGGCCAGCAGCAGCGGATCACCGTGCAGCAGATTGATCTCGAACTGGCTGACGCCCATCTCGTGCATAAACGTATCGCGCGGCAGACCGAGGGCGGCCATGCATTTATAGACTTCGCTGAAGAAGGGGCGCAGGCCGTTATTGGAGCTGACGCTGAACGCCGACAGGCCATCCTCGCGACGACCGTCGAGGCCAACGGGAGGGCGGAACGGTTGCGTCGTATCGGTGTTGGGCGCGAAGACGAAAAACTCCAGCTCGGTCGCCACCACCGGCGCCAGGCCGCGTGCGGCGTAACGGGCAATAACCTTCTTGAGTTGACCACGGGTCGACAGGTTGGAGCTTTCGCCGCTCAGTTCGTCGGCATCGCAAATGGCCAGAGCGCGCGGTTCGTCACTCCATGGCAAGCGATGGATCTGGGTCGGTTCAGCAATCAGTGCGAGATCACCGTCATCGCTGCCGTAAAACCGCGCCGCAGGATAACCACCCATGATGCATTGCAGCAGCACACCCCGCGCCAACTGCAAACGCCGCCCTTCGAGGAAACCCTCGGCGGTCATCACTTTGCCTCGCGGCACGCCGTTCAAATCCGGCGTGACACATTCAATCTCATCAATGCCCGTCAATCGCTGCGCGAGTGAACGTTGGCCATCGGTTGTCATGACGCAATCCTTGTTATTGTGCGAGCCGCGAACGGCGACTCGTACAAAATAGGCTCCGGCTGTTCGGAATATCAAGCAGCGTCAAACAAAAACCTGAGTCACGGCAGATAAAGGCTAAACACCCCGCCACCAAGCGGTCCGCCATTGCCGATTTCGGTGCGCCCTTCAACACCATTGCGTTGATGCAGCGCCGCAATCCGATTGGCAAAATACAAACCGAGCCCGGTGCTGCCGCTGCTGTGATTGATGCCTTGCACGTAATCGGCCTGACGCTCGAGCATCTCGGCCGGATAACCGTCGCCGTCGTCGTTGATACTCAGCACCAGTTGCCCGGCTTCGTCACTGACGGTGATCAGCAGTGATTCGCGGGCGTAACGAATGGCGTTGTTGATGCAGTTGCCCAACACCGAGGCAATCAGTTCGCGGTCGAAGAAACCCAACGGACTCAGCGGATCGACTTCATAGGTGGCGATGATCCCGCGACTGGCAAACACCTCTTGATGCGCTGCCAGTTGCGCCTCGATGAAGTCATCAAGTTCGTGATACGCCGGTTGCAGCGGCATCTGGTTGACGCCGAGCTTATACAGCCCGAGCAACTGCACCAGCATGCCGTTGAGATGGGCGAACTCGAAGTCGATCACCCCCTGCTCCGAGCCTTGGCGCTGCGCCTCAGGCAAGCGCGCCAGCCATTGGCTGTGGGCCTGCATGAGCATGGCCAGCGAGTTCTTCATGTCGTGGACGGTGGAGGCAATCACCGTGGAAAAATCCAGAGCCTGCTTGTCGTTGCTCATTCGCCAAACGCCTTGCTTTTCAGCTTCTGATAACGCGCAAAACGCGCGTCGGTGTCGGGCATCAGGCCGACCATTTTCAGGCAGGCCCGACATTCTTCCAGCTCCGCCGACGGCACACTGGTGTCGGTGCCGTGGAGCAGCGACTGGGCCATGTTCAGCGCGATACTGATGTTCTTCGGTTGCATCTTCAGCGCCTTGCGGAAGACCTCGCGGGCCTCGACCAGGTTGCCGGTCTTGTACACCCGCACGCCCTGACGGTTGAGGTCGGCAGCAGCGTTGCTGGAGCTGAGAATAGTCGGGTCATCGGTCAGCTTGGCGATGTCTTTCATCACCGCCGGATCATCACCGTAGATCTCCGCGCAGCTCTTGAGCATTGACGTTCCGGCTTCGGCCTGACCGAGCATCTGCAATTGCTTGGCAACCAGCAGCGCTGCTTCAGGACTCATGAATTGCTCCATGCCGTCGAGGCGCATCATCGCTTGCTCGGTGAGCTTGTCGGCGGTTTCGGCATCGTTGAGCAACAGGCTGGTAGCCTTCATCAGACGCGCGCGAATCTGCAGGCCGGGGTCAGTCGGGTTCTCTTTGGCCACCGCACTGAGCGTGGTGTTGATCTCCAGCCGCGTGCGTGTGTCGAGACCGCGCTCACTGCCCTTGCTGATCAGCGCGTGAGCCAGCCCGAGGTTGCTTTCCGGATCCTTGAAGCGCGACTGCGCGCCTTGCGACACTGCTTGGCGATAGGCGCGCGAAGCCGTCTCAAAATCTTCGTTGGTCATCGCCAGTTTGCCCAGCAACGCCTGTCGGCGCACCGCCAACGGTGACAGGCGAATCGCCTCCTCCAGCACCCGCTGCGCACCTTTGGTGTCACCCTCGGAAACCAGCACATCGGCCATGCCGTCGTACAGCGCCGGCATCATCGGAAACACCTTCAGAGCCTTTTCATAGACGCCTTTGGCTTGCGCCACCTGGCCACGCTTGAACAGCAACTTGCCCAATCCGGCAAATGCCCACGGCAACGGTCGGTCGGCAATGATGCTGTCGTACAGGCGTTCGAGTGCTTCGTTCTGGTTCATGTCGCGCAGCGCATCGGCGCGATAACGCAGGCACAACGGCGAATAGCGAATGTCCTGTTTGCACAAGGCAATGCAGGCGTTGAGTACCTCGACCGGTTTGCCACGATCAAGGGCCTGCAGAATCGGTTTGAGCAGCGTCTTGCGCTGCTCCAGACGCTCCAGGCGCTGAGCAAGGCCGGAGCGGTTGAACGGTTTGGTCAGGTACGCATCCGGCTCGTGCTCCAGAGCACTGAGCACCATCGCCTGACTGGTCTCGGCCGTCACCATGACAAACACCGCTTCATGGCTGATGAGCTTTTCCGACATCAGGTCTTCGAGCACCTGCTGGCCGTTCTTCTTGCCGTCACCAAGATGGAAGTCCTGCAGGATGAAATCGTAGGACTTCTGCGCACACATCTTCAGCGCCTGCTCACCGGTGTCGGCCGTATCGACGTCCTTGACCCCAAGCTCACGCAGCATCGAACGGACGGAACTGCGGAAATCCGAGAAATCATCGACGATCAGAAAACTTTTTTGGTGATACGACAGCATCGAAGATTTCCAGGCAATTGAAGTGAGGGCAATTTCAGGCGCGCAGATGATAGCTGGCGGCAAAATGCTATCAAGCGATTTCGCGCGACTTTTAAGTCACCGAATGGGTTATCGGCCAGAAGTGCTGTTCCCTGAAGCCGGCGCTTCAAGATTCCTCACCCAACGATTACCCTGCGCACTAGGACACCCTCCCACTACAAGGCTTAGATCGTGTACATCAAAGGACGCTACATCGCTTCCGCCTGCGCTCTGCTGTTTGTTCAGCAGGCAATGGCGGCTGGAATGGATTGCACAAAAGCGGCGAATGCCGTCGAAAACACTGTTTGCGCGAACGAATCGCTGTACGAACTGGATGCGCAGATGGGTGTGGTTTATCGGGATTTATTCAAAGCCTCTGCTCCCGCACAAGCTGAACTCAAGCGCACTCAACGGCTGTGGTTAAAAGCCCGCAATGAATGCGCCGAAGACGTTTCGTGCCTGAGCCAGCACTATCAAGAGCGCCTGCAAGCGTTACGCGCGCAGTGGCAGGCAGCGCTTGCCTATCAACCGGATGACCTCGATGAACAGGCGCTGGACGATCTGCAAAAACGCATTCAAGCCGCCAGTAAAGATGATCCCGAATTTGCGCTGGACCGGGCACTCGCCGCACTCGCCGTCAAAACGACTGCCGTCGGTTTTCACGGCGATGCCAATGAAGATGACTCTTCGATAACGCACTTTCCGACAGCGCAGCCCAAAGGCGTTACTGCCAATGAATGGCGAGCGTTGACCGCTTCGCGGATCACTGACGCTGCCGAAACCGGCCTGACCTCTTACACCTTGCAGGATCTGGATGGCGACGGGCAGCGTGATCTGATTGTGAATACCTACGCCGGGGGCACGGGCCTGTTCACCTATGTGGAAACCTGGCGTCGCGACGGAGAACGGTTCGTCAAACGCTCTATTGAGCCCGAAAGTTCGCTGCTCTACACCAACGATCGCGGTGCCAATCAGTCAGTGGACTGGATAAGCCTGCGTGGCAAGACTTACGCGGCTTATCGAAACAGCGAGTACGGCGCTGATCGGATCTACTTGCTCAACCCGCTGAAAATCAACGTCCAGGTGCCTACGATGACGATCCGTTATCGCTACGACCTCGAAGTGCCCGTTCTTCAACACAAAGATGACGGCAACAGCACGTTTGAACTCGAACCCGATCTACACCGAGCGCTCAATCTGGCAGTGGTGAAAGTAAATGAAACCGCCGCTATCCCTTCAAAAGAACCGCTCTGCCCTATTCCTGCTACCGGTGCCGGTGAAAACGATTACTACAGCTTTGGCCCGGCGCATTACAGCATTGAAAAAGTCGCCGACCTGCCGGTCTTCATTGGCAATGATTGTTACATCGGTGCTTTGATCGACTGGTTCGGCAGTTACAGCGAAAAGAATGGTTTGTTCGCGCAACTGGCATTGCGTAAACCGGACAGCGATGACGGCAGCCGCACATACGAAGTCTACGGTCGCCGACACATAACCGAAGTCAGCACTTCAATGGGTAAAGTTGAGCTGAACGAAGGTTAACTGTGCATCCTGTCTAATGTTCACAATCAATGATGTAGTCGCGGCTCGCCATGGCAATTCGTCGGCTGACGGTAATGCAAAAAGCCCCGTCGCAATTTCCATTGCGACGGGGCTTTGAATTTGAACTTGATAGTCTGCCCGAACTTTATCCCGGATAAATTTTTCTATAGGCAAAACAAAACCCCAACTGCTTTCGCAATTGGGGTTTCGGAATTTAATCTTGACGATGACCTACTCTCACATGGGGAAACCCCACACTACCATCGGCGATGCATCGTTTCACTGCTGAGTTCGGGATGGGATCAGGTGGTTCCAACGCTCTATGGTCGTCAAGAAATTCGGGTACTGAGTCGTGACCAGATGGCCTCGCTTCAGCAAATTGGGTATGTGACAGCTTTCGGTGTTTGTGCTG
>NZ_JAMDGW010000021.1:0-133427 GCF_028656995.1 Pseudomonas sp. TNT2022 ID642 | reverse complement strand
GGGCTGGGGTGAGGGTCGCTCTTGATCTTCAAACCGGCTGCAACTTCTTATCAAAAACCGCCACCCCATTCAAATCCCGCAACACCACACTCATCTCCCCACTCCCCCCTTCAATATTCACCTCGCCAAAAAACTGAAACCCGGCAAATGGCGAAGTGTTCTGCGCCGGCGGTGCCTTCTCGAACACCACTTCCGGGCCAAAGGTTTTATCCAGCGGATTAGGCCCGAAACTCCCGGCATTCAGCGGCCCCGCAACAAACTCCCAGAACGGTTCGAAATCCTGAAACGCCGCGCGATCCGGGTGATAGTGATGCGCCGCGCAGTAATGCACATCCGCCGTCAGAAAGACGAAATTGCGCACCTGTTGCGCGCGCAGATAACCAAGCAACTCGGCGATTTCCACCTCGCGCCCCTGCGCCGGTCCCGGATCACCGTTGGCCACCGCTTCCCAAAGCGCGACACCCGGACTGACCTCACCATCCGGCACGCCAAGGCCGATCGGCATGTCGGCGGCAATGACCTTCCACTGGGCTTTGGATTTCTTCAAGCCGCGCTTGAGCCAGTCCAGTTGCTCACGCCCGAGAAACGGTTTCGCCGCGCCGAGGTTGTCGTCATTGGCGCCGCGATAACTGCGCATGTCGAGCACGAACACATCGAGCATTGGCCCATAACTCAACTTGCGATAAATCCGCCCGCCGCCGTCGGCAGTCTGTAAGCGCATCGGTGAATATTCCAGCCACGCCTTGCGTGCGCGCCCCACCAGGGTGTGGATATCTTTCTCCTGGTAACGCTCGTCGAGCTGCTTGCCCGGGGACCAGTTGTTGACCACTTCATGGTCGTCCCACTGCCAGATCTGCGGCACCTCGGCGTTGAAGCGGCGGATGTTTTCGTCCATCAGGTTGTAGCGGTAGTTGCCGCGATAATCGGCGAGGGTCTGCGCGACTTTGCTCTTGGCTTCAGTGGTGAGGTTGCGCCACACCCGACCGTTTTCGGTGGTCAGTTGAGCGGGCACCGGGCCGTCGGCATAGATGGTGTCACCGCTGTGGATAAAGAAGTCCGGCAGGCGCAGACGCATGGCTTCGTAGATGCGCATGCCGCCGATGTCCGGGTTGATACCGAAGCCCTGGCCGACCGTGTCGCCGCTCCAGACGAAGCGAATATTACGCCGCGCCGTCGGTGCGCTGCGCAGGTGACCCAGCCACGGTTCGCTGGCGACGCCGGTGCGGGCGTCCTTGAAATACACGCGATAGAAAATCGCCTGATCGGCGGGCAGTCCGGTGAGTTCAACGCGGGCGGTGAAGTCGCTGCGGGCATCGGCCAGCGTCGAGACTACCCGACGCGGGTGGCGAAACTGGCTGCGGGTGTCCCACTCGACCACCATATGCGCCGGGCGATCGCTGCGGCTCCAGATCATCGCGCGGTCGCCTTGCAGGTCGCCGGACTGCACGCCATCGGTCAGTTGCGGCCGATCCTTGACCGACGCAATCACCGCCGGCGCCAGGCTTGGCATCAGCAGACCGGCGCCAACGACTTGCATGACACGCCGGCGACCGGGGTTGAAATCGCTCATGGTGTTCTCCCTGAAAAAAGGAAAACTTAAGCACGCTCACATGACCCGGAAATGACACCAGACACACCACAGAACCAATGTAGGAGTGAGCCTGCTCGCGATATCGGTATATCTGCCAACATTCATGTCACTGACAGACCGCTATCGCGAGCAGGCTCACTCCTACAGGGGTTTGTGTTGTCAGTCAGGCCTTGGCGGGTTCCAGCGCCAGGTCGGCGGCTTCCGGCCGTTTGACCGTCGCATAGACCACAGCCGTCAACAAACTCCCCGCGACAATCGCCAGCAAATACAACAACGCATGATTGATCGCATTCGGAATCGCCAGCACAAACAAGCCCCCGTGCGGCGCCATCAACTTGCAGCCAAAATACATCGACAGCGCACCGGTCAGCGCGCCACCGGCAATACTCGCCGGAATCACCCGCAACGGGTCTTTCGCGGCAAACGGAATCGCCCCTTCGGAGATAAAGCACAGCCCCAGCACGAAGGCAGCCTTGCCGGCCTCACGTTCAGTTTGGGCGAACTTGCGCCGAGCGATGAACGTGGCAATACCCAGGCCAATCGGCGGCACCATGCCGGCCGCCATGGTCGCCGCCATCGGCGCATAACTCTGCGACGCCAGCAGCCCCACCGAGAACGCATACGCGGCTTTGTTGATCGGCCCGCCGAGGTCGACGCACATCATGCCGCCGAGCAGCACGCCAAGCAGAATCGCGTTGGTAGTGCCCATGCTGTCGAGGAAATGCGTGAGCGCCCCGAGCATCCCAGCGACCGGTTTGCCGACCACGTAAATCATCACCAGACCGGTAAACAGACTGGCGAACAACGGGATGATCAGAATCGGTTTCAACGCCTCAAGACTTTGCGGCAAGGCGACGTAACGGCTGATCGCCTTCGCCGCGTAACCGGCAATGAAACCAGCGACGATGCCGCCGATAAACCCTGCGCCCAACGTGCTCGCCAGCAAACCACCAATCATCCCCGGCGCCAGGCCCGGACGGTCGGCAATCGAATAGGCGATGTAACCGGCCAGCAACGGCACCATCAACTTGAACGCGGTCTCGCCGCCGATCTGCATCAATGCCGCCGCCAGTGTGCCCTCTTCCTTGAACGCGGTAATACCGAACACGAACGACAGCGCGATCATCAAACCGCCCGCCACGACCATCGGCAGCATGAACGACACCCCAGTCAGCAGGTGTTTGTAAATGCCGGTTTTCTCTTGCTTGGCTGGTGCTTTGCCGTCAGCCGCCGCGCTTTCCACAGCACCTTCGGCCAAGGCTTTTTTCAGCGTGGCTTCGGACTGCTTCAAGGCGATCCCGGTACCGCAACGATAGATTTTCTTGCCGGCGAAACGCTCGGTGGCGACTTCGATATCCGCCGCCAGCAACACCACGTCCGCGTCGGCAATCGCCGCCGCGCTCAACGGGGTTTTCGCGCCCACCGAGCCTTGGGTTTCGACCTGCAGTTCGTAGCCCAGACGCTTGGCGGTTTGCTGCAAGGCTTCGGCGGCCATGAAGGTATGGGCGACACCGGTCGGGCATGCGGTGATGGCGACAATGCGTGGCGCGCGCGCTGCATCGGCAACCGGTGCAGCCGCGCTGGCAACGTAGACCTCAGCCTCTTCAGCGCCACGACGCAGCACCGCTTCGACATCCTGCAGCGCCTGTGCAGGAGCAATCTGGAAAACACGTTTACCGACAAAACGCGTCATGTCGATGGTGCCTGTGGCGACCAGCAAAACCCACTCGGCCGCGGCAATGGTCGCCGCCGACAACTCGCGTTCCGGGTGCGCCGCATCGATCACTTCAACGCTGGTGCTCCAACCCTGACGCTGCGCCGCCGCATCGAGCAAACGCGCGCACAGCACACTGGTGACCATGCCGTTCGGGCAAGCCGTAACAATGGCTAATTTCATGACAAACCCTCTTATTGTTCTGTCAGGGGACGCACGCGCACGCCCTGTTCGAGCTGCGCCAGTTGCGCAGCATCGTTGATACCGAAACCGATCTGGGTCACCGCCATCGCCGCAATCGCGGTGGCGGTGCGCAGGGTTTGCTCAGGCGTGTCCGCGCTGAGCAAACCGTGGAGCATGCCGGCCAGCAAGGAATCGCCGGCACCGACCGTGCTGGCGACGCTGACCTTCGGCGGCGTGGCGTGCAGTGCCGAACCGACGCTGAACCAGTTCACACCGTCAGCACCGTGGGAAATCACCACGTGCTCGATGCCTTGCGCATGCAAACGCGCGGCTGCTTGCGCTTCCGCCGCGTGCGAAACCACCTCGCAACCGAGTGCATCGGCGAGTTCTTCAGTGTTCGGTTTGATCAGCCATGGACTGGCCTGTAACGCCGCACGCAAGGCTTCGCCGCTGGAGTCGAGAGCGACTTTCAGGCCAAGTTGATTGAGCCGTTCGATCAACTCGCGCAACCATTGCGCCGTGACCCCACGCGGCAAACTGCCGGCGACCACCACGGCGTCGTGGCCCGGTGCAATCTGCACCAGACGCTCCAGCAACGCTTGCTGCGCGGCGGCATCGACCACCGGTCCAGGGCCGTTGATGTCGGTGATGCGGCCATCCTGTTCGGCGATCTTGATGTTGCTGCGCGTCTCACCCGGCACGCGGATAAACGCGTCAACAAAACCGCGCTTGGCGAACAGGGTTTCGAACGCTTGCAGATTGTCTTCGCCGAGAAACCCGCTGACCGTCAGTTGATGGCCGAGGTCGGCGAGCACCTGGGCGACGTTCACGCCTTTGCCGGCGGCGTGGGTGTGCATCTCGTCGCTGCGATTGACCTGACCGGCCTCCAGACGTGGCAGTTCGACGGTAAGGTCGAGCGCCGGGTTGAGGGTCAGGGTAAGAATCTTGGCCATTACAGGGCCTCCACTAATGCGCGCACTTCATTCGCGCTGCCCACGGCCAGGGCCTGTTGAGCAAGGGTTTGCGCCTGGGTCAGGCTGAGTTCGCGGATGCGCGCTTTCACTTCAGCAATGCTGCGCCCGGAGACACTGAGTTCATCGACACCGAGGCCGACCAGCACCGGCACCGCCAGCGGATCTGCCGCCAGTTCACCGCAAACGCCGACCCATTTGCCGTGGGCATGGGCCGCGCGTACGGTGATGTCGATCAGTTGCAACACCGCCGGGTGCAAGCCGTCAGCCTGCGCCGACAGCGTCGGGTGACCACGGTCGATGGCCAGGGTGTATTGCGTGAGATCGTTGGTGCCGACGCTGAAGAAGTCGACTTCCTTGGCCAGCACTGGCGCAAGCAAAGCGGCTGACGGCACTTCGATCATGATCCCCAGTTGCAGATCGGCGACCGGGATTTCCAGGCGCAGACGCTCGGTCATGTCGCGGGCCTGACGCCACTCTTCGACGCTGCCGACCATCGGGAACATGATTCGCAGCGGACGGTTGTCCGCCGAACGCAGCAAAGCGCGCAATTGCGCTTCCATGATCTGCGGACGCTGCAAGGTCAGGCGAATGCCGCGCACGCCGAGGAACGGGTTTTCCTCTTTGGCGATCGGCCAATACGGCAGCGGTTTGTCGCCGCCGACATCCAGCGTACGCACCACCAGCGGTCGACCGGCGAGGCCATCGAGGACGCGGCGGTATTCGGCTTCTTGCGTGGCCTCGTCGGGCGCTTGCGGATGGGCCATGAAAATCAGTTCGGTGCGCAGCAGACCGATGCCCTCGGCGCCCTGCTCCACTGCACTGATCACACCGGCGCTTTCGCCGATGTTGGCGAACACTTCGACCGCATGACCATCGGTCGTGTGGGCCGGTTGATGGCGTTGTTCGGCGGCAATCTTCAGGCGTTGCTCGCGAGTGTCGCGCTCTTCGGCGGCGCGTTGCAGGGTCGCAGCATCGGCGTCGACATGCAGGCGACCGCGTTGGCCGTCGAGCAGCAACGGCGTGCCCGGCGCCAGCAGCAAAACTGCCGCACCAGCGCCGACCAGCGCCGGAATCCCGAGGGCTCGCGCAACGATTGCACTGTGCGCGGTGGCGCCGCCGCGTGCGGTGAGAATCCCCGCTACGCGTGCCGGATCCAGCCGCGCGACGTCGGACGGGCCGACTTCGTCCATCACCAGAATGTACGGCTGCTCAGGCTCGCTCGCGGTTTGCACGCCACACAGTTGCGCCAGCACGCGGCGACCGATGTCGCGCAGATCCGCCGCCCGTTCGGCGAGCAAGGCATCCTGCAACGATTCCTGTTGCTTGGCCGCTGCTTCGATCACCGCCATCCACGCCGCTTCGGCGCTTTCGCCCTGCTTGAGGCGGGTGTCGACTTCGTCGGTGAGTTCCGGGTCGTCGAGCATTTCCTGATGGGTGATGAAGATCTCGCGAATGGCTTTGGCTTTGCTGCGCTCGATCAGGCCCTGAATGTCACTGCGCACGTCGCTGAGCGCTTGCTTGAGACGTTCGCGCTCAACGGCGGCGGACTCGCCGCGCAGCGGGTAATCGATGGTTTGCTGAACCTGAATATGCGCCGGGCCGATGGCAATGCCGGGGGCTGCCGGGATCGCCTGCAATTGAGCACCGGACGCCGGGGCGATCAGCACTTCGGCGATGTCGGCAATGACCTCGCGCTGCTGGCTTACGGCTGGCAGCGGTTCGACTTCTTCACCGAGGCCTTCTTCGATCGCGGCCAAGAGTGCCGGCAAGGCATCCGCGGCGATGCTCGGTTCGGCGATCAACTCCAGCACCTGACCGCGTCGGGCACCGAGGCTGAGCAGCTTGCTCAGGCTCTTCACTGACACGGCGCTGTCCTGACCGTCGACGA
Organism: Pseudomonas sp. TNT2022 ID642; assembly: GCF_028656995.1. Classification (NCBI taxonomy): domain Bacteria; kingdom Pseudomonadati; phylum Pseudomonadota; class Gammaproteobacteria; order Pseudomonadales; family Pseudomonadaceae; genus Pseudomonas; species Pseudomonas sp. TNT2022 ID642. The sequence continues at coordinate 127,077 of NZ_JAMDGW010000021.1, read as the reverse complement.
TGCGCACACGAATTTCGCCATCAAAACTCTTCGCCAGTTGCGCAAGGATCTTTGCCGGGCGCGCATGCAAACCATGGGCGTTGGCCAGGGCAATGCGTGCGCTCGGCCAGTCGGCGGGCAATTCACCGCCGAGCACTTCAAGGACTTTACGGCTGCTGGTGGCGCGGCCCAGTTCATGGCCGCGACCTTCGATGAGCAACGCACACAGGCGTTCAAGCAACGCCTGATGCGCCTCGCCAAGACTGGCCAGGCAGAACAGACCGCTGAGCGGCTGACCGAGGTAGCGCATCGGTTTGTCCGGCGTCACGAACGCCAGCCCCGGACGCTTCACGGTCTGCTCGCTGTGCAACCACCACAAACCATCACCCAGCGGCAGCGCTTCGACCTGCTGCAACACGCCGGCAAAACCGTTGCTCACACAATCGGCCTGACGCAACAGACGCGCGCCACGCCAGACCAGTTCTTCGAAATCGTCGGCCGAGACACCGAGGCCAATCATCTGCGCGTCCAGCGCCAGTTCCTGCGGCGCGCCTTGCAGCAATTTCAGCAGCGCCTCAGGTGAACTGGCGCGACGCAGGGCCTGGCCCAGATCGGTCTCGCCGAGGGCGCGGGTCAGCAGTTGCAACAGGCGCAGGTGTTCGTCGGATTTGGCGGCGATGCCAATCGCCAGATAAACGATCTGGCCATCGCCCCAATCCACGCCTTCCGGGAACTGCATCAGGCGCACGCCAGTGGCGAACACCTGATCGCGGGTTTCCGGAGTGCCGTGAGGAATGGCAATACCTTGACCGAGAAAGGTCGAGCCCTGGGCTTCCCGTGCCTGCAATCCAGCGAGGTAACCGTCGGCAACCAGACCATCGGCCACCAGGTGATTGGCGAGCAGTTGCAAGGCAGCGGGTTTATCCACAGCCGATTGGCCCATGGATATCTGCTCTATAGTGAGCTCGAGCATGCGATCTCCTTTTTGGCGCTTCATGAGTGCCAGGTATTGTTTTGGATGGTTTGCAGCTTAGGCGCTTTACCGCTTTGCTTTTCAGCGGCAGTTTTGGCGGTTTCACGGCAGAACCGGCCAAAGACGTCTAAAACGTAGAAAATACGCTTGCTGAAACGTTTAATCTAGATTGATCGGCACGTTACTCGATAATGTCTCATCCTTGAAGTCCAACTTGTCGGATGCGCTGCGACAATAGTCGCCTGCCCTAATCGGGTAGGATTGGCGAAAATGTGGCGGCAAGCTCGAAAAAACAAGGAAATCCCGGGTTGAAACTCAGTGATATCGCGCGGTTGGCCGGAGTGTCCGTGACCACCGCCAGCTACGTCATCAACGGCAAGGCCGAACAGCAACGCATCAGCACCGCCACCGTCGAGCGGGTGCGCGCAGTGGTCGATCTGCACGGCTTCACGCCAAACCCACAAGCGGCCGGGCTGCGCAGTCGGCACACGCGCACGCTGGGCTTTATTCTGCCGGATCTGGAAAACCCCAGTTACGCGCGGATCGCCAAACTGCTCGAGCAAGGTGCGCGGGCGCGCGGCTATCAATTGCTGATCGCCAGTTCCGACGATGCGCCAGACAGCGAGCGGCAGTTGCTGCAACTGTTCCGTGCGCGCCGTTGCGATGCGCTGATCGTCGCCAGTTGCCTGCCGGCCGGCGATGACAGCTATCGGCAGTTGCAGGCCAAAGGTCTGCCGATCATCGCCATCGACCGGGTCATGGAACCCGAGCATTTCTGCTCGGTGATCAGTGACGACCGCGAGGCCAGCCTGCACCTGACCCAGAGCCTGCTTGATCCGCAACCGAAGCAGATCGTACTGCTCGGTGCGCGTCCGGAACTGAGCATCAGCCAGGAACGTGCCGCCGGCTTCAAAGAGGCGTTGGTCGACTTCAAAGGCGAAGTGCTGGTCGAACACGCCGAATCTTTCAGCCGTGAATGCGGCAAGCAATTGATGGAAGAACTCCTGCAACGTCTGGGGCATTTGCCCGATGCGCTGGTCACAACTTCCTACGTGCTGCTGCAAGGCGTGTTCGATGCGCTGCACGACTTCCCGCTGAAATCGCGGCCGCTGCGCCTCGGCACCTTCGGCGATACGCAGTTGCTGGATTTCCTGCCGCTGCCGGTCAACGCCATGGCCCAGCAACACCAGTTGATCGCCGACAAGGCGCTGGAACTGGCGCTGGCCGCTGTCGAGCAGTCGGAGTACAAGCCTGGCGTACAGGCCATTGCGCGGACCTTCAAGCAGCGTATTCACCGGGACTGAGCCGTGGAGCTGATCGACAGCCACACCCACCTCGACTTCCCCGACTTCGACGTCGATCGCTCGGCGTTGCTCGCCGAAAGCCGCGCGCTCGGGGTGCGGCGGATGGTGGTGTTGGGTGTCCATGAAGGTAATTGGCAACGGGTGTGGGATCTGGTGCAGAGCGATGCGGATTTATACGCGGCATTCGGTCTGCACCCGGTGTATCTCGATCAGCATCGCCCCGAAGATTTGTCGGCACTCGGTGATTGGCTGACCCGGCTGCAGGGTCATCGGCAGTTGTGTGCGGTGGGCGAGATCGGTCTGGATTACTTCATCGAAACGCTGGATCGCGAGCGGCAACAGGCGCTGTTCGAAGCACAACTGCAATTGGCCGCTGACTTTCATTTGCCGGCGCTGATCCATGTGCGCCGCAGCCACGCGGCAGTGATCGCGACGCTCAAACGCTTCAAACTCAAACGTGCAGGGATCATCCACGCTTTCGCGGGCAGCCGTGAAGAAGCGCGGGAGTACATCAAACTCGGTTTCAAACTGGGTCTGGGCGGCGCGCCGACCTGGCCGCAGGCGTTGCGCATGCATCGGGTGCTGGCGGAACTGCCGCTGGAGTCGATCGTGCTGGAAACCGATTCCCCGGACATGGCACCAGCGATGTTTCCCGGCGTTCGCAATTCACCGACACACTTGCCAGCGATTTGCGCGGCGCTGGCCGAGCTGATGAATATCACCCCCGAACAACTGGCCACCACCAGCACCGCCAACAGCTGCGAAGTCTTCGGCTGGTAACACATCTCCCCCTGTAGGAGCTGTCGAGTGAAACGAGGCGGCGATCTTTTGATCTTTGAAATCGAGATCAAAAGATCGCAGCGTGCCGCAGCTCCTACAGGGGATTTGTGTACAGCTCAGACGCGGAAGGCACTGATCAGCTGTTTGAGTTCTACCACTTGGGCAGACAACGCCCGGCTGGCATCCTCAGTCTGGTGCGCACCCTGCGCCGTGCGTTCGCCGGCGCGGTTGATCTCGACGATGTTCTGGTCAATGTCGTGAGCCACCGCCGTTTGCTGTTCAACCGCAGCGGCAATCTGTTGGTTCTGATCGACGATCATTCCCACAGCCCCGAGGATATTTTCCAGCGCCTGCTGAACCTTCTCCGACTGCCCCACCGTGCCGTTGGCCATCTGATGGCTGACGCCCATGGCTTTCACGGCCGCCCCGACGCCGCCGTGCAGCTTGGCGATCATCTGTTCGATTTCTTCGGTCGATTGCTGAGTGCGTTTGGCCAAGGTGCGTACTTCATCGGCCACCACAGCAAAACCACGCCCCTGCTCACCAGCGCGAGCTGCTTCGATCGCGGCATTGAGCGCCAGCAGGTTGGTTTGTTCGGCGATGCTCTTGATTACTTCCAGTACACGACTGATCGCCTGGCTGTCACTGGCCAACTGGTTGATCACCAGCACCGACTGATCGATCTCGCTGGCCAGCGCGGCAATGCTGCCCTGTTGCGATTCGACCAGGCCACGACCACTGATGGTCTCGTCATTGACGCTGTGGGCACTGCTCACCGCTGCGGCTGCACTGCGCGCCACCTCCAGAGAGGTCGCCGACATCTGGTTCATCGCCGTCGCCACTTGCTCGATCTGCGTGCGTTGCCCGGCGACCGCCTGATTGCTCTGCGCGGAGACGTTTTCAACCTGCCCGGCCTGACGCTCGACCTCGCCGACGGTCTGCCCCACGCGCTCGATCAAGTCATGAATCTTGCGCACCGTGCCATTGAACACCTCGCCCAACTCACCCAGTTCATCGCGACTGCTGGCCTTGAAGTTGACCGTCATATCGCCGGCCGCGACCTTGTCCATCATCGCGCCCAAGCGTTTCAGCGTGGTGCGGGTCGAGGCGTAGAAACCACCGTAGAGATAGAAAATCAGCACAAACACCACCGACAGCGCCACCGCCTGCAAGACCATGTGCGTGCGGTTCTGCGCCAAACGATTCTGCAATTGAGTGTCGAGGAATTTCAGCGTGGCTTCGTTGAGCTGGTAAGTCCGGTCGATCAGCCCGGTGACCTGATCGTAAAACGCCTGCCACGGTGCATCGAGCGTGTCAGCCATCACCACTTGTTCTTCGAACAGTTCGCTGGCCTGTTTCAGCGAGGCCTTGCTGCTCTCGGCCGCCGCGCTGAGGTTTTCCCGCGCGGCTTTGCTGGAGCCGAGGGCGTCCTGCAGCTTCAGGCCGTATTCGGCCTGGAGTTTTTCGATCTGCACCATCAGCTCATCGAAACGCGTACTCGAAGAACTGTTGAGAAAACCCTGGCCCAATGAATACGAGCCCATGGCCCGGCCTTCGCCGAGGGTTTGCGTGACGGTCGGCGTGATCAGGGTGACCAGTTCGCTGAGCTGACGGATATCGCTCTGATTATCGCGGCTGAGTCCGGCCTGACTGCTGATGATCTGGCTGAAAATCTGCGCACTGGCCAGCAGTTTGCCGATCAACGCGCTCTTGCTCTGCAGCGAGTTTTCCACTTGCTGGGCCTTGAACGCGGCGATCATTTCATCGCGTTTGCCGTCGAAGACCTGGATCTGTTCGGGATCGTCGGTCATCGCCGTCAGCCCTTGCAAGCGCGTCAAAAGCGCTTGCTCGAGGGTGGTGATCTGCGCCTCGACATTGCCGGCCTTGCCGGATTGGCCGAGGGTGACGTTGATCTGCACAAGATTGTTGAGGGTTTCCAGATCCCGGCGCAGGGCCAGGCTGCTGCCCAGCAGATCGAGGCTTTGCAGTTCGACGCGGGTGCCTTGGAATTCGCGATAGGAATCGCGCACCAGATAGAAATTGGTCACCAGCATCGGCACCAGGAACAGCACGCTGATCAGGCTGAACTTCATGCCGAAGCTCAGACGGTTCATCAGCGAGACGGCGGGATAGAGCAAGCTCTTCACTGGAAGTCTCCCTTGGTTTTTCTTGTTTTTATTGGCAGGCGCGAGGCGACAGCAGATAGCCACTATCGGGCGCCATCTCTGTATAGCTCAAATCGAAGGGAGGTTTTGTAACTTAAGGTTAACGACGTCGCAGCCCGCGACACACAGATCTCCTCGTAGGAGCTGCCGCAGGCTGCGATCTTTTGATCTTTCTTTGAATCAGTGAACCAGAACCGTCCACAAGGCAAACCCGGCATACCACAGCACCGCCGCGCGCAGCAGCAACTCCCACAGGCAATCGAGGGTGTTGATGCCTTCCGGCCCGACCACGGGAGGTGGAATCTCGCCCGCCGCCAGACCGACCCGATTGATCAGTTGCGCAGCACTGATATTCCAGTTGAGCAGTTCATGCAGCATCACCCGACTGACCGCGACAAAGTTGCCGACCAGCGCCAGACTCGCGGCCAGCAAGCGTACCGGCAGCCAGTCAAAGGCATGCCGCAGTTGCGCCGCGCGCTCGACCAGTGCCGGGTTCTGACCGTGCTCCTGCGCCAGTGCCAACAAGCGATACGCCAACGCCGCCACCGGGCCGAGCACGAAATACCAGAAGATCACCGCAAAAAAGCTCTGATAGGCCTGCCACAGCAGATGCCCCTGCACGCTTTCAAGCAACTGCTCGCCGCTGTCGGCGCAAATGTTCAGATCGCGCTTGGCCACATGTGCTGCGGCTTGCAGATCCTCACGACGCCAGGCATCACGGAACGGACCGAGACCGCCCAGCAAGTCGCCGCGCCCCAGACTGTAAATCACCACCAGCAAATGCACCGGCAACGCCAGCAAGCCGTAGGCCACCGGTTCCAGCACCACTAGCAACAGCGCCAGCAACGCCACCGGAAACAGCACCAGAATCGTCAGCACCAGCCAGGGCTGTTTGGCCAGCCGCGCGCTGGTCTCGAGTTTGTTCAGTTCGCGGATCCATCCGCCATCGCGTTGAACCCGATGGCGCAGGGCCGAAAACTTCTCGATCCACAGCGCCAGCAGTAACACCAGAAAACTCATTGTCCTTCCTCTTGTGCCAGGGCTGCGCGGTAACGCGCCCAGTCGAATGCCGGGCCAGGATCGGTCTTACGCCCGGGTGCTATGTCGCTGTGCCCACAAATACGGGCGCCGGTGATCGCCGGAAATGTTGCTTGCAACTGGCGGGTCAACGCCGTCAACGCCTGATACTGCGCGTCGGTGAACGGCAGATCATCGGTGCCTTCAAGCTCGATGCCCACGGAAAAATCGTTACAGGTTTCCCGGCCTTCGAACATCGACACGCCGGCATGCCACGCCCGCTCAAGACAGGAGACAAACTGGGTGACCTTGCCGTCACGTTCGATCAGAAAATGCGCGGAAACGCGCAGGTCAGCAATACCTGCAAAATAGGGATGTTCAGTGACATCCAGACGATTCTGGAAAAATTCCTGCACCTTGCCCGTGGCGAACTGCGCTGGCGGCAGGCTGATGTTGTGGATGACCAACAGGGAAATTTCGCCCGCCGGGCGTTCATTGAAGTTGGGCGATGGGCACACCTGCACCCCGTGACACCACCCGCTAGCGGGATCCAACTGCATACCGATTCCTTCAACGCCGACTGTGTTGGCGCCCAGTATGCCGTGATCGGCCCCCGGCGCGCGATCACTTGCCGCGATTGAGTCGCCGCAGATTACCCAGCACCGACTCCAGCGCGCGGTCGAACAGCAAGGTGTCGTCCAGCGTACGCACCGTGCCGCGTTCGAATTCCACGGCCAGGGCGATGCGGCTGCGCTCTAGCACTTTCATCCCGGTGCGATCGACAAATACATACTTGCCGGTGGCTTCGATGATCGCCGCCAGCTTGCAGCGCAGACTGTGTTCATCGTCTTCCTGAAATGCCACCCAACTGCCCAGGCGCAGTTGCTCGACCTGACGCAAGCCCACGGCGTCGTGAGGCAAGCGTACCGAGGTCAGCGCCATGCTGCTGTCCTCGGCGGTTTGCAGCATGATCTGCTGCGACACCTCGATCATCGGCGCGGCCGAATCCGCCTCGACGGAACGCTCCAGCACCCGCACATGCAGGGCTTCAAGTTCACTGAAAAACTCGCTGGTGGCGAACGGATCGAACGCCGAACTGGTCAGGCCATCCCGCAGCGATTTGAGCAACCCCGGCACCAGTGCCAGCAAGCGCAGACTGGACTCAGTGTCTTCATGACGCTGCACACTCCAGATCAATTGCTCCATGGTCTGCACGTCGGCCTGCCATTCAGCTGACTGATCGCCATGCTTGAGGCAGGTCAGCAGGAGTACTTTGCTCCAGGCGTCCTGAACGAAGGTGACCACCGAGGGCGGCAGGGTTTTGCCCAGCAGCGCTTGATTCAGCGCCCGTTCGACCCGACGCCGGGCCAGTTCGGTTTTTGCCCGCCCTTCTTCGGCGTCACGCAACCGTTGCTCTAGCAACTCACTGCGTCGGCGTTCGTCACTGGTAAACGCGAGGAAATCGGCCAATAACTCTGAAAAAATCGCCGGATCATCGACAAAGTCAGTCAGCAGGCGCTGCACCACTTGCTCGATGCGCAGGTACAAGCTGTCGCGCGCCTCACCGTCGCAATCGCCCCAGCCCATGGCCGCCTCGGCAATTTCGTTGAGCAGGCGCCGCGCCGGATGGGTGCTGCGGCTGAAGAAACTCTTGTCGAGCACCGCGACCTTGAGCATCGGAATCTGCAACCGGGCGATCAAGGCTTTGAGCGAGTCCGGCACATTGCGGTCTTCAAGAATGCAGTCGAAGACCATGGCGATCAGGTTGATCACGTCTTCGTCCGCATCGCCGACGATCCGCGATTTGCCACTTCTGACGCTGACCCGGGTCAGCAGTTGTTCGAGCTGATTGCGCAGATCGAAGTCATCCTGAGCCGCCAGCGTCGGCACGTACTGTTGCAAGTGCGAGAGCAGGCGCAACAGGTCGCGAGTGGAAATCGGCTGCGCCGCAGCGCTGGACTCCAGCGTCGGTGCGACGCTGCCGCGCACATGCAAAAGCAACTCCTGCAATGCGGCGAAAACTTCCTGTACACCTTCGTCGACCGGCGCCGGGTCGTCGCCTTCCTCGCGGTCGACATCGGCTACCGCACGATCAATCGCACGACGCGCCGGGGCTGCTTTCAATTCCGGCAATACACCGGTGGCTAGCAGCAATTGATTGGCTTCGGCGTAGAGTTGTTCGGTGTCGGCCAGAACATAGCGCTCGAACAGCTTGAGCAGGATCAGCTTGACCTTGATCTCCACGCCCAGGTTGCGCCCGGCCTGAAGGAAAAACTCGCAGAGCAGCGCCGGGCCGAGCGGGTTGTGCTGATCATTGAGGGTATTGCCAAGCAACGCGTTGAGCCGCGCGGTCAGTTGATCGAGGGCGAAGCCGTCACGCTTGAGCACGCGACCGACCATCGTCTCGACCGCGACACTGCGTTCCATGTCGTCGCTACGCGGGGCAAGTTCGTCGTATATCAGGGCGTGCGGTAGCGTGTTGTGCGTGGGGTCGTATTGAGTCAGGCCGACGAAGGCGTCGAAAAACTGCTCGAGAAAGCCGCGTTCGATGTTTTTGCGCTTCAGACGCAGGTCGCGCATGGCTTCGAAAAAGATGTTCTGCTCGACGTCGTTGCGCGCCCGGTCGGCCATTTCAAACAACGTGTCGTCGGCGTTATCGAACAGCTCCTGCAAGCCGTGCCGCAGTTGCTGGGCCGCCTTGTCGCGAACCTGAAGCAGAATCACAGGCAGGCGGGCGAGCGGCGAGTGATTCGCCTGATCGGCAGTGCCTTTGTGCAAAGGCACCACTTTCCCGTCGTTGTGCATCCAAGCCTCCTGAAACGGTGATTCGTTCGGTCAAGCCAACCCGGATCCCTGTGGGAGCGAGCCTGCTCGCGATAGCGGTGTATCAGCCGCAGCAATGTCACTGAGAGAATGCATTCGCGAGCAGGCTCGCTCCCACACGTTCAATCAGGACGTCAAAGCTATGACGTCAAATGCAAGGCGAATTATCTTTCATAACTTGTACCCGGCGCCATAGTCGTCAGGGTTTCCCCTATGCCCTCTCAGTGACCATGTCTGGACACGGTTTGCTCAAAGAAAATCGACCGGATGCAGGCAACCAGCGGAGTTCTCGCCTTGGGTTGGCTCGCGCCATGCCCCTATAATCGAACCACTTTGTTTGTGGAGCCCGTTATGCCGAATCTACGTCTCGCCGATTTGACCGCCGAAATCGAAGCCAACGTGCGCCGTGCGTTGCTCGAAGACATCGGCAGCGGCGACATCACCGCGCAATTGATCCCGGCCGAACGCCTGGCCAAAGCCACCATCATCACGCGCGACGCCGCCGTCATCTGCGGCACAGCGTGGGTCGATGCCGTGTTTCGTCAACTGGATCCACGGGTGGCAGTGCATTGGCAAGTGGTCGATGGTGAGCGGGTTAAACCCAATCAGCCGTTGTTTCATCTGGAAGGCCCGGCCCGCTCGCTGCTGACCGGGGAGCGCAGTGCGCTGAATTTTCTGCAATTGCTTTCCGGCGTGGCGACGCGCGCGCAGTACCTGGCCGATTTCGTCGGTACCACTCAGGTCAAACTGCTCGACACCCGCAAGACTCTGCCGGGTCTGCGTCTGGCACAGAAATACGCGGTGACCTGCGGTGGCTGCCACAACCATCGCATCGGTTTGTACGACGCGTTCCTGATCAAGGAAAACCACATCGCCGCCAGCGGTGGCATTCCACAAGCCATTGCCGCCGCGCACAAGATTGCGCCGGGCAAACCGGTGGAAGTCGAAGTGGAAAGTCTGGAGGAGTTGAAGGAGGCACTGGCCGCCGGCGCCGACATCATCATGCTTGACGAACTGAGCCTGGATGATATGCGCGAAGCCGTGCGCCTGAACGGCGGCAAGGCGAAGCTGGAAGCCAGCGGCGGCATCAACGAAAGCACGCTGCTGCCGATCGCCGAAACCGGCGTGGATTACATCTCGATTGGTGCGATGACCAAGGATGTGAAAGCGGTGGATCTGTCGATGCGCCTCAGCCTTTAAACAGCAGCGGCAAGTTCCAAGCTACAAGCTGCAAGCCACAGCGCTTTTGCGTTGACTTGCAGCTTGCCGCTTAAAGCTCGTAGCTGGTGTTATACGACGAGATTGTTCATCTCGCAGTACTCGTCCCACTCGACACCCAGCACTTCAGCCGCCTCTTTATGCAGCACGAGGCGCTGAGCCTCGAACTCTTCCGGCGTGCTCGTGTACTTGAGCGTCAGTTCCCATGGCTGCAAGCCCTGGGCTTCGGCTTCGTCTTCGAAGGCCCACTGGATCTGGTCTTTCTGATCATCAGGACTGAGGTCCTTGATCTCTTCCAGCAGTTGCGGCGCGTCGAGTTTGTACTTTTCCAGCGCTTGTTCGTGACGTTGCTCTTGAGTTAATTCGGTCATGGCGTTCTCGCTGATCTTAGGAATGGAGGATGGATCTGGATCATCAAGGATCTCTCTGACGCGGATTGTCCGGCCTTCGGAACCATTCGGGATCATCTGAAAACTGCTGGGCGATGCTCATGCAGGCACCGAATATAGGACGTTTGCATGACGAATTACACGGCTCTTTACATCTCTCTCACAAAAAGCTGACCTGCGGAACATAAATCCGCATGGCAAGTAGTGGGGAGATGAAGAAGTTGGTGCCCGAGACAGGAATCGAACCTGCGACCTTCGCGTTACGAGTGCGCTGCTCTACCGGCTGAGCTACACGGGCGGTGGGCTAAACCTAGCACCGGTTTTCACAAAAGCAAAGATCACAGCCTGCGGTAGATCGGGTTATCACAGCGCTTTTGTTGGAGCTGCCGCAGACTGCGATCTTTGGATCTTTATGCCAGACAAAAAAATGCCCCACCGTTTTCACGGCGGGGCATTTTTATTGCGCTAACGCTTTGGGCTGATTAAACGCCCGAAGCCTTGGCAGCTGCCACGTCTTTGATCGACAGCTTGATACGGCCGCGATTGTCCACGTCCAGTACCAGTACTTCAACTTCCTGGCCTTCTTTCAGGATGTCGGTCACTTTCTCGACGCGAGCGTCGCTCAGCATCGAGATGTGCACCAGACCGTCCTTGCCCGGCAGGATGTTGACGAATGCGCCGAAGTCGACGATGCGCTCAACCTTGCCGACGTAGATCTTGCCGATCTCGGCTTCAGCGGTGATACCCAGAACGCGCTGACGTGCTGCTTCAGCGGCTTCCTTGGTTTCGCCGAAGATCTTGATCGAACCGTCGTCTTCGATATCGATCGAAGCCTTGGTTTCTTCGCAGATCGCACGGATGGTCGCGCCACCTTTACCGATAACGTCACGGATCTTGTCGGTGTCGATCTTCATCGCGATCATGGTCGGAGCGTTGGCCGACAGTTCGGTACGCGACTGGCCAATGATCTGGTTCATCTGACCGAGGATGTTCAGGCGCGCTTCCAGGGCTTGGCCCAGAGCGATTTCCATGATCTCTTCGGTGATGCCCTTGATCTTGATGTCCATCTGCAGCGCAGTAACGCCTTTGGCGGTACCGGCTACTTTGAAGTCCATGTCGCCCAAGTGGTCTTCGTCACCGAGGATGTCGGTCAGGACGGCGAATTTCTCGCCTTCTTTAACCAGACCCATGGCGATACCGGCAACCGGCGCCTTCATCGGCACACCAGCGTCCATCAGGGCCAGGGAAGCGCCGCAAACGGAAGCCATCGAGCTCGAACCGTTGGATTCGGTGATTTCCGAAACCACACGGATGGTGTACGGGAACACGTCAGCAGCTGGCAGCATGGCCGAAACCGAACGACGGGCCAGACGGCCGTGACCGATTTCACGACGACCAGCGCCACCCATGCGACCACACTCGCCCACCGAGAACGGAGGGAAGTTGTAGTGCAGCATGAACGGGTCTTTTTTCTCGCCTTCCAGGGTGTCCAGCAGCTGTGCGTCACGGGCGGTGCCCAGTGTTGCAACGACCAGAGCCTGGGTTTCACCACGGGTGAACAGCGCCGAACCGTGAGTCTTCGGCAGAACGCCAACTTCGATGTTCAGCGGACGTACGGTTTTGGTGTCGCGACCGTCGATACGTGGCTTGCCGTTAACGATGTTTTCGCGAACGGTGCGGTATTCGATTTCGCCGAAAGCGGCTTTGACTTCGCTGGACGAAGGCTGGCCTTCTTCACCGGACAGCTTGGCAACGACTTGATCCTTCAGCTCGCCCAGACGCGCGTAACGGTCGGCCTTGACGGTGATGGTGTAAGCCTGGGAGATCGCTTCGCCGAACTCGGCACGGATAGCGCCCAGCAGCTCGGTGGCTTCTGGAGCCGGAGCCCAGGTCCAGGTTGGCTTGGCAGCTTCAGCGGCCAGTTCTTTAACGGCGTTGATCACCACCTGGAACTCGTCGTGAGCAAACAGTACCGCGCCCAGCATCTGGTCTTCGGTCAGCTCTTTGGCTTCCGATTCAACCATCAGCACGGCGTCGGAAGTACCGGCAACGACCATGTCCAGGCTCGAAGCAGCTTGCTGCTCGTAAGTCGGGTTCAGCAGGTAGCCGGTGCTTTCGTGGAAAGCTACACGAGCGGCGCCGATCGGGCCGTCGAACGGAATGCCCGAGATGGCCAGGGCAGCCGAGGTACCGATCATCGCAGCGATGTCCGGATCGGTCTTCTTGCTGGTGGAAACGACGGTGCAGACAACCTGCACTTCGTTCATGAAACCTTCCGGGAACAGCGGACGGATCGGACGGTCGATCAGTCGGGAAGTCAGGGTTTCTTTCTCGGAAGGACGGCCTTCGCGCTTGAAGAAACCGCCAGGGATCTTACCGGCAGCGTAAGTCTTTTCCTGGTAGTGAACGGACAGAGGGAAGAAGCCCTTGCCCGGATCGGCTTGTTTTGCACCGACTACAGTCACCAATACGCTGACGTCGTCGTCAACGGTGACCAATACTGCGCCGGAGGCCTGACGGGCGATACGGCCAGTCTCGAGGGTAACGGTCGATTGACCGAACTGGAATTTTTTGATTACCGGGTTCACGGTGTCCTACCTTCTTTGTGGCTCTTGGGGGAACTGGTTTCTTGCGAATTCTTGGGCAATGTCGGGAATCGGCCCAACCCTTGTCCGGGGTAAAACGTGTATCCAGATAAAACTTGAGGCTGGGAGCCTGCAAGGCGCCCGCGGTAAACCGCGGACGTCTGGCAGACCACCAACCTCATAGCGCAATCGCTGATTAGCGACGCAGACCCAGGCGAGCGATCAGAGCGCTGTAACGGCTCACGTCCTTGCCTTTCAGGTAGTCCAGCAGCTTGCGACGCTGGTTTACCATGCGGATCAGACCACGACGGGAGTGGTGATCTTTACCGTTGGCCTTGAAGTGACCTTGCAGTTTGTTGATGTTGGCGGTCAGCAGTGCAACTTGCACTTCTGGCGAACCAGTGTCACCAACAGCTTGCTGGTAGTCAGCAACGATTTGAGCTTTTTCTTGAACGTCGAGAGCCATGAGGCAATCCTTTTATCAGGAAACTGTTTCAGGGAAACAGCTTCAACAGGCCAGGGACAAATCCCTGTATCTATAAATGAGTCGTGACCGTGCCTGTTAACAGCCACACTCGCCGACCTGCTGTTACACAGGCCGGTTCCGGTCATTCTGACCGAATCAATCGACGTGGCGCGATACGCCCGTCTTCGCTCACTTCACCGATACCGATGAAGCGACCATTGTGATCCTGTACCCGCACCATGCCGAACTTCGGAGCATCCGGGGCACGTACCGGCTGGCCGTTGAGCCAGTAGAACGCGCTCGCTTCCGAAAAGTGCAGCAACGGCCAATCCAGCAGGCCGCTGTCCGATGGCATCAGGAAGCGATCAACCGCTTCGTTGCCGCCTTCGGCATGTACTGCTTCCAGCTCTTCGAGGGTAACCGTCTGCGCCAGGGTGAAAGGCCCGGCCTGGGTACGACGCAGTTCAGCGACGTACGCACCACAACCGAGTTGCTCACCGATATCCTCCACCAGGGTACGAATATAGGTGCCCTTGCTGCAGTCCACCGCAAGACGCGCAGTATCGCCTTCGAAGGCCAGTAATTCCAAGCGCGCAATAGTAACAGAACGCGGTTCACGCTCCACTACTTCGCCTGCACGGGCCAGCTTGTACAGCGGCTGGCCATCACGCTTGAGCGCCGAGTACATCGGCGGTATCTGACTGATTTGCCCGCGAAATTTCGGCAAAGCCGCTTCGACATCGGCGCGACCAACGGTCACTGGGCGCTCCTGCAAAACCTCACCCTCGGCATCAGCCGTGGTGGTGGTCTTGCCCAGTTGCGCCAGGGTTTCATAACCCTTGTCGGAATCGAGCAGATATTGCGAGAACTTGGTGGCCTCACCGAAGCACAGCGGCAAGACGCCGGTGGCCAGCGGGTCGAGGCTGCCGGTGTGACCGGCCTTCTCGGCGTTGAGCAACCAGCGAACCTTCTGCAACGCGGCGTTGGAGGTGAACCCCAACGGTTTGTCGAGCAGGATGATGCCGCTGACGTTACGACGGATACGTTTGACCTGAGCCACCGAATTACTCCTTGGTGTCTTCAGGTTCAGCAGCGACCGGGTGCTGATTGTCTTCAGCCACCGCACGCTCGATCAGCGCCGACAGGTGCGCGCCACGCACGACGGACTCGTCGTAGTGGAAGTGCAGTTGCGGCACGCTGCGCAGCTTCATTTCACGGGCCAGTTGCATGCGCAGGAAACCTGCGGCGGAATTGAGCACCTTGATGCTTTGCGCGATGTCTTCAGCGTTGTCCTGCCCCATTACGGTGATGAAAATCTTCGCGTGACCGACGTCACGGCTGACTTCCACTGCGGTAATAGTAACCAGACCCACACGTGGATCTTTGACTTCACGACGGATCAGCTGGGCCAGCTCACGCTGCATCTGATCGCCGATACGTTGGGTACGGCTGTATTCTTTTGCCATGATTTTGTTACCTGTTACTGCCCTGCGGTGAAACCCGCAAGGTCTGAAAGCGGCAAACGCCCGGCCTGACAAAAGCCAGACCGGGCGTTGCGTTTAGAGTCCGGGTGATGCGCCGCACCGTTGAGTACGGCAGCCCATCACGGCTCCTGAAGTGCGCGAGTTAGAGGCTGCGAGCAACCTGAACCTTCTCGAAGACTTCGATCTTGTCGCCGACTTTGACGTCGTTGTAGCTCTTCACGCCGATACCGCATTCCATGCCGGCACGTACTTCGGAAGCGTCATCCTTGAAGCGGCGCAGGGATTCCAGCTCGCCTTCGAAGATAACGATGTCTTCACGCAGTACGCGGATCGGACGGTTACGGTGCACAACACCTTCGATCACCATGCAGCCTGCGATCGCGCCAAACTTCGGCGAACGGAACACGTCGCGCACTTCGGCCACACCCAGGATGTTCTCGCGAACATCGCTGCCGAGCATGCCGGTCAGGGCTTTCTTGACGTCTTCAATGATGTCGTAGATCACGTTGTAGTAACGCATGTCCAGACCTTCCTGCTCGACGATCTTCCGTGCGCCAGCATCGGCACGCACGTTGAAGCCGAACAGTACAGCGTTGGAAGCCAGTGCCAGGTTAGCGTCGGACTCGGTGATACCACCGACACCGCCGCCGACTACGCGCACTTGAACTTCGTCGTTGCCCAGGCCATTCAAGGCACCGTTCAACGCTTCCAGCGAACCACGGACGTCGGATTTGAGGACGATGTTGAGCGTCTTCTTCTCGGCCTGACCCATGTTTTCGAAGATGTTTTCCAGCTTGCCGGCGTGAGCGCGAGCCAGTTTGACTTCGCGGAACTTGCCTTGACGGAACAGAGCCACTTCACGGGCTTTCTTCTCGTCAGCAACCACGCTCATCTCGTCGCCAGCGTCCGGGGTACCGTCCAGGCCGAGGATCTCGACAGGAATGGAAGGACCGGCTTCCTTGATTGGCTTGCCGTTCTCGTCGAGCATGGCACGCACGCGGCCATAGTTCGAACCGACCAGGACCATGTCGCCTTGGCGCAGGGTACCGTCTTGAACCAGAACGGTTGCCACCGGGCCACGACCTTTGTCGAGACGCGATTCAACCACAACACCGCGGCCAGGAGCCGATGGAGTTGCTTTCAGTTCGAGAACTTCAGCTTGCAGCAGAACGGCTTCAAGCAGCTCGTCCACGCCTGTACCGACTTTCGCCGAGACCGGTACGAACGGCGTATCACCGCCCCACTCTTCGGAAGTCACGCCGTGAACCGACAGTTCGCTGCGGATGCGATCAAGATCGGCGCCCGGCTTGTCGATTTTGTTCACTGCAACAACCAGAGGAACGCCAGCCGCTACAGCGTGCTGAACAGCTTCAATGGTCTGCGGCATCACGCCGTCGTCCGCTGCAACTACCAGGATCACGATGTCGGTCGCCTTGGCACCACGAGCACGCATTGCGGTAAACGCGGCGTGACCCGGGGTGTCGAGGAAGGTGACCATGCCGCGTTCGGTTTCAACGTGGTATGCACCGATGTGCTGGGTGATACCACCGGCTTCGCCAGCAGCTACCTTGGCACGACGGATGTAGTCGAGCAGGGAAGTTTTACCGTGGTCAACGTGGCCCATTACGGTCACGACTGGCGCACGGGAGAACGACTCACCTTCAAACTTCAGGGACTCGGCCAGGGAATCTTCCAGGGCGGTGTCGCTGACCAGGGTCACTTTGTGGCCCAGTTCTTCGGCTACCAGTTGAGCAGTTTCCTGATCAAGCACCTGGTTGATGGTCGCTGGGGTACCCAGTTTGAACATGAACTTGATGATTTCAGCAGCCTTGACCGACATCTGATTGGCGAGATCGCCAACAGTGATGGTCTCGCCGATCTGCACATCACGCACGACAGGGCCGGTTGGGCTCTGGAAACCGTGGGCGTTGCGCTTCTTCAGCTTGGCCTTGCCGCGACCACCGCGACGGAAGCCATCGCTTTCTTCGTCGGTAGTGCGTGGCGCCACACGTGGAGCTGGCGCTTTTTCTTTGACCGATGCGCGATGCGGAGCGTTTTTGCGCTCGCCATCACCACCACCGCTGCGACGATTGTTGTCGTCGGCACGTGGCTTGTCCGGACGGCGCTGTTCGTTCTGCTTGTTGCGAACTTCAGCAGACGGTGCTGGAGCAGCAGCCACCGGCGCGCTTTCGCGAACAGGTTCGGCAGCTGCAGCCGGCGCCGCAACGGCGTCGCTGGTAGCGGTCTGCGCAGCAGCAGGCTGGCGACGCGCTTCTTCTTCGGCGCGCTGCTTGGCTTCTTCTTCAGCCTTCTGACGAGCAGCATTTTCTACTGCGCGGCGCTCATCCAGTTCACGCTTGCGTTCGGCTTCGATTTCTTCCGGGCTACGCTGTACGAAAACTTTCTTTTTGCGAACTTCTACGCTGATGCTTTTGCTACCAGCCACACGCAGTGTGCTGGTGGTTTTACGCTGCAGCGTGATCTTGCGTGGTTCTTCCACTTTCGCCTTGTGGCTGCTTTTCAAGTGAGTCAGCAGGGACTGCTTCTCACTGTCAGTCACATTTTCTTCGGCGGCGGTGTGCGGCAGACCTGCCTCACGCATCTGCTGCAACAGGCGCTCTACCGGTGTTTTGACCTCATCGGCCAGTTGTTTCACCGTGACTTGCGTCATGCACTTCTCTCCTCAGGCCGCGCCTAATTACTCGAACCAGTGGGCTCGGGCGGCCATGATCAACTTGCCGGCACGATCATCGTCAATGCCGTCGATGTCGAGCAGGTCGTCAATAGACTGCTCGGCCAGGTCTTCGCGGGTAATTACGCCGCGCACCGCCAGTTCCATCGCCAAATCCTTGTCCATACCCTCAAGCGAGAGCAGGTCTTCGGCCGGATGGGCGTCTGCCAGCTTTTCCTCAGTAGCGATGGCTTTGGTCAACAAACGATCCTTGGCACGAGCGCGAAGCTCGTTGACGATGTCTTCGTCAAAGCCGTCGATGTTGAGCATTTCTTCCAACGGTACGTAGGCAATCTCTTCCAGGCTGGTGAAGCCTTCATCTACCAGCACCTGAGCCAGTTCTTCGTCGACTTCCAGCTCGTCGATGAAGTTGCGCAGGATGTCGCCGGTTTCTGCTTGCTGCTTAGCCTGGATGTCCGATTCGGTCATCACGTTCAGGGTCCAGCCAGTCAACTGGCTCGCCAGACGCACGTTCTGACCACCACGACCGATGGCCTGAGCCAGATTGTCTGCGCCAACGGCGATGTCCATTGCGTGGGCATCTTCGTCAACGATAATTGCCGCAACCTCAGCCGGGGACATGGCGTTGATCACGAACTGAGCCGGGTTGTCGTCCCACAGAACGATATCAACACGCTCACCGCCCAACTCACCCGACACTGCCTGGACGCGCGAACCGCGCATACCAATGCAAGCGCCCTGCGGGTCGATGCGTTTGTCCTTGGAGCGGACGGCGATCTTGGCGCGCGAACCCGGATCACGGGACGCTGCCATTACTTCGATCAGACCTTCGGCAATTTCCGGCACTTCGATACGGAACAGCTCGATCAGCATTTCCGGCGCAGTACGCGACAGGATCAGCTGCGGGCCGCGGTTCTCGGTGCGGATTTCCTTGAGCAGCGCACGCAGACGCACGCCAACACGGAAGGTTTCACGCGAAATGATGTCTTCACGGGCCAGCAACGCTTCAGCGTTGTTACCCAGATCGACGATCACGTTGTCGCGGGTGACTTTTTTCACGGTGCCGGAGATAATTTCCCCCAGGCGCTCGCGATAAGCGTCAACCACTTGAGCGCGCTCGGCTTCGCGAACTTTCTGCACAATGACTTGCTTGGCAGTCTGCGCAGCGATGCGGCCGAACTCGATGGATTCGATCTTTTCTTCAACGACGTCGCCAACCTTGGCACCTGGATGCGTTTCGGCAACCTTGGTTGGCCAGGTTTCGATGGCCGGATCGTCGAGATCATTCTCTTCGACAACCGTCCAGCGACGGAAAGTTTCGTAAGAACCGGTGTGGCGGTTAATTTCCACACGCAGGTCAACTTCGTCTTCAAAACGCTTTTTGGTAGCAGTGGCCAGAGCCAGCTCCAGCGCTTCAAAAATTACGCTTGCCGGTACGCCCTTTTCATTGGATACCGACTCAACAACCAGCAGTACTTCTTTGCTCATCGTACGCCTCGCCTTTCGCAAGCCATTGGATCCGCGGGATCCGCGTCTCAGTCAAAACTGGGAATAATGTTGGCCTTGTCGATCATATCGATCGGCAACAGGAACTCATGGTCTTCTACCTGCACCACGACGTCCTGCTCTTCTACACCGCGCAGAAGGCCCTGAAAGTTGCGTCGCCCTTCGAAAGGCGAACGCAGCTTGATCTTCACTTGTTCACCGGCAAACTTTGCAAACTGCTCAAGAGTGAACAGTGGGCGCTCCATGCCAGGCGAGGAAACTTCGAGGGTGTATTCAACGGAGATCGGATCTTCAACATCCAGTACACCGCTGATCTGACGGCTGACAATGGCGCAATCGTCCACCAGCACGCCGCCCTCTTTATCGATATAAACGCGCAACATCGAGTGACGACCCTGAGCCGAAAACTCGATACCCCAGCATTCATAGCCCAGGGCCACGACCACCGGGGCCAGCAAGGCCTGCAACTCTTCTAGCTTGCTCGACACCTGAACCCCCTAGTGCATGATATGTGCATGCTTTGCAAAATAAAAAAATGGGCATAACGCCCATCCTTGAAACGCCGTCGAACAGCGGCGTTGAAAGTGTCCAGCTAACAAAAAGCCCCTTAAAAGGGGCTCCTTAAACTGGTTGCGGGGGCCGGATTTGAACCGACGACCTTCGGGTTATGAGCCCGACGAGCTACCAGACTGCTCCACCCCGCGACAAAGCTGGGGCGGAAGTATACGACCGATCCCTTATAGGGTCAATGTAACCTTCCACCTGCAAGAAAGCCCGCAACAGCGGGCTCTCCTGACTAATTGGTACCGAGAAGGGGACTCGAACCCCTACACCCTATGGGCACAACCACCTCAAGGTTGCGTGTCTACCAATTCCACCACCTCGGCAAAACTACGTTTGAAACCCTTCTTACTTCTGCTCTTGAGCTGGAGGTACGTCAGTCGCTGGAGTAGCCGACTTTTGCTCTTGAAGCACCGGGACATCATCAGAAGCCGGTTGTTGTTGCTTAGGTACTTCCAACACTGCTGGATCTGGCAATCCTGCTTGAGTCAGCTGATGAGCCTTCTCTTTAGCAAAGTAACCTAACCCCAAGCTGGTTATGAAGAAACCGGCGGCAAGTATAGCAGTAAACTTACTAAGAAAGGTAGAGGAACCTTGGCTTCCGAACACAGTATTTGAAGCACCTGCTCCGAAAGACGCGCCAGCGTCCGCACCTTTACCCTGCTGCAGCAAAACCAGAGCAACTACGCCCAATGCACCCAGCAGATGAAAAACGACTACGACTGTTTCCAGCATTTTTTCAGTTTCCCGCGGCGCGACAAATCGCACCGAACTCATCTGCATTCAGGGAAGCTCCACCAATGAGCCCCCCATCGATATCCGGCATGCCGAACAGTTCGACCGCATTGGCCGCCTTCACGCTGCCGCCGTATAGAAGCCGCACACCTCGTGCGACTTCAGAATTCTCTGCCGCCAGCTGCTCGCGAATGGCTTTATGCACATCCTGAGCTTGCTGCGGCGTTGCAGTCAGTCCGGTACCAATAGCCCAGACCGGCTCGTAAGCAATGACTGCCTTGGCAAAGGCACCTACACCCAGCTCCTCGATGATGCTGCCCAGCTGACGCCCGACAACTTCAAGAGTTTTTCCAGCTTCGCGCTGCTCAAGGGTTTCCCCTATACACAACACCGGAATCAAGCCACATGCCTGTGCCGCTGCGAACTTGCGATTCAGCATTCCGTCTCGCTCGCCCATTATCTGGCGGCGCTCGGAGTGCCCGACAAGCACCAGGGAACAACCCGCATCCACCAACTGACTCGGAGCAATTTCACCGGTCAATGCACCTTGCGTGGATTCCACCGCAGAATTCTGCGCACCGACCGAAATCGATTTGCCTTTCAAGCCATCAATCACTTGATTGATATACAAGCAAGGCGGGAATACCGCGACATCAACACCGCTTGGCAAGGCCAGATGACGAAGGCCGTTGATCAGCTCAGCGACGCTGGCGCGGGTACCGTGCATCTTCCAGTTACCAGCTACCATAGGGCGACGCATGCTGTACCTCGTCGGTCAAAGTGGGCGCAGATGTTACCCAACACAATCATGGCTTGCAAGCCGTATCAGGCAGAAACTTCAGTTACCAGTTTTGCCAGCTCTTCGGCGTAGTTGCGAACCTGGGTTTCGTCCTCGCCTTCGACCATTACGCGCACCAGCGGCTCTGTCCCGGACTTGCGCAAAAGCACGCGTCCGCGTCCTGCCATTGCCTGGGTGACGCGCGCACTGGCTTCCTTGACAGCCGGGTGTTCCAGCGGACTTTCGCCACCACCGAAACGCACATTGATCAGCACCTGAGGGCACTTGCGCAATGCCTGACGCGTCTGCGCCAAACCTTCATTACGGGTCTTCAGCGCCATCAGCACCTGCAACGCAGCGATGATCGCATCGCCGGTCGTGGTGTGATTGAAGCAGACGATATGCCCCGAATTCTCGCCGCCGACCAGCCAATTGCGCTCAAGCAACTCGGCTATCACGTAACGGTCACCGACATTGGCACGGATGAACGGAATCGAAAGATCGGCCAGCGCGAGCTCCAGACCCAGATTACTCATCAGGGTGCCTACAACTCCGCCGTGCAATTTCCCGCGTTCGTGCAGATCGCGAGCGATGATGAACAGCAGCTCATCACCATCAACAATCGCGCCGGTATGATCGACCATCAAAACCCGATCGCCGTCGCCATCAAAAGCGATGCCCAGATCGGCGTGCTCGGCCAGCACCGCTGCCTGCAACTGCCCCATATGGGTCGAGCCACAATTTTCGTTGATGTTCAGACCATTTGGCTGCGCCGAGAGCACCACCACTTCTGCACCCAACTCACGGAAAACGCTCGGAGCCACCTTATAGGTCGCGCCATGCGCGCAGTCGATAACGATCCTGAGACCGGAAAAACTGGTGCCCGTCGGCACGCTGCTTTTGCAGAATTCGATGTAACGACCTGACGCATCGTTGATTCGCGACACTTTGCCGATCTTGCTCGATTCAACCACGGTCATCGGCGTATCGAGCAACTCTTCGATCATCAACTCCAGCTCATCCGGCAACTTGGTGCCCTTACCGGAAAAAAACTTGATGCCGTTATCGTCATGCGGGTTATGCGAAGCGCTGATCACAATACCGGCCTCAGCCTGGAATGTGCGCGACAGGTAAGCGATGGCCGGCGTCGGCATAGGACCCAGCAGCATCACATCGGCACCAGCCGATGTCAGACCGGCCTCAAGCGCCGACTCGAACATATAACCGGAAATCCGCGTGTCCTTGCCGACCAGCACTTTGCAGGCGCCCATCTTGCGGAACGCCATGCCGGCAGCCCAGCCGAGCTTGAGCATGAAGTCAGGAGTAATCGGGTATTCACCGACTCGACCACGAATGCCGTCAGTACCAAAGTATTTCTTGCTCATAAGTGCTCCATCATTCTTATTCGGCCGATTCCACGGCTGCGATCATACGCACTACGTCTACCGTTTCCGCCACGTCATGGACACGCAAAATTCGCGCACCTTTTACCGATGCCAATGCCGCCAATGCCAATCCACCGTGCAGCCGCTCGCCCACAGGACGATTAAGGGCGTGGCCAATCATGCTTTTTCGAGAAACACCAACAAGCAGAGGCCGACCCAACGCATGCAGGGCCTCCATGTGTTTGAACAAGCTTAGATTGTGCTGCAGGGTTTTGGCGAAACCGAAACCCGGGTCGAGAATGATCCGCTCCGCAGGAATACCGGCTGCCGCACATTGCGCCATGCGCTCGGCGAGAAAATCACCGACTTCGCGCGTGACATCCTGATAATGCGGATTGTCCTGCATGTCTCCGGGCTCACCGAGCATATGCATGAGGCACACCGGCAAACCGGTAGCCGCCGCCGCATCCAGCGCACCATCGCGCTGCAGCGAACGCACATCGTTGATCAACCCGGCCCCTAACCGCGCGGTTTCGCGCATCACGGCGGGTGTGGAGGTATCCACCGAAATGATCACATCAAGCTCACGATTGATCAGCTCGACGATCGGCGCCACACGTTCAAGCTCTTCGAGCGGGGACACTGCTCGCGCGCCAGGACGAGTTGATTCGCCACCAACATCGATCAGCGTCGCACCGGCAGCAACCATGGCTGCAGCGTGGCGCAAGGCCGCGTCGAGCTGGCTGTATTGGCCGCCATCGGAGAAAGAATCAGGAGTTACATTGAGAATACCCATGACATGCGTCTGGGCCAAATCAAGAACCCGGTTGCCGCAAGGCAACCGGGTCAGGGACTGTACAGAAGTCATTTCAAACCTTAAACGTCAGCAGCCGGACCGCCAATCGGTGTTTCCGGACGCTCGTCGCGCACCACCGGTGGCGGCGGCGTACCGGTGCCACCCGACCAGTCACGAGGCTCGCGAGGTGTACGACCAGCCATGATGTCGTCGATTTGCTCGGCATCGATCGTCTCGTACTTCATCAGAGCGTCAGCCATTGCATCGAGCTTGTCACGGTTATCCGTGAGGATCTGCTTGGCCGTGCCGTAGCACTGGTCAATGATGCTGCGTACTTCGGAGTCAATCAGCTTGGCTGTCTCACCGGAGAAGCTGGCAGCCTGACCACCACCGCCGCGACCAAGGAACACTTCACCCTCTTCTTCGGCGTACATCAACGGACCGAGTTTTTCCGACAGACCCCACTTGGTCACCATGTTCCGCGCAATCTGACTGGCACGCATGATGTCGTTGGATGCACCGGTGGTGACACCGTCGAAGCCCAGGGTCATTTCTTCCGCAATACGGCCGCCGTACAGCGAGCAGATCTGGCTGATCAGCGCGCGCTTGGACAGGCTGTAGCGATCTTCTTCCGGCAGGAACATGGTTACACCCAGCGCACGACCACGCGGAATGATCGACACCTTGTAGACCGGATCATGCTCAGGCACGACGCGACCAACGATAGCGTGGCCTGCTTCGTGATAAGCGGTGTTCTGCTTCTCTTTCTCGGACATGACCATCGATTTGCGCTCGGCGCCCATCATGATCTTGTCTTTTGCCAGTTCGAACTCTT
Source organism: Pseudomonas sp. TNT2022 ID642 (assembly GCF_028656995.1). Classification (NCBI taxonomy): domain Bacteria; kingdom Pseudomonadati; phylum Pseudomonadota; class Gammaproteobacteria; order Pseudomonadales; family Pseudomonadaceae; genus Pseudomonas; species Pseudomonas sp. TNT2022 ID642. The sequence continues at coordinate 102,606 of NZ_JAMDGW010000021.1, read as the reverse complement.
TCATTTCGACGATGCGCTTGCCGCTACGTGCAGCGAACAAAGACGCTTCGTTGACCAGGTTAGCCAGGTCAGCACCGGAGAAGCCCGGAGTACCACGCGCGATAACGGCCGGAGCGACGTCGTCACCCATTGGCACTTTGCGCATGTGAACCTTGAGGATCTGCTCGCGACCACGGATATCCGGCAGACCAACGACAACCTGACGGTCGAAACGGCCGGGACGCAGCAGCGCAGGGTCAAGTACGTCAGGACGGTTGGTTGCAGCGATAACAATGATGCCATCGTTCATTTCGAAGCCGTCCATCTCAACCAGCAACTGGTTAAGAGTCTGCTCGCGCTCGTCGTGACCGCCACCCATGCCGGCGCCACGATGGCGACCGACGGCGTCGATTTCGTCGATGAAGATAATGCACGGCGCGTGCTTCTTGGCCTGCTCGAACATGTCACGAACACGGCTGGCACCGACACCGACGAACATTTCGACGAAGTCAGAACCGGAAATAGTGAAGAAAGGCACCTTGGCTTCGCCGGCAATCGCCTTGGCCAGCAAGGTTTTACCGGTACCCGGAGGACCGACCATCAAAACGCCGCGAGGAATGCGACCGCCCAGGCGCTGGAACTTGCCCGGATCACGGAGGAATTCAACCAGTTCGCCGACTTCTTCCTTGGCTTCGTCGCAACCGGCAACGTCAGCCAATGTGGTTTTCACCTGATCTTCGGAAAGCAGGCGCGCCTTGCTCTTGCCGAAGCTCATCGGCCCGCCCTTGCCACCGGCACCGCCCTGCATCTGGCGCATGAAGAACATGAACACCGCGATGATCACCAGGATCGGGAAGCTGGCTACCAGCAACTGGGTCCAGATGCTTTGCTGTTCAGGCTGCTTGCCTTCAACCACAACGTGGTTGTCTACCAGATCGCCAATCAGGCCATTGTCCTGAATTGCCGGACGAATGGTCTTGAAGCTGTCGCCATCATTGCGTTTGCCGGTGATTACATAGCCATCAACCGCTACGCGCTCGACCTTGCCATCCTTGACCTGCTGGATGAAGTCGGAATAGTTGAGGGTCTGCGGCTCGTTAGGGCTGGAGAAGTTGTTCATCACCGTCACCAGGACAGCCGCGATGATCAACCACAGGATCAGATTCTTTGCCATATCGTTCAATTAACTACCCTCTGAAGCAAGCTCCGCTACTGGCGCGCGCTTCGCATGATATTCACCGGCCTAACTTACTACATTACCTACGGCTCTGGCAGGCGCCGTCTGTAACCCTTTGTGAAACACTTTCTACACAATATTCGTTAATGCTAGCCGGGCGAAATACTAAAAACCTATCACCCCGCACAAAAACCTCGTATTACTCGCTACGTCCGCGATAGCCCCAAGCCAGCATGTACTGCTCGCGAGAGCTGCCACGAGAGGAGTCCGGCTTGATCATCTGGATCTTGTCGAACTTCTTGCGGGCATCCTTCAGGTAAACATCAAAGCCTTCGCCCTGAAAAATCTTGATCACGAAATTACCACCCGGCTTGAGAATCCGCTCCGCCAGATCAAGTGCCAGCTCGCAAAGGAACATGGCCTTCGGCATATCCACTTCAGGCGTACCACTCATATTGGGGGCCATATCGGAAATCACAAGGTCCACCTGCGAATTACCCACAGCTTCAAGGATTCGCCCGAGCACTTCGTCCTCGGTGAAGTCTCCATGAATGAAGGTGACGTCAGGAATACTGTCCATTTCCAGGATGTCCGAAGCGATCAGGCGCCCCTGACCACCGATCAGCCGACTGGTGACCTGCGACCAGCCACCGGGCGCTGCACCCAGGTCGACAACGCTCATGCCGGGACGGATCAGCTTGTACTTCTCCTGGACTTCCAGAAGCTTGTAACTCGCACGCGAGCGGTAGCCATCCTTCTGGGCCTGCTTCACATACGGGTCATTAACATGTCTTTTCAGCCAACCAAGGCTTGTCTTGGAACGCGCCATTGGGCACCTCGATAATTAGGGTCGTGATTAATTGGGCGGATCCACGAGCCCTCGGGTAAAATGGCCGCCATTTTACAGAATCCAGACGAAAGGGTCAGATTATGCCGCTCACTCCAGAGCAGAAGAAACAGTACAAATCCATTGGCCACCACCTCAAACCAGTTTTGACGGTGGCTGACAACGGTTTGACTGAAGGTGTCTTAGCCGAACTTGAACGCGCTTTGGCGGATCACGAGCTGATCAAAATCAAGCTCAACATCCTTGATCGCGAGTCGCGCCTGGCGCACATCGCAGAACTGTGCAAGGTTGGCAAAGCGGACCTGGTACAGGTCATCGGCAAGATGGCACTGGTTTACCGCAAGAACTTCAGCGCCAACAAGCAGCTGTCGAACGTTCATCGCTTCAAGTGATGACAAGGGTCAAGGGTGTGCTTCGCGCACCCTGCCACTCCATCCCGGCACCGGCTGCATCACCAGCACCAGCCCGGAAAACCCCAGAACCAGATAACTGAACACCTGCCAGCGCTGCGCATCCGGCCAGCCGACACGTACTGCGACAAACATCGCACACGCATACAACGCCATCAGCAGCACCTGCCCGCGAAAATCCCGCCATAGACTGGCAAGGCCCTCGGCCTGTACCAGCACCAAAGCCTGAAAAATAACGCATGCGGCGGCAAACCCCACCACCAGCACTTCGAATGCACTGGCAACCTCATCGATCAGCAGTGGCGCCAGGCCAATCTTGCCCAGCGCCGGCTGCAAACCGAGATGAATCAGCCATAGACCGCCGACCCAAAGCATTTGGGTCAGCTGCCAAAGCATGGCGCCCGCGTGCAGCGGGCGCCCTTTTTCAGATGTGACGGACTTCGACAATCTCGTACTCGATCACGCCGCTCGGCGTCTTCACGGCGACCACATCGCCCTCTTCCTTGCCGATCAAGGCACGGGCCAAAGGCGAGCCGACCGAAATCTTGCCGAGTTTGAAATCAGCCTCATCCTCACCCACGATGTGGTAAGTGACGCTTTCGTCAGTCTCGACGTTGGCGATTTCGACGGTGGTACCGAAAATCACCTTGCCGGTGTGCGGGATGGTCGTGACATCGATGATGACCTGATTCTGAATCCGGCCTTCGATGTCGCGAATCCGCGCCTCGACCATGCCTTGCTGTTCGCGGGCGGCATGGTATTCAGCGTTTTCCTTCAAGTCACCCAACTCGCGGGCCGTACCGATGTCCTGGCTAAGCTTCGGACGGACGACCTTGGTCAGGTGAGCGTGTTCTTCTTCCAGGGCTTTAGCGCCCTGGACGGTCATTGGGTATTTGATCATGCCTTCAATCCTGCGTGTAGATCCTGCAAGCGGCGCACGGTTTTTTCAGGACCGAACTTCAGCGCTTCACAGATAGCTTCGCCAGCAGCAATGGTGGTGGTGCAATAGATCTTGTGCTGCAAGGCATTACGACGAATGGAGTACGAATCAGCGATCGACTGACGACCTTCGGTGGTGTTGATGATCAAGGTGACTTCGTCATTCTTGATCATGTCGACCACGTGTGGACGGCCCTCGGTCACCTTGTTCACACGGCGCACTTTCAGGCCTGCGGCTTCGATCAGCTTGGCAGTACCGGCAGTGGCAACCACTTCAAAGCCCAAGTTGATCAGATCACGGGCAACGCCTGCAACCAGTGGCTTGTCGTCGTCGCGCACGCTGATGAACGCAGTACCGCCGGTCGGCAGCACTTCGCTGGCGCCCATCTGCGCTTTGGCGAATGCTTCACCGAAGGTGTCGCCGACGCCCATCACTTCACCGGTCGACTTCATCTCTGGGCCGAGGATCGGGTCAACGCCAGGGAATTTGGCGAACGGGAACACCGCCTCTTTCACGCTGTAGAAGTTCGGGATGATTTCTTTGGTGAAGCCGATTTCTTTCAGGGTCTTACCAGCCATCACGCGGGCAGCGATCATGGCCAGGGAAACACCGATGCACTTCGACACGAACGGCACGGTACGGGAAGCGCGCGGGTTGACTTCGATGACGTAGATGTCTTCGCCCTGCAAAGCCAACTGCACGTTCATCAGGCCGACAACGCCCAGTTCCAGGGCCATTTTCTTGACCTGTTCGCGCATCTCGTCCTGGATGTGCGCCGGCAGCGAGTACGGCGGCAGCGAGCATGCGGAGTCACCGGAGTGAACACCAGCCTGTTCGATGTGCTGCATGATCGCGCCGATCACCACGTCTTTGCCGTCACAGACCGCATCCACGTCCATCTCGATGGCGCAGTTGAGGAAGTGGTCAAGCAGCACCGGGCTGTCGTTGGACACTTGCACCGCGTCACGCAGGTAACGCTTGAGTTCGTCTTCCTTGTAAACGATTTCCATCGCACGGCCGCCCAGTACATAGGACGGGCGCACCACCAGCGGATAACCGATTTTCGCGGCAGCACGAACAGCTTCGTCTTCGCTGCGCACGGTGGCGTTAGGCGGCTGACGCAGATTCAGGCGCTCAACCATTTGCTGGAAGCGCTCACGGTCTTCCGCACGGTCGATGGCGTCAGGGCTGGTGCCGATGATCGGCACGCCAGCAGCTTCCAGGGCACGCGCCAGTTTCAGCGGAGTCTGGCCGCCGTACTGGACGATCACGCCTTTCGGCTTCTCGACGCGGCAGATTTCCAATACGTCTTCCAGGGTTACCGGCTCGAAGTACAGACGGTCGGAAGTGTCGTAGTCGGTGGAAACGGTTTCCGGGTTGCAGTTGACCATGATGGTTTCGTAGCCGTCTTCGCGCAGAGCGAGGGCAGCGTGAACGCAGCAGTAGTCGAACTCGATGCCCTGGCCGATACGGTTCGGACCGCCACCCAGAATCATGATTTTGTCGCGGCCCGACGGCGCGGCTTCACACTCTTCCTCGTACGTCGAGTAGAGGTAAGCGGTGTCAGTGGCGAACTCGGCGGCGCAGGTGTCAACGCGCTTGTAGACCGGGAACACTTCGAGCTTCTGACGGTGCGTACGCAGGTTTTTCTCGGTCACGCCCAGCAGCTTGGCCAGACGCTGATCGGAGAAGCCTTTGCGCTTGAGCTTGAACATCAGGTCGCGGTCGATAGCGGACAGACCGAGGGTCTTGACCTTCTCTTCTTCCTTGATCAGATCTTCGATCTGCACCAGGAACCACGGATCGATCATGTTCATGCCGAAGATGTCTTCGACCGACAGGCCGGCGCGGAAAGCGTCAGCCACGTACCAGATACGCTCGGCGCCCGGCACGGTCAGTTCGCGCTTGAGCACGCTCATGCTTTCCGGATTGCTCAGGTCGAGCTTCTCGTCCAGACCGCAAACGCCCACTTCCAGACCGCGCAGGGCTTTCTGCAGGGATTCCTGGAAGGTCCGGCCGATGGCCATGACTTCACCAACCGACTTCATTTGCGTGGTCAGGCGCGCGTCGGCCTTGGCGAATTTCTCGAAGGCGAAACGTGGCAGCTTGGTGACGACGTAGTCGATCGACGGTTCGAAGGACGCCGGGGTCTTGCCGCCGGTGATGTCGTTCGAGAGTTCGTCGAGGGTGTAACCCACAGCCAGTTTGGCGGCGACTTTGGCGATCGGGAAACCAGTGGCTTTCGAAGCCAGTGCCGAGGAACGCGATACGCGCGGGTTCATTTCGATCACGACCATGCGGCCAGTGTTCGGGCAGATACCGAATTGAACGTTGGAACCGCCAGTCTCGACGCCGATCTCGCGCAGTACCGCCAGCGAGGCGTTACGCAGGATCTGGTATTCCTTGTCGGTCAGGGTCTGCGCAGGAGCCACGGTGATCGAGTCACCGGTGTGCACGCCCATCGGGTCGAAGTTTTCGATCGAGCAGACGATGATGCAGTTGTCCTTTTTGTCGCGGACAACTTCCATCTCATATTCTTTCCAGCCGATCAGCGATTCGTCGATCAGCAGCTCTTTGGTCGGCGACAGGTCCAGACCACGGGCGCAGATTTCTTCGAACTCTTCACGGTTGTAAGCGATACCGCCACCGGTGCCGCCCATGGTGAAGGACGGACGGATGATGCACGGGAAGCCCAGGGTTTCGAGAACCGCGTTGGCTTCTTCCATGCTGTGGGCGATACCGGAACGCGGGCACGCCAGGCCGATGGATTTCATCGCCTTGTCGAAACGCGAACGGTCTTCAGCCTTGTCGATGGTGTCGGCGTTGGCGCCGATCATTTCTACGCCGAACTTCTCCAGAACGCCTTCGCGCTCCAGGTCCAGGGCGCAGTTCAGAGCCGTCTGGCCGCCCATGGTTGGCAGCACCGCGTCCGGACGCTCTTTTTCGATGATCTTGGCAACGGTCTGCCACTTGATCGGCTCGATGTAGGTCGCGTCGGCCATGTCCGGGTCGGTCATGATGGTGGCCGGGTTGGAGTTCACCAGGATGACGCGGTAACCCTCTTCGCGCAGGGCTTTGCAGGCCTGGGCGCCGGAGTAGTCGAATTCGCAGGCCTGGCCGATAACGATCGGGCCAGCGCCGAGAATCAGGATGCTTTTAATGTCTGTACGTTTTGGCATGGGTTTGTCACTCAAATCCGCAGGTCAGTCGGCAAGCCGTCTTGATCGATTTCTGAAGTCCCGAGGGGGCCGCCGGTGTCGGGGCCGCCCTCGAGGGCTTCTCTCTACAGTCTCAAGGCGAACGCTTAGCGTCGCTTGGCCATCTCGTTGATGAAGCGGTCGAACAGTGGCGCGACATCGTTCGGGCCCGGGCTCGCTTCAGGGTGGCCCTGGAAGCTGAACGCGCTCTTGTCGGTGCGCTCGATGCCTTGCAGGGTGCCGTCGAACAGCGATTTGTGGATCGCACGCACGTTGGCTGGCAGGGTTTCTTCGTCTACCGCGAAACCGTGGTTCTGGCTGGTGATCATTACGACGCCAGTGTCCAGATCCTGCACCGGGTGGTTGGCACCGTGGTGGCCGTGGCCCATTTTCAGGGTCTTGGCGCCGGAGGCCAGTGCCAGCAGTTGGTGACCGAGGCAGATGCCGAATACCGGAATTTCGGTTTCCAGGACTTCCTTGATCGCCTTGATCGCGTAGTCGCATGGCTCCGGATCACCAGGGCCGTTGGACAGGAACACGCCGTCCGGCTTCAGTGCCAGCACATCAGCGGCTGGAGTCTGGGCAGGCACCACGGTGACGCGGCAGCCGCGCTCGACCAGCATGCGCAGGATGTTGACCTTGACGCCGTAGTCGTAGGCAACCACGTGGTACGGCAGCTCGGAAGCTTCGATGGTCGCGTGGCTGTCGGTCTTCAGATCCCAGACAGTCGAGCGCCATTCGTATTGGGTCTTGGTGCTGACGACTTTCGCCAGATCCATGCCCTTCAGGCCCGGGAAGCCTTGCGCCGCGGCGATGGCCGCTTCTTCGGAGATGTTGTCGCCGGCCATGATGCAGCCGTTCTGTGCGCCTTTTTCACGCAGGATGCGGGTCAGGCGACGGGTATCGATACCGGCGATTGCCACAACATTGTTGGCTTTCAGGTAGTCGGACAGGGACATCGTGTTACGCCAGTTGCTCGCTACCAGCGGCAGGTCACGGATGACCAGGCCAGCGGACCAGACGCGGTCGGACTCGGCGTCTTCCGGCGTGGTGCCGGTGTTGCCGATGTGCGGGTAAGTCAGGGTAACGATCTGTTGGGCGTAGGAAGGATCGGTAAGGATTTCCTGATAGCCGGTCATTGCGGTGTTGAACACCACCTCACCAACGGTTTGACCGTCGGCACCAATGGCTTCGCCGCGAAAAATGCTGCCATCAGCAAGGGCAAGTATGGCTGGCTTAGTCAAGAAGACCTCCCGTAAATAACGCATGAAAGGGCGATCGCAGGTTGTAAAAAAGCGGAGTGACGTATGGACACGTCACCCCGCTTCTTCACTGAATTATTCTGCGCGCTTTTAGTGGACACACTAAAGCTGTAGCTTACAGAAAAAGGCTTTTTTGGTCCACCGCTAAAGAGCCTAAAAGGCCGGAGAATGCGACAGGTCGTCGCCAAGCGGAGAAAAACCAGCGCAAACAGGGCGTTTGCGCCGGGTTCAGCAATGAATCAACGCAGGTCGAGCACGTCTTGCATGTCGTACAGACCCGGCTCGCGACCGTCCAGCCACAACGCGGCACGCACCGCGCCCTTGGCAAACGTCATGCGACTCGACGCCTTGTGCGTGATCTCCAGACGCTCACCTTCGCAGGCAAATAGCACGGTGTGATCACCCACCACATCACCGCCGCGCACGGTTGCAAAACCAATGGTTTCACGCTCACGGGCGCCGGTGTGCCCCTCGCGACCGTAGACCGCGACTTTCTGCAAATCGCGATCCAGCGCACTGGCGATCACTTCACCCATGCGCAACGCCGTACCCGACGGCGCATCGATCTTGTGACGGTGATGCGCTTCAATGATTTCGATATCGGCATCATCACCCAGCACGCGCGCCGCCATATCCAGCAATTTCAGCGACAGATTGACGCCGACACTGAAGTTGGCCGCAAACACGATCGGAATATCCTTGCCCGCCTCGACCAGCAACTGCTTCTGCGCAGCGTCCAGACCGGTGGTGCCGATGACCATCGCCTTGCCGGCCTTGCGGCAGAACGCGAGGTTTTTCAGCATCACTTCCGGCAGGGTGAAGTCGATCAATACATCGAACTCTTCAGCCACAGCCTCGATATGCCCGGACAACGGCACGCCGATGCGACCCAGCGACGCCAGCTCACCGGCATCGACGCCGATCAGCGTGCTGCCAGGACGAACCACAGCGGCGGTCAAACCGGTCAGCGGCGCGCGCTGCTGCACGGCCTCGACCAGAATTTTACCCATGCGCCCAGCAGCGCCCATCACAGCTATACGTCGCATGCCGACTCCTTACAGATCGCCGAAGAAGCGCTTCACACCGTCGAACCAACCGGTGGTTTTCGGCGAGTGGCTATTGTCGTCGGCCAGCGAGCTGCGGAATTCTTCCAGCAATTCGCGCTGACGACGGTTCAGGTTGACCGGAGTCTCGACTGCCACACGGCACATCAAGTCGCCCGCACCACCGCCACGCACCGGCGCCACGCCTTTACCGCGTACGCGGAACTGCTTGCCGGTCTGAGTACCCTCAGGGATTTTCAGTTTGACGCGACCGTCGAGGGTCGGAATTTCCAGCTCGCCGCCCAGCGCCGCATCGACGAAGCTGATCGGCACTTCGCAGAACAGATGCTTGCCATCGCGCTGGAAAATGTCGTGCTCGCGGACATTGATGACCACATACAGGTCGCCCGTCGGGCCACCCTGCGTGCCCGCCTCGCCTTCGCCGGACAGACGAATGCGGTCGCCGGTATCGACACCAGCCGGCACTTTGACCGACAGGGTTTTGTACTCTTCAACGCGACCGTCACCGTGGCAGGAGTCGCACGGATCGGAAATGATCTTGCCCTGGCCATGGCAACGCGGGCAGGTTTGCTGCACCGAGAAGAAGCCTTGCTGCATACGCACCTGACCGATGCCACCGCAGGTCGGGCACGTCGATGGCGACGAGCCTTTCTTCGCGCCGGAACCATCGCACGGCTTGCAGTTGACCAGTGTCGGAACGCGGATATTCACCGACGTGCCGCGCACCGCTTCTTCCAGATTCAGCTCCAAGGTGTAGCGCAAGTCGCTGCCACGCTGAGCGCCGCCACGGGAACCGCCGCGACCGCCACCGAAGAAATCACTGAAGACATCACCAAAGATGTCCGAGAAGTTCTGACCGCCGAAACCGGCGCCACCGCCACCCATGCTCGGGTCGACGCCAGCATGGCCGTACTGATCGTACGCCGCACGCTTGCTTGAGTCGGACAGCACTTCGTAGGCCTCATTGGCCTCTTTGAACATTTCTTCCGACGCTTTGTCATCGGGATTACGGTCCGGGTGGTGCTTCATCGCCAGACGACGGTAAGCCTTCTTCAGGTCCGCATCGCTTGAGCCGCGCTCAACACCCAACACTTCGTAATAGTCACGCTTTGCCATAAGTCTTCTGCACTCTTGAGGACGTTCGGCAAACCCCTCCTGAGGATGGCCAAACTCGTTGAGCCCCAATACAGGCCCGGACCCAACTCACGTCAATTCAACGATCCTGGTCTTTGTTTCTTGCGGTACTTTCGGCACGAAAAGCAGGAGCATTCCCGGCCATACCGCCAACACGCGAGGCTTGTCGCATGCTGTAAAAATTCGCGTATTCCAGATACGCCAACGCGGGAGCTAGCTCCCGCGCGGCGACATCCTACCAGTCACTGCCTAAAGGCAGTCAACCGGCCGACCAACAACTTACTTGTGGTCTTTGACTTCTTCGAACTCTGCATCGACAACGTCGTCAGCCTTCTCAGCCGATTCGCCTTGCGGGGCTGCGCCATCAGCTGGCTGAGCCTGTTCGGCGTACATCTTCTGAGCAACCGGAGCGGAGACTTTCGACAGCTCTTCAACCTTCGCTTCGATAGCGGCCTTGTCGTCGCCTTTGACAGCAGCTTCCAGAGCAACCACAGCGGCTTCGATCGCAGTCTTCTCTTCGGCGGTGACTTTGTCGCCCGCGTCAGCAATCATTTTGCGCGTCGAGTGAACCAGTGCGTCGCCCTGGTTACGGGCAGCGGCCAGCTCTTCGAACTTGCGGTCTTCCTCAGCGTTGGCTTCGGCGTCACGCACCATGCGCTCGATTTCTTCGTCGGACAGACCGGAGTTGGCCTTGATCACGATCGACTGAGTCTTGCCGGTCGCCTTGTCTTTCGCACCAACGTGCAGAATGCCGTTAGCGTCGATGTCGAAGGTCACTTCGATCTGCGGCACACCACGTGGAGCTGGTGGAATGTCGGCCAGGTCGAACTTGCCCAGGGACTTGTTCTGAGTGGCTTGCTTACGCTCGCCCTGCAGCACGTGAATGGTCACAGCGCCCTGGTTGTCGTCGGCAGTCGAGAACACTTGCGATTTCTTGGTAGGAATCGTGGTGTTTTTCTCGATCAGCGCGGTCATCACGCCACCCATAGTTTCGATACCCAGGGTCAGCGGGCTGACGTCGAGCAGCAGAACGTCTTTCACGTCACCGGCCAGAACAGCGCCCTGAATCGCAGCACCCATGGCAACAGCTTCGTCCGGGTTAACGTCTTTACGTGCTTCTTTACCGAAGAAATCAGTTACCAGCTTCTGCACCAGCGGCATACGAGTCTGACCACCGACCAGGATCACGTCGTTGATCGCGCCAACGTCCAGACCTGCGTCTTTCATGGCGATGCGGCAAGGTTCGATGGTGCGCTGAACCAGGTCTTCAACCAGTGCTTCGAGCTTGGCACGCGAGATCTTCACGTTCAGGTGCTTAGGACCGGTCGCGTCTGCAGTAATGTACGGCAGGTTGACGTCGGTCGACTGAGCGGACGACAGCTCGATCTTGGCTTTCTCAGCGGCTTCTTTCAGGCGCTGCATGGCCAGCGGATCACCTTTGAGGTTCATGCCGCTTTCTTTCTTGAATTCGTCGACGAGGTAGTCGATCAGACGAATGTCGAAGTCTTCACCGCCGAGGAACGTGTCACCGTTGGTGGCCAGAACTTCGAACTGGTGCTCGCCATCAACTTCAGCGATCTCGATCACGGAAACGTCGAAAGTACCGCCACCCAGGTCATAAACGATCACGGTGTGATCGCCCTTGGCCTTGTCCATACCGTAAGCCAGAGCGGCTGCGGTTGGTTCGTTGATGATACGCTTTACGTCCAGACCGGCGATGCGGCCGGCGTCTTTGGTCGCCTGACGCTGGCTGTCGTTGAAGTAGGCCGGAACGGTGATCACCGCTTCGGTCACGGTCTCGCCGAGGTAGTCTTCGGCGGTCTTCTTCATCTTTTTCAGGATTTCAGCCGAGATTTGTGGCGGTGCCATTTTCTGGCCGTTCACTTCAACCCAGGCGTCGTTGTTGTCAGCCTTGACGATCTTGTAAGGGACCATCTGGATGTCTTTCTGCACAACTTCTTCGTCGAAACGACGACCGATCAGACGCTTTACTGCGTACAGGGTGTTGTGCGGGTTGGTCACAGCCTGACGCTTGGCCGACTGACCTACCAGAATTTCGCCATCGTTGGCGTAAGCGATGATCGACGGCGTGGTACGCGCGCCTTCAGCGTTTTCAATAACTTTTGCTTTGCCGTTTTCCAGCACGGAGACGCAGGAGTTGGTGGTCCCCAGGTCGATACCGATAATTTTGCCCATGTTAACTCTCCCGAAACTTTGGATTTTTTTGCCGCAGCAGTGGTGGCTGACTGCGGTAATACTTAAACGCTTGACTTCTAAATGGGGGCCTTGCGGCTAATTTCAAGCCTTCTCGTCAATCGAAGGCGAAATTGGCGCAGGCGCCTTGCTGACCACAACCATGGCCGGACGCAGCAGGCGACCGTTGAGCTGGTAGCCCTTCTGGAACACCTTCAGAACGCTGTTCGGTTCTACGTCGGCGCTTTCTTGCATGGCCATCGCTTGATGCTGAACGGCGTTGAACGGTTCGCCATGCGGATCGATCGCTTCCAGCTGATAACGCTTGAGGGTGTCGTGGAACATTTTCAGCGTCAGCTCGATCCCTTCGCGCATCGGGCGGATGCTTTCGTCGTCCGGATTCGACAGCTCGAGGCCGCGCTCCAGGCTGTCGACGATCGGCAGCAGGTCGCCGGCAAATTTTTCGAGGGCAAACTTGTGCGCCTTCTCGACGTCCTGTTCGGCACGGCGACGGACGTTCTGCAGATCGGCAGCAACACGCAGAGACTGATCCTGCGCGGCGGCCAATTGCTCTTCGAGCACTTGTACACGGGTCGCCAGGTCATCACCCGAACCTTCGGGCGCCTGATTGGCTTCTGGGTTTTGCGTATCTACTGTCTGTTCGTCAGCCATAGAATTCTCCTTTCAATTTCGTCCGCGAGCCTGACTCGCGCTTCTGCCCCGATATATGGGGCCGCAAAATCAGGCTTCAAGGGCCTTCAAGCATTAACCCTACAAAAAAGTGCCGCATTGTCATTCCTCGATGCGCTAAGCAGATTTGCAGTTCAAGCAAATCGACCTAAGGGAGGGCATTGTCAGCCTGAAACAAAACACTGTATAAATAACCAGACCTAAAGCCTGGGAGCGGCCTTTATGCTGGTGCACCTGTCCGTACATAACTACGCCATCGTTGAACATCTCGATCTCGAACTCGATCGCGGGATGAGCGTGATCACGGGCGAAACCGGCGCCGGCAAGTCGATCATGCTCGACGCACTGGGCCTGACCCTCGGCGATCGCGCCGACAGCGGCGTGGTCCGTCCCGGCGCCGACAAGGCCGATATCCTTGCGACCTTCGATCTGGCCGACATCCCTGAAGCCAGCGCCTGGCTGGCCGAGCGCGATCTGGAGTCTGACGGCCCGTGCATTCTGCGCCGGGTGATCACATCGGAGGGTCGTTCGCGCGGCTACATCAATGGCACCCCTTGCCCACTCGGTGACCTCAAGTCGCTGGGCGAATTGTTGATCGATATCCACAGCCAGCATGAACACCAGTCCCTGCTGAAAACCGATACCCATCGTCGGTTGCTGGACGAGTACGCCGGCGCTACCGATCTGGCCCGCCAGGTTCAGCTCGCCGCCCAGCGCTGGCGACAGACTCGCCAGGAACTGGAACGCCTCTCCAACTCCGGCGACGAACAACGCGCACGCCATCAATTGCTGAGCTATCAGCTCGAAGAGCTGGAAAACCTCGGCCTCGGTGACAACGAACTGGAGCAACTGGAGCAGGAACACAAAAACCTGACCAACGCCGAGACGCTGCTGGGCATTTGCCGGCAAGTGGTCGAGCAATGCAGCGAGAGCGATTCCGGCAATGTGCTGAACGCGCTGACCGCCAGCCTCAATCGTCTGTCGAGCGTGAATAACTCCGTCGGCGCACTGGGCGAAGCCAGCAGCCTGCTGACCAGTGCGCAGATCCAGGTCGAAGAGGCCGTTGGCGAACTCAATCGCTTCCTCGATAACTTCGATGCCGATCCGGCACGCCTGCAATATCTGGAAGAACGCCTCGACGCGATCTACACCCTGGCGCGCAAGCACCGGATCCAGCCGACCGAAGTGGGTGAGATGCAGCAGAAGTTGCTCGATGAAATCGAAACCCTCAACGCCAATGACGAATCCATCGAACGCTTGGGTGAAGAACTGGCCTCCTACGCCCGCCACTATCAAGAGAAGGCACGGGAACTGAGCGATTTGCGGCATCAGGCTGCCGGCAGTCTCGCCAGCGCGGTTGAGCAGGAGATTCAACGACTGGGCATGCCGGGTGGTCGCTTCACTATCGAATTGAAGGCCAACAGCAGCGACGAGTTGCTGCCCAACGGGCTGGAACAGGTTGAATTGCTGGTCAGCGCCAACCCGGGCCAGCCGCTGAAGGCACTGGCAAAAGTCGCTTCCGGCGGTGAGCTGTCACGGATCAGTCTGGCGATTCAGGTGATCACCGCACAGACATCCCGTGTTCCGACACTGGTATTCGACGAAGTGGACGTTGGCATCGGTGGCCCGACGGCTGAAATTGTCGGCCAACTGTTGCGCCGCCTCGGGGATCGCGGCCAGGTGTTGACCGTGACGCACTTGCCACAAGTGGCAGCGCAGGGTCATCAGCATCTGTTCGTGCACAAGGTGCGCGGTGAAGAGGCGACTCACACCGCCGTCTCCAAACTGAGCAAGAACGACCGTATAGAAGAAGTGGCGCGCATGCTCGGCGGCATCGATCTGACCAAAGAGTCCTTGGCACACGCGAAAAAAATGGTCGTCACCGCCAAGGTTTGACAACGACAGAAAGCACGAAGGCGACCCTTGGGTCGCCTTCGTTCGTTTCGCGAATGTGAAATTCGCGCGACATGCTTACTTTTTCTTGCGGATGTACAGCACCAGATTGTGATCCACCAACTCGACACCGTGCTCCTCGGCAATTGCCTTCTGGAGCTTTTCGATTTCCGGGCTGACGAATTCGACAACCTCACCGGTTTCCACGTTAACCATGTGGTCGTGGTGACCACTGTCGGCCAACTCAAAAACCGCGTGGCCGCCGTCGAAGTTGTGACGGACCACGAGGCCAGCCGCTTCGAACTGGGTCAGAACACGGTAAACCGTGGCCAGACCGACGTCCTCGCCAGCTTCCATCAACGCCTTGTAGACGTCCTCGGCGCTCATGTGACGCTGCTCTGTAGAGTCGAGCATTTGCAGGATCTTGACCCGTGGCAGGGTCACTTTAAGGCCGGCTTTGCGTAGTTCGCTATTTTCAACCATGGTCAGCTTTCTCGCGATGCTGCTTCGCAGCTTCTCTTAATGCGGGTATGATCGGCGTTTACGTTGTCCCAGCCAAGATAGTGGAAGTCGCCCACCGATGCAAAACACCAAGCTCTTGCTAACCAGTTTCACCTTTGTGGGACTGCTCGCACTCGCCGGTTGTTCATTCCCCGGGGTTTACAAAATCGACATCCAGCAGGGCAATGTCGTCACGCAGGACATGATAGACCAGTTACGCCCGGGAATGACCCGGCCGCAAGTACGGTTTATCATGGGTAACCCTCTGCTTGTCGACACGTTCCATGCCGATCGCTGGGATTATCTGTACAGCCTGCAACCGGGTGGCGGTGAACGCCAACAGGAACGCATCAGCGTTATTTTCAACTCAAACGACCAGCTTGTCAGCCTGTCCGGTGACTTTATGCCGGGCGTAAGCCGTGACGAAGCCATTCTCGGCAAGGACAGTGGCACTACGGTGACCGCTCCTGCTGAAAACGCCGAGAAGCCAAAACCGGAAAAACCGGTCAAGCCAGGTTCCTTGCTGGATCAGATCCAGAAGGACGTCGATGGTGTAGAAACCGTTCCGGTTCCGACACCGGAGCCGCTGGACACCTCGCCGCAATAATTGGCGAGACAATAAAAAACCCGGAAATTCCGGGTTTTTTATTGTCTGCGATTTGGTTTTTACGCGTTTCGGGCCTTGGCTTCGGCAGCCTTGGCCGCACGCAGACGGCGAACCTCTTTTGGATCGGCGAGCAACGGGCGGTAAATCTCGATGCGCTCGCCCGCCTGAATCACCCGCGAATCCGGGTCAGCCACCACTTTACCGAAGATGCCCAGCGGGCACTCCGTCAGATTCAGCTCAGGGAACTCGCTAGCGATACCCGACGCAAGCACCGCAGCCCGCACCGTTGCGCCCTCATTTACGCTAACCGAGCGCAAAATCTGACGATCCACGGCCGCGTACACCACCTCTATCTCGATCACCGGCTTAACCATGCATCTGCTTGGCGCGCTGGCAGAACGCGTCCACCAGCGTATTGGCGGCCTGATTGAACAGCGGCCCCAACGTCGCGCGCACCAGCGGCCCGGCATAGTCGAACGACAGATCCAGGCTGATCTTGCAGGCCTTCTCGTTCAACACCTTGAACACCCAGACGCCGTGCAGTTGATTGAACGGACCTTCTTCAAGGTTCATTTCGATCGACTGCCCCGGCACCAGCGTATTGCGCGTCACAAAATGCTGACTGAGGCCGCCCTTGGCCACCCCCACACTGGCACGCATGTGCTCCGGCGAACTTTCCAGCACTTCAGCGGACGAGCACCACGGCAGAAATTCCGGGTAGCGCGCCACGTCGTTGACCAGGTCGTAGAGAAATTGCGCCGGGTACGGCAGCAGCGCCGATCGTTGAATATGTGTCGTCATGTGAGCGTTACTTCCAGAGCTGAGCGGCAAACACTACAAGAATGCCGATGGGCGCCACGTAGCGCATCAAAAACAAAGACAGGGCGAAAAGTGCCGGGTTGCGGATCGACAACTCGTCGCGTACCGCTTCACGCCCCATCACCCATCCGGCAAACAGCACAAAACACAGGCCACCGAGCGGCAACATGATCCGCGAGGTGAAGAAATCGATCACGCCAAAGAAGTCCAGACCGCTCTGCGCACCCCATTGGTAGAGATGGAACATCCCGCCTTCGTTCACGAAAAATTTGGCTTCCTTCCAGATATTGAAGGAGAACACTGTGCCCAGACCAACGAACCAGCAGATGAACGCCAGCCAGAAAGTAACCCAGGCGCGGCTGACTTTGGTGCGCTCAACCAGATAGGCAACCATTGGTTCCAGCAGGGAGATTGCCGAACTCCAAGCCGCAATCGCCACCAGCACAAAGAACACCACGCCCATCAACTGACCGAAAGCCACGTTACCAAAGGCAAATGGCAGGCTGACGAACATCAGGCCAGGCCCTTCGCTTGGATTCAGGCCGCCGGCAAACACAATCGGGAACAGGGCCAGACCGGCAACCAGAGACACAAACGTGTCGAGCAGTGCCACGCCGACAACCGTGCCGGACAACGACGAACTCTTCGGCATGTAAGCGCCGTAAATCATGATCGAGCCGACACCCACGCTCAGTGAGAAGAACGCGTGCCCCATCGCCGGCAACAAACCGTCGAGGACTTTTTCCGGGTGGAAGTCGAACATGAAATGCACGCCTTCCATGAAATGCCCGGTGGTCATGCTGTAACCCAGCAACACCAGAATCATCACGAACAGCAGCGGCATCATGATGCGCAGGCTGCGCTCAAGCCCGGCGACCACGCCTTTGGCGATGACGAAGGCCGACAGCAGCATGAAAATCGTATGCCAAAGTGTCAGACGCCATGGATTGGAGATGACATTGCCGAAATAAGCGCCGACCTGGTCGGCCGTGGCGCCCTGGAAGTCACCGCGGCCCATATCGACGATGTAATCCAGCGACCAGCCGCCGACCACACTGTAGAAAGACAGGATCAGCAATGCCGTGATCATCCCGGCAAATGCGCCCCACGACCACTTGCCCGAGTGCCCGGCTTCCAGCGCCAGCACCTTCAAGGCGTTCGCCGGACTCTGCCGGGCGCGCCGGCCGATCAGGGTTTCAGCGAGCATGACCGGGATGCCGATCAGTGCGATGCACGCCAGAAACATCAGCACGAATGCACCGCCGCCGTAGACCCCGACCATGTAGGGGAACTTCCAGATACTACCCAGTCCCACGGCCGAACCGGTCGCGGCGAGTATGAATACCCAGCGGCTAGCCCAACTGCCGTGGACAGAAACCTTGTCTGTCGACATCGTTTATCACGCCCAAGCGTTAGAAAAAGAGGCCGCATTGTCCGGGATTCACTCAACCTGCTCAAGCACGCAGCATCACCGTAGCCGACAGCCGTTTATCTCCATATAATGCCGCCCCTATGGCTAAACAGAAGAAACACCCAACAGGGACCATCGCGCAGAACAAAAAGGCGCGACACGATTACTTCATCGAACACAAGTTCGAGGCTGGTCTGGTCCTGGCCGGCTGGGAAGTAAAAAGTCTGCGGGCAAGCAAGCTACAGCTGGTCGACAGCTACGTGCTGCTCAAGGATGGCGAAGCGTGGTTGCTCGGCAGCCACATCACGCCTCTGATGACCGCAAGCACCCACGTCATCGCCGACCCGGTGCGCACACGCAAATTGCTGCTCAACCGCCGCGAGCTGGAAAAACTCGCCGCCGCTGTGCAGCAAAAGGGTTACGCCTGCGTCTGCCTGTCCTGGTACTGGAGCAAGCACATGGTCAAGTGCGAAATTGCTCTGGGCAAGGGCAAGAAGGAATACGACAAGCGTGACACCGAGCGCGAGCGTGATGCCGGTCGTGAACTGCAACGTGCGGTGCGCAATAAGGGCAAGGAAGACTAGTCTTCCCCCCCTTGAAAGCAAAGATCGTCCGATCGCGGCCCGAGCCTTCGGCAGCTCCTACACTGGGATTCGCCTTTCCCTGTAGGAGCTGCCGCAGGCTGCTATCTTTTGCTTTAAAGAATCACATCCCCTTGCGCCGCTCCGCCCGAGCCATGCGCTGAACCTCCTGCCGCACCTCTTCCAGCACTTCCTGCACATACAAAATATGTCGGCTGGAAACCTCACGCGCCTGCTCCGCACGACCTTCAATAATCGCCAGATACAATTCCCGATGCTGAGTGATCAACATGTCGCGGGTTTCCGTGCGCTGCTTGTACATGCCGCCGATGTTGGTGACGACGTTGCGCTTAAGAAGATCGAACAGCCCGCGAATGGTGTGCAGCAACACCGCGTTATGGCTGGCTTCAGCAATCGCCAGATGAAATTTCGCATCCGCCGCGCCCTCTTCCGCCCGACTCACTTCATCGTGGCGCGAATAGCAGTCCTGCAGCTCCTCGAACGCTGCGGTCAACCGCTCGCGATCGACATCAGTCGCGCGTAATGCGGCGTAATAGGCGCACGATGCCTCCAGAGTGTGCCGAAATTCCAGTAGATCGCGTTGTGCCTCGGGGTTGCTTTCAAGCAGCTGCAACAGCGGATCACTGAACGTCGAACCCAGACTTTCCACCACATAATTGCCGCCGCCCTGGCGACTGACCAGCAGCCCTTTGGCCGCCAGTTTCTGAATCGCTTCGCGCAGCGACGGCCGTGATACGCCAAATTGTTCGGCCAGCGTGCGCTCCGCCGGAAGCCGTTCGCCGGACTTCAGTGTGCCCTCAAGGATCATCCCCTCAAGTCGCTCGACAATATCGTCAGACAAACGGCGCTGCCGAATCTGATCAAACCCCATAACTCATTTCTCCACGACCCCGACCGCTCGCCGGGCTCTCTATTCTGGCCTATCGGCGCCTTGCCGACACCTACCAGACGCCACTTGCTGAAACCGGATCAGATGCGATCTGCACCGCTTGTTCGACAAAAGTTTCAGGGCGGCAAATTGACACACCGCCATCAAGGCTTTTACCCTAGCCAACAGCGATTGTAAATTGGTCTTACCAATTATCCAAGAACGCTAACAGTGCCTGACCAACAACAATTAGGGGCCACCCCATATGCAAACCTGGCAACAGCTCTACAGCCCGCTCGGCAGTCTCGGCGTGTCCGCACTTGCGGCCGTCATCCCCATCGTTTTCTTCTTTCTCGCGCTGGCGGTGTTCCGCCTCAAAGGCCATGTGGCCGGGAGCATCACCCTCGCCCTGTCGATTGCCGTGGCGATCTTCGCGTTCCAGATGCCGGTCGACATGGCCTTCGCCGCCGCCGGCTATGGTTTTGCCTACGGTCTGTGGCCGATTGCCTGGATCATTGTCGCAGCGGTGTTCCTCTACAAACTGACGGTCAAAAGTGGTCAGTTCGAGGTCATTCGCAGTTCGGTGTTATCGATTACTGACGACCAACGCCTGCAAGTGCTGCTGATCGGTTTTTGCTTCGGTGCGTTCCTGGAGGGTGCCGCCGGTTTCGGCGCTCCCGTGGCGATTACTGCCGCACTCCTCGTCGGCCTGGGTTTCAACCCGCTGTACGCCGCCGGCCTGTGCCTGATTGCCAACACCGCACCGGTTGCGTTCGGCGCACTGGGAATTCCGATCATTGTTGCCGGCCAAGTCACCGGTATCGACGCGTTCAAGATCGGCGCCATGACCGGTCGCCAACTGCCATTGCTGTCGCTGTTCGTGCCGTTCTGGCTAGTGTTCATGATGGACGGCCTGCGCGGCGTGCGTGAAACCTGGCCGGCTGCACTGGTTGCAGGCTTGAGCTTCGCCATCACCCAATACTTCACCTCGAACTTCATCGGCCCGGAACTGCCGGACATCACTTCGGCGCTGGCCAGCCTGATTTCCCTGACCCTGTTCCTGAAAGTCTGGCAGCCGAAACGCGCCGCTGGACAACACATCGCCGGCGCCGTTTCCGCTTCGGTGGTGACTGCCAGCGTCGGCGGTTTCGGACAGAAGCGCACTACCGTGGCATCGCCTTACAGTCTCGGGGAAATTTTCAAAGCCTGGTCGCCGTTCCTGATTCTCACTGTGCTGGTGACCATCTGGACGCTGAAACCTTTCAAGGCGATGTTTGCCGCTGGCGGCTCGATGTACAGCTGGGTGTTCAACTTCGCGATTCCGCACCTTGATCAGTTGGTGATCAAAACCGCACCGATCGTGGCTGCTCCAACGGCAATCCCGGCGGTGTTCAAACTCGACCCGATTTCCGCGACCGGCACGGCGATTTTCTTCTCCGCGCTGATCTCGATGCTGGTACTGAAGATCAATTTCAAAACTGGTCTGACCACTTTGAAAGAGACCTTCTACGAACTGCGCTGGCCAATTCTGTCGATCGGCATGGTGCTGGCGTTCGCCTTCGTCACCAACTACTCAGGCATGTCTTCGACCATGGCCCTGGTATTGGCCGGAACCGGCGCGGCATTCCCGTTCTTCTCGCCGTTCCTCGGCTGGCTCGGCGTGTTCCTCACCGGTTCGGATACCTCGTCCAACGCCCTGTTCAGTTCGCTGCAAGCAACCACCGCCCACCAGATCGGCGTCAGTGACACCTTGCTAGTGGCGGCGAACACCAGCGGCGGCGTAACCGGCAAAATGATCTCGCCACAATCGATCGCCGTGGCCTGCGCCGCGACCGGGCTGGTGGGCAAAGAGTCGGATCTATTCCGCTTCACCCTCAAGCACAGCCTATTCTTTGCAACGATTGTCGGCCTGATCACCTTGGCCCAGGCCTACTGGCTCACCGGCATGCTGGTGCACTAAACCTACAAGACGCCTACAAGACGCATGGAAAAAACCGACGCCGATCCGTGATTTCGGCGTCAGCAATTCACAACCCGGTCTGTAAGGCTGCTGAAAGCAACGCTCTCTATATTCAGCAGCCTCAGCGGACGGATAACCGGGACCACCCGGAGACACGCCTGATGAGCGAGCTTTTTTACAACGCCGTGCCGAACGCGACCCGCGTGGCACCGCCACTGCCCGAACCTCGGCAATACCCCAGCGAGAAACCGTCGCGGGTCTACCTGTTCGGCACCTGCGTGGTCGACCTGTTCTACCCCGAAGCCGGGATGGACGCGATCCACTTGCTGGAGCGCGAAGGGATCCGGGTCGAGTATCCGCAAGGGCAGAGTTGCTGCGGCCAGCCGGCCTACACCTCGGGTTACACCGAGCAGGCACGGACGGTAGCGCGCTCGCAACTGGCGCTGTTTGCCGGCGATTATCCGGTGGTGGTGCCGTCGGGTTCCTGCGCCGGCATGCTGCGCGAGCATTACGCCGACTTGTTCAAGGACGAGCCGGAAACATTGAAACAGGTTCAGGCCCTCGCGGCCCGCACCTATGAACTGGCCGAGTTTCTGCTGTTCGTCTGCAAGGTGCAGCTCAAGGACAGCGGCGAACCGGTCAAAGTCGCGCTGCACACTTCGTGTTCGGCACGCCGCGAAATGAACACCCACCTGCACGGCCGCGAGTTGTTGGCGCAGTTGAGCAACGTGGAACGGGTCAACCATGACCACGAAAGCGAATGCTGTGGCTTCGGCGGAACATTCAGCGTCCGTATGCCAGACATTTCCGGCGCGATGGTGGCTGACAAGACCAAAGCGTTGAAGGATTCCGGCGCGCACAAGGTGTTGAGCGCCGACTGTGGCTGTTTGATGAACATCAACGGCGCATTGGAGAAACAAAAAGAAGCGCTGCGCGGGCAACATCTCGCCAGCTTCTTGTGGCAACGAACCGGAGGTGCGCAATGAGCACTTCCGCGATTATTCCTACGGTCGCCGTAGAAGAAGATTTCCGCACCCGGGCACACAACGCCTTGGGTGATCAGCAGCTGCGGAACAACTTCCGCACGGCGATGGATTCATTGATGGTCAAGCGGGCAGCGGCTTTCAGCGATGTCCACGAAAGAGAACATTTGCGCGCACTGGGCAATTCGATCAAGGCCCGCGCGCTGTCCAAGTTGCCAGACCTGCTCGGGCAACTGGAACAGAACCTGACCCGCAACGGTGTGACAGTGCACTGGGCGGAAACGGTGGACGAGGCCAATGGCATCGTCTTATCGATCATCCGCGCTCACGAGGCGCGGCAAGTGATCAAGGGCAAATCGATGGTCAGCGAAGAGATGGAGATGAACCATTTCCTCGAGGCTCAGGACATTGAATGTCTGGAGTCCGATATGGGGGAATACATCGTCCAGCTCGACCACGAGAAGCCTTCACACATCATTATGCCGGCGATCCACAAGAATGCCGGTCAGGTCGCGTCCTTGTTCCACGACAAACTTGGCGTGGAATACACCAAGGACGTTGACCAACTCATTCAGATCGGTCGCAGAGTCCTGCGGCAGAAATTCTTCGAAGCGGACATCGGCGTCTCCGGCGTCAACTTCGCCGTGGCCGAAACCGGCACCCTGCTGCTGGTGGAAAACGAAGGCAACGGCCGCATGACCACCACCGTGCCGCCGGTGCACATCGCCGTTACCGGTATCGAAAAGGTTGTGGAAAACCTGCGCGACGTGGTGCCGCTGCTGTCACTGCTGACGCGCTCGGCGCTGGGCATTCCGATTACCACTTACGTCAACATGATCTCCGGCCCGCGCAAGGAGCATGAGCTCGACGGCCCGCAGGAAGTGCATCTGGTGTTGCTCGACAACGGTCGCAGCCAGGCTTTCGCCGACAGTGAACTGCGTCAGACCTTGAACTGCATCCGCTGCGGCGCCTGCATGAACCATTGCCCGGTCTACACCCGCGTCG
Organism: Pseudomonas sp. TNT2022 ID642; assembly: GCF_028656995.1. Taxonomy (NCBI): domain Bacteria; kingdom Pseudomonadati; phylum Pseudomonadota; class Gammaproteobacteria; order Pseudomonadales; family Pseudomonadaceae; genus Pseudomonas; species Pseudomonas sp. TNT2022 ID642. The sequence goes on along the minus strand of NZ_JAMDGW010000021.1, from coordinate 79,064 downwards.
GTGGCCACACCTATGGCGAGGTGTATCCGGGGCCGATCGGCAAAATCATCACCCCGCACATGGTTGGCCTTGCGAAAGTTCCGGATCACCCGAGTGCGTCATCGCTGTGCGGTGCCTGCGGTGAAGTCTGCCCGGTAAAAATTCCGATTCCGGCGATCCTGCGACGCCTGCGCGAAGAGAACGTCAAAGCCCCGGACAGCCCGAATCAAGTGATGCGCGGTCAGGGCAGCAAGTATTCGCGCAAGGAACGATTCATCTGGAACGCTTGGGCGCAGCTCAACAGTTCTCCGACGCTGTATCGGTTGTTCGGTTTCTTCGCCACGCGCCTGCGTGCGCTGACCCCGAACAATGTAGGCCCGTGGACGCAAAACCACAGCGCGCCGAAACCTGCCGCGCGCTCACTGCACGACATGGCCCGCGAGCATCTGGCCAAACAGGGAGACCGCTGATGAGCGCCAAAGAAAATATCCTCGGCAAATTGCGGAAAAGTCTGACCGGCACCACGCCGATTGCCGACGACTTCGACGTCGATCTGGTGACGCAGCCTTACACCTACAGCACCGAACAACGCATCCCGCAACTGCGCAAACTGATGGAAGCGGTGCACACAGAAATTCACCTGACCTCGGGCGAAGATTGGCCGGCCCTGCTCGCGCAACTGCTGCGCGATCGTCAGTTGCCGAGCCTGTTGATCGCGCCGATTACAGCGCATGGGCAACGCATCACACAGCATTGGGCGAACAATCCTGATCTGCCGACGCTGAAATCTTACGACCGGCCAATGGAAGAATGGAAAGCCGAACTGTTCAATGACACCCCGGCCAGCCTCACCGGCACCCTCGGTGCCATCGCCGCCACTGGCAGCCTGATTCTCTGGCCAACCCGCGAAGAACCGCGTTTGATGAGTCTGGTGCCGCCGGTGCATTTCGCCCTGCTCAAGGCCAGTGAAATCCGCGACAACTTCTATCAGGTGCAGCAGGAATTCGAATGGGCGCAAGGCATGCCGACCAACGCGCTGCTGGTGTCCGGTCCGTCGAAAACTGCTGACATCGAGCAAGTACTGGCTTACGGCGCCCACGGCCCGAAAGATCTGGTGGTTCTGATTCTGGAGGACCAATGACGCTTCCAGCGAACTTCCTGCGTGATGCGCAGCAACTGATTCCGGCTGAACGCCGCTTCGACGATCCGTTATCGACTCTGGCCTTTGGCACCGATGCCAGTTTTTATCGACTGATTCCGCAACTGGTGATTCGCGTCGAATCGGAAGACGAAGTCGTGGCCCTGCTGAAACTGGCTCAGCGCGACCATGTTCCAGTGACCTTCCGTGCGGCGGGCACCAGTCTGTCGGGTCAGGCGATCAGCGATTCCGTTTTGATCGTGCTTGGGGATAACTGGAACGCCCGGGAGATTCGCGGCCAAGGCACGCAAATCCGCCTGCAACCGGGGGTGATCGGTGCGCAAGCCAACGCATGGCTGGCACCGTTCGGGCGCAAGATCGGCCCGGATCCGGCGTCGATCAACGCCTGTAAAATTGGCGGCATCGTCGCCAACAACGCCAGCGGTATGTGCTGCGGCACGGCACAAAATACCTATCACACGCTGGCCGGGATTCGTCTGGTACTCGCCGATGGCACGCGCCTGGATACCGAAGACGCCGCCAGTGTTGCGGCATTTCACAGCAGCCACGGTGATCTGCTCGAACGCCTAGCGACGCTGGGCCGCGAGACCCGCGCCAATGCCGAACTGGCTGCACGAATCCGCCACAAATACCGTCTGAAAAATACCACCGGCCTGTCGCTCAATGCCCTGGTGGACTTCGATGAGCCTGTGGATATCTTGAGCCACTTGCTGGTCGGCTCCGAAGGCACCCTCGGCTTCATCAGCGCGGTGACTTACGACACAGTAATCGATCACCCGAACAAAGCCTCGGCGCTGATCGTCTTCCCGGATGTGGAAACCTGCTGCAACGCCGTTACCGTGCTGAAAAGCCAACCGGTGTCCGCGGTGGAGTTGCTGGATCGGCGCAGCCTGCGTTCGGTGCAGGACAAACCGGGCATGCCCGCTTTCGTACAACAGTTGTCGAATAATGCCTGCGCGCTGCTCATCGAATCCCGCGCCGCGTCTTCTACTTTGTTGCAGGAACAACTGGCGCAAATCATGGCGTCGCTCAGTGGCTTCCCGGTGGAAAAGCAGGTCGACTTCACCGAAGACCCAGCCGAGAACGCCAAGCTCTGGGCCATCCGCAAGGACACCTTCCCCGCTGTCGGCGCGGTGCGCAAAACCGGCACCACGGTGATCATCGAAGACGTGACATTCCCGGTCGAACAACTGGCCATTGGCGTCAATCGCTTGATCGAACTGTTCGACAAACATGCCTACGATGAAGCGATCCTTTTCGGACACGCGCTGGAAGGCAATCTGCACTTCGTCTTCACCCAAGGCTTCAACAACCCGGAAGAAGTCGCGCGCTATCAAGCGTTCATGGACGACGTCGCGCAACTGGTCGCGGTGGAATTCGGTGGTTCGCTGAAAGCCGAACACGGCACCGGGCGCAACATGGCGCCGTTCGTGGAACTGGAATGGGGCAGCGACGCCTATCAACTGATGTGGCAACTCAAACGTCTGCTCGACCCGAATGGCATTCTCAATCCCGACGTGGTGCTCAGCGAAGATCCGCAGATCCACCTCAAACATCTGAAGCCGCTGCCAGCAGCCGACGAGATTGTCGATAAGTGCATAGAGTGCGGCTTCTGCGAACCTGTCTGCCCGTCAAAAGGCCTGACCCTCAGCCCGCGCCAGCGCATTGTCATCTGGCGCGATATTCAGGCGAAAAAACGTGCAGGTGTCGACACCACCGAACTGGAAAAAGCCTACGAGTACCAAGGCATCGAAACCTGCGCCGCCACTGGTCTGTGCGCGCAACGTTGCCCTGTAGGCATCAATACCGGTGAGCTGGTGAAAAAGCTGCGTGGCCGACACGCCACGCATCAGAAAACCGCTGACTGGATCGAAGGAAATTTCGCCAAGACCCTGCAAGGCGCGCGCTTCACCCTGCATGTGGCCAACGGCGCACGAATGATGCTCGGCGCGCCGCGTCTGGCGAAACTTTCGGCAACCATTACGCGGCTGTCCAAAGGCCAGGTGCCGTTGTGGACGAATGCGATGCCGCAGCCAGAGAAGGCCATTCGCTTCAGCCCCAGCGTCTCAGACGAACGTCCGCGTGTGGTGTATCTCGCAGCGTGTGTCTCGCGAGTCATGGGTCCGGCGGCGGGTGATAAAGAGCAAATGTCGCTCTACGACAAAACCCGTGGACTGCTGGAAAAGGCCGGTTACCAGGTGGTCTTCCCGGACAATCTGGACAACCTCTGCTGCGGTCAGCCCTTCGCCTCCAAGGGCTACGCCGAACAGGCCGAGCACAAGCGTCAGGAGCTGATCAGCGCCCTGTTGCACGCCAGTCGCGGCGGGCTCGATCCAATCTATTGCGATACCAGTCCGTGCACGTTGCGCCTGGTTCAGGACGTAGGAGAAACCCGTCTGGATCTGTACGACCCGGTGCGTTTTATCCGTACGCACCTTCTCGATCGACTGGAATTCACCCCGCAAGAGACACCGATTGCCGTGCACGTGACCTGCAGCACTCAGCACCTTGGTGAAAGCCAGGCGCTGATTGATCTGGCGCGCAAGTGCAGCAAAACCGTAGTGATTCCGGAAGGGATTCATTGCTGCGGATTTGCCGGCGACAAGGGCTTCACCACACCGGAGCTGAACAGCCATTCCCTGCGCACGCTCAAGGACGCGGTGCAGCATTGCAGCGAGGGGATTTCCACCAGCCGCACGTGCGAAATCGGCCTGACGCAACACGGCGGCATCGATTATCACGGCCTGGTTTATCTGGTCGATCGAGTCACCCAGGCGAAGGCCTGCTGAAGAAAATCAGAACCCTTGCGCGAGACCGCAGTCCACAGAACAGGCCCCCGAACACTCGGGGCCGTTCCTTCTTTCGGTGACCGGTTCTTATGGTCAGCGAAGTCTGGATCCCTCAGCGAAAGGAGATTCACATGAAACGTTCTGTACTGCTCGGTCTGTTCGTTACGGCATCGGTGATGGCGTCTACTTCGTTTGCCGCCGGGCCAGACAGCCTGTGCGAAGCTAATCTGCAAACCATCAATAACGCGAGATCGGAGTATCAGACTTCTTCGGAGCTGAACGCGCGCGTCTCCGCCAGTGTGGCGAGAGCCCAGGCCCTCAAAGCCCAAGGCAAGATTGACGACTGCGTCGCGGAAACCCAGCAAACAATTCTGGAAATCCAGAAAACCTCGGGAGACAGCAAGAAGTGATCGTGAGCATGCGTTTTGATACCAGATGTAAAAAAAACCGAATTCCTGCGTAGCGCGGCGGTCGATTAAACAGGCCCTACGCTAACGTAGCCTGTCATGACCTCGGCATCGCCGCCAGACCGTCCGGCAGCACCGAGACCTACCGTTCAAGGAGATACCCATGAAGCATTCTGCAATTGCTGGATTGTTCATCGCTGGTGCCCTGCTGACGTCGCCGGTGTTTGCGGCAGACAAAGACCTGTGTGCCGGGAATCTTCAAACCATTAAAGACTTCGTGACCAGTCAGCCATCCCTTCCTGAAAACTCGATGAACAACATCAAGGCGGATCAGGACAAGGCCTTGGCGGCTCAGGCAGCCGGGAATGACAAGGAATGCGTAGAGGTCACCTCGGCCTTGATCACGAAAATGCAGATTCGCAATCCAACCCGTAACTGACACACCATCAGGCCAACCTTCGGGTTGGCCTTGTCCGCCGATTGGCGTACACTGCGCAGGCTTGTTGCTCACCAAGATGTACTGAGCAGTGAGTTCGGGGCCGTTTAGGATTCGACGCCGGTTGCGAAACTTTAGGTGCATGCCGACTTGGTAACAGAAGTCGTAAATCCACTGTTGCAACTACTTATAGTTGCCAATGACGACCAATACGGTGTTGCTCTCGCTGCTTAATTGCAGCTGACAATGCTCCTGGTACCTTCGGGTCCAGCAATCATCAGGGGATGTCTGTAAACCCAAAATGATTGTCATATAGAACAGAATCGCCGTGCAGTACGTTGTGGACGAAGCGGCTAAAACTTACACAACTCGCCCAAAGCACCCTGCCCGTCGGGTCGCTGAGGGTTAACTTAATAGACACGGCTACGCATGTAGTACCGACAGCGGAGTACTGGCGGACGGGGGTTCAAATCCCCCCGGCTCCACCACTTCAACATCTAAAGACGTCCACGGACGTCTTTTTTTGTGCCTGAAATCTAGCAAAATCAAGGCTTTAGGGTTTGCCGGCGTCCATGGACGTCCGACACAATCCACGACATCGAGTGTTCCAAATGGTATCCAAGCCGTTCAGTAGTAATTTTTGGAATACCAATTGATGTCATGGAACACCTCATGTGCGCCCAAGCCACCCGCCTCTCTGACCGCCAACTCAAAGCGGTAAAGCCGAAAGACAAGGACTACGTCCTCAGTGATGGAGACGGTCTACAGCTGAGTATGCGCATGCTTGCCGAATGTAAGGTTCAGTGGAATGAGGCCTTGGGTTTCTTTATGGACGTGCTGTGCGACATCGGCCCCCACGCCCCTATTCCCGATGCACTCCCCAACAAGCGAGCGATGGAGAAGGTACAAAACCTGTACGAAGGTAAAGGTCGAGGATCTGATCTGGAGTCCGCTCGTGGAACAGCCTGGGGCTTGCTAAACGTGGTCACCGAATACGTTGACCTCGAAAGACGTGCCAGAAGTATCGAGTACTGCATGGACACGGCGTGGTTCGGGCAAGGTGCAGTCATCAAACAGAAGGCACTCGATGCAGCCTTACAACTCGTTGCATGAACCGTCGCACCACATTACCGCCAAGCGCTCTCGCCTAAAAGGGTGTTCGGATTAGTTAATCCGAACACCCACCTTCCAGAAACTGCGCCACCCACCCTCCAGTGCTTTCACGCGCAAGGATAGGAATACCAGCATGAAATATCCAAAGCTCAAAGCCGGTGAAACACCCAACACCTATCTCATGGAATCACCGGTCACCGAGGCCGACACTCTGCAGATGGCTCAACAACTCGCGATGTATCGTCTGTCTAAAGGACAGGCATTGACTGATCGTAGACTCGTCTTCAGTCGCCTACAAACGCTGCTGCAATTCCATGAAGATGAAGTCTTTGCCTTGTTGCTGCTCGATATCGAGCACCGGGTTATTGGCTTCATAGAGCTATTCAGAGGTCCTCTTGAACGTGCCAGCGTGTATTCACGGGAGGTGGTCAAAATCGCCATAGAACACAATGCCGCCGCCGTAATCCTGGTACACAACCAACCATCTGGCGATCCGGAACCTAGTCAAGCCGTTCGCACGCTGACCACAACCCTCAAGAATTCCCTCAACATGGTCGACACCCAGATACTGGATTATGTGGTGGTGAGCTATGAAGGCTGCGTATCGCTGGCTGGACGGGGGTACCTGTAACCGCAGGGCAATTCACTCCGCCCAAAAGACTGCCTCCGGCCAATGCCGGGGTGGTCATTGGTGAGGTGTCGTTCCACTTTTTTTGCAATGACCCGGCTGTTGCCCTCAGCCCCTGCTGCAATCTCTTTAGGCGTGAAGTGAATACTAGCCTGATGAATCCGCCAGATCGCCGTAAACCTAAGAGCCAACCACCGGGTCAGCCCGCACAAAGGTCACGCTGAATTCCTTGCACTGCCGGTGCTGCTGAAGCCTATTGGCAAAGCTAAAAGCATCATTCAACTCAAAGCGTTGAAATACATCCAAGCCTCGGCCAAGCAAGATTTTCCAACCTGTGTCGGTTGTGATGTCACGGTCATGTTTGGCGCCGCTGGTGTCGTACGCCCACGTAAAATGAATACCCACGCTTACGCAGGCCTCTGCAATTTTTTGCAGGATTTCGGTCTGTCGATCGCCATTGAACTCATCTTCAACAGTCACTACATGCACAGCCACCTCGTCTCCATTGCCTTGAAGCTTGCTGACTGTTTCCAGCAGCTCCATCAAGTTGCGCAACTGGTGGAACATACGAAGATAAGGATCTGTGATGATGATGCGCTTGGTGCTTACCAGATAGGGACCAAACAACTTGTCAAAACTAAGTCCACGCTGATTTTCGTGGAAGATCAAATGTTGCTCTTTCAACACCGACTTAACAGATACCTGATTGCTCGGGGGTGGCACTTGCGTAGCCGGAGCTGCCTCGGTATGCGATACACCGTCATCCTGAGGTAAGTCTGCATTAGACACTTCAGTCGCGGTCCGACGATGGTACTGATTGGGATACACATCCTCTTCAAGTGTGCTTACCAGGTTCTCTTGGCCGCCGGGCTCCATGTAAGCAAAACGTACTGCCGGATAAGTAGCGTCAATCCGCAGTAATTGATCCTTCACCCGCTTCCGCCCTTCAATTGCAGTGCGCAATACGTCTTCCACTTCGGCGTCTGTCGCCTCGCCATGCGGGTACAGAATCTTCATCAAACCAGAAAAGGTTTTGTTGATGCCATCGCGGTCGCGCGTCGATATATCGTCGGATAGGGTGAACTGTCCCTTGTAGCGATCTGAGTAGTCATGACTACGAAGCGAGCGCAGGATCTCGGCCAGGTAGTCCACCACGAAGCCGTAACCACTGGAGAACATCTCGCCACGGATGACATCCACTTCCCATCCGGGGATGTAGCTGTGAATGCGGTCGAGAAAGGCTGAATCGTGGAATTTTTCCGGCAGCGGGTCGAACAGGTCCGTGTGCTTAAGCATGTACGGCACGGTGTGATCGGTATTCCCCACAAACACCATGCTGGCCTCTGCCCCCAAGGTTTCCACTCCCCGTGAGAACGACTTGTTGGCCATGTAGTTCTTCATGATGTCCACCAGAGCTTTGTCCACTCGCTTTTGCTTGCCGGCGAACTCATCGAAAGCCACTACATCCCAGTAACCCACCAGGCCGAGCTTACCTGTGCCGTTATGGACGAACAGCTTGGGCACCGTCACTTCACCACCGGAGATCAGAATGCCGTGGGGCGAGAACTCTGAATAAACGTGCGACTTGCCGGTACCTTTCGGCCCCAGTTCGATTAGGTTGTAATTGCGCTCGCAGAACGGGATCAGGCGAATAAGCTGCGCGAGCTTATTGCGCTTACCGAACATCTGCGGATTGAACCCGACGCTTTGAATCAGCAGGTCGATCCACTCATCTGTAGTGAACTGCTTGCGTGCTTCCAGGTAGCCATCGAAATCAAAGCGAGAGATTTGAATCGGCTTAAGCGAAGCCAAGATCCACGGCGAAGCTGACTTGTCCTCTGTGTACTCATACTCCACGTCCGCGATACACCAAACACCCCCTACCAGCAGTTTCTGGTGAGCCTTGACGGTGCTGGAGTCGATCAGCACCTTCTTGATGCCCAAGTTGGCGAACTCGGCCTCGTACACGTCATCCTTGTCATTCAATGAGACACTAATGCGGTCGATGACCTTGTGCCTGCCCTTTTCCTTGATGGTCGAACGCACCAGCCCCGCCTCGTTGCGGTGGACATAGTGCTTGCGCAGGATCTCCTTGACCGTCTCGATACCGGTCTGGATCGTCGCCTCGTCATTGGTCGCGCAGTACTGGCCGAGCAAGTACTCCAGCACATACGACGGCACAATAGCGTTGCCCTTCACCGCCTTGACCAAGTCTTTGCGCACCACCAGGCCGGCAAAGTGCTGGTTGATCTTGTCGTCGAGCTGATTCATTGGAGCTCCTGCTTAAAAATCGAATTCACTGCTGAACGAGCGGCGGATGGTGTATCGCGCAGTCTTATACCGAGTGAAGTGTGAGGTACCTTCCACAGCCTCCTCAAGGAGCAGTTCCACCTGCTGATTGTTTGCCTCATCAGCCTTGCGACTGAGGATAAAGCGCACCGGCAACTCCCTTTCACGCGGATTACTGGAGTTGAAATCGAACAACAAATCATGCTGATCCGATACTAACTCGCCATCCAGCGTGAACAGGCCTGCACGTAGCCGGCGCGACTGCAGTTTCTCGGTTACCGCCTCGATTTGATAGAGCACCACGGCCAACTGCCCAGTGGTGATGGTCTTGCCGCCGCCACCGATGAACTCAACCTCCACCCGGCCTACATCACTCTGGCGCTTCTTGTTAATGCGAATGACCGGAACCACCACCTCTTGAAGGGTGGCACCGCCGTGCACAAAGCGGCTACCTGAGCCCTTCAGCCGCAGACGGTTAATGGACTTGGGAATCTGCACCATCAACGTACCCGCCAGCCCAAGCTGCGCAGGGCTAAAGGTTTTAAAGCTGGCCCCCTCGCGCAAACCACGGCCCAGCACAAAACGCCGGTCGCGATAGAGAACCTCGTCGCCCTCCGGTTCACTGCTGAGGAAGTCACTCTCCGGCAGCGGATGGTTTTGGTAGATGAAACCATGATCGGCAGTGATCAGCAGGTTACTGGCATTGGCGTTGGTTAGCTTTTTCACCAAGCGGATCAGCTCACTGAGGGTTTCCTCAGCCGCCGCAAATACCCGCTCCTCGGTGTCACGAGTGTCACCGGTTTTATCGATCAGGTTGTGATAGACATAAACCACCTCGTTATCGCGCAGCAACGCACGAGAGTCGGCTTGATTCATCGCCAACAGATCCTTGGCCAATACCACCTGGGATGCAGGCACCGTGGATGCTAGAATCTTGCCCCGATTGATCGAACCTTGTGCGCTCTGACTATCCACCAAGGCATCGCCACTATCGTTGTCGGCCAGTTGCAAACTGCTATTTGGCAATAACGCTGCCATACCCAGCTGGGTGTAGCTCGGCAGCATCGACAGCATCGGCTCCAGCTCGGCCTCGAAGCGATCCTCCTGGCGAATCAAGCTTTGCAGCTCCTCGCCTACCTCATAGCGGAAGGCATCGGAGATCAGCACGCACACCTTGGTTTTACGGTCTAGAAAAGGCTTCACATAACGGCTGAAGAAATTGCGCTGCAGCACTACTGGCGCGGCTTCCCACTGCTGCGCTGCATCCACGTGCCGCTGCCAACGGTCGTTAAGTCGGCTCAGGTAGTTATTGCCGTACAGATTCTCGACCTGCATCGCCAACTCACCCAAGAGAGAAGCCTGGCCGGACTCGCGCAGGTGATAGACGAATTTGCGGTAGCGCTGATCCAGCAGGAACCAATGGCTGGCGTACTTTTGCACGCCATCGGTGAGCGACTCTATTTGCAGCTGGGTGATATCCAGTGTCTGGATGAACTGCGCCGCATGTTCCAGCGCCAGATACACATCCTTGAAGCGATCAAACCAGTGGCTCTGACGGCGTTGACGGACCCACTGTTCCACTTCCTGCGCGGTCACGGTACAAGCCACCACGGCACGTACCAGCTCACTGAGAACCTTGCGGTCAATCAGCTCGAAATAATCCAGCTCCAGCAGGCTGCGCCAGTCCAGAGCTTGCAGCTTGTCGTCGATCTGCAACACCGCCGCGCACTGTTCAGACAATATCTCGAAGCTCTGTTCATGAGAGCGGCTATCCTTCCAGCGTTTCAGAAACACCAATGCCTCAGCGGACAATTTCGCCTTGTACGCCGGATCGATGCCCAGCATGAAGCACGCCTTAAAAAGCTCGATAACGAAATCGTGTAGCCCTGGCTGTTCGGAGCTATAACCATAGGCTCGCTTCACATGCTCCCACAGATAGGGATTCAAACCGCTGCTCTCGATCAGTTTGAGCCGCATATCTTTACCCGCAGCCAAATCACTCAACAGGTTTTCCAGAATCACATCCAGGCGTGGCTCGTTACCGGCACAAACGGCGAGCATCTTGCGTTGCAGCAGGTTCTGCGAATCTCCCGGCTCCAGCAATTTACTGAGCGCTTCGCGGCGTTTGGCAGATTCGAAAAACGCCACATGCGTTTCCAGCAGCGGATAGCAATCCGGCCCCAATTCCAGTTCTGCCAGCCATAAAGCAACCTGATCGGTACGAAAGCAATTACCACTGGCCAGTTGCACATCCAGCAGCCAATTATCCAGATGCGCAGGCTCCGCTCCTTCGCGGTAGAGCAGAAACTTCTGCTCTGGCTGCTCGCGCAATAAACGGTGCTTCACGCCAAATTCATTATTAGCTAACTCGACCTTCTCGACGCCCAACAGCTCCAGCGTCTCGAAATCGGCGCGAAACTCCAAGCGCGTGTCATACCAGAAGACGATGCGCTGCTTGTCGAATAGATTCGTTAGGGCCTGGATGATCTTGATATTACTCATGAACGGATCAATCCTCACCCTTGGCGTCTAAACCGACGATCTTCTTTAGGGCTGCACCTAGCTTGAGATAGTTGACCTTCACGCCATCGTCCAGATCCAGTTCGACCTGTTTGGTCGCCAGCGGATAGAGCGTCTCGCGCTCGTAATCGTCCAGCTCCAGCAGTTGCTTCTTGATGGTTTCAGCTTCCTTGTCAGCCTTGGTCTTGTCGCCCTGGCTAGTGGAGGGGCTGATAGCCACCTGCTGCAGATAATCAAGACGCGAGGCGAGCTTTTTGCGGAAATCGCGCAAGTAGTTGAGCACCACGCTTACGGTATCTGGACGGTAGCGGTGCAAATAAACCAGTGCATTGAACGTGCCCTTCGGGCTGCTGAACAGCCAATAGATAGGGCGCTTCTTGTAGCGTTTCACATGGTCTGTATAGAACTCGCCTAGGAAGTAGTCGCGCAGGCCATAGTTACGCTTGCCCTTGACGTTGAGCGCTTGCTCGATAAAGGCCAGGTTGTCCTCGTAATGCGCATCGCCAAAGGCCACGCGCAGAAACTGACGGAAACGTAGAGTGATGTCGTCCGGAAACCAGTCACCACCGAGCAGTGGAATCACGTTGTCGCCATCGGCCGGGAAATTAGGCTGCGGCACCTGGTCCAGATAATCCGCCAGAGTTTCGCCCTGGTTGGCCAGAATTAGACCAGGTTTGTCCAGGCTGTAGCGGCCGAACATACAGCCCACGGCATAGGACACCAGTTCCCGCATAGTGTCGGCCCGTAGCAAAGTTTCACGCTCCGCCTCGCTCTTCTCGGAGCCGTAGCGGTAGTGTGGGTTACAAGTGAGGGTGATCTCGTTCGGCGGCACTTCGGGTCTCAGTTCGTCCTGCAGGCCGTAGGCGTCGATGAAAAGAAGGTTGTTCTCCTGCTCTAAGCGCTGCATCTCCAACGTCATCCCTCGCCAGTGAGCACGCAGCTTCTGGTAGCTAGCTTTGAGTGTCAGCTGACGGAAGTCGGGATCCAGAAGCGGCAGCTTGGTGAAGTCTCTTGAATTTTCATACCCATCCCAATCCGCTTTTCCGATAGTAAATATATCTACCATCCCTTTTTTTGTTAGGGCTTTGAGCTTCTGAATATTTAAGAGTGGTATTGCGCCAATATCTTCAAGCTGAAAGTTTATCGTGGGGCTCAAAAACTGCAAAAAGTGAGATGAAATTTTAGAATTCAATAAGCCAAGTAAGAAACGAGCATCGTCCTCGTTTTTTTGTAGAACAGCAGTTTCTTGATACATCTCATCAATTGACAAAAAACGGAAACTTGCTATGACGGAGCCAATTTTCCCCCAAGTAACACCTGGTAGACCCCAGAACTCTTGACGAATTATCCTTCCTGCAGGGGTTTTCCTGTAGAAGTCTCGCGCCTGCTCGGACCAATTAATTGTATGAATGATATTTCCATACCACTTTCTAAAATCCCCACCCATTGCACAAGGCAACCATTTTTTGTCGAAAGCACCTATATTTAGATGACTAACCTCCCAAAAAAAACGAATAAACCTTGCGTTATCGGTCGTTACATTTTTCCCTTCAGACTTTGCAATATCTGAAACTAGTGACTCCCTACTATCGAATGTCCTTACAACATTCTTGCTAACCCAATAAGCAATGGGGTTTCCTGGAATTTTCTTGAAGTCCTCCGCCGGAGCCCGGAAAAAGTACTTCTCCAAGTCCTGCTCTCGGTTGATATTCTGACTCTCACTCATTCTTCATCTCCCGCCGGCAATACCTTGCGGCCAAAATCAATTTCAAATCCATCCGGCACCGGTTTGAACGGCTTGGCCGGAGAGCGACGGCTAGTCTGGAACTGGCGCAGCGTCTGCACATCGATCTCACCGATTACGCAATAATCGGACACACCGGCCTTGACCCGCACTACATCACGCTCGCAACTGTCTTTTGCTGAAGCACGGATGCGGCTGTCGCCGTATTGACGATCATTGCACTTGATGGTGTGGCATGCATATCCAACGCTGCAGATTCCATCAGGGCGCTGGAGGATTGGGTGTCCTGGTTCCAATCGGGAACAAACAGCGCGTCCACCTTGGCTTTGCGGTAGGCCAGACCAAGGGATTGAAGGGCGGTCACTGAACAGCCTCCTCAGCAGCAATGAGGGGAACGAGAGCTTCCCGGCGCAATGGCCACTCAGGAAACTGCTGATTCCATGAGTCAACCGAGAGCACAACACAGTCTGCAATGTGTTTGCGCTTCCAGGCCTCGAACGACTCCTCCCGGATATCTGCCAGCAGACGATCCTTAAAACCGAACATGAGCGCCTTCTGGCGATCTGGATCAAATGCATCTAGGCCTAGCAGCACAACGTATTTGAAGGGTTTGCTGTCTCGTTCCATCAAGTGAAGGTAGAGATAGGAATCACGCGCCTTCGGCGTAAGCTCTTGCGTAAGCAATGAGTTATCCGCCAGCCGCTTAATATAGTCATTCCGCTGCTTAGGTTGACTACGTGAGTGCGATGGGTCCTTGATCTCTACCAAGAGAATATCTTTTTCACGCTCGATAACTAAGTCCACAAACTTCATATTTACTGGCAGCTTCTTGCCCTGCTGATCCAATTCACCCCATTGCAAATGATCTGGAAAGTTGAATTCCAGCTCAGCAGTTTTTTCCGCGCGATATGCAGGCATCAATCGCCTCCCAATGCGCGCTTGACGTCTTCGTCGTAGAGCTCAGCGAATGTATTGCTGATAGCGCTACGACCGACAATGCTGTAGTCCGCTTGGCTTTCCCGCTGAATGCCGTCACTGCCAGCTTCGCGATATAGCCGATGGAAGACAACGTGATCCCCATTGCCCTTGTCCATCAGAAGGTCAAACCACTTAAGCAGCACGTAATCGTGCGTGGCAAGGATGACTTGCTGACCGTTGCGGGCGAGCTCCAGCAGGGCCATCACAAGATCCTTCATCAGCTTGGGGTTGAGGTTGGACTCAGGCTCATCCCACAACAGCGGGCCGCTAGTGCCGGGGTTGAGACTGCCGTTGCTAAGTAGGCGCTGAAGCACGCCAATTTTGCGAAAGCCCTCGGCCGTCATACCGCTCGATATCAGCGGCGACTTCGTTGATTTGAAGCTGAGTTTCGAATCTTTGAAGCTTTGAGGTGCGAACTCCTCATCAGCAGTACTCTCGCCCTGCTGCTCGACATAAATGCCCGCTTGGAAGCAAAATCCACCCTCTTTAAGTAAGTAGCGCCCACCTATCAGATTGGTCAATCTCGGAACAATGCTAGAGAACCGTGGGTTGTTCTGAGTCTTCTTTTGCAGATTTCCGTCATCTTCCTTCTGCAGCGTATTTGCCAAATCCAGATAGCCATCATCAAAGATGCGTTCAATAGTAGGCAGGTGGGGCTCCTCAGCTGTCAGGCCGCGTACCAGCGATAGCACCTCCTTGGTGGGTATGAAAATAGCAGGCGCAAGCTTAGCTCCCATGCCCCCAGTGACCTTGGCTTCGGTGGCGGATCCGTTGAACTTGGCGGTGATATGCTGTCCGGATGCATAGGTAGCGCTGAGCAAGGCTCCTGCGCGGTTGCCTGCACGGCGTAATTCGCCAAGTTGATTGCTGAGCGGGTGATAGAGCCGACACAGCTTACGCGCTAATTGCTCACCAGCCCGCTCCCCATGAGAAGCATCCCCGCCAAGGGCCAGAATGGCCTTGAGCAGCTGAGTTTTACCCGTGCCATTCTCACCGAGCACGATGTTGATGCCCGGCGAGAAGTCGATGGTCAATTCGGTGAAGGCCGTAAAATTCTTGAGCTGCAGGTTGGCGATCATGCTGCGCTGCCTTGTGCAATGGCCTTGGCCATCATCTCCATCTTTTCCGCCTCCGAATTGCCATCTACCAAGCGCATATAAGTGCCCCGATAATCGGGTTTCAGAGCGTTTTCCAGCACAAAAGCCGTGGTCGAGACAACCTCACCACCAATACTGTCAAAGGCCCGCGCACCTAAGTGCGCCATAGAAAGAATTGTGTGCTGATTAAGGATTCGGCTGCGCAAAGACTCGAATGAGGAAAGGAACATCCAGCTCTGCATGGTGATCATGGCGACAGCTCCTCCCTTAAGCGCTAGATCCAGGTTGCGCTCGATGAACATCGCAAACAGGTCGGATTTACTGCTGGGGAAATTTTCCTTGGCCCAAGTGCTCAAGCGCGGATTCATACCCTTACCGCCCATGTAAGGAGGATTTGCCACGACCACGGCGTAGCGGGGGCTCAAGGCTTCAGCCATGCGCAGGACACTCAGTACTTTTTTATGCGTCTCGGCAAGAAATAGGTTACTGCTCAGGTCCTTGCTCTCCAGCGTAGCCTGCACATCGGCAACATTGACTACCTTGGGCACGATTAGCGAGCCAAAGTTATCGGCCTCGCTGAACTGCAGCAGCGTTTCATGAAGCCCGTGGGTAAAGAGGTCACGGCCCACTGCGGTCATGTATTCGCCCAGCTCTTCAGGACTCAGACTCACCTTGTTTAGTACGCAGATGTTGGGTTTGACGCGCTTATTAAAGAAGCGACGCTGGCGAGAGCGGGCCTTCATGGTGAGGGCAAAGGCAGTAAGCTCTCCTGCGCGCTCATCCAATTCGATGCCAAAAAGATTGTGGGTGAGGATCTTTTCCGGAATTTCAGCCGGGTCATAACCCTCTTCTTCGTACATGGCAAAGAGCAGATCGAAGGCGTAGGTAAGCATGTGACCGGAGCCGCACGCAGGGTCACACACTTTAATCTCCTCGGGGCCGTTAATCTTGAGGAAATCAGTTTCTGGTTTCTCAGGCGGTATGTAGTACTCCATCTGCTCTGCCAACCGAGAGCCGGGACGGTTGAGTAGCCAGAGGCGGCCCAGAGAGTTATCCACTAGGTAGCGCACGATCCAGTGCGGGGTAAACAGCTGAGTCGCAGCCGGAATGTTCTCTGGAGTGATCTTCTGATTCTTCTTCAACCCCTCAAACACCGCGTCTTTCTTCTCGGAGATGTAGAACTGGTAGAGCCAGCCGATCACCTCGACATCCTTGCAGGCGTCTGGAGTCATGGCCTCACGCGTGTAGGCAAGGATGGAGTTACCCGAGAGCAAATCATCCGGCATCAGTAGCTCGGTGTAATCGTCGATGCGCTCAAACAGAAAGGGCATGGACTCGTGCCAGGCATTACACACTGCAACCAGCAGCAGGCGGTAGGCTTCGCCCTGCGAGTCATTGCTTGGACTGCGACCAGCGAGTAGATCTAGGACCTTCTGACGAACCTGGGCCGACACCATCTCTTCATCGATATGCCCCATCTTAGATTCGGCCAGGATTTCGGGCTGGAACTGGCCCTCAGCTGGTGACACCACGCCGATGCGGGTGTAGCGGTTGATGTCCATAAAGCGCAGTGCGCAGAAACGGTTAAACCAGATGTAGGCAACACGCTCCTCCACTTGCTCGCGACCAGAACTGTTAATCACCTTATCCAGCTCAGCCACGACCTGAGAACGTTCACGGCGTGCAGCACTCTGCGGAGCCAATACCACATCCAACTTGCCGCTAACTTGGTCCAGCAAAATGCGACGGGCATATTGGGCAAATTTCTTGAGCTTGCTGGTATCCATCATTTTTCTCTTTCTATGGGCCCGCTCGACCATTTGCGTAACACCACGCAAATGATCGAGACGCTTGTCCGATTTAGATTTGCACGCGGTTGCCGGCCTGAATTTCTTTCAGCCAGGCTTCACGCTGTTGCTGAAGATAGTCATCTAGCTCAGCCTCACTGGCCAACCAAGGTTTGCCGTAGCCGACCTTGATAGTGCGTGCTGGCACCAGAAGCGGTTCAGCAATTTTTGGCGGATGCTCGACTGGAGCAGGTGGGCTGTCGATACTCGATTTACCCGCTGCTGGCGGTGCCGGCACTGACGACACGGGAGCCGGCATTGGTTGCGGACGCGCCATTCGCTCCAATTTGAGCAGCAGTTGCGCGTATTGATTTTCCTCAAAAGCACGCAATTGATCTCGGATCATGGCAATGCGTTTCTGCCCATGTATTGATTGCTGAGCTTCAACAAAAGGTGCTACGAGCTGAACCTGCTGCTCGGGCTTAAGGCCACTGTACTCGTCACTACCCTGCAGCCGCAGTTCCAGCTCGGCAAGCCGACTAACTGCAGAAGCTTTTTCGCTAGCTAGCTGACTAGCGATAGCTTGTTGCAGGCCCTCCAGCTGCGGCTTGGCCTGTTGTAGGCGGTTGCCCTGCCAGGGCTTACTTTCAGTGAGTAACGTCTTGATGACTTCTACCTCACCTATGTCGACATAGGCGAAATTGTCTTCCTGCTCCTGCACCAGCTGGCGAGCATCGTCGTAAATAGCTTTTTGCGGGCTGCCCATAAAGCGGCGTAGTGGTTCAATGACCTTCTCTTTGCTGTCAAGCATGGCATCGGAGGCGCGGGACAAATCAGTGAGAAACCAGCTAGCGTTTTTGCTGGCGACCTCTTTGAGGGTAGCCATCACGCCATCCAGTACACTAAGAAACCCATAAAGGGCTTTTTGTCCGTGCAGGTCAGCCAGCTCGATTTCGAGCTCTTTAATTGCGTCAATAGTTTCACGTGCCAGGGAACGGGCTTCGTTGCTGCTTGCTGGCCGGTCAAAAAAGTCGGCAAAGAACTCTTTAAGATGGCGAACCTGGGAAGCGCTGAACTCGATTTGCGGCTCCAATACCAGACTGGAGTGGGCATTGGTGTTACGCAGGCTTCGCTCCAGATTGTCGCCTGCTAGCGGGTTACTGTCTTGTCGCACTTCTACCTTCCCACGGGCGCAAAGCAAGGCGAGGTTGCAAAGAATAGCGGCGTAATACCAGCCGTAGCTTTTACGTTCGAAGCGCTCCAGCAACGTTTTGACCGTGGTACGCACGCCGCTGCGGGCGTTGCTCTGGATGTAAGCCAATAGCTCCTGTTCCGGTTCGGTCAGGCTGGTGACATCGTTACCCAGCAAGCCATCCTGGGCCTGGCGCAGACGTTTCCCGATGTCGCTTTCACTGTACGAGACATCGCGCAGCATGCGCAGGTTCGGGTAGGTCGTTTCGATCAGCAGATAGAAACCCTTGAGAATGCGAGCCTGGCCGTCTGAGCTGGAAGCGTCCACGTCGGCGGCGTTAATTATCAAGTGTGCTTTGCCAAGCAGCTCCTTGGCACGATCCTGCAGATCGGCCAAACGCTCCGTATTCTGGAAGCCCTTGGCATCGATGATGCGTTTAACTGCTTCCTGCTGGGTACTACTGTTCTGGCGGATGTATATCTCGGTGCGTTTGTGCAGGGTGAGATCTTGCATAAAGCGGGCATCGGCCGGCAGCACTACACGCAATTCATCACGGCCCATGCTCTGCATTCGCTGCACGGTAAGGTTATCGAAATTGTCGCTTAATGGAGTGACGATATGGATGGCCAACTCAGAATCGCGGCTCAGTGAGCGGTCGTCCATCTTTCGCGTGTAGGCGTAATCCTGGCCGTTTTCGTAACGGATTTTGCGTTGCTTGATCACTCCGTCGAACAGCAGGGTTTCCAGCTCCTTGATGACATCGGCGGATTCGATCTCGGTATTCTTGATCTCTTCCTCGATATCCTTCTCTTCGTCGGTCAGGTACTCGTAAAGCTCACCATTGCGCTGGATATAGGTTTGCTGTTCCAGCAGGTTGAGGGCCGCTTCCAGCTTCTTGCGTTGGGCTGGAATGTCTTCTCCAAAACGCTCCAGCATCAGCACATTAAGGTTGCGCAGAGTGGCCTTGAACTCCTTGACGTACTTGACTAAAAACAGAGCCTTGAGCACACGCACCGCGTATGCATCGCCAAGGTGCCGCTCGGCATTGTTGATGGCGCTTTGGATAGCGCTTTTCAGTGCGCCTCGAATGCCTTCAAACATGCGGTCGAAAGTCGCCAGCTGTCCGACTGGCTCGTTTTCGATGGCCATGGCCACCTCGCGGAATACGCCGAGCATCGAGCGCTCCCCCACCGAGTTAGCCTTGCCCTCAAAGCCGTTGTGCATGGAGATGCCACGAATAGCCGACTGAAACAGCGGGAACTGATACGGCACGAAGGGGTAGCAATAGGTGAAGTGCACCAGATCGCGGAAGTTCTGGTAGTGCTGGCCACCCTCGGTAAAGTCGAACAGGGTTTTGAAGTTGTTGAACTGCTGGTCGTAGACGGTTTTCAGCAGGTCGGCACCGGTATCGTTTTTGGTCAGCAGGCGCTTCTGAATCACCTCCGCCACGTCGGCACTGGTGAGCTTGAGACGATTGGCAAAGCGCGCCTGGATCTTGGTGAAGTCGTTGCTTTGCTGCTTGCTCATGTCGCCCATCACGGAGTCCATATCCTCCTGCGCGGTGACGATGATCCAAGCCCGGCCCTGGCACTTGGTGGCCAAGCTCTCAGCCACGGTCTGAAGGTTGGTCATGAGCTTGGTGTTGTCAGCAATGTACTGACCAACCTCATCGACAAAGAAGTTCAAGCGGAAATTGGACGGCTGTTTATCCAGCCACTCCTTGACCTGGTTGCCGAAGTCCTCAATGGAGACGCTGTGCTGGGCGCGGTATTTGTCGAGGATACCCTTGGCCAGCGCCAGGTCTTCACCAGTGATCTGAGCGTAGGTCCTGGCGATGTTGCCGGACTCCAGCAATGCCTGTTCGCGACCGCGCTCCCAGGGCTTGTTGGCGATACTCTGGTAGGCGTCCTTGAACGGCTGGAACAGTTCACGACTGTCGAGATCGCGCTCAAACTGGGCGATATAGCCCTGCTTGCCGTAGTAACCGCACATTTCGTTGAAGACCTTGACGAACACCGAGAGTAAGGCGTCGATTTGAGTCTTGCTGATGATGTCGGCCTTCTGGTCGATGTTAAACAGGATGCTTTTCGAGGGAATGGCTACGGCCTTCTTGAGCTGGGCACGCAGCAGCTCATCATCTTCCTTGATTTTGGGAAGGAAAATATCCAGCGCAGAACTGCCGTCGACCTGGCGATTTTCCAGCAGCAGGGCGAGCATTTTCAGCAGGTGCGACTTACCCGAGCCGAAGAATCCGGACACCCAGACGCCATTGGCGTGGTGGTAATCGGTATAGGCATCAAAGAAGTGTTCCAGACGTTTGGCGACTTCGTCAGTAAGGACGTATTCACTCAGTTCGTTGAACAAGCTAGCTTCGTCGTCGGCCTTGATGACGCCCTCAATCGGGCGCCTGACTGGGCTCTTGAAAATTCCGTTGAGATTCATCGACTGCTTCCTTACACCTGAGACTCGAAAATATTGAATGCGCGGTAGTACTTGTCATCGTGCAGCAAGCCAAATAGTTCCAGAGATGCGCCTTGCTCCAACGAATGTCGATACTCGCCGGGGAAGAACAGAACTGTGGGATTGTCCTTGGCCGTGCTTTGCAGATTGTTGAGTACGTTGTGCGAGCGGATGTAGGGGAACACTTCACCGATGCCGGAAAGAAACAGCACGTCGTAATCAGCTTGAGCAATACGCTCGCCAATGGCCGGGATCAGGTGCTCCTTGATGTCGAGTATTCCCTGCAAAAGCTCCAGCAGAGCTTCCTTTTCATAGTCCTGCTCGTCTCTCTGTACTTGATCCCAAACACTCATGCCAGGCTCACTGCCTTCTCGGGCCTTGAGCAATTCGATGGTCAGGTCATACAGGTTGATCTCCAGCACCTTTACACCGCGCCCCTGTAGGCAATCGACACGTAAACCTGCCAGCGTGTTGATAAGCTGCCGCTGCATGCGTTGTATCTCAAAGGCTTCAGCCGCTTTGAATTCGCAGATATAGAAGGGCAGATCATTATTCAGCCCCCTCATTTCCAGAAAGCGCTGACCGCTCATGACGCTCACCAGGTGCTCAAAGCGAGCTGCCAGCGGCTGCTGACTAATTTTTTGGCTCATTGCAGCCACCTATTAATTTCATGGTCGGTTGCCGGGAATGTCAGCAATTGCTCGTTACCGTGGTGGACCAGTAAATGGGCCAGCGCTGGAGTCATCAACACAGGTTGAATCTGGCGCTGCGCGTTGATCAAATCGGCATCTCTCAACATGCGGAACAGATTTTGCCGCAACTTGCTTTGCGTGGACGCAGCCAGTTCATCCAGCTCGACATGCCATAAAGCTTTGGCATTGAAGAAGGCATCGTAATCGCTTGTCGTGAGTTGGCGGCGCATGAGCAGGTAATGCTCGCGCAGAACTTCGCGTGCAAAGTCTCGGATGAAAGCATAGCGCCGGCAAGTTGCAGCCCACAGGAGGTAGCCTTGCTCGCGCAGGCTTCCGTCCACCAAGAGCTCCAGCTCCTCTGGGTCCAACAGCTCCAGACGCGCGATCAACTCCTTACTGATACGGGTCGCAGCAGCTGATGTACGAACTTGCAACAGGTTCTCAGCACGCACCTGCGCCCGTGTTTTCTTCCAATCACGCAGCGTTAGATAGCGCTCCACAACCAGCGGTGCTTCCTGCAAAAACAGGCCACCCGTGGTGAAAGAAAGACGATAACGCTCAGCCATCACTTCGCGCCTGCTGCGTTTCGCCACTCGCTCCGCCAGCCTTGACCCAGATATCCACCTCAACCTTCTGGAACTTCCACAACCGACCGACCTTGTGTGCTGGCATGTTGCGTTTGGCGATCCATGCATAAACGGTGTCCTTGCTGACGCCGAGGTGTTCGGCAATTTCATCAACACTGTGCCAACGATCAGTCATAGCTAAATCTGCCGATAAAAAAACCTGCGAATATTAACGGTTTTTGTCGGATTTAATAAGGTTAAAGCTGCTTATCACGGTTTTGCTTACGATTACCGTGCCGCCAAAGCTTGCTTCGTTAGGCATACATAGCGGATAGCGAAGAGCCGAAGGCATCAAAGAACCGCTTAGGTTGCAATTTTGCCAAATAACAGGCCCCTCAGTCTGGACGAAACCTCGAAGTGGATGGACAAATTAGGGGACAAAAATAACCAGCTACAAACAACAGTAAAACATGGATGTAAATGGAAAATAACGCCACCTACAAGTCAGCCCCCCCTAGTAATGGCAGACACACAAATGCTGGTGCCGCGCCGGCGCGAGTGAGCCAAACTCGTGCCCTACATTAGGTCGGGCTGAAGATTTTTTCGTCTTGCTCTGTAGCCTCGTCCATCTCCCGGCTGCTGATCAGCAGCCTGGGTCAAATCGCATCAGCACCAACAACCTGTATGGCTTGATTAGCTCAGAACCAACGTTTGGCGTGCAGAGTCTTCCATGACTACCGACAGTGACCACGCCTCGCCTCGGGCGTCCATCAACGCCATGGCCATCGTCAGTATCGTGGACGACGATGCGTCCGTGCGCAAAGGCTGTCTAATTTGCTTCGATCGGCGGGATACCGCTCTCGGGTATTAATCTCGGGCAAGGAATTCCTCGCCATCGAAAACTTCGATGACATTGCGTGTCTGCTGCTGGATTTGAAGATGCACGGATGGCCAGAGGTGGAGGTCATGCATGCACTGACGCTCAAAGACAGAAAATCTCCATTGATTTGGATATCAGCACACTGGGATGAAGCGACACTCGCCGAAACCAGCCGCTATGAGCCTAGCGAATGTTCTGAAATGGGTCGAATAGCGACACGCACCTGGCTGATCCACCCTTGCGAGGCTAATCCCACCTACACGATGGACTCGTCCAACTCCGAGCGTCTGATTAGCATCCGAATACTATCGGCCAGTACATTCATCGATTGAGCAGTGCTCAAGTAACCTGTCTCCGTACTGTTCATGCAGACCAGACCCAACGGGCTATGTTCGAAACCAATCTCTTGGTACGCCAACCAGAACACCTCTTGGTGTTCGTCGTCGCAGCGATTTGCGTACTCTTCGTTTATCTGTGGCACGCAGTCGAATAGTTTGGACAGCGATGTCGACTTGACCTACTCGTCGCCCAGAGCATCCAGGGTGATGCGGTAGATCGGCCCCTCTATGCGAGAGACGGCGTCCATCAATCGGCTGATGGCGATTGCCGCATGTTACTCAGATAAAGGAAGTCGCGGATTGATGTAAGGAAGAAGCATGACCGTGCCTGCTGGATAGTGGATTGATTTAATAATGGGATGAGCTACGCAGCACATCCCAAGTGTGAAGCCGTGCTTAATTGGTTCAGCGTCCGCTGCAACCAAACGCACGGTGACGACTGCCGTATTCCTTGGTAGCTGCCTTGGCGAGATAGCTAACACGATGAAAGTACTCATCCATTGCCGCAGGATCATCTTGGGAGAGAACGTACGTGGCGTTAGCAGGGATATGCACCAAGCCATCGGCATCATCGACGGAAATCTCCAGCGCACTGGCCCAGGCAGCTTGTATGCGGCCGTATAAGTTTTCTCTTCCAGAGTGAAAGTTTCCGATGGTGTGAAACGCATCCCGATTCAGTAACAGGACAAAGTGCCAGTGCAGCCTGCCTTCTTGGCCGAACTCTCTCGCCCAGCAACAGCGCACACTGGTCTGATGCGCGAAGCCATTCAGACGCTGGGCACGCTTCCGTGCGAGGTCAATCCGACGAGTCAGGGAATCAACAAAGCGGGAGATGACTCCGTTGCCTAACCCCAATGTCAGGTAATCATCGGGGCAGCGAAGATCGAAACGCACCGCGAACACCTGGCGGTGATCGCTCAGCGCCAACTGAGCGGTTTCGAGAAGGCGTTCCAGGTATTCGGTAACGAAGGGGGCGAAGTGCGCCATGACGGGTAGACCGTTGAAGGTGTCGTCGTAATGCAGATGAAGGTTGCTGTTGCCAGAGTGACGCTTGGATTGTCGAGCCATGGATGGTGATCCGCTGAGTGAATACACAAACTCAGGGGAGTGGGTATTTATTTACGATTCGATCTACCTGCGGACTGGCATCGTCTCCGCGCTAGGCGTTGATGATCTTGTTGCCGGCTACATCAAGGGGATGGATGAGCCGCGCATGCGGTTACCCCATGGAGGGTAAGCCTGATCATACGGGACTGGTGCTGCTGACGAAGCTCGCAGAGGATCACGGGCGCGCAACTGGGGAACGGCGTTCGCGAGGCGCGATTTCCCCGGCGCATATTCAACCCCGAATCGATACCTCTGGGCACGCAAACGGTGCGCAGGCCTTTGGGACAGTTCTTGCTGTTAACCCGATCTTCCCATTCAATAGCGGGCGCAGGGCCAGCCGTGAGACCCTGACGCTGCACTTGCAGCCCCATCTGTCACCCACCATGCGTCGCCAAGCGGCAAGATTGTACCGCTCCAGTACAGGTGCATCGGACGTGGGTGGCGCTGTCGCCGTGGCGATACACGCCACAGGGGCAGCGTTTACGCATCTTCGGTGTCGGTCATCTGCCTTCCCGGCCAGCTTTGTAGGACTGGCGCAGTTTGGCTTCCCAAATAATATTGGTGCGCCAGCCTCGTTCGCCTTGGTAGTGCCAGCCACGTTTGCCGACGACTTGGTCGAAGTCTTTGCGGAACTGTTCCAGGGTGGTGCATTGGCGATGGACTTCTCAACGGCTCCGCGTAGGTCAGTCAGCAGATCGCGCTTGACCGCTCCGGCTACGACGAAAGCGTAGTCGTGATCGATGGTGTAGATATCCGTCCAGGAAGGGGTCGGCAGATCGACCTCGGCACGGAAGTGTCGATTTGTTTTTTAAACGGGAGTGATCCGTGTGAGACAGCCATAGTTAATCCGTCCAGGTGCTGCTGAAAAAAATCCAACTAACCCTAATTAATTCTGCGTATCTGCCGACCACGTTGTTAGCTCCATCACATTTCAATCGAAGGTTTAAATGCTTAAAGATCTTATGTTTTATTCGTTTCTGCTCAGCGCGGCAGTCTTCGCGGGCACTTACTACCTGGCGAGAAAAGATAAAGGGTTTGCTTGGATGGTGACTATCATCGTGGCTTTATTGGTAGTCGCATTCGTATTCCCTTCCCCCCAACACGCAGAGGACGTTTCGGCGATAGCGCGGAATTTCACGCTGTTTCTTTCCAAGTGTGTGTACCTTCTTTGCTGGGGTGGCGCCGCAGTCATCTTGCATAAGCTGCTTCCAGACTATTGATTGGAAGCCCACTTACAATCCCCACAAAATGTCATCACACCCCGCCAGGCTGGCAGCCGCCAGCCCATCGGCAATAGCATCCGCCACTGATTGGTAGTCATCGCCGGATAGGTTTCAATCAACCGATACCAAAACTCCTCAAGGCTGTTGACTGAGTCGAGCATCTCCTTGATCTGCTCGACCATGTCATCCAAGTGCCCCCCACCGTCCGTTCTGTCATCCGCACCTGGTTATCCACGATGTCCGGCTGCATTACCGGTTTCGCACGTATCTGCTCGCTGTTTGTCACCTGTGCCAACGCAGGAGTAGCAACGGGTGCAGGGATGCCCAGCAGTTCGTACCCTCGTCGGTAGCGGGAATATTGAGCTTGTCGCGTATCACCGACTGTTCAAGCTTCAACCCCAGCGGCACCAGTTCCTTTAGCGCTTCGATCAGGATCTTGGTGTTTTCTGGCTTGTGTAAGTCGATGATCAATCGCTCGGGCTAGAGAAGAATGCTCTGATTTAGGTATGGTGCCATTCCGTCAAAATCAGCAGGGAAGCATTGATGTTCTGGAAGAAAGACAAATCAATCCGTGTCGAATTGGTCACGCCCATCACGCTCGTCGCCGCTCCTCCTGTCGGCACACAGAGCCCAGCAGTATCCGAGCAAGTACCTAGCGTAAAAAAACTCGAAACCAACGTCGACTTGGCGTTCAAGCTAATCAACTACGCGGCACTTGGCCTCCAAGCCGCACTTGTGGTGTATGGCTACTCTCTGTTGGTTGGCTACTACAACAGCTTTGGAATCGATACCAACGAAATTGCACTGAGTACTCCTAGCCTGCTTCTATACGGCTACATCAGCTTGTTTTCCGGCGCCCTGGAAGCCGCGAATTACGTCCCCATCATCGGCCCAGGCATTCTCGCATTTTGCTTCATTTTGGTAGCGGGCGCTTTCATCGGGGCCGTGGTGAAGAACGCGAAACGAGACACAAAAATTGTCCTAGCCTGCTGGGTTGGGTTTCTATTGTTCATAGCCTTTTTCACCCCGGCGATCGGTGTTCAACAGGGCATAAGAATGGGTAAAGCAGACACTAAGGGGTTCACTCAGCAAGAACTTATCAAGGGCCTCGACAAGCAGCACACCTTGATAACCAACAAGGAAGCAAAGCTTACAGGCACCCTCATTTTGGCAGATGGTAAGAGTACTTTTTTACTGGTAGACAAAACCGTATACAAAGTAGAAAGCAGCAGTGGCCGCGTGCTGAGAGAAATACTGCTGACTTCGAAGCCGGAGTTACCTCAATGATGCCTAGCGACCATGAGTACATACAGAAACTCACTTGGGAGGCAGCTTTAAAGGTCTGATTGAGAATAGGTGAAGGCCGCGTGTATCCGCTCTTTTATCCCGGACAACACAAGCAGTCACGGAGACCAATGTTTACGAGGCTCTACGGGACGAGTTCAAACGACCCCCGACCTACCAACTCTCAACAACAGAGCCAGCAAAGTGCGGGCTTTGTTGCACGTCCTTTTCCATACCTGCACTCATAACCTTTCAACGAGCAACACTAACCAAATCCGGACGACTCGACTTAAGCATCGCCTCATTAACCTTGCCCTGAATCGAGCAAGTAAACATACCCTTGCTGCCAGCGCTAAGCTCTTGCGGAGCCGGTTCAATCAAGAACACCCGCTCGGCACTGTCGGCCACCAGCTTACCGGCAGTAGCAGCAGGATCTTCCGGCTGCCAGCTGGATTTGCCATGGGACCAGATTTCCGCGCGAGCGAAGAGTCCCTGCGACATATCCAAGCGTGGCCCGCCGGCTTTTTCCAGTTGAGTGTGGAGTTCATTCGGCGTCTGTTTGGCGTAGAAGCCCCAACTGATGATGCGCGTGCCCATCAGGTCCATGTCTTCGGCGTAGAAGCCGGTCAACGACATGCCATCGATCTCGACCGGTTTGGCAAACATCCAGCGCTGCCCCATGTCGCTCTTGGTGCCGCCGGACAATTTGATCCGGCCATTTTCGACAGAGCTCGGCACCAGATCCTTGATCAAAGGTGATTGCACAACGGCCAGCGAGTGATCGTCACAAGCGGCAAACGACGCCACCGGCGAGGGTGCAGCGGCAACGCTGAAAGCAGAAAAGAGGGTCACAAGCGGCAGCAGGAAAAAGGGTTTCATGGAATGACTCGAATGAAAGACTGAAGAAACTGACAAAAAATGATATCACAGTGATATCAATCGGCAGACTTCAGACGTTCAATCAATGCTCATGCCGATGATGCACATCCGGAAAATGCGCATGCCGGTGACGCATCGGCGTATGCACATGCGGATGGCTGTGCGGCTCCGTTCCATCCCAGTCAAACTTGTGAATATGCTGGTGATGTTCGTCGTGTGTATGACGATGATCGTGCTCGAGCCGTTCGTGCTGATGCTCATGAGTATGGTTTTCCATCAGGTGAATCCATACCCCCACGGCCATTAACGCTGCAGCGACCAGGAACATCAGCGATACCGACTCGCCCAGTAGCAGAATCGAGATAGCGGCGCCCAGAAACGGCGCGGTGGAAAAGTACGCGCCGGTGCGCGCACTGCCCAGCCCGCGCAGGGCGAGGACGAACATCACCAGGCTGACGCCGTAACCGATAAACCCGACCAGCAGAATGGGCACCAGCGAGGCGGCTGCGGGCAGTTGTTTGCCGATGAACAAGGCCAGACCGCAGTTGACCAACCCCGCCACAAGACCTTTGCTGCCCGCGATAAACAGTGCATCCGAGGCAGAGACCTTACGCGTCAGGTTGTTGTCGATGGCCCAGCAAAAACAGGCAAAGGCGACGGCCAGCGGCCCTGTCCAGTCTTGCGCCGACACGGCCTCCTGCGGCCAGGACAACACGACACCGCCGGCCACGATGGCGAGCATACCGATCACGATTCGTCGATCAGCATTTTCCTTGAACACTACCCACGCCAGCAGCGCCGTGAGCACTGATTCCAGATTGAGCATCAGTGACGCGCTCGCGCCGGACGTTCTGGTCAAACCGAACATCAATGCTACCGGCGCCAGCACACCGCCGAAGCCGATGGCACCGACCAGCCACGGCCATTCGCCAGCTCCGAGTCCGGAACGCTGCCAACCTCGATCGCGGGCAAAACGCAGGACGGTCAGACCTAGACCGCTGCCCAGATAGAGCAACCCGGCCAATAGAATCGGTGAAATCTGTACCCCCAACAGCTTGGCGAGTGGCGTACTGGCGCCAAACAATGCTGCCGCAACCAAAGCGTAGAGAACGCTCACATTCATGACGGGAACACTCGCTCGGGCCGATGAAATACCGGCAACAATCATGGCAAAACTCAGGTGAGAATTGTGTGAACAGTTTTCCCTTAAGGATCGAACATCCAACGTTGGCTCCCCCTTCAAGCACACACTCAAATCCAGCAACATTTAATCCGCGCAATCCAGGGCGCTGCCTCGACGCAGCCTCTATGCTGCGAACATCGAGATGCATGGAGTTGAAGATGAAGATCTGGATCGCCGCCACACTGGCTGCACTGATTTCCCTGCCTGTTCACGCAGCAGATAATGGCGCTGTGCGCGTCGAGCCTATCGCTTTCACAACCAGTACGGACAGTGTCGAGCGCAAACAGTCGATCAAGGGGGACCAAACGGCGGAGTACAGATTCAAAGGAAGGGCCGGCCAGATGCTCACCGTCGATTTCAAACCGTCCAACACCTCCGCCTACTTCAACATCACCACCAAGGGCGCGGATTACGCGCTGTTCAACGGCTCGATCATGGGCAATCACTTTTCTGGCTCACTGCCTTCCGATGGGGAGTACACCGTTCAGGTGTACCTCATGCGCAATGCGGCACGGCGCAATGAAGTCGCCAACTATGCGTTGTCTCTGAGGCTCGCCGGCGCCGATGCGGCTCAGACAAAGCCATTCGAACAGACACTGGAATTGCAGGGCATCCGCTTTCACGTCAGCCGTGAACAGGTCGATGGCCAATCCGTTTTGCGCATTGAACCCAAGGGCCTGGAAATCGATAACAGCGCGATCACCCGCCCGCTCAAGGGCGATATCGTCCGCGCCGAAATTGCAGACCTGAACAACGACGGTTCGCCCGAAATCTACATCTTCACCCGCGTTCCCGGACGCGGCATGCCGGGAGAGCTGATCGCCTATTCGGCCAACAACAAGAAATCCCTGAGCGAAATCTACCTGCCGCCGGTCAGCGACAATCCGAAAATCGCCGAGGGCTATCAGGGCGAGGATTCGTTTGCAGTGGTGGAAAACACCTTGGTGCAGCGTTTCCCGGTGTACGACAGCGCTGACGCAGGTGCAGGCCGCACGGGGAAGATGCGCCAGGTTCAATACACGTTGATGGCGGGCGAAGCCGGGTGGGTTTTGCGCGAAGAAAAGGTGGCGGAATATTGAGCTCCGTCACCGGACTCAAGCCAGCGGATAAATCCCGAAGGCGCTTTATCGCCACGTCCTCCTTCCCACATCGAGCGTCCTAGGAAAATTCCTGCAACACGCGTCGACTTTGATGAACTGGTGAGCAGATCCCCAGGGCGTTACCCTCCTCGACCACTGCCATCCAATGGACGACTTGGCAGATGCAATTGCAGTGAATGTTCACTCCACGGAGCTACGTCATGAAGAAAATCACCCGACTTTCGCTGGTTGGCTCGGCACCTTCCGATGCGCCAGCGTCCAGCACCCAACTCCAGTCGAACACCCGCGCACGCAGCGAGGCGTCGAAGCGGCGGCGTAGTGTGCCGCTCAATCAGCTCATCAGGGTACGGGAAGATGTCGACACGCTGACCCTGCTCACCCACGCCAGCGAAATCCTCGATTCCCTGACGGCCATCAGCGCAAACTTTGCCGATGAGTTCGACGGTTCGAAACGCCATGTGGCGGTGGCCATGAAGCAACTGAGCGCACTGGCCGAGATCCTGGTCTGTCGGGCACGGGACAATCTCGATCCGCAGGACGCGCCACCCACATCCAGGCCTGAAACCTGCCATTGACGAGTAAAGTCTGCGCACGTTTATTGACGCATCAGACACGGTTGGAGCCGCCCATCGAGATGAATTTTTCTTCACTGCTGCTGCGTGGCCAACCCTTGTAAAGTCCGTTCGCTCATTCAAGAAACTACGGTTCGCCCGCGCTCCTGCGGGCTTTTTTTTGCCTGAAACAAAGCCCCTTCTTCGCCACGACTTGCCGTGACCCCGCTGATTGCGCGACTCTGCCGGAAGATCCCCCACTCCGGAGCTTCCGATGCCGCTGTTGACCCTGCCCTGCCAACGCCTGACGCTGGCGATACTCGCTCCGGATCAGGCCGAACTTGAAAGTGATTTCTACCGACGCAACCAGCGCCACCTCGCGCCATGGTCGCCAATCCGCACGACTGAGTACTTTGCCACCGAGCAGATTCGCCGACGTCTTGAAATACAGGCCAGCGCGTTCGAGGCCGGGCTGGCCATGCATTTCGCGCTACTGACGCCGGACGGCCAGCAGATGATCGGCGCGTGCAATTTCAGCGGCATCAGTCGCGGAGCGTTTCAGGCGTGTTATCTGGGCTATCACATCGATGAGGCCCAACAGGGTCAGGGCTTGATGCAGGAAGCGCTGGAGGCTGGCATCGGTTACATGTTCGACAGCCAGAACCTGCACCGGATCATGGCCAACTACATTCCCGGCAACGAGCGCAGTGAGCGCTTGCTTGAGCGGTTGGGCTTCGAACGCGAGGGTTACGCCAAGGCATATCTGAACATTGCCGGGCGCTGGCAGGATCATGTGCTGACGGCGCTGGTCAATCCGCTGTTCGAAACGCCGGACCAGCGTTGGTCGCGACGACTGGCCTGAGCTTCACAATTTATTCAGGATTGCCGCCGTATGCTCAGACTCCCGCCCCTTCCGGTTGCCTGAAAGCCATGTCGCGTGCCGCCACTTCGCTGTTTCTGCTTGCCGCCCTGCTGTTTTTCTTCGCCTTGGGCGGCCATCAATTGCAAGGCTCCACCGAGGCCCGCGTGGCCGGGATCGCCATGGAGATGCACCTTGATAACGACTGGGTGACGCCTCGGCTGTTTGGTGAACCGTTTCTGGAAAAACCACCGCTGAGCCTTTGGCTGGACGCTGGCGCGATGCGCGTGTTCGGCGTTTCACCGTGGGCGGTGCGACTGGCGTCGGCGGTGGCCGGTTTACTCAGCGTGATGCTGCTGTATGGCATGTTGCGGCGTTTCGAGCGGCCGAAAATGATTGCCTGGACCGCAGGCATTCTGCTCGCGACCATGGCCAGTTACTGGAGCAATGTGCGCGGCGTCGGCGAAGACGCGCTGCTCGCACTCGGCGTAACCACGGCGTTGCTCGCCTTCTTCCAGGCGCAGCGGGCACCGACGCTCGGCAACTCGCTGCTGTTTGTAGTCGGGATCGCCATCGCCACATTGAGCAAAGGTGTGCTGGGGCTGGCCATGCCGGGGGTGGTGATTTTTGCTTACCTGCTGGCTGACAACCTGATGGACAAACGGCTGAAAATCGCTGACTGGTTGCGACCGGGTCTACTGACCCTGGTCGGTTTGATTCCGCTGCTGATCTGGCTCGTCATCCTCTACCAGCACGGCGGCGCACAAGCGGTCAAAGAAGTGCTGCTGACCAACAGCGTCGGACGCTTCAGCGGTTCGTTCGTCGAGGCCGGGCACTACGAACCGTTCTACTACTACCTCGCCAAGCTGCCGGAAGCCTTCCTGCCGTGGAACATTCTGGTGTACCTGGGACTCTGGCATTTCCGCAAACAACTGAAGGTCAACCGTTACCTGTTGTTTTTCAGCCTGTGGATCATTGCGCAGTTCATCACGCTGACATTGGCGTCGAGCAAGCGCACGGTGTATCTGATGTCGATGACGCCAGCCGCTGCGGTGATCGCGGCAGAGTATGCGGGCGTGCTGTTTGAGCGCTTGAAACAGTACGAATCAGGCAATGGATTCGTAAGCCGAATCGCCCGTCACCGTCAGACATTGGCAATGGGTATGCTCACGCTGGTGATCGGCAGTTACCTCGCGGCCGCGCAGTGGGCACTGCCTCATGCCGATAAAAAACTTTCGTTCCTGCCGTTGAGTGCAGAGATTCAGACGCTGCAAACCGCTGGCCATCAAGTTGCGCTGTTTCAGGCCAACGAGCGGGTCGGTGGCGCTACGGTCTTCTATACCCAGCAAGTACTCAAAGGCCTGGATACCGACGCGCAGTTGCGGGATTTCCTCACGGCCTCGCCCTCGCATGTCGTGGTGATGGCCGGCGACAGCGAACCCGCGCCCCCACTGAAAGTGCTCAAAACCATGATGGTCGGGCGCCAGGCGTATTACTTCGTCGGCTATTGAGGCCTGCGCAGGCCCATAAAAAAACCCGCCGTGATGGCGGGTTTTCATTTCATCTGAACGGGTTCAGAGAGAGACCTCAGGCTGCGCACTGAAAGCTTTCTGTTTGCGCTTGCCCAGCACCGGCACATCCAGCCGCGCGCGTCCGTAGAAGGCCAGCGCCGTCAGTAAACACGCCAGCCAGACGAAGATTCCGGCCCAGAAAGTGTGGGACATGTAGTGCCAGCCCTGCAGGACACGAGTAGTGCCGTAAACGAATCCCAGCAGCAGCGAGCCCCACAAGATTGCACTGGAAAAACGCCATTGATAGCGTCGCGCCACGAAATACAGCGCCAGCATGGTGAAACCGCCCGAGGCATGACCACCCGGCCAGCAACGGCCACTACCGGCCTCATGTAACAGTTGAAAGTTGCTGTACCACTCGATGTGGGCCATTTTCCCGCCGTACAGCGTGGTCTCGATCGGGCAGTAAACGCTGGTGTGGGATTTGAGGAAGTGAATCACCCCGGTGCAGACCGCAAACGCGACCACCACAAATAGAAAATCCCTACGATGATCAGCGGTAAATCGCAGCACTGGCGCGACTTTGCTACGTTCCAGCATTGCGCCGAGGCGCGGACGTTTCTGCGGATTGACCAATGGCCAGACCACCGATAGCAGCGCGCCGATCAGGGCGATTTCCGCCGTCCAGTTGGGAATGATCCGCGCCCATTTGTGAGTGAGCTTTTCAAAGAAGTGGATTTTGTCGAGCGGGAAGGTCTGGGTCAGCGGATCGAACAGCAGGTTGCTGAAGGCGATGTCGATTCTGGTCATGTCGAACATCAGGAACACCAGCGCCGCACAGGCGAGCGGAATGCCGAAGTTATAAAAGTAGAAACGGGATTTCATCGGGTGGTCACCGTGCGCCAGTCGGAGGCTTCAATAAAGCCGAGCATCTTGGGAGCCGCCGGGCTGGCAGCGGAAACAAACAATGACGAGCCGTAACCCATGTCCGAGGCCGAAACTTTGAGGTCTTTCTCGATTTGCGCCATGCATTCGCTGTGGGTCACCAGTACCAGGTTGCGACCGGGAACCTTGTGGGCCAACGCGTCCTGCAACATGCGGCCCCGGCAGTTGATCAACCAGTCGTCACCGCTGGCGGCATGGTTGAACATGTAACCGGCGGTCTGCACCGTGCGCATCGATGGGCTGTTATAGATGTCGGCGTTGTTTAAGCCCAGTTGTTCGAACCTTGCACCGACCGCCACCGCGACACTGCGTGAGCGATCGGTGATGCCGTCGTTGCCACTCAGGCACGCGGCTTTGGAGTGATCGCAGCGCTCGACATGACGCACCAGCACAATTATCTCGCCCTTGGCCCATCCCGCCGCCAACGCTTGCGCACCGGCGACATTGCCGTGGGCCAGATCCGGCACCGCCGCCGGCGCCAGTAACCACAGGGTCAGGGGGATCACCAACACCGATGCCGCCAACACCACCCAAGTGTTGCGAAAACGCGCCAAAAAGCTCAGATCGATCGAGCGTTTGACGCCGAACAGACTCAGTCTCAATTCCACAAAAACCGCCTCGCCACTCTGCATCACGGGTTCATTCGATGCGGCGAAGGTACAGAGGCGCGCGTGGGCAGCCAGTGAAACCCACGTGAAAAAAGTCTTGGGATCCGATGTTACAAATTCCGTAGGACAAAATCCTTTCAGCTCTGGGAAATGCGGCCGATACAAACCTGCTAACACCCTTGCTGGCTCAAAAAAACAACAATCTTCCAGCCTAACCGACGACAAGAAACCCAACGTTTCTGGAGGATTTTTGATGAATAGCTGGTTCGGCAACATCAGCGTGAACATGAAATTGGGCCTGGGCTTCGGCCTGGTGCTGGCCCTGACCTGCGTGCTGGCCCTGACAGGCTGGACCAGCCTCGGTGGCCTGATCGACCGCAGCAACTGGATGAGCGACATCACCCAGCTCAACGCCGGCCTGACCAAACTGCGTGTGGTGCGCCTGCAATACATGCTGACCAATGGCGATGAAACCGCCGCGCAGAATGTGCAGACCACCCTCGAAAGCTTCGCCGCGCAGCAACAGAAGCTGATCAACAGCTTCAAGAGCCCGGAAAACGTCAAACTGCTCAAGGAGCAGGCAGCGACCATCGCTGAATACCAGACCTCGCTGAACAAAATGCGCAACGCCTACCGCACCGGCAACAGTGCGCGCGATTCCATGAGCGTGAGTGCCGAGACCGCGTACAACCAGATCGAATCGATCAGCAAACGCGTCCAGCAGATGGACATGAGCGAGCAGCGTTTCGAGCAGTTCCAGGCGATCACCGCCGCCAAGGAAGCGTTCATCCTCGCGCGCTACGAAGTGCGCGGCTACACCGCCACCACCAATGCCGAAACCGAGCAGAAAGCCATCGGCCAGATTGACGCCGCCATTGCCAGCCTCAAGCAACTGAACGTGCATTTCGCTGACTCTCAGCAAGACGCCCTGCGTCAGCTGGAAACCGCACTGGTCAACTATCGCAGCGCGTTGATGGCGTATAAAAACGCCAACACCGACGCGGTGCAGGCCCGTAAGGAAATGACCGATCAGGGCGCCGCCATCGTTACCACGAGCGAGCAGCTGTATCAGATCCAGCTCGACCGTCGCGACATCGAAAGTGCCCAGGCGCGCACCTTCCAGTTGATCAGCACCCTGCTGGCGCTGTTGGTCGGCGTGATTGCTGCGGTAATCATCACCCGTCAGATCACCCGTCCGCTGCAAGAAACCCTGGCCGTGGTCGAGCGCATCGCCAGCGGCGACCTGACCCAGAACGTCACCGTCACCCGCCGTGACGAACTTGGCGTGCTGCAACAAGGCATCGCACGCATGGGCGTGACCTTGCGCGACTTGATCAGCGGCATCCGCGACGGCGTCACCCAGATCGCCAGCGCCGCCGAAGAACTGTCGGCCGTTACCGAGCAGACCAGCGCCGGCGTGAACAGCCAGAAGGTCGAAACCGATCAGGTTGCCACCGCGATGCACGAGATGACTGCCACCGTGCAGGAAGTCGCGCGCAACGCCGAAGAAGCCTCGCAAGCCGCTGCCGCCGCTGACGGCGAAGCCCGTGAGGGCGACAAAGTGGTCAACGAAGCCATCGCGCAGATCGAGCGTCTGGCCAGCGAAGTGGTGCGTTCCACCGAAGCCATGAGTGTGCTGCAACAGGAAAGCGACAAGATCGGCAGCGTCATGGACGTGATCAAAGCCGTGGCCGAACAGACCAACCTGCTGGCCCTCAACGCTGCGATCGAAGCCGCGCGCGCCGGTGAGGCCGGTCGTGGTTTTGCCGTGGTTGCCGATGAGGTTCGTGGCCTGGCTCAGCGTACGCAGAAATCCACCGAAGAAATCGAAGGCCTGGTCGCCGGTCTGCAGAACGGTACCCAGCAGGTTTCGGCGGTGATGAGCAACAGCCGCGCCCTGACCGACAGCAGCGTCGCCCTGACGCGCAAGGCCGGTGCGTCGCTGGAAAACATCACCCGCACGGTGTCGAACATCCAGTCGATGAACCAGCAGATCGCTGCTGCTGCCGAACAGCAGAGCGCCGTGGCTGAAGAGATCAGCCGCAGCATCATCAACGTACGCGACGTGTCGGAACAGACCGCAGCGGCGAGTGATGAGACGGCGGCGTCGAGTGTTGAACTGGCGCGTTTGGGAGGTCAGTTGCAGCAGATGGTCAGCCACTTCCGCGTTTGATCTTCGTACAGCGTTGAAGCAAAAAACCAATCGCGGGCAAGCCCGCTCCCACAGGTTTTTCGGTCGTTCACAGATATTGTGTTCGACTCATGACCTGTGGGAGCGGGCTTGCCCGCGACTGCGTCAGGCCTTTCACCGCTTAGCGTCAAACCACACCGTGCATAAAAAACTCGACTGGCACTTTAAAGAACTCGGCGAATCCCTTTATCTGAGCAACGGTCATTTTTCGCTTGTTATTCAATATCTCTGAAACAGCACTCTGAGTTGCGATCTCAGACAAGTCCTTCTGTTTAACGCCTCTTTCCGACAGCAGAAACGCCAGCGCTTCAGATTGGGACGAATAAGCAATCAACACCGTTTCATTTTCGTACTCATAAACCCGATCAGCCACAAACTCCGCAAACCGTGCCGCAGCATGATCCTCGGTGTTCGCGTGGGAATAAAGCTCATCAATCAGGGCCATTCGCACTTGCAAGTCATCGTCGTTTTTTATCGGGTTCGCTAGACAGTCAAGAACGGGAAAATCATCAACCATGAAGGAGTCCAGCCTGCTGGCTTCAACCTTTTTACGCTTCATGCGACCACCTTTTTCTTATGATTTTGTTAACTATGAAGTGACTCAGCTCTGCCAAGGATTAATCACCTCGACACCACTGAACTGAAAATCCTTCACGTTACGGGTGGCTATGGGAACACCATGCGTTCGGCAGATAGCAGCAATTTGCGCATCAGCCATCGAAGCCGCGCGGCCCTTTGACTCGCACTCAGCGACCAGCGTTGCGTATTCGACAGCGGCATGAGCATCGAACGGAAAAATGCGCCCGGCGAAGTCCTCTTCGAACATCGCCATGGCATGAGCCTCAAGTTTCTGTTTGCGCTTACCGGAAGGCAGCCGTGCGATGCCGTGGAGTATTTCTGCCACGGTCACGGCACTCACAGCCAGTTCCATCGCAGGCTGTGCATCAACCCAGGCGAGCACCCGGGTCTCAGGCTCGATTCGCATGAACTCTGATAGAACGTTGGTATCAAGCACTATCATTCAGAGAAATCCACCGCAATGGCTTTCTCTGAACGCTCCGGCAAATCGAGGTCTATTCCGCCGACAGCACTGAATCTGTTGCGGATTCGGCTGCCGAGACCACCGGCACGGTCAACCGTCGTCAGAGCCCTGCCTAAAATGAGTCGAGCTTCTTCCTCCATGGAATGCCCATTGTGAGCCGCGGTGATGCGCAGCTGTTCCTTGAGCTTTTCATCAAGGTTTCGAATTGTAATGCTGGCCACGACGCCCCCTGCAATCAATGAAATCACTGATTGCAGGCTAGCACATCTTCAACTATCAAACCTCGGCGACTTTACGAACGGTATCCCGCTTAACGAGTGCCCCGCTGCCGCAACGCCGACGGCATAAAGTAAGCATCCTCCGGCACCGGCTGCGCGAAATCGACAGTCTCCGCCTCTTCGTTATCAAGGTTCTGCACGTAGTAACGACGCGCCTGCAAATCGTGGAAAACATCCAGCGCACTCCACGTGGTCGGCAGGTCATAGAAGTTTTTCAGATAGGCCATCGACCCCCGCCACAACTCCCCGCGCCCGTCGTATTGATCAACCAGCGCGGCGCCCCAGCTGTCTTCATCGAGAAACAGCACGCGCTTGGAATAGATATGCCGCGAGCCCGGCTTCAGGTTGCCTTCCACCACCCAGACCCGGTGCAGTTCATAGCGGGTGTATTGCGGGTTGAGGTGGCCGGGGGTGAGCAGTTGCGCGTATTTCACGTCGGGGCTGGCGACTTTGTAGTTGTTGTAGGGGATGTAGATTTCCTGTTTGCCCTTGAGCTTCCACTCGTAGCGATCCGGTGAGCCGTTGAACAGGTCGGTGTCGTCGGCGGTGCGCAGGCCATCGGAGGATGCGATCGGCGTGTCGTAGGCGAGGTTCGGTGCACGGCGCACGCGACGTTGGCCGGCGTCGTAGATCCAGGCCTGGCGTGCGTCCTTGAGCTGATCGAGGGTTTCGTGCACCAGTGCGGCACCGCCGGCCAGCCGTGCCGGGCTTTTCACGAAGGCGAGGTAGTAGAACAGGATGTTCTTCAGGTCGGCGAACTGGCCGTTCGGGCGGTAGTAGTTGAACAGGGCTTCCTGCTGCGAGGTCACCAACGCGAAGCTGCCGTTGCGTTGTACCGGTGCTTCGGAAGCACGGCGCACGACGTAGATGCCGCGGTAGCGGGTGATGTGGTTCCACAGCACTTCAACGCCGTCCTTGGGCACCGGGAACGGCACGCCGCCGTAGGCATCGGAGAAGCCGCTGCCGCCTTCGAGCAACTTGGCTGAGGTGGCGTTTTTCAGGGTGTTGTCGTACAGCCACTGCGGTGCCGAACCGGAGCGGCGGGACGGGTAGATCGGCATCTGGAAGGTGTCGGGGTAGCTGTTGAACAGGGCGATCTGACCGGGGCTGAGGTGGGCTTTGTACTGGTCGAGGTTGGCTTTGGTGATGGTGAACAGCGGTTTGTCGGCCGCGTATGGATCGGGGTGATGCTGGCCGGGTTTGTAGCCGGCCGGCGCCTGGGTGATGCCGCCAGTCCACGCGGGAATAGTGCCGGCGGCGTTACCCGCGCGCTCGGCGCCCATCGGAGTCAGGGTGGTTTTCAGTTGTTCGGCTTGTTGCGGGGTGATGGCGGCCAGTGCGGTGCTGGCGGCAAGGCCTAAAACAAGCCCTAGCGAAGCTTTGGTCAATCTTGTAGTGCGAACCATGATCTTCTCCAAAGTACAAAAACCTGTGGGAGCTGGCTTGCCAGCGATTGCGGTGGGTCAGCCACCATTGATGTCGAATGTGCTGCCGTCATCGCGGGCAAGCCCGCTCCCACAGGGGGACGGGGTACCGCAAGTTTTGTTCTGGGCAATCAAAGGAAATACTTGAGGTTGAACCCGACGTTGTCGCGGTCGCGGATGCCGTTGTTCTGCCCGCCGCCATAGAACTCGGTGTATTGCAGTTCGGCTTCGAGCTTGTTCTGGTAGTTGGCCTTGATCCCCAGCGTGTAGGCCTTGCGCCCTTCGATGGTGTTGCCGGCCTGATAGCTGTTGCCCTCGAAATCGTCCTTGTAGACGATGTACGGCGAGACGTTGACCCCGGCATACACATCGTTCCAGGTGCCGTTGAGCATCGCCGTGTAGCTGTAGGAATTGCGACTGACCTGATCGTCGCGATCACCGCCCGACACATAGGAATAGTTACCGGTGCCGGCATAGTAGCGACGGCTTCCGTCATACCCGGTGTATTGCAGGCTGCTGCCGCGCAGGTGCTCCGAGGCCAGTTCGAAGATACCGAACAGCGAGTCGAACGAAGCCGTGGGGCCGAAGTTGTAGATGGTCCCCAGCGAGGTGTTGAACGCTTCGACACGTTCGGCGTTATTGATCTGGCTGTCGAGCGTCACCATCTGCCCGCCGACGTTGATCGACTTGCCGGTCACCGCTGCCGCTGCGCCGTTGGCCAGGTCACCGATCAGATCATTGGTGGCCGCAACGCCGATCGGCAAGTTCGGCCGATAAGCGATTTCACCGAACACCGACGCCTCACCCAGCGTGGTGTTGAAGCTGAAGCCGTACATGCGAATATCTTCGGCGTAACGCCGATGCGCCTGGATATTGCCCATCACATCCGCCGTCGCCAACCCATTGGCCAGCGCCCCGGCCTGACTGCCAGCGACACCGGACAACAGGT
Source organism: Pseudomonas sp. TNT2022 ID642 (assembly GCF_028656995.1). NCBI lineage: Bacteria > Pseudomonadati > Pseudomonadota > Gammaproteobacteria > Pseudomonadales > Pseudomonadaceae > Pseudomonas > Pseudomonas sp. TNT2022 ID642. Next base: position 38,876 of record NZ_JAMDGW010000021.1, on the reverse strand, counting down.
TGGTCAGCGCATCCATGTCGATGCCTTTGTACCCGCCCAGATCGGCAGCGATGGTCGGTTCCTTGGCGTGGTAATTGACCATGTACAAGCCAAACTCGGTGCTGTTGAGCTGTTCGGCGATGTAGCGAAAAGCAAAGCCGAACTGGCCATCGTTGCGCGCGTTGTAGTCCTTGCCGATGCTCGCCACTTTCAGCGTATTGCCATACGCCGGGGTCACGCCGTTGGCGTACAGACCTGTGGTTTGCAGGGCGGAGTTCAGCAACGGGTTGTTGCCCAGTGCACTGTACAAACCGATGACGTTGCCAAACCCAGGCACTGGCGTATCAAGCGCGGTGCCGCTGAAGTTGTTGTAACCGGTGTTGCCACCGTCAGCGAACAAGTCGGTTTGCGAGTAGAAGGTGCCGACCGGATCAATGCGGGTTTCCTTCCAGTTGGTCTGGTAGAAACTCTCCATCGTCAGCGAGTCGGTCAGGCCGATGTTGAAACTCAGCGCCTCGACCGGCACCAGCACTTCCTTCACTTCGGCGCCGGGCAAGCGGTACTTGGCGGCGTCCACCGGGTTGGTGGTGTTGATCCCGCCGCGATAGAAAATCCCCTCGCCCCAGTTGAACACCTGCCGACCGACGCGTGCCGTCACCGGCATCTGCGCAACGTCCCAACTGCCATGCACATAGGCGTCGAGCATCTCGATGCGGCTGCCGGCGATGTCGCGAGTCTGACTGGTGAAATGATCGTCCTGCGGGTAGCTCTGGCTCGGTTGCGACGGGCTGTTGTTGTCGTAGTAGTCGTTGCGCTTGTCCATCAGTTGCGTGTCGTAGAACGCAGTGCCGCGCACAAACAAACCGTAATTCTGATAGTTGGCTTCAAGCTCGGAGGTGATCTTGTATACCTCGGAAACCAGCCCGGTATCGAAGTTGCGATTGCCGTCGTTGGTGTTGACGTCATCGTTAGTCTTGTCGCGGCCCTGCACCCGCCATAAGCGACCGTAGGACAAGGTCGTGTCGAGGGAGCCGGTGACCTGCTTGTCCATCAGGCTGAACTCCACCGCGTGCGCCGCATCGACTGCGCACAACTGCAGCAGCCCTGCCAGGCCGACACCGGGGAGCGCGGCGCCCGTCAGGCGCAATCGAGAGTTGATCATGTGTTCCTCCTTCCCTGTTTTTTATTGTTTTGTTGTCCTGCCGCGATGGCTAGGGCACCAATCCCGCGCTGACGTAGATTCGGCTGTGCGAGCCGAAATGCCCCAGTAACTTGAACAGTTGCTGGTTGAGTGCCGGATGGTCGAAATCTTCTCGATGCAGCTGATTACCGCTGCTGAAATCACTGCTGACCGGCGCGGTTTCCAGCCACTGGCCGATGGCCTCGTCGAACGCTGCGGAATCGTTGACCGACTCGGCACTGACCACTTCGCGCAGGTAGTCGACCGAGTACGGCGGGTAGCTTTTGTCCTGAGCCACATCGACGTAGGCAGCAAGCATCGGATGCGGCTGGCCGGCGCGCAGCAATCGGCGCAGCCAGGTCGATTGGTACTTCTCGACTTCCATGTGCCGCGTGGCGACGCGCTCGATCGAGGCCTGTTTGTCCTCGGCGAAACCGGCGATTGCCTTGCCTTCCAGCAACAGAAGACTGGCAAGGTCGACGCCGGGCAACGGCTTGGCGTGATACGGCTGGGTCAGGTCCTGAATGTGGTGCAGGCCCCAGCCGAGAAAGCGATAACCCCAATACGGATGACCGCTGGCAAACGCCAATCGCGCCAGGCCCATGTATTGATACGCGCGCCAGTCCGGCCAACTGCGCTCGAGGAAACCGGCAGCGGCATACACCACCGCGCTTTCATGGAAGAAGCCCATGTGGAACGGCGCTTGCGAGCTGTACTGGAAACGCGCATCGCCGAACGGTTGCGGGCCGAAACTGTAGAGCGCGCCGACGTTGCCAGGGTTGTCGCTGAACAAGTTGATGTCGTGACCGTAATCCGGCTCGTCGGCGGCGCTGGCGAGCACCGCAAGAGGCGCGACTTTTTCGTGCTCGGCGACAACGATGAAGCGTTGTCGATTCCACGGCGAAAGGGTTTGCTCGACCATGACTTGATTGGCCTGCAGATGCTCACGTTCGGGCAGGTCTTTGCCGGGCAATGGCTGGATGACCATCGCCAGATGAATCTCGGGATTGATGCGCAGTGCCGTGAGAAAGTCGTGGCGCAGATTGTCACTGGGCACCGCTGGCAATTTCAGGTTATCGGGGCGTGGCGGGTATTGCGCGAAGTGCTCGCGGGCGAAGCTTTCCTGCTGCTCCAACAGCGCCAACACGGCCGGGTATTGCTCGGTGAGAAACCGCTCCAGTGGCTCGACTTCAACCTGCGGTGCATCACGCAACGCCGGCAGATCCTGCAACGCCAGATAGCTGCCCACCGTATGGTTCGACCAGCCCCAGGCGCTCGGGGCCGTTGCACAAAGCAGCAACAGGAGGAAGGTCAGCTTCATTGCTTTTCGTTCTTATTGGCGGTGCCGAGGGGGATGAGCCTAACAACCGACCCCGCCGCTGACACTGTCCGATCTCACCAGAAAAAGTCTCCGATGGCGCCACATCGAATCGCAATACGGTCCCTGTAGGAGCTGCCGAAGGCTGCGATCTTTTGACTTTGATCTTAAAAAACAAGATCAAAAGATCGCAGCCTTCGGCAGCTCCTACAGGGGATTTGTGGTGGTCTGCTAAGCGGGGTAACCGGTGATTTTGCGGATGCTTTGATACAGCGGTTTCAGCTGGCGGTACATGCGCAGGTAGACCTCTTTGTACAGTTGCTCATAGATTTTCTGAGCCTCGGGCTGCGGGGTGAAAACCGCGCCCACCCGGGTCATTGCCGCGATCGCCGTGGGGAAATCCGCATGCAATCCCAACCCCACCGCACAACAAATCGCCGCCCCCAGACCCGACGCCTCATACACATGCGGACGCTCCGCCGGCAGGCCGAAAATATTCGCCGTCAGCTGCATCGCCGCATCACTCTGCGAACCACCACCGGCCACGCGCAACCGCTTGATCGAGACCTTCGAACGCCGCTCGATATTCTCCAAGCCCTGGCGCAACGCATACGCCAATCCTTCCAGAATCGCCCGGTAAATATGCGCGCGGGTGTGCACATCGCCGAAGCCGATCATCGCGCCTTTGGCCTCGACACCCGGCTCACGAATCCCCGGCGACCAGTACGGTTGCAGCATCAAACCCATCGAGCCGGGCGGCACCGCCTCAACCAGTGCATCGAACAACTGCTCAGGCTCGATGCCCTGCTCTTTCGCCTGCTGCATCTCGCGCAGGCCGAACTCGTTCTTGAACCAGCTGACCATCCAGTAACCGCGATAAATCATCACCTCGCAGTTGTACTGATCCGGCACTGCCGAGGGGTACGGCGGGATCAACGGGACAATTTCCAGATAGCGCGAGCGGGTGCTGGTGATCGTCGCCGTGGTGCCGTAAGACAGGCACACCGTATTCGCATCGACCACGCCGGCACCGACCACTTCGCAAGCCTTGTCAGCGCCCGCCGCAATCAACGGCAAACCTTCGGGAATGCCGGTGTGGCGAGCGGCTTCAGCGGTGATGTAGCCAAGGGTTTCACCGGGTTTTTGCAAGCTCGGCAATTGCTCGGGACGCACCGCCAGCGCCTGCCATTTCCAGTCACTCGGCGCGGCCCATTTCAGGCGTTTGAAGTCGAACGGCAGATAGCCGACGCAGCAACCCACCGAGTCGACAAAACGTCCGCACAGTCGATGCGTGAGAAACCCCGAGAGCAGTAAAAACTTGTCGGTCGCCGCCCACACGTCAGGCTGATGTTTTGCTATCCAGTTAGCCTCAGCCTGGGCGCGAAAGTAATCCACGGTGCCTTGCGCGCCGACCAGTTTGAACAACCAGCCCCACGGTCCTTTGATCCCGCCCTCGACTTCGCTCTGACGCTGATCGAGCCACAGAATCGCCGGGCGCAAGGGTTTGCCCTCGGCATCGACGTTGATCACCGTGCCGCGCTGCGTGGTCAGGGAAACGCCGGCAATCTGCGAGCGATCAATCCCCGTTTGCTGCCAGACCTGCTGACACGCCTCGCCGAGTTTCGCCCAGTAATACTCCGGATCCTGCTCAGCCCAACCCGGTTGCGTCGAGTAATACGCCTGCAACTCGACCTTGCCTTTGCCAAGCAGATTGCCCTGTAGATCGAAGAGGAGCGCGCGCACGCTCTGGGTGCCGTTGTCGATGGCCAGCAGGTAACGCTTGTTCGGGTGGTTATCCATGGAGCTCTCTTCAAGGGGCATCAAGGCGTGGCATCCGGCAAACCGTGATGGCGTTGCCACAACGCCCGATAACGCTGTTCTTCCTGCTGCCAGTGTTCGTCGCTCCAGGCCAGTCGTGGCTGGCAGAGTTGGCGAATGGCGGCGAAATACTCTTCGCCACCGCGCGGTAACAGCAGACCGAGACGCGTGCGGCGCAGGAGCAGATCGTCGAGGTGCAAGATCATTTCCGCTTCGCAGGCGTAGGCAAGTTCTGCCCACAAGGTGTCCGTGGGGCCGACCGTGGCGTGCCCGATTTCTTTGATCAGTAGCGCCAGCCTTGGCAGGTTTCGGCCATGCCGTCCTGCCAGACGTCGCCACTGTTGGCTGCTCAACTCAGGAATCGCCTGCACAGGAACAGCGGCGAACACGGGGGCGGCGTCATCGACAAAGGCGCGACCCAGCATGCTCGCGCAGGCCTTGAGCACTTCGATGGCTTGCGGGCGAAACGTGGTCAGTTTGCCGCCGGCCAGTGTCACGCAACCGGGTTCCTGCCACAGCACATGCTCGCGGGTTTCGTTCGACGGTTTGTCTTGATGCGCACCCGCGCTGCCCACCACCGGACGCACGCCGGACCATGTCGACAGCACATCATTCGCCGTCACTTCTGCGCCGGGAAATTGTTGCGTGCAGGCGGCCAGCAGATAGTCGAGTTCAGCAGCACTGATGCTCGCGCTCTGATCCAGATCCTCGCGATGATCGAGGTCTGTAGTGCCGACCACCGTCGCGCCCTCCCACGGAAAAACAAACACCGGACGCCGATCACGCTCATGCAGAAAAGTGAATGCCTGCGCCACCGGCAAACGCCAACCCGGCAGCAACAAATGGCTGCCACGCAGTGGCCGCAATTGCCGTGGTGCCTCAGTCGGCCGCAAGCGTTCAGCCCAGGCGCCAGTCGCCACAGCGAGCACACCGCAGCGCAATTGCAGTGACGAACCGGCCTCGCAATCCTCGACCTGAACGCCACACACCCGCCCGTTCTCACGCAGCAGATGTTCGACACGCACGCCATTGACCACGACCGCACCCTCGGCCCGCGCCTCGCTCAACACACGCATCACCAGCCGCGCATCATCGGTCAGCGCATCGACAAAACTGGTGCCGCCGAGCAAGTGGTTTTCCTTCACGCCCGGCGCCAGATAACGCAGTTGTTGCGCATCATGAAAGCGATGGCTGCGCCGTCCCGCCAAGGCGTCGTACACGCTCAGCAAACCGCCCAGTACACGAGGCCCGGGAAAGCCGCCGCGATAGTGCGGCATCAGGAAACTCATCGGCTCGACCAGCCCCGGCGCTTCGTCGAGCAAGCGCTGACGTTCGCGCACCGAATCACGGGTCAGGCGCCACTGGCCCTTGGCGATGTAACGCAAACCACCATGGACCATTTTCGATGATCGACTTGAGGTGCCCCAAGCGAAATCACGTTGCTCAAGCAACAGGCAGCGCCAGCCTCGACGCGCAGCTTCGCGCAGGATTCCGGCGCCGCTGATGCCGCCGCCGATGACGATCAGATCCCAGGTTTCCTCGGCCAGCGCCGGCAGAATCTGCTGGCGCCATGCGGCGTTCCAATCCTGACTCATGGCCGTCATTCCGGCAGCAGCGTGCCGGGGTTGAGGCGCCCGGCCGGATCGAAGTGTTTGCTCAGCGCCTGCAGAGTGTCCATCGCCAGCGCACCCTTCTCACGCAACAGGTACGGCGCGTGATCCTTGCCGACGCCATGCTGGTGACTGATGGTGCCGTGGTTGTCGACGATGGTTTGGCTGGCCGCGTGTTTGAGTGCTTTCCAGCGCGCCAGCGTCGCCGGGTAATCCGCCGCTGGGCGAAACACGTAGGTGGTGTAGATGCTCGAACCTTCGCCGTAGACGTGGGACAGGTGGGTGAATACATGCACGCGCTCGCCTTCTGCAGCCAGGGCGTCGCGCAGGCTGCTTTCGATGAGGTTTAGCAGGTTGTCGACATTGCTCCAGTCGGTGGCGGTTTCGAGGGTGTCGACCACGTAACCGGCGTTCCACAGGTTCTCGCGCAGGTAGGGGAAACGGAAGCGGTTCTGCGCCCATTTCTTGCCGAGCAAGGTGCCGGTGAATACGCCGCCGAAGGCCTTCAGATGCTGCCGCGCCTGCGTCAGCGACAATGCATTTTGTCGGCGATTGCCGGTGACGCCGAAGGTCAGCAGGCATTTACCCTCTGCCGCCCCCCTTAGCTTCAGGTACTTTTCCAGCCAGGCGATTTGTTGCGGATGACCGGCCAGCGCCAGTTGCGTTTCGGTTTCCACGGCGTTGGACAGGCGCAGCATCGACAGCGGCACGCGTGCCTGGGCCAATTGACGGATCGCCCTTAGCGCTTGCGGCCAGTCGGGTAGAAACACGCCGTAGAAACGCTCATCAGCAGGCACTGCGCTGATCCGCACTTTGACCTCGGAAATGATCCCGAAACGGCCCTCGCAACCGAGCACCACTTCGCGCAGATCGGGCCCGGCGGCAGAGGCCGGGAAAGTTGGAATTTCCAAAGGCCCGGCAAAGGTTTCCAAGGTTCCGCCCGCAAACAATTGCTCGATCCGGCCATAGCGCAACGACTGCTGACCGCTCGAACGGCTGGCCACCCAACCGCCCAGCGTCGACAACTCCCACGACTGCGGGAAATGCCCCAGGGTGTAGCCCCGCGCCCGCAGCTGACTTTCCACCTGCGGCCCACTCGCACCGGGACCAAACGTCGCCAGCAGGCTTTGTTCGTCGAGGTCGATCAGCCGATTCATCCGCGCCAGCGAAACCGTCACCACTGGCCGCGCCGAATCCGGTGGATTGATGTGCCCGGCCACCGATGTGCCGCCGCCATAGGGGATCAGGCACAAGTCCTGTTCGTGAGCCAGCGCCAGCAACTGGCGAATATGTTCAGCGGTCTCGGGGAACGCCACCGCATCGGGATAATTGCCCAGCGCACCTTCACGCAACGCCAGCCAGTCCGGCAGGCTCTGGCCCCGCGCATGCAGCAAGCGGTCATTGGCATCGACGCTGTACAAGGTATGTGCTTGCAATCGCGATGCAGGCACGCGGGCCAATGCTGTTTCGAGCGAAGCATCGGGCAGCGCGCGCCCCTCGCCCAGTCGCTCATGAAGAAACTCCGCGCCCTGGGCCGGCAGTTCGACCACCGTGCTTGCCTCTCCCCAGCCGTTCCAGCGTCGCATGCGTGTGTCCTTCTAACCGTCGGATCAGTGATATTTCAGGCCTCCATACTAGCCAGCGGCCGCAAAGTGTCACGGTCGCATCCGGCCAGTTCGTGTAGCCAATTGAGTCAAACGTCGCGCAAGCGTCAGCCATTTACTTTAGTCGGGGTTTCAAATTACCTTTCAGGCTATTCGTCCGCCTCCGCCGCCATTGATCAAAGGAATGGGATCATGCAATCGCTTGGCTTCACCTCGGTTCCGCCGCTGCTCAAGTACCTGCGCCATGCCGAACACCTGGGCATGGCCATCGAGCCTGCGTTGGCGGCAGCGGGTTTGCAGGCGCAGCAGTTGAGCGACAACACCCTGCGTTTGCCCGGTGAGGCGCATGAACGCTTGCTGGATTATTTCTGCGAACACTCGGACGATCCGCTGTTCGGCCTCAACGCGGCGAATTTCGTCCTGCCCAATTCGTGGAGCGTGCTCGGTTACATCACCATGAACTGCGCGACGCTGGGCGATGCGATGAGCCGGATCATGCCGTTCGAAAAACTGGTCGGCGACATGGGCGTCAGCCGCGCCGAGGTGCAGGACGGCCATGTGCATCTGATCTGGACCTGCCGCTATCAGCGCCCACGGATTCGTCGGCACTTGGTGGAAAACGTCCTCGGTTCGTGGCTGCAATATGCACGCTGGATCGCCGATACGCAGATGTCGCCAGCCGGGGTCTGGCTGGAACATTCATGCCCGGCGGAGGCGACGCCGGCGCAGTACGAAGCGTTTTTCGATTGCCCGGTGTCGTTCGATCAGCCGTATTCGGCGCTGGTCGTGCCGTTGGCGTATTTGCAGTTGCCGTTGCGTCAGGCGGATGCGCAGTTGCTGCGGACGCTGGAAGAACATGCGTTGGGATTGATGGCGACGCTGGAGGATGCGTCGCTTGAGCAGCAGGTGAAGAACATCCTGCGGCAGTTGCTCAAGGAGGGTTTGCCGCGCAAGGAGCAGGTCGCCGAGCAGCTCGCCGTTTCAGTGCGCACATTGCAGCGGCAGTTGCATCAGGCAGGGACGTCGTATCAGCAGATTCTCGATGATTTGCGTCAGGAGCTGGCTGAGCATTATTTGCTTAACAGCACGCTGCCGATTCAGGACATTGCGCAGTATCTGGGGTTTACCGAACCGAGGTCGTTTCATCGCACGTTCAAGAGTCGGCGGGGGATGCCGCCGGGTGAGTTTCGGCAGATGCATCGAGGGTGAATGTTCGGGCCTCTTCGCTGGCAAGCCAGTTCCCACAGTGTCCGAGTCGTCCACAAAATCTATTACTTGCACATAAACCTGTGGGAGCTGGCTTGCCAGCGATGGCGTCAGTGGCAGCCAACAATTCCTACAGGCAAATCTTCGATACTTGAGCGCAATAAACATCCCGCACCACAGGTGTTTAAAGACACTCAGCGTTACGCGAAACCGCCCACAAATCCTTGCGCCGTAACCTACGCCTAAGCCAGAATCCGCCGGCTTGTGCGCCAGGAGCATGCTGCGTAACTTGATTGCGTCACTGATTCCCAGTGATCGGGTTTAGTAGCCCGGCGGTAATTCTGCTGGTCGTACATTCATCACAGGTACTCGCGTACCTGAGCTTGACGGTGGCTGTACGCAGGGCGCTTCGGCGCGCCGGCTTAGCTGAGTTCCCCGGTCTACTAACCTGCGTACAGCTGCCACCCTTTCGTTTAGTAGCCAAAGGGTTGCCGCTCAACAAAGGGAACACAGCTATGTTCAAGATAACGCCAAATCCGCCGGTCACCGACCCGGCCTCCCCCTACGAATCCGCTGATTCGAAGAAATTCCACGAAGCCGCCGAGCGCGCGCTCGACCATTATCTCGGTCCGACGAACGCCGACCTCATGGCCACGCCCTACTCCCCCAACACGCTGTACATGGCCAACCCCGAAACCAACACCGAATCCCTGCTGGCCGACGCCAGCGAAACCCTGGGTTCGGCGACGGTCATGCTCAACAACCATGCCGCGCAGGTTGAAGGCACACACCGCAAGACTTTGCAGGGTATTGCGCAAGTGGTGATGGTGGCGGAAATGGCCGTCAATCGCGTGTTGGACAGGTTAGTGCCGACCGACTAACGAAAAAGCCCGCGACCCCAACTGTGATGGTTGAGTGGCGGGCTTCTTTTTGCGGTGTGCCATTTTCCCCTCACCCCAGCCCTCTCCCCGGGGGAGAGGGAGCCGACCGAGGCGTCTGGCGCTATACATCGACCTGAATGACCGAGTCGATTATGGATTCGACCGAGCAGGTTCCGGTCGGTGTATCTCTCAAGCCTCCCCGCATCGGTCCCCTCTCCCTCTGGGAGAGGGCTAGGGTGAGGGGCCTACCGTGAGATGTTCGCTACATACACCGACCTGAAAGTGCTGCCGTGAATCCTTAATCGCTGCAGATCTTTCAGGTCGATGTCTAGCGCCAGACACCTCGGTCAGTCCCCTCTCCCTCTGGGAGAGGGTTAGGGTGAGGGGCTTTTCGCTTCAGAGGCTGATCGCATTGGTAAACACCAACCGATTGCCAAACGGATCAACGATCGTCATGTCCTGACTCCCCCAAGGCATCGCCTGAATCCCCGGGTGCGAAAACTTGTAATCCTTGGCCACCAACTGCTGCTGAAACGCCTCCAGCTCATCGGTCTCGATACGCAGCGCCGAACCCGGGCACGCATCGCCATGATGCTCGGACAAATGCAGCACGCACTCGCCGCGAGACACCTGCAGATACAACGGAAAATTCGCCTCGAAACGATGCTGCCAGTCGATCTTGAAACCCAGAAAATCGACGTAGAACTCGACAGCTTTGGCTTCATCGAAAATCCGCAGGATCGGGGTGGTTTTGCCGAAGCTCATGGGGTGCTCCCTGACTGGTTGGCCCCACAGTGTAGACGGGGTGGATGTCAGCAATTCGGCTTGGGCTGGCGTTTCTTTAATTGCACAGTGCCACTATGAGACGCAGTTCAAAAGATCGCAGCCTTCGGCAGCTCCTACAGAAGGTCGCATTCCCATGTAGGAGCTGCCGAAGGCTGCGATCTTTTGACGTCAGCAGAATCACTTAAACCCGTCGCGTAAATTCCCATCGCGTGCGAGAAACCGCCCTTTCCTGCGACCGTTCGCCTGCCCGTCGCGATAGCTCAGAACACCGTTGATCCAAACACCGTCGATGCCCAACGCCGCACGTTGCGGGTCGTGAAAGTCGGCCACATCACGCACAGTCACCGGGTCGAACAACACCAGATCCGCCCAATAGCCTTCACGAATCTCGCCGCGCTCCTTCAACCCAAACCGCGCCGCCGACAGCCCAGTCATCTTGTGTACGGCGGTGTGCAGCGGAAACAGCCCGACATCGCGACTGAAGTGTCCCAATACCCGTGGGAATGCGCCCCACAGACGTGGGTGCGGGAACGGATCTTCCGGCAGTCCGTCAGAACCGACCATCGACAACGGATGCGCGAGGATTCGTCTGACATCCGCCTCGTCCATCCCGTAATACACCGCACCCGCCGGTTGCAAGCGTTTCGCGGCATCGAGCGGTGGCACGTTCCATTCGGCGGCAATGTCGATCAGGTCGCGGCCGCTGACCTCGGGGTGCGGCGTCGACCAGGTGATGGTGATGCGATGCGCATCGGTGACCTGCTTCAGATCCAGCGTCGATGAACTCGCCGCATACGGGTAGCAATCGCAGCCGACCGGGTGGGTTTTCGCGGCTTCTTCCAATGAGGCGAGCAATTGCGGACTGCGCCCCCAATTACCGACGCCAGCGCATTTGAGATGAGAAATGATCACCGGCGATTTCGCATGTCGACCGATTTGAAAAGCTTCATCCATCGCCTCCAGCACCGGTTCGAATTCACTGCGTAAATGCGTGGTGTACACCGCGCCGAATGCCGTCAGTTCTTCAGTCAGTTGCATCACTTCATCGGTGGAGGCGTTGTAGGCGCTGGCGTACGCCAGGCCTGTGGATAAACCCAACGCACCGGCCTCCAGACTTTCCCGCAATTGCTCACGCATCGCCGCGATTTCTTCAGGCGTGGCGCTGCGGAACAGGTCATCCAGATGGTTGCTGCGCAGCGCGGTGTGACCGACCAGTGCAGCCACGTTTAAAGTGATGTTGGCCGTTTCGACCGCCGCGCGGTAATCGCTGAAGCGCGGATAAACGAAAGCCGCCGCGCTGCCGAGCAGGTTCATCGGATCCGGTGGATTGCCCTTCAGACTGACCGGCGACGCGCTGATCCCGCAGTTACCGACAATCACCGTGGTCACGCCCTGACTGAGCTTGGGCAGCATCTCTGGCTGACGAATCACCACGGTGTCGTCGTGGGTGTGCACGTCGATGAAACCCGGCGCCAGCACCCGCCCCGCCGCATCGATTTCTTCTGTTGCGTGAGCATCCCGCAAGTCGCCGATGCGCTCGATGCGCCCCCCACGGATTGCCACGTCTGCGGGGTAGCCGGCCACATTGCTGCCATCAATGACGAGCGCATTGCGGATCAGCGTGTCGTACAGCATGTCAGTCTCCTGGCGGCAGCCTCGTATCAATGTCTGCCCTTGATCAAATGGTGATCGAAACCTTGTTCTATCAGGTATCGCCAGGCCACCTCAACCGCTTCGGGAATCACTTGCGGGGCCTGAAAACCCAGCGAAGGGTAAACCATGATCCGGTGCACATCGCCGACCATTTCGTCGATCACCCCCAAGACCCCGATCAGATTGCTGATCTCGTCAGGAAAACCGAACGACGGCGCATCCACCCAGGCCTCAACCTCGGGCCATTGAATGGGCAAGGTCAATGCCACGCGCCGGATCGAATTCGGCTTGGTCAGAAAGGTCGCTCGACGTACGTCCGGAAACAGCGCCTTGGCAAACGCGATGTTTTCAGCAAAGTTGGTGGCGCGCGACTCCAGGGTGAATTGATCCGGCCTGACGCCGAGCGCCATGGCCCGCTGGGCAAAAATATCGGCTTCGCTGCGGTCCCACAAATGCTTGGTCCAGTTGCCGGTATGGCCGGTGAACAGCAGATGCTCAGCAATGCCTTTGCTCAGCAATTCACAGGCGTAATCGCACACTCTGAGGTCGTAGGAGCCGCAGACCACAATCAGTTCACACCGGTTGTGCGTACGCCCGGCGCCAAGAAAGTCCCACAGAACACGGGCGTGTTGCAGGGTCTGGGTCATGGCCGGGCGAACCTCTGCGCAACGGGTGCACTGATGCGCAGGCCGCCCTCGCTGTAAGCGTGTGGCCCCTGCTCTGTCCGGGAAACCGCCAGCGCAGTGAAATCCGCATACGTACACAGCGCACCGTGAGCGGTCAGGGTGGGATCGTCGCCAATGCCGATACACAGGGCGCCGCTGCTGATCGCCGACTGCACGCCGCTGACTGAGTCCTCGAAGACCAGACATTCATCGCTCTGACGCGCCAATTGAGCCGCCGCCAGGCGATAGGGATCGGGGGCCGGTTTGCCACTGCGCACGTCGTCTCGACAAATGATGCTGTCAAACACCGAGGTCAGATGGTGTTGCTGCAAGACATGCTCGACACGGGCCCGCCAACTGCTAGTCACCAGGGCCATGGGCACCGCGCAATCCTTGAGCAGCGTGATAAACGCCGCGACGCCCGGCACCAACGAACAATCGGAAAGCTCCTCAAGGGTATCGACCTGTTGCTTGATCGCCACCCGCTCCTGCTCGTCAAACTGCCCGAACAAGGCCTGTAGCGTGTAGCCGCCCGGGCGCCCGTGAATGTGCTCGTGGATAAACGCCTGGTCGACTTTGATGCCGTGCTGGCGCGCGACGGTGGTCCAGGCCGATTCAATGACCTCGCGCGACTGAATCAGCACGCCATCCATATCAAAGCAGACGGCGGTAAAGGTTCGTTGTGTCATGAGTTGAACTTCGCATTTTCAGATGAGCGAGAAATGCCAGCACCGTACCCACCAGGGCAAACAGCGCCATCACGTAATAGGACCACTGCGGTTGCGTTTCGTACAAATACCCGGCGAAAGGCGTCGCCAGTCCCATGGGCAAGGCCACCGCCAGGGAGTAGTAAACTCCTTGCGTAAAGACCTGAATATCCTGCGGCGCGTGATCGCGAATAAAACGCATGATCGCCGCGTGATACGCCGCAAAACTCAACGCGTGCAGACACTGCCCGAGCACGATCATCGGCAGCGCATCGCTATGGGAAAACAGCGCCCAGCGCGCCGCGGCACAGACACTGGAAAACATCACGATGGATAACGGTGAGCACCACGACAGGACTTTGTTGGACAGGGCGAAATAAGTGATTTCGGCAATGACCGCCACCGACCAGAACATGCCGATGGCCGACGAAGAGTAGCCTTTCCCGCCCCAGCCGATCGACGCCGTAGAGAAATACAGGGTGTGACTCAGTTGAATGAAACTGGCTGCGGCAATCGCGATCAACAGGCTTTTTTGCGCCAGCAATGCCTTCCAGTCAGGCCGTTTTATTGCGCGCCTGAGCGGTTCCGGCTGCGTACGCGAGACCTGGTGTTTCAAGCGCAGACAGGCTATGGCGGTAAACAACATGCACGCGGCAACCACGATCGGCACCCATGACTGGCTGTACTGGGCAAACAGAAAACCGCCCAGGGTCGAGGTCAGAATAAACGCGGAAGACCCCACCGCCCGTACCCAGCCATAGTTCTGCAGCGCCTGTTTATCGCGCTTGAGCAGATAGGCCTCGGACAAGGGCAACACCACCATCCACAGCCCGCCAAACAGAATGCTCAGTCCGACAAACAGCCACAAATGCACCGGCACGAAATAAAACAGTGCGGTGCACAACGCCGCCGAGAACCCGAGAAATGCCGCCAGACGCAGTTGGTCTACGCGCCAGTCGGCCACGTAGGTGATAAACACCCCGCTGAACACCTGTGGCCAGTACGCCGCCGCAATCAGCAGGCCGATCTGACTGGCGCTCAAGCCCAGTGAATCAAGCCAGGTGGGCCAGAACGGATAGATGATCCCTTCTGCCGCAAAGAATCCGAAGAAGATTAGATACATTCGACATCCATACGCTCGATACGCCAAAACAGGGCTCCAGCGGAGCCCTGCCCCACATCACTTCATTACTCGAAGCGTGTTTGGGTGAAGCTGTTTTTGCCCTTGCGCCAGACGATCAGCGATTCGCTCATGACCACCAGATCGACCATGCCTTCTTTCAAGGCATCCAGGGCATCCTGAGAAGAACACACGATGGGCTCTTCGTGACGGTTGAACGAGGTGTTGATCAACGCTGCCTGACCGGTCCTCGCGTGCCAGGCATTCAGCAGACGGTGCATGAACGGGTCGGCTTGCGGGCGAATGATCTGCGGCCGTGCGGTGCCATCGATGTGCACCACCGCCGGGCTCGCCTCGATGAACGCTGGATGACAATCGTAGGTCATGGTCATGGTGTCTGCCGCCACTTGCTCCTCGTCCCAACCGACGTAGCAGGCGGCGGCCTGTTCAATCGCAGTGACCGGCCCGAAGGGCATGAACTCGGTGCGGTGCATGCGTTTGTTGAGCCAGTCGTTAACCTCGGCATCCTGGGCGTGATAGACGATGCTGCGATTGCACAGCGAGCGCGGACCGAATTCCATCTTGCCTTTGAACATACCCAGCACCTGATTTTCCAGCAGCGCCTCGGTGAGCACCTCGATGAGGTTGGCAGGCGTGTGGTAACCCAGTTCCGGGTAGTCGCGATGGATCAGATTGATGTTCTGCGAAACGCTGCGCGACTCCGGACCGAGCGCCATGGTCGGGGTCTTGAAACGCGTGCCGTTTTGCAGATAAGCGGCACCGACCGCTGCCGCCAATGCCAGGCCACCATCGCCCATGCACGGCAACACATAGACATTCTTGACGTTGGCAATCTCGCGCAGGCGCTGATTGAGCTTCACGTTGCCAAACACGCCGCCGGCCAGACACAGATTGCTACTGCCGCGTTGTTCCAGATGATGGGTGACCACCGCGACCAGCAAGTCTTCGCTATGCCGTTGTACGGCGGCCGCGATGTCCTCGGGGGTTTCCTCAGCGAACAGCGCTTGCAGCGGATCGCTGTAATTGTTGTAGGACGGCAGGAACAGATCGCCGCAATACGCTTTGATACGCCCGTCCTCGAAACGGATCATCTGCTGCATCACCCCCAGCAGTTTCTGCGGATCGCCGAAGGCTGCCAGGCCCGTGACCTTGCCTTCATGGCGGTTCGGCTTGTAACCGAGCAAATGGGTGATCCGCCCGTAAAAATATCCCAGGCTGTCGATGCTGGTCTCCCGTTGCAACACGGTGGTTTCAGTCGGGCTGTACCAGGTCACGGTCAGCGACTGGAAGTCGCCGCGCCCGTCACAGGTCAACGTCAGCGCTTCATCGAACGGCGAACAGACGTAGGCACCGAGGGCATGGCATTCATGGTGATCGATGTAGTACGCCTTGCCCAGCAAACCATTGGCCGCGATGAACTGGTCAAATTCGGCGCGTTTCTCTTTATCGTTCCTGACCTCATCGGTAACCCGTTGGCGGAATTGCATCAGGCCTTGAGGGTTGGTCCTGACCTCCTCAACAATGCGATCGAAATACAACTCAAGGTGCTTGTCGGCACTGAATCCGGCGTTCCATCCATAGGCGACATAGTCGACATCTTCCAGAGACAAACCCGCCTGGCTCAAGACGAACTCAATGGACTGGGCGGGCCAGATCTTGTGGTCCTTGATACGAGTGAAGCGCTCCTCGCTGACCGCTGAAAGAATCAGGCCGTCGCGCACCAGGCAAGCTCCCGATAAATCGTTGTTGGTAACACCCAAAATGATCATAACTATTCCTTGTTTTTGCCAATTTCAGTGATGACGTTACCCACGCCCTGAACACGCGAAGCGCAGGCGGGACTGTTTGAAGGAGGTGCGGCAGCAATGGTCGACAGCCATTAACCGCGAGAAGGCGAAGTGAATCTGTCCGCCCGGGATACACCTTTACGAAAAGGCATCAGTAGCGTGCTGTCATCGCAAAATCCTTTTGCATAAAAACTCCACAAGCATTGAGCTGCAGAACCGGCTTCATGCCGTTACAGCCCGTTGATGTGGCTATCCAGAGGGCGACGCGAGGGGCGCCGAGCTGTTTAGCCGGATGACAGCCTAATAGGAAATTTCCGGCTAAAACGGTTCAGGTTGACCTAAAAATTAAATGCGATCTGCCGTGCCATGGTTTTCCGGGACAGCCGTAGACCTGAAAAAACCTGCGGGAGCGAGCGTGCTGGCGAAGCGGTTTTTTCATTCAACATGCGCGTTGAATGGTTGGCCGCTATCGCTGGCAAGCCAGCTCCCACAGGTTTCGGGGGTGATCACTCGGAAGGGGTGAACTCACACCATTTCGTTACGAATCCATTCAACCACCGAGGTGCGCTTCGGCACCCAGCCCAGCAGTTCGCGGGCGTGTTTGCCGCGTACGCGGCTGTTGGAGCCGAGGCCGTAGTTGGCCATTTCGTAGCCCCACTCCGCTTCGGCGTCTTTCAGCGGCCAGTCTTGTGGTTGGCCCAGGTTCAGGGCTTCGGCCATGGCGGTGGTCATGTCGATAAACGACGCTTCGCCGCTCTCGACGAAGTAGAAAGTGCCCGGGACGTTCTTGGTCAGCGCCAGCAAGTACAGGGCGACGACGTCTTCAATGTGCACGTTGGACCAGATGTTCTGGCCGGTGCCGACGTGGCGCACTACGCCGCTTTTGCGTGCTTGTTTGAGCAGTCGCGGTAATTGCACGCTGTCACGATTGACGCCCAGGCTGTGGCCGTAAATCAGCGTGTTGCAGATGACGGCGGAATTCACGCCGTCCTTTGCCGCCGCGAGAATAAGGTTGTCGATGGCCACACGCGCGGCTTTGTCGACGGTCGGCTCTGGCAGGTTGTCTTCGTAGTAGATGACGTCACTGGATTTGCCACCCGACGCATCACCAACGATGCTCGAACCGCTGGTGTGCAGGAACACTTTGTTGGAACCGCGCAAGGCATCGAGCAAGGCTTCGACGGCGCCGCGATGATCGCTGCTGGCGGCGTTGATCACCGCATCAGCGACGCGGGCCTGTTCGGCGAGCAGGGCTTTGTCATCGAGGGTGCCGATGACCGCGGTGATGCCAAGCGCTTTCAGCTCTTCAGCCTGTTCGGCGCTGCGCACCAGGCCTGTGACTTTGTGCCCGGCCTTGACCAGACCGGTAGCGATCGAGCCGCCGATAAAACCGGCAGCGCCGGTGACGAATACGTTCATGGAGAAACTCCCTGCGTGAGTAAGTGATGGGACGAGTATCGGCCCGTGAGCCGCAGGGAAAAACCCGCCCTCACCCAATTCACTGTTGCGCAGAGGTCACGAATCAGCCCTTGAAATCGGCGCTGGCGTAAGCCGCGAGTTTGCTCTGGATAAAGTCGAGGAAGCACTGAATGCGCAGCGCCAGTTGCGAGTTACGGTAGTACACGGCGTTGATCGGCTGACGATAACCGCTGTTGAATTCGCCGAGCAGGACTTTCAGGCGCCCGGCACGAATGTCAT
Source organism: Pseudomonas sp. TNT2022 ID642 (assembly GCF_028656995.1). Lineage (NCBI taxonomy): Bacteria > Pseudomonadati > Pseudomonadota > Gammaproteobacteria > Pseudomonadales > Pseudomonadaceae > Pseudomonas > Pseudomonas sp. TNT2022 ID642. The sequence goes on along the minus strand of NZ_JAMDGW010000021.1, from coordinate 20,843 downwards.
CGATGGTCATGAAATGCGACAGGCAAGCGATGCCCTGCCCTTCCAGCGCCAGATGGCGCACGGTCTCGCCGCTGGAGGCGCTGATCGCCGGGGTAATCGGCCAGCGGTCACCGTGCACGTAGCGTAGCGGCCATTGGTTGAGACCTTCGTTCTGGGTGAAGCCAAGCAAGGTGTGTTCGCTCAGGTCGGCGACTTGCTGTGGCGCGCCATGCTTTTCCAGATACGCGGGGCTGGCGACGATCAGCAGCGGACTGCAACCGAGCGAGCGCGCGTGCAACGTCGAGTCGGCGAGAGTGCCGATGCGGATGGCGATGTCGGTGCTTTGTTCCAGCAGGTCAATGATCAGGTCATTGCTGTTGAGTTCGAGCTGGATGTCCGGATAGAGGCGGCGGAATTCGTCAATATACGGGACCACCGCGTGGAGCATGAACGGCGATGCGGCATTGATCCGCAAGCGCCCGGACGGGGTTTGCTGGCGCGAGGACAGGCGTTCTTCGAGTTGATCCATTTGATCGAGAATCAGCTTGGCCTGCTCGAAGAAATACTTGCCCTCTTCGGTCAGATCCATGCGCCGCGTGGTGCGGTTGATCAGTGTAGTGTCGAGCTTGGCTTCCAGCTTCGACAACGTTCGGCTGACCGCCGAAGGCGTTTGCCCGACCTGTTCGGCGGCGGCGGAAATCGAACCGCATTCGATCACGCAGACGAAAATCTGCAACTCATCGGATCTGGCTTTCACGGGTGTCCTCTTTGAGATCGCCAAGATCGCAGCCTTCGGCAGCTCCTACATGGAAATGGGTTCCTGTAGGAGCTGCCGAAGGCTGCGATCTTTTGCTGTTACCACCGATAGTAGCTTGAAACACTCAAGCCTTGAGGCCAAACACCTCGGTCAAATGCTGCTCATAACGCGCCACATCAGCCTCGATGTTCGGCCGCTTCATCACGTCCACACAAAGGAACGTCGGCAAACCGGTCATACCGAGAAACTCATTGGCCTTGTGAAACGGGAAGTACACCGCATCCACACCTTTGGCTTCAAAGAAATCAGTCGGGTCATCGAAGGCCTGCTGCGGTGCGTTCCAGGTCAGCGACAGCATGTATTGCTTGCCCTGAATCAGACCGCCGCTGCCGTACTTCTGCGACGCATCGGAACGGGTGCGGCCATCGCTGGCGTAGAGGCTGCCGTGGCCTTCGGTGAAGACTTCGTCGAGGTACTTTTTCACCGTCCAGGGTGCGCCCATCCACCAGCCTGGCATCTGATAAATGATCACGTCGGCCCAGAGAAATTTGGCCACCTCTTCGGCAACGTCGTAGCCCTCGTCGATGAAGGTGGTCTTGACATCGACACCGCCGCGATCGAGCACGCTCAGCGCAGCTTCGTGCAGGGTGGCGTTGTAGCGACCGTCGGAGTGAGCGAATTTTTTACCGCCATTGAGCAACAGCACTTTTTTCATGAGAAAGCCTCGGCGCAGCCATTGGGCTGGGTGGAGAAGGGAAACTGGAATGGCGGCAGATTAACGATCCGCCTCGCGCGGAATAAGCCGGTTTTGCGCAAAATACATTTGATCAAAAAGCACGAATCGAATGCCGATTGTTGCCATAGCATTTGCGGCCATCAGAATTTGAGGAGTTGCCGCGATGAGTGAACGCCAGGGTTTTATCCTGCACGCCAAGACCCGCCCGGAAAAAGCCGAGGCCTTTGAAGCGCTGTTCCGCGCCTACGTCGAGCCAAGCCGCGCCGAGCCGGGCTGCATCGAGTACCACATGTTGCGCGACAAGGAAGATCCGTCGCTGTTTATCTTCTACGAGATCTGGGCGTCGCAGGCGCATCTGGATGTGCATTCGAATCTGCCGCACATGAAGGCGTTTTTTGAACGGCGCATGGATTATCTGGAGCGTGATTTTGATATCCGCCAGATCGAGATGCTCAGCGAAGCCTCCGCTAACCGCTGATCAACAAATGGGCGCCGAGCGCGCCCAGACCGATAAAGAACACCCGCTTGAACAGCACCGCGCTGATGCGTTCGCGCAGCCATTGGCCGAGCAGCATGCCGAGAATGGCCGGGATCAGCGCCAGCAGAGAAGCACCCAGTTCGCCGCCACCGAGGGCACCACGCCAGAGCAATCCAGCGGCCAGTGCCAACGTCGAAACGGTGAATGACAGGCCCAGCGCCTGCACCAGTTGATCGCGACTCAAGCCCAGCGCTTGCAGGTACGGCACCGCCGGAATCACGAAGACGCCGGTGGCCGAGGTGATGACACCCGTGAGCAAACCGCACGCCGGACCGAGCCAGCCTTCATGGCGCGGATTGACGCTCAGCGTTGGCAGAAACAAGCCACTCAACGCATAGAGCAACAGCGCCGCGCCCAACCCGCGCACCACCCAATGCCCGCCCGCCATACCGATCGATAACGTGCCGATTGCGGTGCCGAAGAAGATCATCAGCAACATCGGCCACAGGCGTTTGACCAGTCCTTTCAAGTGCCCGCCGAATGCCAGTTGCCAGACATTGGTCAGGGTGGCCGGGATGATCAGCAACGCGGCTGCCTGCGACGGCGCCATAGCCAGACCGAGCAGTCCCATGGCGACGGTGGGCAGGCCGAGGCCGATCACGCCTTTGATCAGACCGGCAAGAATAAAGGTCGCGATGACCAGCATAGACAGGGCCAGACCGAGGTGTTGGTAGAAATCTGTGAGTGTGTGCATGGCGCTACTCTGCGCCAGTCAGGGTTGGCTGAAAATCTGCCATATACTGAGGCTGCCTCTTGCTGGACAAGAGGCTGATATTTTTTTGAAGCTGTTGGCCTCATCGCTGGCAAGCCAGCTCCCACAGTTTTTTTGTTGTTCACACATTTTGAGATCAACACTGAAACCTGTGGGAGCTGGCTTGCCAGCGATGGGGCCAGCCCAGACACCACAAAAACCAGAGGCTGCCAATCATGCACTTCGACCTCACCGACCTGCGCCTCTACCTGCACATCCTCGACACCGGCAACATCACCGCCGGCGCCGCCCGCAGCCATTTATCCCTGGCAGCCGCCAGCGCCAGAATCCGCGCCATGGAAGCCTCACTCGGCACCGATTTCCTCGAACGCGGTCGACGCGGCGTCACACCGACGCCGGCCGGCAAAGCCCTCGCCCAGCACGCGCGCATCCTCCTGCAACAGGCCGAACGCCTGCAGCAGGATCTGGCCGACTACGCCCAAGGCGTCAAAGGTCAGGTGCGCTTGCTGTGCAACACCACGGCGATCACCGAATACCTGCCGGAAGTACTCGCGGACTTCCTGCGCGATCATCCCAATCTCGACATCGATTTGCAGGAACTGCCCAGCGCGCGCATCACCCACGCCCTGCGTCAGGGTGCGGCGGATTTAGGGATTGTGTCCGACGCAGTGGACACCAGCGACCTGCAGACCCAGCCATTTCGCGACGATCCGCTGGTGCTGATTCTGCCTCTCGACCACCCATTGTCTGACGCCACTGAGGTCAGTTTCAGCGACGCTTTGCACCATGACTTCGTAGGACTCAGCGCCGACAGCGCTCTGGCGATTTACCTGGAGGAACAAGCCCTGCACAGCGGCGCGCGAATGCAGGTGCGTATCCGTGCCGATGGTTTCGATGGGGTAATGCGCATGGTCGGCCGTGGCGCCGGGCTGGCCATCGTGCCGCTGGCCGCCGTCGAACGCGCGGGGCAGCGCTCATTCAACAGCGTGACACTGAACGAACCCTGGGCGCGCCGAACCTTGATGCTGTGCGCCAAGGATTTCACCGCCCTGCCGGGTTACGCCAAAGCCCTGCTGCACGCCTTGACTCTCCCCTAAGGGGCAGACTTCATCCTTGGCTTTTCTTCAGCACGGACAACGACGATGGGCAAACGCATTCTGCTGATTCTCGGCCATCCATCCGGCGCCAGTTTCTGCGCCGCACTGGCCGAGCGTTACGTCCAGTCAGCGATCGACGCCGGCCACGAAGTTCGTCAGTTGCGCCTCGGCGAACTGGATTTTGACCCGGTGCTGCGCGAAGGTTATCGACAGATCCAGGCGCTGGAAGAGGCCTTGAGCGTGGCGCAGTCCGACATCCTTTGGGCCGAACACCTGACGCTGGTTTACCCGATCTGGTGGGGTGGCATTCCGGCGTTGCTCAAAGGTTTTTTTGATCGCGTGTTTCTACCGGGGTTTGCCTTCAAATACCGTAAAGGCAAAGCCTTCCCCGATAAGCTGCTGAAGGGTCGCACCGCGCATTTACTGGTGACCATGGACACGCCGCCCTGGTACTACCGCTGGTTTTATCGCATGCCCGGTCTGCATCAGGTACGCAAGACCACGCTGGAATTCTGCGGGATCAAACCGTTGCGCACCCTGACGTTTGGCCCGGTTCTTGGCTCAAGTGACCACCAGCGAAAAACCTGGCTACGGCAGGCACAGGCTATCGCCGCTCACTGACTCTGCTGATAATGCAGCGCGCTGTTTCCCACTGAAAAAGGACTTTTATGTACATCGGCCAAGCCGCGCAACGCTCCGGCACCACCATTAAAAGCATTCGTCATTACGAGTCGATCGGCCTGCTGCCCACGCCCCGGCGGCAGGGCAATTACCGCCTCTACGATCAGCAGACCGTCGAGTTGCTGGTGTTCATCAAATGCGCCAAAGACATGGGTTTTCGTCTCAAGGAATTGCAGGTGATTTTCGCCGACCATCAGGGTGAGGCAATGCCTTGGGCACGTGCGCAGCAGGCCATCGAAGCGAAGAAACGCGAAATCAGCAACACCCTGGCCGAACTCACCCGGCAATTCGCGCAACTGGAGGTATTCGAATCCAGCCTCGAACAGGCCCGAGCCGAATGCCCGCTGGAAAAACTCTGAGCCCGCGCGCGTTTCTGAGCAGTTCGATGTCGACCCCAGACAACTGAGCACTGACCGGGCGCTATAGGGTGCGAGTTCATTTCTCAAGCCCACTGCCCGGAGTCCTCATGACCGCGACCGCCCCTATCACTGTTCTGCGCGACACCCACCCACTGCCGGTACTCGATGCCTGCAAATGGGAAAAACTCGAAGGCGACCCGCACACCGTCAACCTCAATGCCTACACCAGCGAAGACGGCAGCAAGATCATGGGCACGTGGATCTGCACACCAGGCAAGTGGCGCGTTGATTATGTGAAGTGGGAGTACTGCCATTTCCAGGAAGGCTACTGCGTGATCACCCCGGACGGCATGGCGCCGATCCATTTGCGTGCCGGCGATATTTTTGTGGTTGAACCGGGCATGAAAGGTACGTGGGAAGTGGTTGAGACTGTGCGCAAATATTTCGTGTTTGCCTGATGCAAAAAAGCCGGGAGATCACCCGACGTGATTTCCCGGCAAACAATGTCTGATACACGCAAGTCCCCTGTGGGAGCTAGCCTGCTAGTGATTGCGGTGGATCTGGCAAAGAATGGTTGCCTGACACTCAGCCATCGCTAGCGGGCTAGCTCCCACAGTTCGTTCAGCGCTGTCCTTCTATTGCAGGCTTGCGATAGCTGTTGATGATCGCCGAGAAATCTTTGCCGCCATCCCCACGCTGACTCATCGCCTGATACAACTGCTGCGCCACCGCGCCGAGCACCACCGGTTGGTGCGCCTGACGCGCCGCTTCGGTCGCCAGACCCAAATCTTTGAGCATCAGTTCCGCACCGAATCCACCGGTATAACCGCGCGAGGCCGGCGCCGTTTCGACGATGCCCGGCCATGGGTTGTACATCTCCGAACTCCAGCAACGCCCGGTCGAGCTGTTGATGATCCCGGCCAGCACCGAGGTGTCGATGCCCAATGCATCGCCCAGCGCCATCGCCTCGCTGACGCCGACCATCGAGATCGCCAGCAGCAGGTTGTTGCAGATTTTGGCGATCTGCCCGGTGCCGACTTCACCGCAATGCACAATGTTGCGGCCCATCTGCGCCAGCACCGGTTGCAGGGTGGCGAACAGTTCAGGGGTGGCGCCGACCATAAAGGTCAACGTGCCCGCCGTTGCACCGCCAGTGCCACCGGACACCGGTGCATCGGCCATGGCCACGCCTTGTTTCGCGGCAGCGGCCGCTACATCGCGCGCCGTCTGCGGATCAATGGTGCTGCAATCCACTGCCGGCACACCTTGGCGAATCCCAGCCAACACACCGTCTTCACCGAGCCAGACGCTGCGCACATGCACAGCGGCCGGCAGCATGGTGATCACCAGTTCGGCATCCTCGGCAGCCTCACGCGCCGAAGCACGAATGCTGCCGCCCAGTTGCTCCAGCTCCGCCAGCACGGTTTTGTTCAGGTCGACCAGATTCAGCGAGTGGCCAGCCTTGATCAGGTTGCGCGCCATCGGCGCGCCCATGTTGCCCAGACCGATAAATGCGATTTTCATGGCAGTTCCTCAGCGCAGGTTGATGGTGGTGTTCACGCCGTCGTTGACGCTGTCGTCATCGAACCAGCGCGCCGTGACCGTTTTGGTCTGCGTGTAGAACTGCACCACTTGCTTGCCGTACGGGCCGAGGTCGCCGAGTTTCGAGCCGCGCGAACCGGTGAAGCTGAAGAATGGCACCGGCACTGGAATCGGGATGTTGATGCCGACCTGGCCGACGTCGATTTCAGTCTGGAATTTACGCGCTGCTGCGCCGCTCTGGGTGAACAGACCCGTGCCGTTGCCGAACGGGTTGGCGTTGACCAGCGCAATCGCCTGATCAAGGGTGTCGACTTCCAGCACCACCAGCACCGGACCGAAGATTTCCTGGGTGTAGATCTGCATGTCGGTGGTCACGCCCGAGAACAGGGTCGGGCCGACAAAGTTGCCCTGCTCGTAACCCGGCACCTTGATGTCGCGACCGTCCAGTTCCAGCTTGGCGCCTTCCTTGATGCCGCTTTCGATCAGGTCGAGAATCCGCGCTTTGGCTTTCTTCGAGATCACCGGACCAACATCGGTGCCGGGCTCGTTACCGGCGTTGACGGTGAGTTTCTGCGCCAGCGCTTTCAGGTCCGGCAGCCATTGTTTCGCCGCGCCGACCAGCACCACCACCGAAGTGGCCATGCAACGTTGCCCGGCCGCACCGAAACCGGCGCCGACCAAAGCATTCAGTGCTTGTTCGCGATTGGCGTCGGCCAAGACCACAGCGTGGTTCTTCGCGCCCATCATCGATTGCACGCGTTTGCCGTGCTTGCCGGCCAGGTCGTAAACGTGAGTGCCGACAGCGGTCGAACCGACGAAGGACACCGCTTTGATGTCCTTGTGCGTGCACAGGCCATCAACCACGTCTTTACCGCCGTGAACCACGTTCAACACGCCCGCCGGAACACCGGCCTCGATCGCCAGTTCCACCAACAGCATGGTCGACAGCGGATCCTGTTCGGACGGTTTCAAGACGAAGGTGTTGCCGCAAGCGATGGCCATCGGGAACATCCACAGCGGAATCATCGCCGGGAAGTTGAACGGCGTGATGCCGGCGCACACGCCGATTGGCTGGCGCAGGGTGTAAGTATCAACGCCGCCAGCGACGTTCTCGGCAAACTCGCCCATTTGCAGGCTGCCGATGGAGCACGCGTGCTCGACCACTTCCAGGCCACGGAAAATATCGCCCTCGGCGTCGGCAATGGTTTTGCCTTGCTCGGCGCTCAGGACCACGGCGATGCGTTTGGAGTGTTCGCGGATCAACGCTTGCAGCTTGAGCATGATGCGCATGCGTGCGCCGATCGGGGTCAGTTTCCAGGTCTGGAAGGCGCGCTGGGCGGCGCTGACGGCAGCATCGACTTCAGCGGCGGTAGCGAACGGGACTTTGGCCAGCACTTGCTGGGTCGCCGGGTTGACGATGTCGTGCCATTCGGTGGTCTGCGACTCGACCCACTCGCCATTGATCAGCAGCTTGACCTTCTGCAGCGTGGTTTCGTTGGGCGTAAGCGATGCGTTCATGCTGGTCTCCGAAACTTGTTTTTATCGTAGGAGCCAAGGCGAAAGGTTCGCCTTGAGATGAGGCGTGTGTCACGAATTGGTTGTCGGACTGTTTTTGGAGTATAGATGTGCAAACTTCTAATAAGAACGCACATATAAGCCCGTCCATCATGCAAAAAAACATCACCTCTCTAGGTTCGCTGAACTGGGACGACCTCAAGTTTTTCCTCGAAGTCGCCCGCACCCGCAAGGCCAGCACCGCCGCCAAACGGCTGGCCGTAGACTACACCACGGTGTCACGGCGGATCAGTTCGCTGGAAGCGGCATTGGGGACTTTGCTGTTCGAGAAGTCGCGCACCAGCGGCTTCGTCCTGACCACCGAAGGCCAGCGTTTGCTCGGTTATGCCGAGTCGATCGAAAGCACATTGCACATGGCCTGCGAGCAGGTGTCAGGCTCCGGCGTGGCGTTATCCGGGCATGTGCGCATGGGCTGCACGGAAGGATTCGGCAGTTTCTTCATCACCCCGCAGTTGAGCCATTTCGTCGACGCCTACCCGGCGATCTCGGTGGACATTCTGCCGCTGCCGCACTTCATCAGCCTGTCCAAGCGCGAGGCCGATATCGTCATTGCCCTGGAGCGCCCGGAGCACGGGCCGTACGTGTGCTGCAAACTCTGCGACTACCGTTTGCAGCTCTACGCGACCCAGGACTATCTGGACCAACACCCACCGATCCTCCGCCCGGCAGACTTGGGCAAGCATCAATTCATCAGTTATGTGGATGATCTGGCGTTCAGCTCGGAGCTGCTCTACCTGGCGAACGTGCTGCCCGGCGCCAGCGCCAACTTGCGCAGCACCAGTGTGATCGCACAGTTTGTCGCCGCGCAGCAAGGGCGCTCACTGGCGATTCTGCCGTGCTTCCTCGCCGCACAGGATCCGCGCCTGCTGCCGGTATTGCCGGAGGACATCGACATCACCCGGCAGTTCTGGATGTACTGCCGGGAGGATCTGCGCAAGTTGAAGCGGATTACCCTGTTGTGGGATTACATCCGTGAGGTGACTGAGCGCAATCAGGGTCTGTTGATGGGGCAGACCCGCGAGATGCAGTTCGCCGATTAGTCGGCGCTGACCACAATCGACACACGGCGGTTTTCCGTACGACCGGCCGCCGTATCGTTGGACGCCACCGGCTCTTTGCTGCCCAGGCCTTGCAACTGAATGTTCTCTTGCTTCATGCCAACCGTGCCCAGCACGTTGGCGACACTTTTCGCACGACGCAGCGACAGTTGCTGGTTGTAGGTTTCCTTGCCCGAGGCGTCAGTGTGGCCATCGACCCGCACGCGCTCTATGCCGACACTCAGCAGGGCCTTACCGATGCGCTCGACGATCTCGGTGCTTTGCGGGTTCAGACTTTCGACGTCGCTGCCAAACAGCACTTTGCCGGACAGGCCAAACTCCCAGCCCTCGTCGGTCAGTTCAAAGCCCTGTTGTTTGAGCACGGCGACTTGCGCCGGGGTCAGGCCCTTTTGTGGCGCAGTCTGGCAACCGGTCAGGGCCATTACGGCGATCAACAGCACAGCGTAAAAAGATCGAATCGACAGTGTGAACACGAGAGTCAGCTCCTGGTTTGAACGGAATCGACCGGGTGCTCCGCACCGGCCGTGAATTGGGCGCCGCGCGACAGACGCTTGGCTTGATACATGGCCGCATCGGCGGCATCGAGCAAGGCCCCCGGCGTCATCCCATGATCGGGAAAAACCGCAATGCCGATACTGAGCGAGGTCACCACACTGGTGTCGCCCGGCAATGCGATGGGCATGTCCATGCTGGCGAGGATCTTGTCGGCAATACGCTCGGCATCTTCTACCTTGTGCAGCGGCGTGAGCAGCACGGCGAACTCGTCACCACCCAGCCGCGCCACCAGATCTTCTTCGCGCAACTGCGCACGAACGCGATTGGCCACGGCGACCAGCACCGCATCACCCGCCGCGTGGCCGAAGTTGTCGTTGATGCCTTTGAAACGGTCACTGTCGAGAAACAACACGGCAACCCGCTCATCGTGTTTGCCGGCATTGCGCAACGCGCGGATCAAGCGTCCTTCGAAAAAGGCGCGGTTCGGCAGACCGGTCAGGCTGTCGTGGCTGGCCTGGTGAGCGAGGGTTTCGTTTTCGTTTTGCAGATGGGTTTGCCACGACTCCAGTTCATCGAGCAAGGCGTTGAAGTCATTGCCGAGGTTGTCGAGTTCGGCGATCTGCGCTTGTGGCACGCGGCGGTCCAGTGCGCGTTCGCTACGTGCGGCGTGGGCCACATTGGCCAGACTGCGCAGAGGACCGGTGATCGCGCGTAACTGGCGACGCGCCAGGTAGAGCGCCACCCAGGCGCTGATCGCGGTGCAGAGGATGATCCCCGCCAGACCGCTGAGCAGAAAGCGCATCAGGCTGCCGCCATGGCCGGTGAGCAGTACACGACCGATTTCACGGTCCTGATGCTCGATCGGCAGACTGACAGGCCTTTCCAGGATGGCGCGGGTGATCTGCATTTCCAGCTCAGAGAACAAACCGTTTTCCGGGCGTTGCCAATGTGCGAGCAGTTGTCCCTGGCTGTCCAGCACCTGGGCATCAGCGACCTCTTCGGCAGAAGCAATCAGCGCCAGCGATTCGTTGGCGGCGGTCTTGTCGTTGAACACCACTGCGGCTTCCACGGTGTAGCTGATCGATCGGGCGATCAAGTGCAGGTTGTGATCGGCGTACACCCGTAATGCCAGTACGCCGAGAAACGTCAGCGAAACGCTGGCCATCGCCACGCCCACCAGCGCGACAATCAAATGCCCTCGGCCGATGACCGAACCCAGCGTTGGGCGGCTATTCGATCTGAACAGGTTCATGGCGCCGCCGGTTTGCGACGCGACAATTGCAGCACGCTGGGGTGAATGCGCACGCCGCTGCGGGCAACGGAGTCGAGATTGACCTCGAAGGACACTTGCTCATCGCCAACACGCAGACAGAACAGGCTGCCGACCGTGCATTGATCGCCACCTTCGCTGATGCTCAATACTGGATGACCAATCAGCGAAGCGAACAAGCGAGTGCGTTCATCCGCAGTGAGTTTGCCGATGTACACCGCATCGCATTCGCTGACGATGGCCGGGTTGTCGGCCAGCAGGCGACGTACGGTGACCGGTCGCCCCGTGGCTTGCGTGGTGCCTTTGACCAGGTCATCGGTGTATTCGGTGGGGCCGACGATGCATAGACGCAATTGCGCCGGCTCCACCGGCCAGCGCGCATAGCTGAGAATGCCAAGAACAACCTGAGTGACGGATTTGGCCCGTTGTTCGGCCATGCCCGTCGGCGCTTGCGGCTGTGCGACAGCCGCGCCCGTCAACATCCAGAGCAGAGCAACAAGCAACGCGTGCTTGCAGACAACTACGCGCTCTGTCGCCCAGACAGACACCTTCATGCAGGGATTCTCTTGGATCGTAGCGAAATGATGCCGCAACGATAGCACAGCAGTGAAACGCCAGCGAGACAGCGACCTCTGACCGGTTGGTCAGTAATCGCCGTCAATCGTCGGGATTTTCACCCCTGAGGCAATGCGCCCTCCTCCAGTTCCAGCATCAGCCCGCTCAGGCGTTTGACCTTGCGCTGGACTGCTTCTTCAAACACGCCGGATCGGGATTCGATCAAGGTGAACCAATGTTTAGCCCGGGTAATGCCGGTGTAGATCAATTCTTTGGTCAGCACCGGATTCAAGGCATCGGGCAGAATCAGCGCCGTGTGGGCAAATTCCGAGCCTTGGGATTTGTGCACCGTCATCGCGTAGACGGTTTCGACGTCGTTGAGGCGGCTCGGCAATACAAAGCGCACGCCGCCCTGACCGTCGTTGCGCGGAAAGGCCACGCGCAGCACCGGTTTGCCCGCGTCGGGCCCTTCGCGCTCGGGCAGTTTGAGGGCGATACCGATATCACCGTTCATCAGGCCCAGACCGTAGTCATTGCGCGTCATCAGGACTGGCCGGCCTTCGTACCATTGCTGATCGTTTTCAATCAGTCGTGCTTTGAGCAGCGCGGCGGTGATGCGTTGATTCAGACCCTCTACGCCCCACGGCCCTTTGCGCACGGCACACAACAACTGGAACGTGTCGAACGCCTGCAGAACCTCGCGGGCCCAAATGATCCAGTCCGGATGTTCGAGTGGCCGGCCCGAGGGTGGACGCTGATCACGCAGCACGCTCAGATAATGGCGGTAGCCTTGTGGGCCGTCGCCATGTCCCTCCAGCAACAGACGCTCGAGCTTGTGATCGTGCTCGCCCTTTAGCGGTAACGAATACACGTCGTCATAGTGCCCGGTCGTGAGCAACTGACGCGCTTCATCCGGCAACTGTTGGTTGACCCGACGCGCGAGCTGGCCGATCCCGCTGCCCTCGCCGAAGCGCCGGGAGTGGCGCAGCATCACCACTTGCTGAGCCAGCGGGTGAGAACCATCGACGTCCTCATGCAAGCCGCTGTCCTGCAACGACTCACCGCTGACTGACTCCAGCCACTGCCGGGTCGGCCGGCTGTACCAGCCACCTTCGGCATCTCGGCACAAATCCCCCAGCACCGCGCCGGCCTCCACAGAAGCCAATTGATCCTTGTCGCCAAGCAATATCAGTCGAGCATGGGCGGGCAAGGCATCCAGCAGGTTGGCCATCATTTCCAGGTCGATCATCGAGGCCTCGTCAACCACCAACACGTCCAGTGGCAGGCGGTTGCCGGCATGGTGACGGAAGTGGCGGGTGCCGGGACGGCTGCCCAGCAGACGATGCACGGTGGTGACGTCGCAGGGGATTTTCGCCCGCACCTCTTCGCTGACTTCCAGCGACTGCACTTGCTGGCTGATGGACTCGGTCAACCGCGCCGCTGCCTTGCCTGTTGGTGCCGCCAGACGAATCCGCAGCGGGTGGCCGGTGGCTACGGCGGGTGCTTGAAGCAAGGCCAGCAAACGCACCACGGTGGTGGTTTTGCCGGTACCCGGCCCGCCGGTGACAATGCTGAAGGCGCCGCGAGTGGCGAGGGCACAGGCGAGCTTCTGCCAGTCGATCACTGCTCCCGCCTTGGCGGATCCGAACAGCTCACTCAGTCGCTGCGGCAGATCGTCCGGTGTCGGCTCAACCTGTTGCAGACGCTGACGCAACGCCGTATCAATCCGCCGTTCGTAGGCCCAGTAGCGTCGCAAGTACAGGCGCTTGCCCGACAACACCAGCGGGCGCTGCTGTGCCGAATCACTGCTATCGGCCGCCAGTGCGACCAGAGAACTGCCCGCCAGAACCTTGCACCAGTGCGCGCCATCCAGCGCCTCGAGCAATTGCGAAGGCAGCAGCAACACACCACCTTGCACGTCCCCTTCGGGCGGCAGCGACAGAGCAAAGTCGGGAGCTTTCAGGGTTTCGTACAGATCGAGACAGACATGACCGTGGCCAAGTTGATGGCTGGTCAGGGCGGCCGCGAGCAGCACCAGTGGATCCGTGTCGCGCTCAAGTTCGTGCAGGAACCCGACAAACGCTTTGTCCAGCGCACGCAGCCAGCCGCGCTCGACCCAACGAGTCAGCAATATCAACAGATCATCCGCGCTGGTCAGCGGCGACAGCCTCGACAGACTGTCGGCTGCCAACGGTGTCGGTAGCAGGTCGGCAAAGGTGCGGTTCATAGCAGGACTCCCTGTTCCCAGGCGGGTTCGGTCTTGGGTTCGGGTTTGCCTTGAAACATCCGGTCGAGACGCTCGATCAGCTCACGGGGCGGACGAACGAAATACACACCGCGACTGTCCGCGCGAGTACCGCGCAGGAACAGGTACAACGCACCGCCAACATGCCGGTCGTAATCGTAATCAGGCAGCCGTGCCTTGAGCTGGCGATGCAACGCCAACAGGTACAGCACGTATTGCAGGTCATAGCGGTTGTCGAGGATCGACTGCTCCATGGCCTGCTCGGTGTAAGCCAGATCATCCACGCCGAGCCAGTTGGATTTGTAGTCGGCCACATAGTAGCGGCCTTGGTGTTCGAAGGTCAGATCGATAAAGCCTTTGAACATACCGTTGAGCTGCACCGGTTCTGCCGCAACGCGGGCCACACCCCTGTGAGTGTGCTGACGCACCAGTTCGTCGAGTTTGAGGACATCGACTTTATGGCTGGCGAACCAGAACTCCATCTCGACCCGGTATTGCTTCAGCTGTTCTAGAACAACAGGCGGCTGCCCGCCTGCAACTGGCAGTGGCGACTTGAGCAGATGCTGCAGCCAATCACTCAGGGTGGTGATCCAGCCTTCCCAGCCACGCAGGTTACAGCGTCGGGCAATTGCATCTTCCAGTGCCTCGCGGGAAACGGCAAAGCCGTCATCACCGGCCCATTCCAGCAAACCGTGGAGAAATGTTCCCGGATTGGGGCCGCGCGGGAAGCGATGGATATCGGCGCCGCCGGCAATGATTTCTCGCGGGGCGTCGGGGTCCAGGCGTTCGTCATCAAACAGCTTTTGCGCTTGCGGGCTGTCCGGCGCTTCATCGCTGCCGACACTCAATACGTCGCTGATGCGCAATGCGCTGTAGGAAGCGATCCACCAGTTTTCACTGGCCTTGCGCTTGGGCAACAGCGTGGCACTCAGCACGGCGTCATTGCGTGGCGGCTGGTAATGCTCGTCGGTAGGTTGTGGCATGTCATCGGTGTGGATGGCCGGGCAGTCTTGTTGCAGCTCTTGCAGCCAGCGTTTCAGTTCGCTGGACTCGCCCAGAGAAACGCCACCGCCGAGCAGATAGCCCAGCGCCGAAAGGTGCAGCACCGAGCTGTTGTTATTGCCCCGTTTAAGATCCGTCACCCCCAACCAGCAGGCATGCTGCGCGCGCGTCAGGGCAACGTAGAGCAAGCGCAGGTCTTCAGCCAGACGCTCATCATCCGCTTGCGCTATAAGCTCGGCAGTCGGCTTGAGACTTATCTGAGCTTTACCCGCGGTGTCGTGGTAATGCAGCGGCAAACGACTGCCATCCACGGGTTTCGCCGAGCAAATGAACGGCAGGAACACCAAGGGATATTCCAGGCCTTTGGACTTGTGAATGGTCACGACTTTGACCAGTTGCTCGTCGCTTTCCAGACGCAGAATCTGCTCTTCGCCAGCCTGGCCGGACACTGCCAGCAACTCGGCCAGATGACGAATCAGCGCTTGTTCACCGTCCAGTTCCGCAGCCGCTTGCTGCATCAACTCCGACAAGTGCAAAAGGTTGGTCAGTACACG
This sequence comes from Pseudomonas sp. TNT2022 ID642, assembly GCF_028656995.1. Taxonomy (NCBI): domain Bacteria; kingdom Pseudomonadati; phylum Pseudomonadota; class Gammaproteobacteria; order Pseudomonadales; family Pseudomonadaceae; genus Pseudomonas; species Pseudomonas sp. TNT2022 ID642. The sequence goes on along the minus strand of NZ_JAMDGW010000021.1, from coordinate 5,688 downwards.
CTCGCCATCGGTGCGTTTCATCAAGGTTTGCGGCAGGTGGAAGTCGTGCAGCAGGCGGCGCAACATCGGCAGCACACCTTGCTTGCGCCATAGCTCGCGATAGCCACGGAACTGCATGACCCGGGTTTCCCAGACCAGTTCGTCCTGGTTCAGACGTTCCAGCTCGGCCAATGGCAGGTTCAGAGTGATACAGGCCAACGCGGCTTTCAGGGAACGTTCGACATCCGGCTCGGCACAGGCCTTGAGCCAGGACAACAGGTCGTGGGCTTCTTGCGCCGCGAATACCGAATCCTTGTCCGACAGGTAAACACTGCGTACGCCCCGGGCGGCGAGTTCACCGCGCACAGCCTGGGCTTCCTTGCCGTCGCGCACGAGAATCGCAATATCGGACGGCCTCAAGCCTCTGAAGTCTTTACCGTCCTGAACGAACCCCGCGCCAGCGCTTTGCCCGCCATTGAGCAGCGCAGTGATTTCGCTGGCGCACGCGGCTGCCAATTGCTGGCGATAGACAACACCCGACAGTGGCTGGTCGCTAGGCAAATGCCAGATATTCAGCGCCGCGACATCTCGCCCGCCGACCTGCAGTCGCTCCTTGCGCCCTTGGGATTCCACGGGCAGGAACGGCACCGGATTGTCGCCGTTTTTCTCGCGGAACAAAAACGCGCCACGGCCCAGCTCTCGGGACTCGGCGCGTGCGAATACATGATTGACCGCGTTGACCATGCCGTGGCTGGAGCGAAAGTTGGTGCCCAGCGTATGCAGCCGGCCAGTGGTGGCCTGACGCGCGCGCAGGTAGGTGTAGATGTCTGCACCGCGGAAAGCGTAGATCGCCTGCTTCGGATCACCGATCAGGAACAGGCCGGTCTCAGGACTGTTGTCTTCGATGCGATAGATACTTTCGAAGATTCGATACTGCACCGGATCGGTGTCCTGAAACTCATCGATCAGCGCGACCGGAAACTGCTCGCGAATCAACGTCGCAAGACGTTCGCCCCCGTCGGATTGCAGAGCGGCATCCAGGCGCAAGAGCATGTCGTCGAAGCCCATCTCGGCGCGCCGCCGCTTCTCTTCTTCAAAGCGTGTGCCTACCCATTTGGCGGCATGTTGCAGCACCGCGGCATCAGGGGTCGGCAATGCATCGAGGCTCGACTTGAGGGCCTGCATGGCGTCCAGTCCCGGATGGCTCGGGGGCTGCCCCTTCCACGCCTCGGCCATGCCGTCGGGGGTCAGTCGGGTGAAGCCGGTGCCGATATCGAGTTGCTCGAGGGACTCGTCTTCAGCCCACGCCTTGAGCTTCTCGAACCAGGGTTCAAAGTAACGCGCCTGCATCTTGCGGCCATCGACGGTCTTGCTGGCGACGCCTTGGTGACAGATGGCGAGCAACTCATCTGCCCACTGGCGCCAGGGCATTTTCAGTTCGATCAGCGCCGCGCGGCGTTCTTGCAGACATTCATCAATCAGCTCCGCAGGCGCCTTGCCCTCGTCGCTGTCGCGCTCACTGGCGAACAGGCCGCGTACGCGAGGCAACAAGGCCGCCGGCCCGCCCCAGTTGCTGCGAACCCAATTCAACGCATCGTCCTGCATCGGGTAACAGAACAGCCGCCAGTAATCGCGCAACACTTCACCGAGCAAGTCGCTGTGATCGGTTTCCAGGGATTGGGTGAACAAGCTGCCGCTATCGAACGCGTGCTCGCGCAGCATGCGCTGACACCAGCTGTGGATGGTCGAAACGGCAGCCTCATCCATCCATTGCGCGGCGACATCCAGGCGGCTGGCACAGCCGGGCCATTGTTGAGGGTCGAATTGGTCACGCAATTCGGCGATCAGTGCATCGGGTGCGGGCGTTTCGTCTCGGAAGAATCGAGCGGCCTCAGCCAGACGCGTGCGTATGCGCTCACGCAGCTCCTTGGTCGCGGCATCGGTGAAGGTCACGACGAGAATCTGCGGCGGCAGCAGCTCACGACCGAACCTGCTCGACTCGTCACCATGCCCCAGGATGAGCCGCAAATACAAAGCAGAGATGGTGAAGGTTTTACCTGTCCCGGCACTGGCTTCGATCAACTGGCTGCCACGCAGGGGGAAAGCCAGAGCAAGCGGTGTCTTCGTGCTCATGAGCGTGCCCCTTCGCTGGACAGTGATCGCCATGGTGCCTCGAACAATGGGCGATACAAGGCGTCGCACCAACCGGAGAACGTTTCGTCCTCAAGCAATGCATCGAAGTTGGCATATTGCCGGGCCAGTGCCGGACTCTCGCGGCGCTCGCCTTCGCTGGTCTGCCCGTCCCCTTCATAGGCTTTGCGGGCGGCCGCTTCGGCCTTCAGCGGGTCGGTCTGAGAGAGCCACGCGAAAGCGGTTTTTACTGCGATCGGCAGTGGCTGTCGCATCCCGGCCTGCCAGGCGAGGAGCAAATCGCCGAGCAAACGTATCGCCCGATCTGGCTCCATCGGCTCAAGCAGCAACGTATCGTCGCTGGCCACCAGTGCGGTGCTCAGGGACAATCCGCTGGCGCAGGCCACCAGATGATTGACCCAAGGCTTGGTCAGGCGATGCCATTTGCGACTCTTGATCGAGCCAATGCTGTTGGGAATGGTCGTGACGGACAACAGGCCATCGTCGGCGCGTTGATGCAAACCGGCGAGCCAGCCTTCAAGGCGCACGCCGTGCAATTCAAGATTGACGGGGATCGCACTGCTCAATGGCTTTGGCCAGAGCGTGAGCAGTTGTTGATAACGCTGCAGCAAATCCGGCAGAGGCTCGATCAACTCCCGTTGCAGGCATTCGCCGAATCCAGCCATTGGCAACAGGCCGCTATTTTGCAGACGCCGGGCCTGGGCTGTCAGAGCCTGATCGATATTGTCCGGTTGTCTGAGAGCGGCTTCGAGCAGGCTGTCGCTCAGCGTGTAACGCTGCAATGCGTCCAGCACGAAGGGTTCTTCATCGGCCAGCGGCGCTTCCGCGGCCTCGAAATACACCTTGAGGCGTTGGGTGAAAAAATGCCGAACCGGGTTGCGCAAAAAGTCCTGCAACAACGCCAGGCTCAATGGTTCTTCTTGCACATAAGGGGTCAGCAACTGCCCTTCGTTTTGAGGCGACTGCTGTTGATGCAGAACCTGCCATTCGCTGGCATAGCTGAAGAGTTGATCGCCTTCATGAAAATAGCGCGCACTAAACGGTTGCAGTGGATGCTCCTGCGTCATGGCGCTCAACAGATCGCCGCTTTCATCGAGCAGTCGCCAACCGCTGGCGAGGTGATCGCGCAACTGGCCAATCAACACTGAAGCCGGTCGCTCACTGTTGTCGCGAATGCTACGGCCAACCCAACTGATGTAGAGCTGATGACGTGCCGACAGAAGCGCCTCGAGCAACAGATAGCGGTCGTCTTCACGCCGCGAACGATCTCCCGGACGGTAATCGCTGCCCATGAGGTCGAAGTCCAGTGGAGGCTGCGCACGGGGATAGTCGCCGTCGTTCATTCCTAACAGACAGACCAGTTTGAATGGAATGGCGCGCATAGGCATCAGCGTACAAAAATTCACGGCACCGGCCAGAAAGCGCTGAGACAAACGCCCCTGATCCAGCCCGGCGAGCCAGGCTTCGCGAACAACCGTCAGGGGTAGCTCATCCGAAAGACCTACCGCCTCACACGTTTCCAGCCAGGTTTCGCGAAGCTCTTCAAGCTGCGCCAACAAGTAATCGTCATGCTCGTTACTGGCTTTGAAGAACAGTTGCATCAGTGCTTGCAATCGATAGCCCCACTCGTTGGGTTGAGCGGGCTGGGTAAGCTGCTGATGGGCGAGTTCCAAGGCATCGAGCAGAGCCACCAACGGCCCGATCAGTGCGGCGTCGAGCCCACCAATTTCATCATAAGGCTCGATCCCTTCACACGCCTCGGCGCTACCAACGGCATAGCCAAGGAGCATTCGGCGCAGACCGAAATGCCAGCTGTTTTGCTCAAGCTCGTCGGGTAACCCCAAGCCCGCTCGTTGCTCCGCATTCATTCCCCAACGCACACCCGCCCCTTCGATCCAGCGGTGCAGTGTCGGCAGGTCGCGTTCCTCCACGCCAAAACGTGCGCGAAGTGCAGGAACGTCAAGCAGGTCGAGGATTTCACTGACCGGGAAACGACTGTCGGGAAGCTTGAGCAAGTGCTCGACCGCGATCAGCAGTGGATCACGACCACGCTGCCCCTGGTCCGCCAGGGTGAAAGGAATGAACCGCGGATCATGGCGATCGAGCTGACCAAACACCGCACGAATATGCGGTGCATAGCTATCGATGTCAGGCACCATCACGATCACATCGCGAGGACGCAGATCCGGGTTGGCGCTGAAGCGCGCCAAGAGCTGGTCATGCAGTATTTCGACTTCACGCTGAGCGCTATGGGCAATGTGAAAACGGATCGAGTCATCACTTGCCAAATCGACAGCCGGCCAGTGTTCGCGAGTCTCGTTGAGTGGGCGCAGTTCGAGGATGTCGTCCTGAAGCTGATTGAGCAGGTTGTGTGGCGGGGTGTCGCTGAACAGGTCTATACGACCGTCGCGAAAAGCCGCCCGATAGCTATTGGGATCGTCATAGCTGTCGAGCAGGTTTATGTAGTCCCGACCTTGTTTACCCCATGCAGCCAACAGTGGATGGGCGTGTTGATGCAGTGCATCAGGGTCCAGCACTGCGGGCATTCCAGTCTTGCGCGATTGTCGTTTGTACTGGTGCCGCAACAGATCCTTGTCGGCGACAATATCGGCCCAGTGATGACGGCACGGGTTATGTACACACAGCAGGACCTGGCTGAAACGCGCAAGCCCGGCCAGCGCCTCAAGCACTTGGGCTGGCAGCGAAGAAATCCCGAAAACAATCACTCGTGAAGGCAATCCCGCAGGAGCCTCGGCGAGGTTGTTGATGCGCTCGATAAACCGTTGATGAACGCCGGCGCGACTCTGCGCCATACCCTGTTCGCCTACGTCATCCAGCAGCGCACGCCACAACTCAGCTTGCCAGCAACTGGTCGGGGGGAGAGGTTTTACCTCACCTCTGACATTGCGCAATTGATGCCGGCCTTCTGCCCAGTCTTCAAGCCAGTCAGCCCGGTACACCTGATACTGGTCGAACAGATCCGCCAAGCGTTCGGACAATTGATAGCGCTTGCGCAGGTCGGTGTCATGGGTGAGGAAGCGTTGTAACGGCTCAAAATGCGGACGATCAATGACTTGGGGAAGCAGGCGCATGAGGCGCCAGGTCAACGGGGCTTTATCGAGCAGGGATTTGGGAGGAATTTCATCTCGGCCCAATACCATGCGGTAGAGCTGCCACATGAAACTGCCTGGCAGTTGCACATCAATCGCTGCGGCAATACCGCAACCGCCAAGGTCGTCCTCCTCAGGGTCTTCGGCCAAAGCCAATTTGAGCCATTGGGCAATGCCGTTGCTCTGCACAAGTGCAATTTCGTTTTCCAGGGGAGCCAGCGGATAGCGCCGCATGATGCTGATCACAAGGCTGCGCAGTTCATCCAGGCTGTTGCTCTGGACGACCATGAATGCAGCGTTGAGGGACTGAGCGTCCGGCATAAAGGATTCCTTGGAAAGTACGAAAGCCAGGGCAGAACCTTAGCATTGTCGGCAGGTTGTGACAGCCGGACGGCGTCCGTGAATGCTGTACGAACTTTCCTGCGGGCAAAACAAAACCCCAACTGCT